>CAZOKZ010000009.1:0-100372 GCA_964580585.1 uncultured Candidatus Sumerlaeota bacterium | reverse complement strand
GCGCGATTCGTTCGTCCGCCAACCGCCTTACCAGCACCCAAAGCGGCACCAATACCCCGATGGAAAACACGAGCGGCAGCCCCCTCAAGGCGATTTCCGTCTCGGGAACCGCCCGCGCCCATCCCCACAGGAAAACGTAAAAGCCCGGCGGGTGCACGTCCTGGAGCAACACGTCGATCATTCCGCCAAACGAATGCTGGACAAAGCGGATGCTGAGTATCTCGTCGAGCCAGAAGCTTTTTGCCCCAAAAAGCCCAACAAACCACGCCAGTTGCATCGCCGTGCACACCGCCAGCACCCCCCACCGGATACCGGGTCGGACGGGGGAAGGCGAATCGTTCGGGTTGGCGATGGCTTCGGACATGCGGGGTTATCTCGGATAGGTTTCCTGCAACCAATCGACCCGCCGCGCATGGGCACAACGGGAAATCGAGAGTGCGGTGAAGCCCGAAACGGGATTCCGAAACATGGAACCGCATTTCCGTAAAAATTTTTGCTTTCCATCTCACCCTTTTAACATTACCCCCACCTCCCTCATTGACACGACCGCCCCTGGGCGGGTTCATTTCCATCCCGTTCGCCCGCGCGAGCGCAAATTGTTCAGGATAATGGATTCATGACCCCCACCACCGTTGCCAATGCCCCTGCCATTGACAAAGACCTGCTGGCACGGCTGGCACGCACCGTTCGCGGCCTTGCAATCGACGCCGTCGAAAAAGCCAACAGCGGCCACCCCGGAATGCCCATGGGATGTGCCGACTTCGCCGCGTTGCTGTGGTATTATCACCTGAACTATAACCCCGCAGACCCCGCCTGGCCCAACCGCGACCGCTTCATTCTGTCCGCCGGTCACGGTTCAATGCTGATTTACGCCATGTTACACGTCACGGGATACGATGTTCCGCTCGAAGAAGTCAAAAATTTCCGCCAACTCGGTTCGATGACGCCCGGCCACCCGGAAGTCCACCACACCCCCGGTGTCGAAACCACCACCGGTCCGCTCGGGCAAGGCTTTGGCAACGGCGTGGGCATGGCGCTGGCCGCCGAAATGATGCACGCACGATTCGGCGAATTGGCCGACCACCGGATTTACGGCATCGTCAGCGATGGCGACCTGATGGAAGGCATCTCTGCCGAAGCGGCTTCGTTCGCCGGGCACCATGGTCTCGGACGCCTGATTTTCTTCTACGACGATAATGAAATTTCCATCGAAGGTTCTACCGAGCTGACCTTCAGCCGCGAAGATGTGGCAAAGCGTTTCGAAGCCTACGGCTGGCACGTTCAGCGTGTCGATGGCCACAATTTCGACCAGATGAACGAAGCCCTGACCGAAGCGCGCGCGGAAACCGACCGCCCATCGCTGATCATCGGGCGCACCGTCATCGGTAAAGGTTCCCCGAACAAGGGCGGGAAAGCTTCCAGCCATGGCGCGCCGTTGGGCCCGGACGAAGTACGCCTGACCAAAAAGGCCCTGGGGCTTGATCCGGACAAAGATTTCGACGTTCCCGCTGCCGATTACACCGCCTGGGCCGTTGCCGCCGAACGCGGCGTGGCGGCGCAAAAAGCGTGGCAGGCGACCTACGACGCCGCGCCGTCGGAAGTGCGCAACGCATTCAACGACCACCTGACACAGCCATTGCCGGACTTGCGTCCGTTGCGTCCCGCGCCGGAAGACAAGCCCTCGGCGACGCGCAAATCCGCAGGAGCGGCGGAAAACGCCTACGCGGTGCAAATTCCCTGGCTCGTGGGCGGGTCGGCAGATCTGGCACCTTCCACCAACACGTTAATTAAGAATTCGCCCAGCGTCGCCCCGGGAGCTTTTGAAGGCCGCAACCTTCACTTTGGTGTTCGCGAACATGCCATGGGCGCCATCATGAACGGCATGACCCTGCACGGCACATTCCGCCCCTTTGGCGCCACGTTCCTGGTGTTCTCCGATTACATGCGTCCGTCGGTTCGGCTGGCGTCGCTCATGCGCCTGCCAGTCATCTACATCTTCACGCACGATTCGATTTTCGTTGGCGAAGACGGCCCGACCCACCAGCCCGTCGAGCACGTCGCCGCGTTGCGTTCGATTCCTGGTCTGACCGTAATCCGTCCAGGCGATGCCGCAGAAGCCGCCGTCGCGTGGGAATTGGCTCTGAAGAACACGACGGGACCGACGGCGTTGATCCTCACACGCCAAAACCTGCCCAATTATAACCGCTTGGAAACCGACATCGCCCCCGTCGATGGAGTGGAAAACGGTGGTTATGTGTTGCGCGGGTGCAAAGGCGACCCCGAGCTGATCCTGATCGCCACCGGATCGGAAATGCACCTTGCCGTCGAAGCCGCCATCGAGTTGGAAAAAGACGGCACGGCTGTCCGCGTAGTTTCCATGCCCAGCCTGGAAATTTTCCGCGCCCAACCGCGCGATTACCAACAAATGGTTCTCCCTCCCACCGTGCGCCGCCGCCTGGTGATCGAAGCCGGCATTCGCATGGGATGGGAGTCCATCGCGACCGAAGACGGCGACTATGTGACCCAAGACGGGTTCGGCCTCAGCGGTCCCGCCGAACGCGTCGGCGAACACTTTGGCTTCACCACAGCAAACGTGTTGAAGAAAGCCAAGGCGTTGTTGGGAAAACGGTAAATACCGAAATTAATATCTTGAGCATTCAAAAAGATGAGACTTTGAAGCTGCCAATTCGGCAGCTTCATTGCTTATGGATAACCTTTTTTATCCTTCACGTTGTCATTTATTGCTCCCTGTGATAGACTCTCAACTTAACATAATCGTTCGGGGAGGACGAGATGAAGGGGACTGTGGGAGTCGAGGACGCGCTTGATCTCATGCGCGCGGGAAAATGTAAAGAGGCGCTGGGGGCGCTTTCGGAATTAATTGAATTTCATGAAACGTGCGCGGAGGCACTTGTCCATCGCGCATGGCATTACAAGTCAACCTGCCAATGGATAAAAGCGGCAGACGATTACAGCGCATACCTGGAGTTACATCCAAACGATTGGCACGCGCGGTTGTATTATGCCGAGGTTTTATTTCGCGCGGGGCTGTACCGGGAAGCCATACATGAGGCAGTGAGGGTTTTGAGCGAAAACCCGGAATGTTTCGAGGCAACCCGACTCCTGCTCGGTTGTCAGGAAGCATTAGGCCTCGCCCCGGAACCCGGAAACGTCATGGAACCCGACCCGACCATTCCGGTGCGGCCGATCAATGCCGTAATCCAGGCGCTCGAGGGCGAAACCACCAATTACCCTGCAAGCGTTTTCCCCGAAATCGGGCGGTTTCTGTACACGCTGGTGCGGCTGGTCCGACCGCGCTTGATGCTCGAAACAGGTACCTATGCTGGCTATTCGTCGCTGTGTATCGCGCAAGCCATGCAAGACAACGATCTTGGGCACTTGCATTGTTTCGATTTGTTTCTCGACATGGGGCATTATCATTCACCAGTGGCACCGGGCATTGTCGATGGATTAGAACTGGTCAGCACCCACTTGGAAAAAGCAGGGCTGCGCAATCGCGTTTCATTGCACAAAGGCAATTCCTCGGTAAAAATCCGAGAGACGTTTGGCGATCACCCCGAGAAATTCGACATGGCGTTTATCGATGGCGATCATACGATCAACGGCTGTCTCGAAGACTGGCGCGCGGTGGATGAATTACTTGCCGAAGGCGGCATCGTAATCCTGCATGATACGAAGCCGGAGAGATGCGGGTGGCTCGGGCCGCGGTATTTGCTCGAATCGTTAGACGAACGTGCAAACGGCGATTATTATGTTTTAAATCTGCCGTCGCCCGAAGGATTTGGTCTTGGGTTATTGCAAAAGAAAACCGCAAAAAAATCCGGTGCGTGGAAACCGTCCTTTGTCGAACTCGCGCGAGAAGTGGTACATCTTTACAGCAACCCTCACAACCACGGCGTACTGAAATTCGTCAAACGCGCATTGGAAAAACAGGGGGACGGGTAAGCGCGAAACATCTTTGGTTCCAATGATCGCACGCTACGCTATTGGTCACGATGGAAACACACAGATCATCTTTCTGGGTCTCCGGGACCACGCACAAACATCATGCCCCAGCATGAACGCAATGATCATCTTTCTGGTCCCGGCGGGACCAATCGCGAGTTGCCTGGGGTGAAGCGAAGCGCCACCCCAGGAGATGTGAACCTGATGAATACGCCCCAGATGGGGCGTTCGCCACCATTAGTCAAAAAGGTAACGCTCGTTATATTCTATTCCGTGCTTTACCAGAAATTCGATGTATTCTTCCTGAAATGATTTCACACGGTGATGAGTCTTTTGATTGCGAATATATTCAACAACCTTGGTAGCGTTTGATTGGCTAACGGAAAATATCCCCCCGCCGGATTGCCATTGGAACTCTTGCTTGGTTGGAAATGTCGAACGGACCCATTTGGTCGATTCGCTTTTCATTTCGCGTGTCAAAGATTTGATCGCTTCCGTGTTCCACCGCACCAGGAGATGCACATGATCTTCCATACCGCCTATTTCATAGAGCACCCCTCGGCGATTTCGTATCATTCCGCCCATGTATTCATAGAGCCTCGACTCGATCTCTTCTGTAATAAACGGTTGTCTGAATTTTGTACCGAAAACGATGTGTAGCAGGATATTCGTATAGGTGTCGGGCACTGGTGTCCTCTCTGATTGCGGGCGCCCACTTCGGGGCGCGTTCGGTCTAATTCGCAAACCCAGGGTGGCGCTACGCTTCACCCTGGGCAACTGGCGAATGGTCCCTCCGGGACCGTTTGAAAAATAGAAAAGACGATTTAATTTCCGTACAACACTTCGACCCCGCAAATAGCCAGCGCCAGATCGCGCGGGTCGGGATCGACGCGGTAGAGTTTTTCCATTTCCAATCGAACGTTCACTACGCCATCGCGAATAAAATCGATGGGGAAATGAACATCGTCGCAACTATTGTCGAACGGTTCGAGATCGCCGCCGTCGATTCGACAAATGCCGGGGTTGGACGCGTCGCCTGGCGCGAGTGCAATCAATCGCAAACGCAGGAATTTTGCATCTTTCTCTACTTTGATCGAGAACTGCCCCACGCGCCCCATCCAGCGGTGATGCGGCTGTCCGTCCTCACCCATTTCACAGTCGTAAAAACCTTCGTTAAATTCCACACGGGAAGAATCGAGCGGAATCGTTTCGCGCCGATAAGGCGAAAAACGCTTTTGATAATGCTTATCGTCGCCGCCGTTAATGCCCATGGGTAACGCGCAAAAGCGACAAACTTTGGTCGGATTCCAGCTATTTACTGTGCGGCGCAAATTACGGTACGCCGCGCCATTCCAAATTTCTTCCCATTGCTGCTCGGCCATATTGCCCAATGGGTCGCTCATGGCGCAGCAAGCGTACACCACGCCCTGCGAAGCGAAATAGCTGTCGTTCCAAGGGATTCCGCAGGTGGTAACGCCTGCGGCATGACGTTTTTTCGAACCAAGGCGAGCGGTCGCCATTGCTTTGGTAAACGTTTTCCGCGTTCCGTGCATTTTATAGTATCGCGCGGCCAGACGAGCTTTTTCGGCCAATTGTCGAACGGCGCCTCCCTGGGCTTTTGCTTCTTCCAAAATCAGGTTCACGAACGATTCGGGAACGCTGAGTTGAATTTGATATTTCGCTGCCAGTTCGAGAGCTTCCGCGTAAGGCCCAGCGACCATCTCCGGTGAATCGTGAAGCGATTGCCCGGCGACCTTCTCGAAGAGTTCTTCCCTGCCCAGTGGCAGCACAAATATCGTCGTGGCCCCGTATCGATGTGCCAGCCGAACCAAATCCGGCAAATCCCCAATGCTATGTTTCATGGCACAGTAATTAAAACGTAACGTATAACGTTTTTCCGATCCTGCCGCGTCTGCGTTACGCTTCAAACATTCAAGCGTCTCGATCAACTTCTCCCACTTGATATAGGGGCGGACAAATTCATAGGTTTCTTTGCGCGCTCCATCGATCGAAAGGTTCAGCAGAACATCGTGCCGAACGATCTTCGCCACACGCTCGTCGTTGCGCAACAATATGCCGTTCGACGTGGTGAAAATTTTGATTCCACGCGCCGCGCATTCGTCAAACATGCGCTCGAAATTTTTCGCCATAAACGGCTCGCCGTAACCGAGCAATTCCACGCGTTCGACGCCATCGAGGACGGCGCGCGCAATGCGTTCATAAAGCTCCTCGGGCATGTCCTCGCCGAAATGGTGATAGAAATGCCCGCAATGCGTACATCGCGTGTTGCAACGATTCGTCGGCTCGATCCACACGTGCGTGGGATTGCCGGAGGCAATATTATCCGGATGTTCGATGAAATGTTCTTCGAGTACGCGAACACTCGAGGGCGTTTCCACCGCTCCCTCAACGCTCTGCAAATCCATGGCGCCCTCCAATCGTTCTCTCTCAACGAAAAGCAAGTTAGTTCATTTAGTCGAGTTCGCCAACCGAAAATCACGCCTTCCTGCTTGATCTCGACGGCGGGATGGGGTTCCCTCTCGGCCACTCCCGAGTCGTAGCGGGACTACTTTTTACCCAAAGAGGTTTTTCTCATGAGTTACGTTGTCGCGATTCTGGGCGCTTCCGGGGCCGTTGGCCAGGAAATGCTGCGTCAAGTCGAACAGCGCGGATTGCCGGTCAAGGAACTGCGTCTTCTGGCCTCGCCCCGTTCGGCAGGCCGTCGTTATCCGTATAAAGGCAAATTATTGACGGTCGAAGCCGTGACGCCCGAGTCCTTTGAAGGCGTGGACATCGCACTGTTCAGCGCCGGTGGTGGCGTGTCCCTGGAATGGGCTCCGATCGCCGCCGAAAAAGGCGCCATCGTGATCGATAATACGAGCGCGTTCCGCATGGAAGCCGATGTGCCGCTGGTCGTTCCCGAGTGCAACATCCACACGCTCGAAACGTTGCCCAAACGCCGCATTATCGCCAACCCGAACTGCTCGACAATTCAGATGGTCCAGGTCCTTAAGCCTCTTCATGTGAAGTATGGCATTAAGCGCCTCGTGATCTCGACCTACCAGTCGGTCAGCGGCAAAGGCGCCTCGGCCATCGCCGAGTTGCGCGATCAGACGATCTCCATTCTCGAAGGCGATACGGATTTCCCCTGCGAGCAGTTCCCGCACCAGATCGCTTTCAACGTGTTGCCGCACATCGATTCTTTCACGGCCAATGGTTACACAAAAGAAGAGCTGAAGATGGTGAACGAAACGCGCAAGATCCTCGAAGCGCCGAACATCCGCGTTTCCGCCACCTGCGTGCGCGTGCCGGTCTTCCGCGGCCACAGTGAAGAAATCAATGTCGAGTGCGAAAAGAAAGTCACCCCCGCCGAAGCCCGCGAAGCGATGGCTCAGGTCCCCGGCGTCGTAGTCGTTGACGAACCCGAGGGAAATCACTACCCGGTGGCGGTCTATTGCGAAGGCAAAGCGGAAACATACGTTGGCCGCGTTCGCCAGGATATCTCGAACCCCGACGGCACGGGCCTGGATATGTGGATCGTCTCCGACAACCTGCTCAAGGGCGCCGCGCTCAATGCCGTTCAAATCGCCGAATGGCTTATCGCGAACAACAAACTGCGCTAATCGGCTCCTCAATACACACGCATAAAAACCAACCGGCCCGGGACGACAATCGTTCCGGGCCGGTTGTGGATTGGGAGAGGAGAGAAAAGACGCGTTCGGAAATCTCAGACTCCGTCCTAAAAGTCACAATACTATGGAGCGGGCTTTTGTCGAAAAAGTTTGAAAGCCTGTATTCATCGGCCTCCCACCGGACGTTACACGGCCTATACCCGTATCTTAACCGAACCTTAAGGCTCTTTGCTCAAAAAAAAGAGAAGTCTCAATTTCTGTAAAATCAATCCTTCGCAAAATTTTCATTCTCCCGGCTTTGAGGCATGCCATTCAACCTTCTCCGTAATCCGCGCAAAAGTTCGTCCATTTTGTCCATTATCGACGTTCTTCCGGCGAAATCATTCAAAAGCCGTGCAATACTTGGAAAAATAGAGTATCGAAACTTTCCGGACGGATTTTCAGGTTCAAAAACCTTCCATCAATTATTGATCCCTGGGTAAGTCCGTCCTCCCGGAAACCGCATAACATTACCGCCGCTGATCGTTCCATTGGTCGGATCGTAACGATTGTTCAGATTATACCGCGAGTTCGTAATCACGGTTCCCGAGGGAAACTCTTTCAGGCGGAAATCCAAATCGGGACCGATGCTGTAAAGCACCCAACGCTGGGGGGTGTCCGCCACCTGGGCCACCGGCGTATCCGGTCCGGTGCCATAGAGGTTGTTATACTCGCCCACCGCTTCTGCCGGTACATTCACCGTCATCGACGTTCGCATGCCATTCATATAACCAAAGCCCGCTTTTTCGTAATATAACGGCGCCGTAATATTAATTCCACTCCCAATCGGGTGCTTGAAACTATCGTCGGGCAACGAAGACAAGTACGCGACCGGCGACGTCAATCCTCCGACTTTGTCCCCTGCGTTGTTCAAAAATGGCATTCCGCCCGGAGCAAGCCACGGCTGGCCCGTCAAACTCTGGGCATAAGGATAGTCATTATTATCGACAAAATAGGCTTCGAGCCCCGTTGCCATCGTGCGCAAATCCGAAGCGGCGCGCGACACTTTGCTGCGTGTTTGCGCTTCCAGGAAATTCGGCACTGCAATTGCCGCCAAAATCGCGATGATCGCCACCACAATCAAGAGCTCGATCAATGTGAATCCGTGTGTGTTCTTTGTAAACATCATAGGGGGGCACCTCTCTGCCAAATCGTTTCACCGAAACGCGGCGGGCCAATCCCACCCGAACCGCGACGATGAAAATACCGTGGCACAAGGCGCCGGGAATCTCAGTCCCCTAGCGGACAACACGAGATTTTATGATTTCGAGTGCTTTAGCTTACGAAATGTACGGCTCCAGCGCATCCACCCAATCGTGGGCGGTTTGCGGACGTTTCGCTATATCCGGGTTGAGAGAACTCTGGATAAAATTCGCCAACTCGTGTGAAATGTCGTTTCGATATCCGCGCAACGGCGCCATTTTGCCTTCGCGAATCGCGCGCAACGTTTCCGCCAATCCCATGCCGCCATATGGAAAGAACCCGCCCGACAACATCACATACGCTGTCACTGCCAACCCCCATAAATCGGTCGAAGGCGAAATCGTGTTCTCGATGAGCACCTCGGGCGCCGTGAATTTGTACGTAAACACCCGCATCTGCGGCAGCGTCAGCCGGTCGCCGCCTTCCTGGATCGCGGCGATGCCAAAATCGCACAGAATCGCCATGTCGTCCGACTTGCGAATCATAATATTACTGGGCTTAATGTCGCGATGAATCACACCTTTCATCGCACGACCTGTCATTTCGTCGGTCCAATTGATCTGGTGGGCTTTGTCGAGCGCGATCGCCACCTGGCGCATATACCGGCAAATACGCGCGATGGGCATTTCACTGGCCCGTGAAACGAACTTGTCCAGCGAATCGCCATCGATGTAATCCATGATCATGAACAGGAAGCCTTCGTTCGAGTCGCCGCCTGTTTCATCGACATGAATGATTCCGGGAACACCGGACGTTGCCAGCAACTTTGTCACCTGGGCTTCGCGTTGAAAACGCGCCACTTGCTTGCTGATACGAATCTGCGAGGTTTGGCTGCCGCCGCAGATCAACAGTTCCGGGCGCAGGAACTTGACCGCCATCCATTCTTCTTTCTCGCGGCGCAGCGCCCGCCATACCTGGCCGTATCCGCCTTCGCCGATTTTCTGATAAAGGCGGAATTTCCTTGGAAACTCCTGATACAACGCCAACGGGAAGTGCGTGGTCACCGCCGCGCGCACCAATTCCATGCTCGCCATGGTGCTGTCCTCGGTTTTCTCGAACACCACATGCAAGCGCGGACCATCCATGCCCAAAACGATCTGATCGTTGGGACGCAACTCGGCTTTGCCTTGCACCGGAGCATTGTTCAAAAACGTGCCCTGGGTGCTTTCCAGGTCCTCGATGAAAAACTCGCCATACTCGTTGCGGTGAATCACGCAATGTCGGCGCGAAACCGCGCCATCGAGCACCGGATCGAAAACAATATCGTTTTTGGACGAACGACCGATTCGGACATCCGATTGATCGAACACATATGTGGTGGGCACGCGGTTACGGCCGCTGACGGCAATGCAAAGGTACATGGGGAGACGTCATCCTGCATTCAGGGATCGGTGTAGCGACACGAAGGTTAACAAGCACCCTTTCAGGCAAGCGGCAACCGAAGAGTGCAACGGGTAGCAATTGGGCGATGGCAAATCCAATTCATCGGTTGAAAACCGGTGTCACTCCTCGATTTTTGCCAGCGGCGCGAACCGAACGACGAACTCCTGCCCACGGCCATCGTCGAACTCCACATAGACGCGTTCGTTTCCCGGGCGACCGCCCTTTTCGGTAATAACGCCAGTACCCAGAATATTATGCGAAACACGATCGCCAACATCGAAACCTTTTTTTCTTGTGCCGGAAGGCACCGTAACACGCGAAGGCGTTGCACGACGCGGAACATACGCCCCTCCTGCCACGCGATTTCCGTACGCGCGGTTCGGATAGGAATTCCCCGCCGAATAATGATCGTCGCGGTCGCTGGGCAACACCACCGAGCTGATCCCCAGCTTGCGCCGGTCGCTTTCGGTCAACACGTCCTCGGGTAATTCGTGCAGGAAAATCGACGGCTCGGTGTTTTCGTACTGACCGTAACGATTCCGCCGCCGCGCCCGCGTCAGGAACAATTTCCGACGCGCACGAGTCAACGCCACGTAGAAGAGTCGCCGTTCTTCCTCGAATTGCTCCGGTTTGTCCAGCGTGCGGCTATTCGGAAAAATACCGTTCTCCATGCCAACGACGAACACGTAGTCAAACTCCAGACCCTTCGCATTGTGGATCGTCATCAGGCTGACTTTCGGACCCTCGCCTTTATCTTCGCGTGCAGAATCGAGTGCCATGTTTTCCAGAAACGACTCGAGGCTGTGGTCGTCCTGTGTCATCTCGAATTCGAGCACTGCCGCTTCGAACTCCTCGATGTTACTGATACGGCTGCGTCCATCGAGGGATTCCGGATCGCCGACGCCATCGGTTTTGTAGCGCGTGTCGTCGATGATTTGTTTCAATAATACCGACACCCGGCTCGTGGTTGCCTGGTCGTACCATTGTTCGATGGCGTCGATAAATTCCTGGAGCCCCTTGCGCGCTTTGCCTTTGATCGCGCCTTCTTCGAGCAGTTTCTGCGTCGCTTCAAACTGGCTGCAATTGTCGTCGATAGCGCGAATCACGATGGTGTCGCGAGTGCCTTTGCCTGCGCCGCGCACGGGAACATTAATAACGCGCTCGAACGCGAGATCGTTCGTTGGCGAGCACGCTAACCGCATGAACGCGAGGATGTCCTTGATTTCCGCGCGGTCGTAAAAGCGCATGCCGCCGATAATGCGGTATGGTACACGCATTTTGCGGAGCCCGTCTTCAATCGAACGCGATAAATTGTGACTGCGGTAGAAAATCGATATTTCATGCGACGGAATGCCATCGAGCATCAACGCTGCGATATGATTGGCGACCAGTTCGCCTTCGTCGCGATCGTCGGCACCCACGATAGCCGTGATCAGCTCCCCCTCTTCCTTCTCGGTCCAGAGCGTTTTACCGATGCGCATCGTGTTTTTTTCGATCACCGCCCCGGCGGCTTTCAGCACGTTCGCCACCGAGCGATAATTCTGCTCCAGGCGCACGAGTTTGGAATTCGGATAGGTTTCCTTGAATTGCAGCAGGTTTTGCACATCCGCGCCGCGCCACGAGTAAATCGACTGGTCCTCGTCGCCCACCACGCACACGTTTTCATCCTTGCCAACGAGCAGTTTTACTAACTCGAATTGGCTATGGTTGGTGTCTTGGAACTCATCGACGAGAATATACCGATACCGCTCGTTCCATTTCTTTTTCACGAGTGGATTTTCGCGCAACATCAGCACGGTGCGAAAAATCAGGTCCTCGAAATCCAACGAATTGTTTTTCCGCATGATTTCGTCGTATGTTTTGTACAAATCGCCGTAAGGAATTTCATCGCCATCGAATTCTTTTTTGCAATCGTCGGGTGTAAGCAACTTCATCTTCGCCAAATTAATAAAATTCTGCACCTGGCCCGGTTTGACCTGCTTGGGGTCCACGCCGACATCTTCCATCGCTTTTTTCACAGCCGATTGCTGGTCGCGGTCATCGAGAATCGCAAAGTTGCGTTCGATTCCGGCGGCTTCGGCTTCGCGGCGTAAAATCGCCGCGCACCGGCTGTGGAACGTTGAGATGGAAAGCGACAGATCGTCGGGCTTGCCGAGTAACCGGCACACACGTTCGCGCATTTCACGAGCGGCTTTGTTCGTAAACGTCACCGCCAGAATTTCCCAGATCGGAATCCCGATCACGTGAGCCAAATACGCAATCCGGTGAGTGATCACCCGGGTCTTGCCGCTGCCTGCGCCCGCCACAATCAGCAATGGCGTGCCATGATGCTGGACGGCCTCGGCTTGTTCGGGATTCAAATTGTCGGTGAGTTGTTCGGCGGTAATCATGAGGGCTCCGGGAGCGGGAACGGTGGGAAGTGCTCGGAGTGTTAGCAAGTCGCTCCGGCAATTGTACAGGGGCTTTTGCGCTTTATGTTAATTTCCCCTCCTCCTCACCTCCCGTCTTGCGCCCTCGGGTTGCGGGCGGCTAGCGATTTCGGCCAAGTGCCGGTGCGGGTTCGGATTTTCGCGCCCTCGCCGAGCCGAAATCCTCCGCAAGGAGCTTGCGAACATGTCTAAAGGCAACCTGGTAGTCGGCCAGTCCGGCGGTCCGACCGCTGTTATTAATCAATCCCTCATCGGTGTCGTCAAAGAAGCCCTGAAGCACGAAGAAATCGGCGGCATTTTTGGCGCCCGCAATGGCGTCGAAGGCGTTCTGCGCGAAGACTTCATCGATTTCCGCGCCGAAAGCGACGATAACCTGGAACGCGTGGCCGCCACGCCCAGCGCCGCGCTCGGTTCCTGCCGCTTCAAACCGAAAGAAGAAGACTGCAAAAACATCTTCCAGATTCTTTCCAAACATAACGTCGAATATTATTTCTACATTGGCGGCAACGACAGCGCTCTTTCCGCGGGCATCATCAACAAAATCGCCCAGGAACAAAACTACCCGCTGACCGTTTACCACGTTCCGAAGACGATCGACAACGACTTGCTCGTGACCGATCACTGCCCGGGCTATGGTTCCGCCGCGAAGTACGTTGCGCAGGCGTTCATGGGCAACGACACGGACAACCGCTCGCTTCCCGGCATCAAAATCGACATCTGCATGGGCCGCAACGCAGGCTGGCTGACCGCCGCGTCGGCTCTTGCACGCGTCAACCCCGGCGACGGACCTCACCTGATTTACTTGCCCGAACGCGCCTACACGCTGACCCAGATTCTCAACGATATCGACGCAGCCTACAAGAAATACGGACGCGCATTGATCGCCGTCAGCGAAGGCGTCGCCGATAAAGACGGCCATACATTCCTGGAAAGCGAACTCATCCGCGCCGAACTCAAAGACCTCGGCATGGGCAAAATGCTCGACGTGTTTGAAGTCTCCGGCCAGCTCGAAGACCTCTCGGGCGGCGCGAAACGCGACGCCTTCGGACACATCCAACTTTCGGGCACCGGCGCGCTGGCGGACTTCTTCGCCTCGGCCGTGAAAATCTACATGTTCAACAAGTACCAGAAGAAAGCTCGCGTTCGCGCCGATACCCTCGGTTACGCCCAGCGTTCGATGGCGGGTGTCGTGAGTTGCTCCGACGCGATCGAAGGCCGCGAAGCCGGTGCCGCCGCCGTGCAGTCGGCTATGGCGGGCGTCAAGAGCGGCTCGATCTGCTTCCGCCGCGTGCCGAACTCCTTCGGTAAATACCTCTGCGAGCCCTTCCGCGCTGAACTCGAAGACGTTTCGGGCGTGAACTTCCCCGCAGGCGTGAAACAATATCGCCCGATGGAAGACAACCTGATCAACGAAGCAGGCAACGATGTGACGCCGGAATTCGTCGAATGGCTGCGTCCGCTGGTCGGACAATTGCCGCCCAAAGGCTTGTTGTTGAACAAAAAACCCTGATTTCAATTCATCGAAATAACGAATGCACACCACACTGACCCGCTCTTGAAATTCAAGAGCGGGTCAGTTGATTAACTCATCGTCGTTTTTCCAATTTTCGACGCTTGCGCTAACATTAATACCTTCCAATCAAAACGACGCGCTTGCACATAAGTAATAACTTTCATAACAAAATTATACTAAAAAGCGACTGTACTTTCAGCATCAAACAACACGTTGAAAACAATATTGAAAATCAAACATTTCGATGCTTATTAACAATTTTGTTACTCCAAATGGCGCGTTTTGTTTCCAAAATCATACGAATCGTTATTAATATTAGAAAAAAATAGTAGGAATAACCGAATATTTGTTTTTTTCTGTTGATGAACCACCAACGGTTTCGATTAGTTTTAATTTAATATGATGTTGTGAGTAACTCGAATCCCCCTGAGAAGGAATTGAACATGGCCAAAAAAGCTGCGTCACGTCCCGCGAAAAAAGCTCCCGCAAAAAAGAAAGCCGCCGCTCCGAAGAAAGCTCCCGCCGCCGTTGCAGCCGCTCCTGTAGCTGCTAAAAAAACCGCTGCTCCTCGCCGCAAAGCTGTCAAACGTGGTAGAAAAGTTGTCGCGAAAAAAGCTGCCGGCACGGTGAGTGCAAAAGACGTTCAGTCCCAACTCGCCAAACTCCGCCAGCAAAAAGCCCAAACGATCACCACGATCCAGGAATCTCAGGAAAAATTGCTGAAAAACTCGATCGCTGCCAAAGAAAAAGAACTCTCAGCAGCTAACGTCGAGCTGGAAAAAGCCAAGAAGATCGTCGCCGGATTGGAAGACGAACTTTCGATTTTGAATAAAGAAGCCAAAGGCATTCTCGCTCCTGCTCCGAAATCCGCAGCCGCTCCGGCAGAAGCCAAAGCCCCGGCGGCCAAAAGAGGCCGGAAACCCGGCGCGAAAAAAGCCGCTAAAAAAGCAGGCAAGAGCAGTGGTCGCAAAGCCCGCGTCAGCGTCGATGCCAAAAAAGCCGTCGTCGCCGCCGCGCTTGCCAAACACGCCGACGGTATTTTGTTTGGCAACCTGAAGAAAGAACTTATCAACGCCGTCGATCCGGAATCCAATGGCAAAGCCTTCACGCCGCAGGACTTCAACAGCTCGAGCACGTTCGGTAAAAAATATCTGCCTTCCGGTTGGAAAATTGTGGGCGCCCGTAAAACCGCCAAGGTTGTTCCTGGTAAATAAGGTTTCGACAACCTGGACGGATATGGCTTCGCCCGCTCATCTTACGAGCGGGCGAAAGTCGTTTATACAATGTGAGAATCATGCGCGATCTCCACGGGCAGGCGTAAAGAAACCATACCCTTTCCGAGAGACATGCGTCCAGACCGGAAACTCCATCTCATTTCAGGTCTCGGCACTCACCATAATGAAAGCCAGACTTATTTAACTTTCAACGTCGCAAATGCCGCCAATGCATTTTCACGCGCTTGCGCGTGATCGACGATAGGCGCAGGATAATCGCGCCCGAAAACCACTCCGGCATCGGAAAGTTGCGCACGGGTTGCTTTCCATGGCTGAAAAAGAACCTTGTTGGGCAAGTGCGCTATTTCCGGCACCCAACGTCGCACATACGCACCCGTGGCATCGAATTTTTCCCCCTGGAGTATCGGATTGAAAATTCGAAAATACGGCGCTGCATCGGCTCCACATCCAGCAGCCCATTGCCACCCGAACGTATTGTTGGCAAGGTCCGCGTCCACCAGCGTATCCCAAAACCACGCGGCTCCAGCTTGCCACGACAAACGCAGGTGTTTGACTAAAAACGACGCCACCACCATGCGCACACGATTATGCATCCACCCCGTATTCCACAATTCACGCATGCCCGCATCAACCAACGGATAGCCCGTTTGTCCGCGTTGCCACGCGCGAAGTTGCTCCGAGTCGTCGCGCCAGGGAAATCGCCTGAATTCAGGACGAAGCGGCTCGTGCGTGGTGTGGGGAAAATGAAACAGCAGGTGATGCGCAAACTCGCGCCAGCCGATTTCGGTTAAATAACGGTCGGTATCCTTGCCCGTCGGTTGCACACGTCGCACCGCATGCCAAACGTCGCGCGGGCCGATTTCGCCAAAGTGCAAATGCGGAGAAAGACGCGATGTTCCAGCTTCGGCGGGTAAATCGCGCGCGATCTCATATCGAGCGAGAGCCGAGTGCGTAAATTTTTCAAGCTGCTGTCGCGCGCCAGCCTCGCCAGGAACCCACGCTTTCTTAATGCCCCCTACCCAATTGATCCGTGGCAGTAAATTCAGCGATTCAATCGACTCGCCGGTGGGCCACCGATCGGGAGCAGGCAATTGCTTTGGCGCAGGATCGGGCAGCGACGGTTCGACATGCGAACGACAAGCCCGCCAGAACGGCGTGAAAACTTTAAACGGTCCGCCAGCCGCGCGTTCGATCTGCCAGGGCTCGAACAGCAACGCCGCATTGAACGACCGCGCGTCGTGACCTTCCTCTCGCAACGCCGTTTTCACCACGGTATCGCGTGCAATAATATTCGGTTCGTACAATCGATTCCAAAAAACAGCGCGCGCTCCGGTTTCCGCAATCAACGTGCGCAACGTTTCAAGCGTCGGTCCCCGGCGAACGATCAGGCGCGACCCCACAGCCCGCAACGATTCGTCCAACCGCGCAAGCGATTGGTGCAGCCACCATTGGCTCGCGGCTCCTGGCTCCCAGGGAGATTCTTCCCCCGGTGCGTGAATATAGACAGGAATCAGTGGTCCGCCACGCGCTCGAGCTGCCGAAAGTGCCGGATTATCGGCCAGACGCAGGTCGCGCCGAAACCACACCAACGATGCAGGAACGGACATGGAACACGCCTCGGGGGACTTGTTATTTAATGACGATATAATACTCGATAATTGTGGCTACGAGCGCGATGCCGATGGCAACAACCCAGCCCAGCAACCGCCACTGGTTTTTAGACAAAGGCGAATCGCCGTATTCTTCGTCGGCTTCGCGGCCCACAGTAAATGCAGCCCACAAAAATCCGCCCAACAAACACAGCGATCCAATCATCAAAATAATAATGAGCAGCACGCGTCCAAAAGCCCCAGGAAATCTTCAATACTCGGCTAGTCAAATCGACCAATACGTGTCGAATGCACGATTCATACCGCCACAACGGCCCGGAGCAAGTGAAGATGCCTGCCTCGGTCGGTCTTTACCGGGACGCGCCTTCTTCAAAGGTCCCGAACGATAGCCGTTTTCTCATCGTTCAAAACCGATTGATAGGCATTCAATACATCGTTTCCAAAACACACAAACGCCACGCGTTCAATCTCTGGATGCGCATCGAGAAAACGCCTGACTTCACTCACTGCCACACGCACGGCGCTTTCCACCGGATAGCCATAAACACCGCAACTGATTGCGGGAAACGCGATGGATTTCAATTGGCGCTCCACCGCGATTTCCAAACTGCGACGGTAACACGACGCCAGCAATTCAGATTCGCCGTTTGTTCCGCCGCGCCACACCGGGCCAACGGTGTGAATCACAAAACGAGCAGGAAGATCATACCCCTTGGTGATTTTCGCCTCGCCTGTGGGACAACCACCCAACAATCGGCACTCCTGCACCAGCTCCGGTCCTGCCGCACGATGAATAGCGCCATCTACCCCACCACCGCCGAGCAACGAGGAGTTCGCCGCGTTCACAATCGCATCCACATCGAGTCTGGTAATATCGCCTTCGATCAATTCGATTCGAGTGCGCTCCATGATGAGCTCCTTTCACTCAGCGAGTTGGAAACTCCGAGAGCGCAAAGCTTTCGATGATTTGTATTCCGGCGTTTCGCATTTCCGCAATCGCATGATCCACGTCGCCGGGTTGCAGGTTCACACCACGCGCTGCATCGGCAATCAATGTTGTGCGAAATCCCATCGCCACCGCATCCAGTGCTGTGAACTTAACACAATAATCGGTTGCCAGACCACAAACGAATACCTGAGTCACACCTTGGGTCTTAAGGTAATCGCCAAGTCCCGTGGATTTCCGATGTCCATTATCATAAAACCCACTGTAGCTATCATAGTTTGGATCGGTACCTTTTTGAAACACCTGCTGGAATTTATTAATATGAAGACCGGGGGCAAAATCTGCTCCGGAAGTTCGTTGCACACAATGCACCGGCCAAAGAATTTGAGCCAAACCACTCAATTCTATTATTTCTCCGGGCGTCTTATGATGATTCGCGGCAAAACTGCCATGATCGGCAGGATGCCAATCCTGGGTTGCAACAACCAGATTGAATTGCTCCATCAGTTTATTCACCAACGGGACGATGACATCCCCTTCCTTGACGGCAAGCGCGCCGCCGGGAAGAAAATCGTTTTGCATATCAACAACAATAAGCGCGTTCATTAATAGACCTCCTACAAATCGAAGTTAAAACCTTTTTTGCGTAACGCTTTGTATTTTTTTTCATCGAATTGATACAGACGCGGTGCGCGATGAGGCACATCGGTTTGAAATTCGTCGAGCTCGATAAGCAAATTCATGCCAAGCAACTTTTTCCGGAAATTGCGTTTATCCAGTTCGGATTGAAGTATCGTTTCGTAAAGCCTCTGAAGCTGCGTGAGTGTAAATTTTTTAGGCAACAATTCAAAACCGATCGGTTCATACCGCAATTTCCCACGCAGTCGATCAATCGCTTTGTCAACAATTTCGCGATGGTCAAAAGCCAGCGAAGGCAACGCATCGACGGAAAACCATTGCGCCTGGCTAACATCGGTCGCAGCGCGAACACGTTGACTCGAAAGTTTAATCAATGCATAGTACGCAACCGTGATTACCCAACCGCGTGGATCGCGTTTCAACCCACCAAATGTATATAACTGCTCCAGATATACATTGGTGACTCCGGTTTCTTCTTTCAATTCTCGCCGCGCTGCATCGTCCACTGTTTCGTCGGAACGAACAAACCCGCCCGGCAACGCCCATGAGCCCTTAAACGGCTCGATACCACGTTCGACAAGCAACAATTGCAAGTCCTTGTTTTCATAACCGAAAATCACGCAATCGACCGTAACACTGGGCCGTGGAAATTTTGTCAGATCATCCATCATCGCACTATCATTCCTTGTATTAATTAACTTACTAGTTCACCGCGAGCTTGCAAAACAAGGTTCGTTTTCATGTCATGCAAAGATTTTTCAAATCCCACCGGGTACTCGTGCGGATTAAGAAATCGCTTAATTCCCGAATGCAACATGGTCAGTTGATTTCGAACACGCTCGCGAATTTCATCAAGCGTTGGCTCCGACCCCACAAATTCACCCTTACGAAATATGGGTTCGAGCAAATCTACCCAAGACGTCCCTGCGCCAAGATGTTTCCGACGGGTAGCGTCCTTTGGATCGACAAGAATCCATCCTTGGCATTCGAGTTGATGACCTTCATGATAGATACCATCCGCGATGTAACCATTTTCGTTGTAAAAACGACGAACCTGCAAGATGCCCGGTGTGGAAATTTTGATCGCCTGTTCCGAAAGTTTAACTTTATATTCCCAATCTCCTCCTGGCGAACGAATCGCAGCCAGCTTATACACTCCACCCAATGCCGGTTGATCGTACGCCGTCACCAGTTTTGTTCCTACTCCCCAAACATTAATACAGGCGCCTTGTTGTTTTAAACTTTCGATTAAATACTCATCTAGATCGTTACTGGCTACAATCGCCGCGTCGGGAAATCCCGCCTCGTCGAGAAGCCGCCGCGCTTCGATACTCAAATAGGCCAGGTCGCCAGAGTCCAACCGTATCCCGACCATTTCATGTCCATCGACTCGTAATCGTTTTGCCGTATCAATCGCATGACCAACACCTTCGATCGTATCGAATGTATCCACCAAAAACACGCAATTATTCGGCATTGCCTGCGCGTATGCATCGAATGCTTCCGGCTCGCTCGGAAAACACATTACCCAACTGTGCGCATGCGTTCCTTTCACTGGAATGCCGTATCGTTTTCCCGCCAGAACATTCGATGTACCCGCGCATCCACCAATATATGCCGCGCGGCTTGCTGTTAATGCGCCATCAATACCCTGGGCGCGCCTCAAACCAAACTCCAATACGGGATCGCCTTGTGCTGCATGACACACGCGTGCAGCTTTGGTTGTTATTAATGTTTGAAAGTTAATAATATTAAGCAACGCCGTTTCAATCAATTGTCCTTGAATCAACGAACCTCGAACGCGCAACAGCGGTTCGTTTGGAAATACCACCGTCCCCTCGGGAATCGCATCGACATCGCAATCGAATCGGAGTTGGGCAAGATATTCCAAAAAAGCCGGATCGAACAATGGACGACCATTGTTTCCCGTCAACGATGCTAAATATTCCAGATCGCTTGCCGCGAATTTGAAGTTGCGCAAATACGCAATCGCCGTTTCCAGGCCCGCCGCAATCGAATACCCGCCGCCGAACGGTTGCTTGCGAAATGTCAGGTGAAAAACTGCCTCATGATCGGCCATGCCATTTTTCCAATACCCATAGGCCATCGTGAGCTGGTACAAATCCGTCAGCAAAGCAAGGCTGCTGGCGCAGGCTTCTGGCTGTACAATCATTGCATCACTCCTTCAGCGTGATAGTGTATCAAAAACACTAACAGGCTCGTGTGTCAAGCCCCAAACCTCACTCGGCCATACCGCGCAAGAATCGTGCTGATCGTAAATGAATGAAATGAGTTAGTACTGGCGAACGATGACCTGGTCGGCAATTTGCCGCATCAACCCAACGGGTTTGTTGTCTGCAGAAAAATCATCCAGCGCCGCAAGCGCTCGTTTGCAGTGCTCGGCGGCGACATCAAGCGAGCTGCCAATCGCGTTGTATTTAACGACATAACGATGCACGGTGTCGAAATCGCGTCCATTATTCAGAACGTGAATCAAGGCCTCGCGATCTTCCGGCGATGCCACCTTAAGCGTGTGCAGAAGCGGCAACGTCTGTTTACCTTCGGCCAAATCGGCGCCGACGCGTTTGCCCCATTTATCGGTTTGCGCCTCATAATCCAACGTGTCGTCGGTAATCTGGAACGCGAGCCCAAATTCAAGACCAAACTCCGCCATACGCGTCACGGCATCTCGATCGGCACCGGCAATCAACGCGCCCAGGCACGCGGACGCGGCAAAAAGCTGAGCGGTCTTGCGCGTGATGATATTCATGTAGTCATCGACAGCCAGCCACTGGCCTCGGCGCTCGATCTGGAGAAATTCGCCTTCGGTCATCCGTTGCGTGGTTTGCGAAAGCACCCGCAGCGTTTCCGGTTTGAGCGTCGAAAGCGCCAAATCGAAGGACGTGGCATACAAATAGTCTGCAAACAAAATAGCCGCGTCGTCGCCCCACTTCTCGTTGACGGTGGAACGCCCACGCCGTTCGGGAGCTTTATCGATCACATCGTCGTGCAGCAGCGTGGCGACATGAAAAAGCTCAATCGCCGCCCCCAAATTGATATGATGGTCGGTAGCGGTTGGATCGAGCCCATAGGCCCGCGCGGCCAGACTCACCAGGCACGGACGCAGCATTTTGCCCCGCATCGTGGACAGGTAATCGGCGACTTCCTGCATCAAATCGCCTTCAACCTGGAAAACTGCATCCAGCACATGCCCGATCCGGGCCAGATCATCGGAGAGATATGTGTACAAAAAATCCAAGCGGGGGCATCCTTGATCGCGAAAAATGACGGAAAATTGTTCGCTCGGATTGCCCGGGCGTGCCAACTGCAAAAAGCAACCGGGATGTAGATTTCACTCATCGGGCGGCAAATTCCCCCTGGCGCCCGACGGCTTCGATTGACGATGTTTATGGGTTAAGGCACGCTGAGATTATTCTGAGTTGGTCGAATTCAACGAAACGCCATGAACTCGAACGAGCCGATCACCACCCGCGGGTACGATCCAGACGCCGAAACCCAGGACATTCGGCCAGGATTACGCATGCCGCCGCAAATGACGGGCAGCCTGCAACGCCGCGTGATGTTGATTTTGCTCATCTTGGCCACCATACCCGGCTACGTGGCCCTGATGCTGTCCTCCTACACAGCCTCGCGAACCATTCGTGCAAACGCGCGCGACCAAACCTACGAAATGGCCCAGGGACTGGCACGCGATATCGATATCGCACTCTCCAAGCGCGTTTCCGGAATCCAGGAACTCACTCGTGACGAAGATCTCGTCCTTCAGCTCCAGCAATATGCCGATCAAGCCGTCCGTTCAGAAGAAACCCCAAGCACGATCAAATGGGACGAGCCGTTGGAGTTGCGCGAATACGAACTGCATCAAGCGCAATTGCTGTTGGTTGGCCGCCGTGGCCGAATTCTGGGACAACTAACTGCCGACGGGATCGCTCCCTGCAAAGCCCCCCCCCAACTCGAAGGCTCGCCTTTGATCGAATGGCTCGCGGGCGATCTACCCTCGGGAGCATTCATCTCGGAAATGGTGTACCAGGACTGGACGGACCCTCACATACTGATAGGCAACAAGCTACCGGGCACCCGTGCCGATTCCGAACGCCTCGTACTGGTCGGATTGATTCCGCTCAACCCGATTTTCCAAAGCGCCGAACGCCTGAATCCCTCGCTCGGGCAACGGCTCGTTGTGCTCTCGCGTTCGGCGGGTGTTGTGTATTCCACCCAGAAAGACTCGGACTTCGAGGTTGGCGTCGGAACGCTTGGCGATCGAATTTTTTCCCCGACTGACGAGGAAACGGACGACAACGATCTGCTGACGCTCGAGGTGCGCTCTTTACGCCTTGGCGTCGCCCACGCCCTGCTTCGCATACCGCGTTCCTACTCAAATCAGGGATCGAACATCAACCCCGTGAATTGGGCCATCGTCCAAACCGTGGATCTGGAGGAAATCCTCAGCACGTTACGGAGGGAAGTCTGGACAGCAATCATCGTCGGGCTGCTGCTCACCATCGTGGCCGTCGCTCTTTCCATCTGGGTATCGAAACGCATGGTTGAACCCGTTTTGAAACTAACCGAAGGGATGCAGCAATTCGCCCAGGGTTACCTCGATTATCGCGTGGAAGTAAAAACCGGCAACGAACTCGAGGTTCTCGCCAACGCGGCCAATGAAATGGCCGAATCGCTTAAGGATTCGTATCTCGATCTTGCCAATCGCATGACGGAACTGGACGAAAAAGCCACACAACTCGAGCTGATTCACTCGATCAGCCATTCGGTAAACCGTGCGTTGGACCTGGACAAGTTATTCCGCCGCATCATCAAAGAAATCCTGATGCACGTGCCGTGCGAACGCGTGGAGCTAACACTGCTGAACGAATCGCGCGACGGCTTAACGTTGGATTACGTTTATCCAAACGACCGCGAAACGCTCCCCCAGGGCACCACCGTCCCCCTGCATGGCAGCGTTATGGGTCGCGCCCTCAAGGACCAGGTGTTGACACTGCGCAAACTGCGCGATAGCGGGAAATACTACGAAGATACCGAACTGACCAAAACAGGCATGCGAGTCATCTGCGTCGTGCCGCTGGTCGCAACCAACGGCGCCGTGGGAACGCTGAACCTGGCGTCGGTAAACGACAATTGCTTCGGCCAGTCGGAAATCAAACTGCTCGAACGTATCGCCGACAGCCTCGGCCTGGCGGTCGAGCACGGACGACTGTACATGCGTGTCGCACAATTCGCCAGCGAGCTCGAAGAAACCGTGCAACTGCGCACGAAGGAACTCCAGGCAGCTCAGGCCAAGTTGGTCCAAACGGAAAAATTTGCCGCAACCGGTTCGATCGCTGCCCACATCGGACACGAGGTCAACAACCCGCTGTCGATCATTAAGAATTACCTGAAAATCGTCTCGGGCCGCATGGCCAAGCCCAATCCCGCCGAAGACGACTTAAAAACCACACGCGAAGCCATGCAAATCATCGAAGAAGAAATCGACCGCATCGCACGCATTATCTCGCAGTTGCGCATGGTCAGCAAATCGCCTGCAAAAGCGGAACTCACCGATATTCATCTGAATGACGAACTGAAAAAACTCGCCGAAATGTTCGAAGGCACCATGCGCAAGCAACACATCGAGATCGATATGGATTTCGACGATTCGTTGGAAATCGTTACGGTCTGTCGCGATTACCTGCGCCAGATTATCATCAACCTGATGCGCAACGCGATGGACGCACTCGAAGATTCGCAAGGCGGGATCATCACCCTTCGCACCAAATCGAAACCCGACGAAAAAAAATTCATCATCGAAGTTCAAGACACCGGCCCTGGAATTCCGGCGGAATACCTGAGCAGCGTATTCGACCCCTTCTTCACCACCAAAACCGAAGGCAAAGGCACGGGTCTCGGATTGTCGGTATCATTCGGTTTGGCGCAAACAATGGGAGGAATCCTCGAAGCCGAAAGCAAAAAAGACGAAGGCGCCACCATCCGGCTCGTGTTGCCTCTGACACCCAAGACGGGGAAAAAAATGCGCGACGACGAATCGATTCCCGAAGAAAAAGACACCTCCGCCAAAACCGGCGAAGACTCCGCCATCGTCCGACGACGCGGTTCAAAGATTATTATCGGGTAAGCAAAAGTCGAGTCCCGACGATTCGCCGAGACTCGATTCGCTTTTGTCAGTTCTCCAAATTTTTAATCTTCTCAACAAACAGCCGTCGGTTCTCTGGTTCTTGCGGAATCATACCCGCATTCCCCAGGACTTGCAGCAATTCGGCATTACGTTGAACCTTGCTGATCTGGCCGCCCTGCCAACGCCCCCAGCATCCGGCAGCATCCTGCAACGCGCTGGGATTCGAGGCAGAAAAACAATCGACCTTCAGGCTTGCTCCCAAATCCCTCACATGGATCGATGCCACCGTGAATAATTGGCGGTTGGTATCCATCGTCATCGTTTCCAAATGACCAGGAGTCGCGCTATCGACAACTTGATCCGGACCGATCAACACCGGCGTTTCTGGAACTCCGGGAATTCCGCGAGTCGTCATCTCCACATTTCCATCCCGGCGCGCAAACAGTTCCATTTGAAAAGGCACGCCATACGGGCTTTGCTCCACTATGCAGCGAACTGCTTCACCTTTGGGAATCGTAATCAACTGATCTCCACCATACTTGTACTTTTGTTCTCGAATAAGAGTCGGAACGTTAGGTGCCGATGCAACAGCGACAGCGGGTGCTTGCGTATCGGTTGATCCCGCAGGACCGGAATGATTGTAAAAGTAGGTGCCACCGGCAATCAGTGCAACGGCAGCGACGGTGATTTTTGCAGTTCCCACGGTACTTGCTCCTGCGGCCAAAGTGGCCGAAATGGATTTCAGGAGAACGGGTACCGAGGCAACGATTCCGGTTTTTGCCGTAGAAACTTCGGTGCTCATCATGCTCAGTTCCGCAGCGGAAGCCAAAGCAGACCGCGACGAGGCGGATAGCGCAGCTGTGGCTCCGATGACCGCCATCGTCCGCCACTTGAGCACAGGCCGAGGCTTTGCCGCCGAACGAATCGCCGTTTCCATCGCGGGCTGAATCATATCCCGAAGCGAATGCAGCACATTCTCTATCTGGCGACCCACCGTAGAAGGATGAACTCCCAACCGTCGGGCTATTTCGCTTTTACTCAGATCATCGGAAAAATGCAGCAACACGACTTCGCGCTCTTCTGGTGTCAACTTGGCAATAGCATTTGCCAAAATACACCGATGTTCTTCACAAAGCGCTTTCTCGCGCGCGTCATCCGCCGAATCGTCCGGCATCGCGTTCAACCTTTCATTTTCAACGGGCACCATCGGCAAAAGACGTGAGCTGCGTTCACCTTTGACAATCCAGCTCGCAGACAGATTACGCGCAATTCGCATCAACCACGGAGCAAACTGAGCAGGATTGCGCAATTTGTCCAAATTCAGGTACACGCGCAAAAACGTTTCCTGCACCAAATCCTCCGCCGCTTCCCGCGCGCCCAATCGCGCATACGCCACGGCGTACACCTGGCTGAAATACCGATCGACCAGTTCATTGAACGCCTGAGTATCGCCCTTACAGGCTTGAATCACCAGATCGCGTTCGCTCTTTGGTTTGCTGGCTGATTCGCTGATAGAAAACTGCATGGTTTGGGCCGTTTCACTCATTGTACCGTCGCTCCTGGAAGGTCCATCAATATGGCCTTCATCCACCAAGACACCATGGGCTGGAGTTTTTTTGCGCGCCGAAACAAATTTTATCTAAAAATCATTTTCCTGCAAAACATCGACGTTGGCAAGCAGGGTCGAGTATTCTGGCGATTCTCATTGCCTTGGCTTTTCCTCCTTCCCAGCATCCGCATCCATGAACCTGTCAGTTCGCCCCATCCGAGCCGTTTCTTCCGAACGCTGGCCCTTGCTGGTGTTAACGCTGCTCCCCTGCCTGTGGTGGTGGCCCTTACTCGCTGGTTATCTGCCCAATTTCATGGATACGATCTCCCTGCAATACCCCATGCGACTGGCTGCGGCAAGGCAACTGCATGCGGGAACGTTGCCCCTTTGGCTGCCCAATATCATGAGCGGCACGCCGCTCGCCGCCAACCCCGAGGTCGCCGTCTGGTACCCGCCGAACCTGCCGTTTTTTATCCTGCCCAATGCGTTCACTTATGGCATGGTGTTGGTTTTTCACTACGTTTTCGCCGGTTGGGGCGCGTATTTTCTATCGCGGCGGTTGGGATGCCTGCGAGCCGCGGCATTGATCGCGGGACTCACATTCGAGTTCGGCTCGTTCATGATCAGCCACGTTGCTTTGCCACCGCGCGTGTTCGCCATGCCGTGGCTCGTGTGGATGCTGCTGGCCGTGGAACATGATGTGGGTAGCACCAGTCACCGATTGATTACCCGCCCATCGCTTCTCGTCGGCGCATTGTTTTGCTTCCAATTTCTTGCAGGTGCCTCGCAATTTTCCTACTACACCGCGTTGGTTTTACCCATTTATTGGATTGCTCGCGGATGGACAAAACACGGATTGCGCCATGTGCCCATCATCCTGGGGCGTGGCGTATTGACTGCGTTGCTGGCGTTGGGAATTTCGGCTATCCAATTCCTCCCCACGTTGGATTTCCTGCTGTCGAGCGAACGTGCCGAAACCATGAATGCCGTCAAATTGAGCGAGCAGGCATTGAACGGATCCTATCTGTGGAAGGCTCTGGTAGGAGGAACGCTTCCCCATATTGAAGACACCGATACGCTGAACGCCATCGGACTGGGCGCCTTGCTTCTGGTTCCGTTGGCGTTCACTCGTCGCCGCGTGCGACGGCTCGCCTGGCCCCTGTTTGTCGTGGGTGGTATCGGATACATTCTCGCCATGGGGGCACTTACTCCATTTTGGTCACGCGTGCTGCCGATGTTCGACCATTTTCACGCGCCGCGCCGGGCATTAATTCTGTGGAGCGTTACCGGTCCGATCATCGCAGCGCTCGGCGCACAGAATTTGTTGCTGTGGATCAAAAATCGTCACTGGCCACGTTGGAGCGCCCCCCTGATACTTGCTATTCTGCTCATCCCCAACATCGTCATGATCCCCCGGCTTGAACGCGCCTTCACCCACCCTGCGGATCTCGCCCCCGACCCGGCCTATGTCGAAGCCATGGGTGAGGATCGCTATCTGACAATCGATCCCACGTTGCGTTATGCCCGCGATTGCCGCTCGGAGGAATATGGCATTTCTCTCCGTCCAAATCTGGCCGCGTGGCAAAATGTCAACGATATCCAGGGATACAATTCGCTCGTTCTGAAACGATACGGAATCGTCAGGAAATTTGCATGCATCGGAACGGGAAATTTGTACTCCAGCCATGGAACGATTTTTACCAACCCTTACTCCCCGGCATTGAAATACCTGGGGGTTCAATACCTGATCGGCCGTCCCGATGTTTTTGACCCTTCGCGCGTTCTTCCTGCCGCGCGATTTGACAACACCGATCAAGCCGAATATCTCGAACCGCTCATTGATCACGAACACTGGCCCCTTTGGCGATATCGCCAACCGCCCCCCATGGCTTGGTTGACCAAAAAAGTGATCCTGGAAGATTCCCCCCAGGATGCGATTCAAAAAGCCATGTTTCTCAAACTCCCATACGTCATTAGTTTTTCGGATCTGGAAGCCCCGCCAATTCCAACCCCGCCGGAAATTCCCCTCGAAACGCCTTTGCCCGCCATCGAATCGGCCAAATTCACCAACGCCCGCACCTTTGTCGTACGCCTCGATGCTCCGCTCCCCTCCTCGGGAGCCACATTGGCGACCGCCATCCCGTGGCACACCGGATGGTACGCACGGAGCGAATCGGGCGAACGGCTGCCAACATTTCCGCTCAATGGCGTCAACACCTCCACCGTTCTACCCGCCGGAACACAGGAAATCCAACTCGTTTACAGCCCGAAATCCTTCTGGCAAGGGCTCTGGACAACGTTGATTTCTATTGGCTTATGGGGAACGCTGTGGGTAAAAATGGGACCGGATGAAAAGGATAAGAAGGATAAAACACCATCGTGAATTTCTTTTTGGACCCAGGAACTTCCGGGCCTCCAAGATCGAGGCGCGCGAGGCGAAGGCGATGGAAGCGTACATCGGTACGCGACCGGAGCCTGAGTCCGAAGTGCAATGAAGAGATTGGAGGCCCCGGGAGTTCCTAGAAGGCCCCGCTTGACACCCCTGCCCGGCTCGGGAGATTCAATTTGATGGGTAACAATACTGGATTTTGAACCACGGAAGGCCTGATGAATATGTTGAAACCAGCCATCTCGAAGGGACTGGCGTTGGCCGCCGCGGCGTTACTGCTGGGCGGGTGTGTACGAAGCAAAGTCGTGGTAACGTCGTCGCCTCCGGGAGCCGATGTGATGATGAACGACGTCCACATTGGCCGCACACCAACGGAAATGCCGTTTACCTGGTATTGGTACTATGATTTCCAGGCTGAATTGGATGGCTACGAGACCGGTGTCACGCGCGAGCGCTTTCATGCGCCGGTCTATTTGTGGCCCGGCGTTGATTTGCTGATGGAAATGATGCCGTTTCCTGTCCGCGACACCAAACATGTGCATTTTGACCTGCGTCCCGAATCCGAGATTGCCAAACCCGAAATAGTTGAATAACGTGAAATAGAAATAATCTTCTGCGCGGTCAGTTCATCCCGACGATCACCGCGCGCACCCTTGCCTCGCCGAGGACCGAGACGGATTCACAATGAACGATTCACTGTGCGCCAAGCTGGTTCCCATTTCGAACAAGGACCAGTTGGAAGAAGCCTACGAGATTCACGACTCCGCGACCGTTGGACGTCATCCGTCCAACACGATTGTCATGGGATTGGATTCCGTTTCGCGCTTTCATGCTCGAATCGACAAACGAGGCAGTTTCTACATTCTTCAAGACCTGAATTCCTCCAACGGCACGATGGTGAACAACGAGCGCATCACCCAGATGACGCTGCACCATCGCGACATGGTCACGTTTGGCGCCATTGAGTTCGAGTTTCTGAACGAATCGCCCAGCCAGGCTCCCACCGCAGACGACGAACCGCTCGGCGGCATGTCGATCGTCGAGTTCACCGACGACCTGGAGAGAGGCGACAAACCACAAACCCACTCGGTTATCCACAGCGAGGAAATGGATGCGCTCGGTGACAAATCCTCGTTCTTCGAGGTCTCGCCGAAAGAACGCACCGACAGCCATGCGCTCCTGCGTGTCAACAACCGGCTGGCGACGTTGTACAAACTGTCCGAACTGATCCGCGAAATCGAGGACATGTCCGAGAAGGATGCCCTCCAACGCGTGCTCGATCTGCTGTTCGAAGCCATCACCGCCGACCGCGGTGTCATCATGACGCGTTACGCACCCGAAGCCAATGAACTCGAAGTACAAGCGGTCAAGTACCGTGACCAACCCATTACGCCAAGCCGCGTGTCGATTTCGCGCACCATCCTTGAACAAGTGCTGAAGGACAAAGTCGCCGTCTTGAGCCAGGACGCACAGATGGATTCGCGTTTCGACGCCAGCGAATCGATTATGGTGAACCAGATTCGCTCGGCCATTTGTGTGCCGATGACCCAAGCGGGCATCGTGATGGGTGTGATCCACATGGACACGAGCTCGTCGGCGCGTCCATTCGAGAAAGAAGACCTCTCGTTCGTGACGATGATTGCGCGCGAACTTTCGCTGGCACTCGAAAACCATCGCATGCGCCAGGAAGCCGTTCACCGCGAACGCCTCGCCGCCGTGGGAGAAACCGTCGCGGGCATCAGCCACAACGTGAAGAACATCCTTCTGATGATGCAGGGCGGCAGCGAATTGCTGAACCGCGCGCTGGACAAGAAAAACCTCGAATCGGCGGGTGAAGCCTGGGGCGTTGTCAATCGAGGCATCGACAAGATCAGCAAGCTGGTCAAGGACATGCTCGAGTATTCAAGCAACAAAAAACCGAAGCTGGTTTACACAGACGTCAACGACCTGATCTGCCAAACAGCAGAAGAAATCGAAGAAAAATTGATCAGCAAGGGCATCACGCTCGAGCTCGATATCGAAGAAGACATCGAACCGCGTTTGATGGACGAACTTGGCCTTCAACGCACGTTAATGAACCTGTTCGTCAACGGGCTCGAAGCGATCACCCACAAGCAAGGCAACATCATGGTGACGACCGCGTTGCTGCCCGACAATTCGGTAACGATCACCGTGAAAGACAACGGGTCCGGCATTGCGCGCGAGAAGCTGGCGAAAATTTTCCTGCCCTTCTACACCACAAAAGGTTCCAGTGGCACGGGGTTAGGCTTGCCCATGTGCAAGAAAGCCATCGAAGACATGGGCGGCACGATGACGGTCGAGTCGGAAGAAAACGTCGGCACGACATTCAAGATTCGCATTCCGTTCATCGATATGCCGGATTCCAAGGAAACGGCGGAAGAGGACTGAATACCCAGTCCCGCCACCACACGATGGCTGAATCGCTGAGAAACTCCTTCCCCATCCAACACCGTGTCTTCGCGGCACTGGTGCTCGTGTGCACCCTGCTGCCATGGCTCGCGTCGGCCAACGTTACAACACGCCCCATGCCCGTGCCGCTCGACGACGTGCCCGACGCGCAAATCACCCGGCGCGAATCGTTTTGGCCCGTGTATAAAGACGTCGAAACATCCACCACGCTCTTCAAAGCCGTTTACCCATTTTACACACGCAAGCTCGACAAACAAACCGGCGAAGAATCCGTCAACGTGCTCTGGCCTTTGGTGCGGTGGAAGTACGAACCGGAACACTGGGCGCTCAAGGATCGCACCGCACTCGCGGTATTTCCCTTCTGGCACAGCGCTTCGGCCATCGACACCGAGGACAAGCCGGTGTCGCACGCGTTTTTGATTCCGTTTTACTGGCAAGGCGAACAGAGCGGTCTGCGTGGTGAACCGATTCGCGGGCGCTACTTCGTGCTGTTTCCGTTTTTCTGGCGCGCGGAAAACGCTCGCGTGCTCGTGCCGTTGTTTCCACCGCGTCCTCAGAATTTCACCGCCGCGTTGCCGTTTTACGGCGACTTTCGCGGTTATTGGAATCGCGACCGCATCCAGATGATCCTCTGGCCGCTGTTCGTAAAGAGCGAAAAGACCCTCGACGACGGCGAAAAAGTCACCCTGCGATCGTTTATCTGGCCCATCTTTGGACTCTACGACGCGGAAACGGTTTCCGGTTTTCGCCTCTGGCCGTTAGCCTCGCGCATCAAGCGCCCCGGCGAATTCACGCGCGGGTATTGGCTGTGGCCGCTTGGGCAATATCGATACGAAGTCGATCCCGACGGCGGACCACCCAACACCATGACGTTGTTCCTGCCGTTTTACGGTAAAGCGCACCAACCCACGTTCGATTACAAGATGCTCTTTCCGTTTTACGGCGAGCTGAAAATGAAAGGTCGCCAATCGCGCGGGTGGGCAGCGGCGGCGTATATGGAAGACGACAATCTGCGCCAGGGCATTCGCCATCATCGCGTGTTATGGTTCCTGATCCGATGGACAACGCGCATTCCGGTCGATCCACAATTTCGCGCAGACGATCCGATGGAGTTGCAATCGCCCGGCCCGATGGAAGGCGGCGGAGTGTTCCCACTTTATCTGCGCTACTCCAACGAAAAACGTTTCCGCCAAACCATCGCGTGGCCGTTTTATCATCGGCGCTTTAACGAGTACCGTGACTACACATTCGACCGCCGGTTGCTGCTGCCGTTTTGGGGCAAACAATCGAAAGATTGGAAAGACGGCGAACGCCACGAGGAACGCTCGTTTTTGTTCCCGATCAAACGCCACATCGAACGCGCCGACGGCGAGCAATACACCAGCGCGCCGCACCTTCTGCCGTACTCGGAAGCCGAAGCGCTCGACCGCAACTGGGCGCCGCTGTGGACGGTGTGGTCGCATCGCTTCAACCCGCGCACAGGCGAAGATCACGAGCGCTGGCTGTGGGGCGCATGGCGCCACGACCGCGAGGTGAACGGATCGGAAACCACAAAGTCGGATTTCCTTATTTGGAAGTCGGAAAAGAACGTATCAGTCGATGGCTTGGAAGAAAGTCAGTTAAGTATCTTATGGGGATTGCTGAAACGGGATAGTGTGGATGGTGAGGTTGATTGGAAAGTGCTGGGAAGATGAAAACACATTTGTGGAAATTCAGTTTGGTGTTTGTTCTTTTCACGATGGTGTTGAGCGGATGTTCGACCAAACAACCCGCATCATTTTATGACTCGTCCATACCCTATCGAAAACCCTTTGGTTATGATCTTGGTAAATATTTAACGCTGGAGGGACACCGGGAAAATCACCGCCCACTGACGGGCGTAACTACTTTACGAGTTGAAAAACTTAATGGCGAACCACTCGAAGAACCCGCATACGTTTGGATTAGAAACGTTGATAAATTACCAGAAAACGACCTGTGCATTTTCAATGGTTATTTTTCGGGTCAAATGTTTGGAATCCCATTTGAAGTAAGTGAAAAAGAAGGTTGGGAAATGGGTCAGGCAGCATGGGGGTTTAACATTTATTTTGAAATAACCTCGATTGAACAGCCTGCATATTATAATTCAAATCCATCTTGGCACGATGGATTGAGTTTTTATACGCACCCACCTGAACTTCACAACTCCGATCCGTTTGCTGGAAAATCTTTTTGATCATCTATCACACACCCCGCTGCGCAATGCAGCGGGGTGTGGTTGGTTTCCATCAACTTTGTTGAAACGCTCGTCACTCGTCCAAATCAAAATCGGCTTCCGAAATGGACGAGGGCGTTGCCGTGGGCGTCGGGGTGGCGCCGGTTTTGTTCACTTGGACCATGGCGGGGCGCAGAACGCGGCCTCGCATGACCCAACCGGAGCGCATGACAGACAGGATCGTGTTGTCGGGTTTTTCCGGGTCGGCGGCGGTACCAACCGCTTCGTGCAGGTTTGGATCGAAGGTCTCGCCAACTGGCACGACTTCTTCCAAACCGTAGCCCTGCAACACACCCATAATCTCGCGATGGATCATTTCGACCCCCTGGCGCACGGCATGCACATCGGTAGCCGTATCGAGCGATTGCAGTGCGAGCGCGAAGTGATCCATGGGTTGGAGCATCGCGCGCATCATGTCTTCCTGGGCGAATTTGCGCAGGTCGTCTTTTTCTTTCAGGTGTCGGCGGCGTTGGTTTTCGATGTCGGCGCGGGCGCGCAGGGCGCGTTCCTGGGCTTCACGAAGGCCTTCCTGGGCCTGTGCAAGGTCGCCACGCATGCGATCCAGCTCGCCTTTTAGCTCGGAACCGCCCATTTCCTGGATATCCAGGTCTTCGAGCATAGGATCGAAGACGGGGTTCAAGCTATAATTTCGACGGCGCAGACGGTATTTTTTGCGACGCTTGAGTCCGAGCGATTTAATCGAGCCGGTGATGGGCGGTTTGGGAAATTGTGAGGTCATGGGGTTCCTGCTTCTCCGTGTCCGAGTGTTCGTTTTTCAGGGCAATGCGGTGTGAGCGCGTCGGGGGGCATCGAGCGCCAGGGTCTTCATTACCGAAATTTCAAAACAAGTTCCGGGCCGAAATCCGGCTGGACTTTATTCGCCGTCCCGCTTCGGCTCCTTTACGTGGGTTCGTTTATCGTTCAATTCCATGCGTCGAATCAAAGCCTGCTGACGCGCGTTGTTTTTATTGTGATATTTCATTTCGGGATCGCGGGTCACGTCGGTGTTATCGGCATGGCGGCGATAGTGATACAGAACCTCGTGAACGCGATCGACGTCGTATTTTTCGCCCACTTTGAGCACCATGTCGTAGTCTTCGCCGAAATTTCCGAACTGGATTTCGTCGTACAGACCAAACTCTTCGAGCACCGCTTTGGGGAACACGCGCACCGCACCCGCCCCGTCGCGGCGCAAAATCTGGTTGCGGGTGTAACCGGTGTGTTGAACGGGCGGCACGTCTTCGATCACGCGGCCTTTTTCGTCCATCAGGCGATAGTAGCTGATCGCCAGCCCGCACTTCGGGTTGCTTTCGAGTTGAGCGATCATTTTCTCCAATGTTTCGGGCACATATTCGTCGTCGCTGTCGAGCTGGCAAATGTACTTGCCGCGCGCAGCGCGAATGCCCTCGTTGAGCGCCGAGGCAATTGACTTGCCCGTGCCATGCACGAGCCGCACGCGATCGTCTTTGGCGGCCCATTCTTCGACAATCTTGATCGTGCCATCGGTTGAACCATTATCGACAACGACGATTTCAAAATCCTGAGCCGTTCCTTCGATTACTTTCTCAATCGCATTGCCGATGTATTTCGCGCGGTTCAAAACGGGAATCACAACAGACCCCATGACGGCAGGTTTATCCTTGGGCTGCGGAACCTCGACAGTCGGTTGATCGAGCCATGCACCGATTTCCTTCAACGCGCGCTCGAAAACGGCGGTGACCTCGGCTTCGACATCCTCGGGATAAAACACATACGAAAAACCACCCAGCACTCCGCGGCCCGGCGAATGCAACACGTCGGAGGTCGCTTCGTCGCGGCTGGGTTTGAGGACTTTGTACAACGCGGGTGAAACCCGGTGAAAAAGCCCTTCCTGCATCAACCGCAGGTGCATGTCGTATTCCCACGCGTGGCGCAGCGATTCGTTGAAACCGCCAAGCGCGTGAATCGCGCGCGAACGGTACATGAGCACCGGACCAAACTCGAAGCGCTCATGCGGGCACCCCTGGTGGTCGTGTAACGCGATGCTCTTTTCTTCTTCGTCCGACGATTCGATGTAATCGGAGTAGAACAAATAGCAGTTGGGCCGACCGCCCGCCACATTACGAACGCGCTCGCAAAAATCGGGAACCAGACGCACGTCGGGGCTGACGGAAATAAGCAGCGAATCCTCGGGAGCAAAACTGGCCGCCGCATTCCAACGTTCCGGCGCGGTTACCAAATCGGTCGGCAGGATCGTCGTCCGTGCGTGAATCGATTTCGGAATAATCTTAAGATCCGAAACGCCCGAAACAACCAATCGGCTGGTCGCATCCATACGAATGGCAAGGTGTTGGAAGAATTCCTGGCGCGCGCGGGGGGCAACGTCTTCGACCAGGGCAAAGAATGTGCACGTCACCGGACCTGCGCGGCGAGCTTCGTGACGCTGCTGAAACGCCTCGCGGTCCTCCCGGCTGATATCGTGGGCATGAAGCAATTCGTCGGTACTGGTATCGGTGTAGTTAGGTTCACCTGCGAGACCGGACAAGACCTGAGAAGGCAACGGCAACGGTGTAGCACCCGCACCCGACAATTCCAGGTCGCGACGCGTGCGTTCGAGCGCTCGACGCGCTTCGAGCGATTCTTCCTCGGTCAGTGTTTCGTTTCCATCGTCCTCATCGTCCTCATCAACTGGCGGTACCTCGTGACGCATGGAGCGCGGCGTGTTGAAGTCCAACTTGTGCACGGCAATTTCGGTCGTGTCGTGCATGCGAATGTTTTCGCGTGGCAAACCTTGCATGTCAGCGAGCAAATCTACCGAAACCGGGTCTGGCGTCAGCCGTTCGTCCTCCAAAATTTTTTCGGAGACCGGCGATTCTTCGTCTTCATCGTCTGGCGACGGAATTTTTATGGGGGACAGCTCGAAGTCGTCTTCCATTCCTGTCTGATACGGAGTCCCCGTTTCACCGTCGGTCCAATCCAGGTGAACTTCCTTGCTCGTGGATTCACCCTCCTCGGTTTTTTCCTGGCTGTCGTCAAACATGTCGGGCTGACCAACTTTATCTGGAGAATGGCTCTCCCCGGAGAGTTCTTCCTGAACCGGGACAGACTCTGGTTCCAAGGGGGGGGTATCGATTGGCTCCGAATCGGATTCAGAAATCGATTCTTCTTCGACTTCTTCCGCTTCCAATGTCAATTCAACGATATCGTCCGACGACTCGATTGAATCTTCGTCTTCCTTGGAAGGCGATCCGTCGAGGTCTTGCTGTTCTTCGATCCGCTCGGGCGCTGGTTCAGCCTCGGCAACGGGCTCGGGTTGCGACTCCGGCTCAGATTCTGGGGTGTCGTCGGCAGGAGCCGCGCCCATTTCATCGCCAAACGCATCGGCAAGCAAATCAGCCATGGGAATATCGTCCTCGACAGCGGGTTCTTCCAGGACGGGATCTTCGGCGACTTGCTCGCTTAGGGTTTCGTCAATCAACTCATCGGAAGGCAACTCGTCTTCGCTAACCAGATCGGACGCCTCGGGCACGATATCCGTTGGCGGCACCGGCACGGAGGTATCCGATTCGCCGCCTTCGATGGGTGGCTCGCGGAAGGCAACAGACTGCACGTTGACAGTATCCGGCTCAACCTTGCTCTCTTCACTGGAGATTTCCTCCGAACCAACTGCGGGCAATTCGGGCGCCGGTTCGATCGGCTCTTCTTCATCAACCGAAGCGGATTCCTCCGAGACCAACGATTCCTCGGGGGCCGACTCGGGGACGATAGCAACGGGAGCATCTTCTTCCGGATGCTCTTCGAGTGTTTCGTGCTCGTGGAACGTTACACTGACTGCATCCGTTCCCATCTGCATCTCGGAAGCAGGTGGTTCGGTATCTTCCGATTCGGGTTCGACAGGCGTTTCCGCAATCGGCTGAACCAACTCGTCTCCGCTTTTTCGCACCACGGCAGGATGCACACCGGGTTCCGTGGGAATTTCGTTCTGATCCTGGGGGAACAATTCCGGTTGGGCGGTGCTCGATGGCGCGGGCGATTCGATAACGATGGATTTGGGCACGGAAGCTTCGGCCAGCAACCCCAACGAAAATCTTGCGTTCTCAGAGGAGCGCTCAACGTTCAAGCGGGCCTTTTCAAACTTCGCGGCAAGGGCTTGCTCATCGGTCAACTCGGCCAATTCACCGGGGTGATAGTCGTCAATCACCGAACGAAGGCGCTTGAGAACCGACGCGGCATCGGAGTGCTCGGCCATTTCACGCAGTTCAAGCAACAGAGTCTGTATATCGGCCCAGCCGGGAACATCAAAAGGCATGGTGCGGGAAATTTTCGGAATCTCGGTCGATTCGATATTTTCGCCTTCGGTCAACAACTCCTCGTGGAGCTTTTCTCCCGGCCGCAATCCGGTAAACCGGATCTCGATGTCGGTTCCAACCTTGAGACCCGAAAGCGTGATCAGGTTTTTGACGAGATCGAGCACTTTGACCGGCTTGCCCATATCGAGCAGATACAACGCACCCTGACCATCGTTCGACCCCGCCTGGAGCACAAGATTGACGGCTTCGGGAATGGTCATAAAGAAGCGGGTGACTTCCGGATGAGTCACCGTAACGGGTCCGCCCGCCGCAATCTGGCGTTCGAAGATCGGAATTACCGATCCTCGGCTTCCGAGCACGTTGCCGAAACGCACCGCCTGGAAAATCGTCCCCGATTGTTTGGCCAGGCTGAAAACGATCATCTCGGCAAGACGCTTGGTGGCACCCATGACACTCGTGGGACGAACCGCCTTGTCCGAAGAAATGAGAACAAAACGTTTAACGGCAAATTGATGCGCCATGAAGGCCACGACTGCGGTGCCAAAAACGTTGTTTTTAACCGCTTCGGCGGGCTGGACCTCCATCAACGGCACATGTTTATGCGCAGCGGCGTGAAACACGACGGTCGGACGGTAAATCTGAAACAGGCGCAACATTCCGTTCTCGTCGCGAATATCGGCCACCAGCGGACAAACGAGCAACTCGGGATGGAGGTCTTTCAATTCATGATAAATGCCATGGATTGAATTCTCGCCCTTGCCGACCAGAATCATCACGCTCGGTTTACACCATGCCACCTGCCGACAGAGTTCGCTGCCAATGGAACCGCCGGCACCGGTAATCAGAACCACTTCGTCACGCAGGTAATTGCGTTCATCGGGTAAATGCAGATCAATGGGTTCACGCCCAAGCAAATCTTCGATCTTCACGCGACGTAATGGGCGGATTTCCACACGACCACTGCTGACGTCGCGAATGGTGGGAATCAGGTGAAACGCCACTTTGGCCTCGTGGCAGTGCTGCACCACTTGGCTGAGAACATCGGGGTCGTCGTCATCGAGCGCAATCAGCACGGTGCCGATCTGATCATCGTGCAAAAACTGCGGGATATCGGCTATCGTGCCGCGGACCTGGGTACCGTGGATTTTCAACCCAAGACGCGAAGGCTCCTTGGCAACGATGCAAACGGGACGAAAACTGGAGGATTCCGACTGCAGCAACTCGCGCAACGTGCGTTCGGCCAGGTCGCCCGCACCGACTATCAACGTCGCCTGGGCATCGTCGTCAAACCGGCGTCGGCCTTCGGACCATAAACGCCAGGAAAAACGCAAGCCGCCCGTCATCATCACCGAGAGCATGAAGTAAATGAGCAAAATGCCGTAGGGAATACGAAAAACGCGCGTTCCCCCCTCAAGAGTCCCCACAACAGGCATGAACAGGAACGATTCGCGTCCTTCGGCCAGGATGTTCCAGCCGATCAACAATCCCACTGTCACACAAGACGCCGCCAGAATGGCGCGGAGTTCGGTAATGCTGACGTAGCGCAGAACGCCCTGGTAAACTTTGAACAGGAAAAAAGTCCCGAGATGAACCAAGGCCACCCACGGCAATAAAACACGCATTTGATCGAAATAATCGGGGTTGGGAAACTTGTCCAGCGGCATCGATTCGGAACCGAGCATCTGGCGAATCATGTAGGCCGAAAACCACGCAATCGCCAGGAGGGCCAGATCCGTGAGCGCGAGAGCAATGCGGCGGGCAAGGCTGGATTTCAACATGGACATGAGCGAACGGAACCCTTGGGAAAGAGGAGGATCAATCGTGCATTTGCTCAAGGTTGGGGAAACTGCCCAAGGGGTTCAACCAGGATTGCGCACGATGGAGGCCAATTCGCGCAAAACCTTGGTCGGAAATCGATGTGGAAATCGTGATGTTTGGGAATCGACTTGACTTTTCCCTACTCCGCGAATGGACTCCACAGTGAATTGGGGAACGCCTTGAGGAGGCGATGGGTGAGGAACGCTTTCAGGACTCGTGGGGGAACACGATGAAATCTTATTGGCAATTGGTTCGCGCCGCGTGCATCGCGGTGATGTTGGTATTGGTACCCGGATGGTCATGGACACAAAACGAAATCTATTACGATCAGTTCGACTGGGGTTACACAATTGGTAATCCAGGAGACCTGAACACCGCGTTCTGGAGTGGAACTCGCCAACAACTGAAATACGATTCCTCGTTGTCGATTCCTCCAAACAAAGGCGCAGCACGTTTCGATCGCACTGGTTCGTCGCTCTCCCTTCTTACCACCAAATCTCTCGGCACGGATCTACCGACGAACGAATACGAAGCATATGTTCGTATTCGCATGACGGACTTCGACAATACGCCGGGGGAACGTAATGCGGAGATCGCATTCCGCAGCGACGGCACCGATGGGTATATGGTGACGCTCGACGGAGGAAACAATCAAGTGCGGCTAAGGCGCCAGGGCGGTGGTTACACGGATTTGACGGCACCCGCGGGTCACGCAATCGATCCGGGCGATATTTATTATATTTACTTCCGAGTCGAAGGCAGCGGCCCCGTAAATCTCACGGTGCGCGTTTCGGAAAACGCCGACTTTTCCGATCCGATTTTCGACGAAACCGTTGCGGAAACAACATGGTTGCCCACCGGCGACCGTATTCAGCTTATTTGCTTCGCACCGGGAAATTATTATTTGTACGACTTTGATTATTTTGCCATCGGCGAATTGGGATTCGCTCATTCGGTGGATTCATGGGAACGCGAAAAATTCACCAATGCGCCTGAAGAACCGTTTGCCTTTTATATCAACGATTTGGATTCCTATACCGTAAATCCCACAGACGTCACTTTGCATTCCGGGTTTTCCGAATTGAAAATTGTTCCTCTATTGGATGGCACAGTTAGGGTTGATTTCTTACCGGGCGGCTTCCCACTTGAAAACGAATCCTGGAGCGTAACGCGAACCGATTGGCCCGACCCCGATTTTACGGTAACTCCTGGAGACCCCTTAATCATTACGGGTCAAAACTGGCGAGTCGATGTGCAACATTCGCCGCTACGTTTAATGTTTAAGAAACCCGACGGAACATTGTTGATACGCGAAGATGAATTATCTTGGCTGGGTACGTATGCTGATAATGATTTGCGTGTGACCTTTTGGGATTATGCCGATGACGATCAAATATACGGCATGGGTGAACATTCCATTCACTCCTCGGTCGGATTAAGTCGTCGCGACAAATATTTCTATCTTAGAAATAATCACGAAGCGCCTTCGTATATGATGTTTCCTTTTTGGGTCAGCAACAAAGGCTACGGCCTCTTTATCGACAATCCCTCTACTGCCTGGTTGGATTTCGGAAGCGGTTTCGGAACTGGCTCCTCCGGATTTATTCAATATTACGCGTACCACGGCGATCTGACATACTATGTTTTCTTTGGCGAAAACATGTACGACGTCATGGATCAATACACGCAAGTTACCGGACGCCCAACCCTCGCGCCGCGATGGACATTGGGCAACATTCAATCGCGTTACGGCTACACGTCCTTTTCCATGGTTCAGGAAATCATCGACGGTTTCCGCTCGCGGCACATTCCACTCGACGGAATGATTCTCGACCTGGATTGGTTCGGTAAAGAAACAATGGGAAATCTGGAATTCCAGGACGATGGAAATTGGGAAAATCCAGAGACAACGATTGCCGACTATCATTCGCAAGGCATCAAAGTAATTCCCATTACGGAACCTCAAATAAGTGGACACTCGTTTAATGCCCCAGAAATGCTGGCGCAAAAACTTGTCGGTTTGGAAGCCGACAAAACAACCCCGTATGAATTATATAACCTTGGTTGGATTACAAATTCCGCCCCGGTTTATTTAACCGATTTCACCAAGTCGGAAACGCGTGAATGGTGGAAAGCAAAACATCAAAAGTTAATTCAAGACTATGGTTTCGACGGTTTCTGGCAGGATCTGAACGAACCCGAAGGCCAACCTGCCGATATGGAATACGTCGGCGGCACAGCAAATGCCGTACGCAACGTCATGGCTCTCCTGATGAACCGAACGTTGGACGAAGCCATGAAACTGTACCGACCCGAAGCGCGGACTTTCATCATGAGTCGTAGCGGTTTTCCCGGTATGCAAAAATATGGCGCTGGCGTTTGGAGTGGGGACGTTTCGGCGAACTGGACGCATCTGCGTGAGCAATTACCACTGGCCACCAATACAGGATTGGCAGGCGTTCCATATTGGAATTCCGATATTGGCGGCTTCAATGGAACACCAAGCGCCGAACTCTACACACGCTGGTGCCAGTTCGCCTTGTTCAATCCTATTTATCGTCCGCACGCGAATCACTCTCCACGCGAGCCATGGGCATTCGGCCCCGAAGCCGAGGCAGCCGTTACAGAAGTTTTGAAACTTCGTTACCGGTTGATCCCCTATTATTATACAGTCGCGCGCGAAGCATACGATACGGGCGCTCCTATGATGCGCCCGCTCGTAATGGATTGGCCCGACGACGAAATTGCTCAACTGCGCGATTTGGAATACATGTATGGTCCAAGTTTAATGGCGGCTCCAGTCGTCGCTTCCGGTGCAACAGGCCGTGCCGTTTATTTACCCGACGCAACTTGGTATGATTGGTTTACCGGTGATCGTTACACGGGCAACCGAACTATTGGTTACCCCGTAACATTAGAAACGTTCCCGCTTTTTGTACGTTCTCCTGCAATTATTCCACTTGGTCCCGACATGGAAACATCGGATGAACGCCCACTGGACGAGGTCACGCTGCGTGTTTATTTGGCAAACGACCAAACCATCGCCGAAGGTCATTTATACGAAGACGATGGGCTTTCTACTTTGTACGAAAGCGGAGTCTTCGCAAATACAACTTTTGTAGCTCAAAGCCCGCTCGCGAGCGACGATATTACCTTTACCATTAACGCAACAACTGGAACCTACGCGGGGATACCGTCATCTCGTCGTTACATGGTTGAATTCTGGGATGTAGAAACACCAACCCGTGTTGTTCACAACGGATTGAGTATGAATAAATCAGATAGCATGTTCGATTTCGACTCATCGAACTCGGGATGGTATTATAATACTTCAATGCGAAAACTGTGCGTTAAAATAGAACCGGCTGCATTAACTCAGCAACATACCTTTAGTGTGTTTATTAACACAACCGCCGCAGAAAACTGGGTAAATTATTGATCCCGAGTGAAGTGAACTTTGTTAAACATGGGTCTCGCGTAAACGTGAGGCCCATTCTTTAATAAAGACCGGTCAAAAATACTCTTATACCCATTCCGCGCCCAACAGGGTGATATCATCATCGGGTTTGCGTCGTTGGATCCACTTCTGAGCATATTGCATGATGGCCGAAATCGATTCGTTCAAAGATTTTTCGCGTGTTTCAATAAGCGATTCGAATATTCTTTCGGAACCAAAAGTCAGACCTTTCTCATTAATCGCTTCCGTCAGCCCGTCGGAATACAAAACTACTCGATCGCCCGAAGAAAGTTTGATTTTCTCTTCCTGGTAATCGCCCAATTCGCTGAATCCAATAGGCAAACCCGAACCCAAAAGCAATTCCGGTTCGCCCTGCGCACGATGAACGATTACAGTCGGATGACCTGCCACTGAGAAAGTAAACGTGGCTCGCTCGATATCGAATATCCCATAGACGATCGTAAAATATTGTCCGCCGGTTAATTCTGAAATTTGAAACATTGAATTCAGTTTATTCAATACTTTCGCGGGCGAAACAACCATTCGCTGTTCGGTGTTTACAGGATCCGTTTCCAGCAAAATCGAATAGCCCGGCATGGGCGATAAAAACCGATTGAGTGTCACCGACATTAAAGCCGCTGCAACTCCATGTCCACTTACGTCGAGCACATAAATACCTACTTGGTTTTTTCCCAAGGAAACAATATTCAACGTATCGCCAGCAAGCTCTTCACAGGGTTTGAATTGCCAGGCAAATTTCAGGTGACGGGTTGTAGGAAACACTGCAGGAAGCAAGGCTTCCTGGATGCGAGCGGCGGCAACCAGATCGCGTTTCATCCTGCTGTTCGCGCGCGACAACTCCTGGATACGTGAATCCAATTGGTCTTCCAAATGCAGCACGCGTTCGCCCGAGTGGATGCGCGCCATCAGCTCGGAAAAATCAAATGGTTTGGGAAGAAAATCGTCCACGCCCGCATCGAACGCTTCGAGCAGACTTGATTTGTCGGTCCGCGAGGTGAGTAATATAATATAGGTATAGGGTTCCGGTCGAAAATTCCGAATGCGCTCACAAAGTTCCAACCCATCGATTTCCGGCATCAACCAATCACTGATTACGAGCGGAAAATAAAGTTGCTGCATTAGCTGCCAGGCTTCCTGACCATCTTCAGCCAGAATAACTTCGTGCCCGACTTTCTTAAGGGAAATCGCCAGAAGTTGGCGCGAGACCTGGTCGTCATCAGCTACGAGGATTCTCACGGTGCCAGTTCCTTTACAATCGCCAACGATACACGTTGCAGTTCGGTTTCAATGCGATGGAGCAAATCGCGAAACTGTGTACCTTGCTCAACATCGTGGTGTTTCTCTAACGCTTCAATCGCCTGCGCCAGTGGATTCGCGCCGATATTTCGCGCAGCACCTTTCATGGAATGGGCCAACCGGCGAATCTGCAACAGATCTTTTTGCTCTAACGCTTTTTCAATTTCAACCATGCGATTTTGCGCATCCTGTTGGAAACTGATCAATAGCACTTTTAAAAATTCATGATCGTCGCCCGCAATCAACTTTAACCGTTCGCGGTCGAGGGACGGCGACCCCGTCCCTGAACCCGACCCCGATTGCGACGGAGGTCGCTTAACAGGTTTTGGCGTCAACGGTACGTGGCGCGCCCAATGCGCCAGGCACGCCGAGAGCTTTTCCATATCCACCGGTTTGCTGATGTAATCGTCCATGCCTGCTTCCAGACATCGATCACGGTCGCCCATCATAGCGTTAGCGGTCATAGCGATAATGGGAATTTTTGCGCATTTACCGCTCAACTTTCGGATGGCTGTCGTCGCCTCGAAACCATCCATTTCCGGCATCTGGCAATCCATCAAAATTAGATCGTACGGCCATTGAGAAGCCGCTTCGACTGCTTCCCGGCCATTTGCTGCCAATTGGCACCGACAACCGAATTTTTCCAGCATCCGCATCGCAACACGTTGGTTGATGGTATTGTCTTCGGCAAGCAACACACGCAAACCAAGCGAGGGATGGGTCGCTGCCTTCAGACCCGGATCGGTCTGTGTAATGATCAAATCCTCCGACGTTGCCAGATTCACCAGAGTATCGAACAACTGGGCCTGCTTCACCGGTTTGTGAATCACCGAACTCACGCCTGCATGTTTTAACGCAATGGACTGCTCCCGGCGACCAAAAGCCAGCATCAAAATAACACGTGTGCCTTTGAATTTTGGATTGGTGGTGATCAGGCGCGCCAACTCAAGACCCGCTCGATCCGACAATGTCGCATCAAGGATGACCAAGTCGGCGGGAGTGTTTTCCGCGTGCATCCGATTCAGTATTTCTAACGCTTCATCCGACGAACGCGCCGTTTCCACGCGCATATTCCAGGCAACCAACTGCTGAGCCACATTACGTTGGTGCGCCGTATGCGAATCCACCAGCAGTGTTCGTAAATTCGTTAATCGACGACGGCTCTGGCGAACATTGGGGGCGGTTTCATCGGGCTGTACACGGTCGAGAGTAATTTCAAACCAGAAAGTCGAACCCTTGCCCTCGATACTCTCCGCGCCCGTACGACCTCCCATCATTTCCGACAACTGCCGCGAAATCGCCAGGCCCAAACCCGTGCCGCCAAAACGCCGGGTGGTCGAAGTGTCTGCCTGCGTAAAGGGCGTAAATAAATCGGCGACCTTCTCGGCGGCGATGCCGATGCCCGTGTCGCGTACTTCAAACCGTGGATAGATGTGATCCGAATCCTGATCGGTAATTTCCACCGTCAAAACGACTTCGCCGTGTTCGGTAAATTTGATCGCGTTATCGAGATAGTTTACCAATATCTGTCGCACGCGCCCGGGATCGCCCTTGACCAGAAATGAGCTGGAAAATGGCACATAGGCCGAAAAATCCAACCCCTTGGTATGAGCCTTCGGCGCCAGCAAATCCATCACTTCTTCAATGATTGTACGCAGGCTGAACGGAATCAGCTCGAACTGCATTTTCCCGGCTTCGATCTTCGAATAATCCAACATGTCGTTCACAAGCGACAGCAACATACGCCCCGACATATCGATGGATTTTGTGCACTCGCGTTGCTCCGTCGAAAGCGAGGAATCGAGCAACAACCCCGCCATGCCGATCACTCCATTGAGCGGTGTACGTAATTCGTGGGTCATGTTGGCAAGAAATTCCGATTTAGTCCGCGAGGCTTCGCGCGCTTCCTCGATCGCGTCGCGTAATTCAGCTTCGACCTTCATCCGACGCGTCAAATCATGCACGACAACACCCTGAATGATGCGGCCTTGATAAAAAAGACTACGTCCGGCGATCTCGAGCGGAAACCGTGAGCCGTCTTTGCGAATACCGACAGACTGAAACGGTTTTTCGTACGTCGCGTTCATCACATCGCGAAAATCATGATGGCACTCGGGGGCAGCGAATTCAAAAGCGCTACGTCCAATCACTTCTTCCGGTTCATAACCGAACATCCGAGCAAAGGATTGATTCGTGGTAAGAATATGCAACCGTTGGAGTAACGCAATACCTTCGCGTGAAGCCTCGACCAGCTTACGAAACCGTTCCTCTGTCTCGATGCGATCCTGCTCTGCTTTTTTTCGCTCGCTGATGTCGCGCAAAAATCCGGCATTGAATTCTCGATCGCCGATTTTAATATAGTTCGCCAACACCTCGATGGGAATTTGACGCCCGTCTTTTGTCGTATGCATCGTTTCCATGGAGAGGTGTTTTTCCGCACGGACACGATTCCACCAAACGCACCACTTTTCGCGTGTCATATGACGACTCAAGTCGCCAACCCACATGGTCAACAATTCTTCGCGCGAATATCCCAATCGGCGACAAACCGATTCGTTCACGTAAACAAATTGCCCCTCCGAATTCGCCCAAATGACTCCGTCATTCGCATGGTCCAGAGCAAACCAGGCCAGCGTCGTCATTTCGTCACCACCAATTTGCGGTGAAACGGAAATATGTGGACGGCTATCTTGCTCCATACAGACTACCCAATTTACTCTCGGAACCAAATCCACCATCCCAAGACGCAGGGGGAATTTCGTACCCGGCATTCCTGTCATTCAAACGAATGAGCTTTCATGACAAACATGGGCAATCGAGTCGATAGAAATCTGATTTTTCTAACGTTGAACTGAAATTGAGCTGGGAATTCAATCAGCGCTGGAGTCCCACCAGCGGCGATCCGTCGGGCGCATAGGAAAACCATAATTCGGCACCGTAAGCGTCGGATAAAACACCAGGCTGAAGCACATCGGCGGGTGGACCGCTCGCAATAAACCGCCCCGCATGCAATACGGCCAGCGTTCGACAATACAATCCGGCAAGATTCAAATCGTGCGCCACCATGACAACCGTGGTGCCACGTTCGCGATTGAGCGATTCGACAATGCGAAGGATTTGTTGTTGATGCGCAAGGTCCAGCGACGCGGTCGGTTCGTCGAGCAGTAAAACCTCGGATTGTTGCGCGATGGCGCGCGCAATCAGCACCAGTTGGCGTTCGCCGCCGGAAAGTTGAGAAATCGGGCGATGTTCGTAACCCGAAAGCCCGACCGTTTCGAGCGCTTCGTGGGCAATCGCGCGGTCCTCATCGGTTTCAAGTGCCAGATAACCCCGCAAATGCGGCGTCCGACCCATCAGAACAATTTCCCCCACGGAAAACGGAAACGACGCATGCTCGGTTTGCGGCACCACCGCCACGGTTTGCGCTAGTGCACGACGCGGCCAATCGGCCAACGATTTCGACTTTAATCGAATCGCGCCAATTTGCGGTTTGAGCACACCGGTCATCAGGTTGAAAAGCGTGCTTTTCCCTGCGCCGTTCGGGCCTAAGATACCCACAAAATCGCCGCGCCCAATGACAAGCGAACATTCCTTCAGCAACGCTCGCTCCACCGAGTAGGAAAAACCCACCCCGTCGATTTCGTAAACGGGGCAATCAGTTGCCATGGATCAAATCCGCGAGAACCTTTGCATCGCGTTCCAGATAAGCGCCGGGAATCATCACATGTTTGTCCGTCAATACACGGAAGGCATCGTTTTTCACGGCGGTAATCGGTGGAAGAGCGCTCCAGGCCTGCTTCATTTCCGCACGCACCGCGTTGGAATCGTCGTCGTGCACCTCGATAATCACATCCGGGTTCAGCTTGAGTAACGCCTCGCGATTTACGACAGGCCAACTACCCATTGAAGCGTCGAGCACGTTTTCTCCCCCTACAATCTCCAGCAATTCATCCACATAGGTACCCTTCCCAACAGCATAAAGGTTGGTCAGAGAACCTTGCTCGCGCCCGACCACCAATAAAACCCGAACACGGGGTTTGGCCTGGTACTCGGCGCGCAAATTCGCCAGTTCTTTCTGGGTGTTTGCAATCAACCGTTCAGCGTCGGCCTCGTGTCCGGTCGCCTCGCCCAGAACGCGCATGGTTTCCTCGATTTCGTTCATCGTATCGCAGGAAGTCGCGTGCACGAGTTGCACGTCGGGACGTTGTGCAAAATAACGTTCAACCTTGATGTTGCTTGGCGCGAGAGCCAGCATGTCGGGTCGAGCAGCGACCATCGCTTCGAGGCTCGGATTGAACAGGTCGCCGAAATTCTGGCGCGATTTGGCTTCAGGGGGATAGTTACAGTACTTGGTCACGCCGATCACCGCATCGCCTGCGCCAAGCGCGAAAAGCATTTCGGTCAGATTCGGCGCACAGGAAATAATGCGTTGGGGCTTGGGTTGATCTTCGGCAACAGCGGAATTTCCGGCGATCAGCAGACCGAACGCCAGAAATGCGAGGCAAGTCAGTGCCCGCCGCAACAGCAGTCGTCGTTGCCGCACGAACCCGGCGGTAACGACTTGATGTCGGGGCACGGATAGGGAATCGCCGTCTGACCGGTGGCCATGGCGTACTCGATATAAGGCACACAAATTCCGCATTCTTTCGATACTCCCAAACCTGCCACCACGTCGTTCAACGTGTTGGCGTTGTGATCGCGCGCCCAATCCAAAATCTGGGCCAGCGACATACGGGAACAAACACAATGGGTTACAACCATATCGAAATTCCTGTCGAAGAGGGGGCTATCGTCAAACATCGACAGTTCAATTCTATGCAAACTCGCGCCACATACAAGCGTTTAATTGCGACAGTCCAAATCCGATATGGTTTAGCTCCTTTGTCTTCGGCCTTGCTGGCCCCGATTTATGGGACAATTCCGCGCGGATCAGGGTTCCAGGGTGGTCGTCACTCCGCCTAAACGGCTGCCGTCGGGTTCGAGCAAATGCGCACAAAAGCCCCACGAAGCCTGACCCTGGCTGATCTTGAGCATCAGCGTGTTCTTTCCCTGCTTGAGACGCAAGGGGACTCGGTCTTCCATCGACGTATAAGCGCGCCCAACATGGTTGTTGTGAACCTGCTCGCCGTTCAGCCACACCGCCACGCCATCGTCGGCTCCGACGGCGAGGACCGCATCCATCTCCTCGCGCGCTTCGATGTACGTCACCGCGTAGGCCACTCCATATTCGACCCAACCGCCGAAAAGATCGTTCAGCTCGATAAAGTTTTCCGCCTCCAGGTCCATCCCCGGCTTGGGCAACCGCACGGTTTTTTGCCACGATACTGTCCGATCATCCTTGCCCGGATAACTGGCCGAGTAATCGAGGATTTCTTCCGGCGGATATACATGATCGAGGCCATAATCCCACGGGTTGTCGAATGGCCCGATGATCCACCACGCGTTGATCGAGGGGAGGAGGGGGCGAGAATAAAATGAATGAAAGTGAACGCCTTTCGAACTAAATACCGTATCACCAGCAATAACAGATGATTGGGGATAATCGCTGGCAACGAGGGTGAGTTCGGTCACATGAGGTTTGTCATGAGGAATCGAATCCAAATCGATCGTCAATTCGGGGATACCCTCGGGATCGCCAAGGATTTCCCAGCCTGGAAAAATTGAATTCCCTTTACTCACTTCTAAATCGCCAACAGGACCAAGCGCCTGAAGCGTCGAAGTCACCTTAATTGCTCCAGCAGGTTCGTCGATGCCTTCGACTTCAAGATCGTCAATCAAGCCCAGCAAGCCAATGGTGTAGTTATCATCCAAACCGGCGCATTCGTCCATGCTGGCAACTCGCACGATCGCTTCCCATTGCGTGGGAAGAGTTTCCGCTAACGAAGCGGGATCGTTCTTTCGCTGGTCGAGCAACTGGCTCACGTTCTCCGCAATTGTCGGTTGATTAGCTTTCGCATAAGCATCGATCAACTGCATCCTGCCGCGCAAACCCTCGCGCAGAAGCGACTCGTCGCCGCGTCCATCGGCATATTCCACCACAACGGTCTGCGTGTCGCCGATCAAACGCTTGGGCAAACGCATCTTCACACAAAAATCTTTCGCGTCATACCACCAACCCGGCGACGTGCCATTGGCAATGCCTGGATCGAGCGGTTCACCATCGTACGTCACGCCGGTCGGCGGCCAAACATCGTGCAAGACGACCGTCGCCGCGCGCGAGTTCACCGGCGTCCAATTGCCGCTGGCTCCGCAGTCTTCGCCACCCGGCGTGATTTTAATCATCGTCGCATGATCGGTGTGCGTTGCCTGAATATTTGTGATGAAAAAATCACCCTTTTGATAACCGAGCGATTCGCCGTCGTCTTCGTACACCCAACCGGAACCGTTCGCCCCAGGGAAAACATTGTAAACAATTTGATCGCCAAGAAGGTCTTCCACTGTTCCCCGCGGACGCATTGGAATCACCGCTCCCGCGCGCACAAAGAGCGGCATTTCGTCGAGCGGCACCAATTGCGTGATATTGGCGGGACCATCGAACGTCTCGCCGGTAAACCAGTTCGTCCATGTTCCGGGCGGCAGCCACAGGCGCACGGTTGTAAGCTTGGTCGCCGGATTCATGGGCAAGGCAACCGGCGCGACAAGGAAATGATCGCCGAACATGTATTCGTCGGTATGCGCGTAGGCCTCGTCCAACTCTGGCCAGAAATAATAAAGCGGGCGACAGATCGGAAGCGCATTTTTTGAAGTTTGAGCAGCGGCCGAATAAATATAGGGACGGAGTTCGTCGCGCAGATGAAAGAACGACCGTGCGCTATTGAAGACTTCCTTCGGGAATTTCCAAATTCGGCGCTCGGCGTTTGTATTACTCGACGAATGCGTGCGCAAAATCGGGCTGAACGCACCCCATTGAATCCAACGCGCATACATTTCGGGCGGAACTTCTCCCGGTTGGAAGCCGCCAATATCGTGGCTCCAATATCCGAAACCAACGTTGCCTGCTGTGGCCGTCATCGGTGGCTGAAACGCCAACGAATTCCAGGAACTATACACATCGCCGGAAAAACCAAGCGGATAACGATGCCCGCCCAATCCAGCCCATCGGCTGAGAATCATCGGGCGTTTGCCGCGCATTGCCATGTCCTGGGTGTGTGCATGGTTCAGCCAGAACAATGGATCGAGACCGGGGATTTTTGACTGAGTCCCCTGCTGCCAGTCAATCCACCAGAAATCCACCCCCATGTCTTCGTACGGATGATGTAAAATATCGAAATACGCCTTCATGTATTTCGAATCCGTACAATCGAACGGCACACGATCCGTCGTGGCAGGATCAAGACCCATCGCCTCGCACATGGCGGGGAATTGATCCTCGTGCTTTGCCACACCATCGGCAGGGTGCAGGTTCAGTGTTACGCGCAATCCTTCGTCGTTTGTCCAATTCAAAAATCCCGGCACGTCGGGGAATAATTCTTTGTTCCACGTGTAGCCGGTCCACCCATCCAAATGCCACCCCATATCGATCACCAACACATCGAGCGGCACATCGTTGCGTCGAAATTCTTGCAGCAAATCCATAAAATCCACGTCGGAATACGACCAGTATCGCGACCACCACGAGCCAAACGCGTACGGCGGCGGCAGAGGAATTTCGCCCGCGACAGCGGTGTAATCACTCAGCGCCTTCAGATAATCGTGACCATGTCCAAAGAAATAAAGGTCCTGTGCTCCCCCGCCCGGACGCTGCTCCGCTGCCGTCAACGTGTCATCCGTGAAGAGCACCCGCCGCGAATCATCGATCAGCGCCCACCCGTCGCGCGAAAGTATGCCGCGTTCAAGAGGGACGGAGCCATTTACGCTATCGAGTGTGCGTATCGTCCCACCCAGATTGCCGGGATTTTTCATTCCTGGACGCCAGAATTGTTTTTCCCCATCGACGGCGAACGCGACCTCGAGGTTATCGGGATTGAACGCGCCGCTACCGTCCTGATAGCGCAGCACCAACGGACCCGTCTGAATCTGAATCCATTCGCCATCATACGTCGCGCGCACATCGAGTTTCTGAACATCGCTGGTGGAATGAACGAACGTATTGCCCGCTTCGTCGGTCGTCGTGGGCAAGTCGCGGTGAATAAACGTCAACGACGGACGGTCCTCGAACGTTACCGTGGGCGACCATTCCATGCGAATTAACTGCGGCGTCAGCACCGTGAACCGTGCATTCCCAACGGTGACTTTCGCCCCATCCACCACGATTTCCGACTGCGCGAACTTCTGCTTGGCGGCGGATTTACCGGACATAGGACTCCCCCCTGTTGATGCGCACGAAGCCAAGAGCGCGGCTCCAACAACTAACGCCGCCGCCCTGCTCACATGCGAATTAAGTTTCGTTCGAGATAATATATTTAATGTCATGGGAACCTCTTAAGTTTTTTACGCGAAGACACAAAGAAAACACAAAAGATTATTTTTTCGCGCAGAGTCGCAAAGACGCAGAGATTCAAACTATCTCCTAGTCCCACTAAAATATTCGTTTGGTTTTCCTCCGTGACCCCTCCGTGTCTCCGAGCCTTTGTGGTTTCTCTTTTCTTTAATTTCAAAGTTGATACGCGTCGGGATTCAAGCCCCTCAGTTCATCCAAAACAAAGATTCCATCCTTGCGAATCAACACATCATCGAACCAGATTTCGCCGCCGCCGTATTCCGGGCGTTGGATGCAAACCAAATCCCAATGCAACGCCGAACGATTGCCGTTGAAGGCGTCTTCGTACGCGTTGCCAAGCGCCATATGAAAGCTGCCGCAAATTTTTTCGTCGAACAAAATATCGCGCATCGGCTCCAGCACGCCCGGATTGAATCCAACCGCGAATTCGCCCACGAAACGCGAGCCTTCGTCGCGATCAAGTACCTCGTTCAACTTGCGTGTTTGTTCCGCATTCGCCCCACGCGCATCGACGACCTTGCCGTCTTTGAATTCAAGGCGGATGTTATCAAACGGCTGCTGCGAGTTCCCTTCGACCGTTGGCGTGTTGAATTGCACAACGCCGTTGATGCTGTCGCGCACGGGCGCCGTGAAACATTCGCCGTCAGGAATATTATGATTGCCGCAACATGGTACGACGGGAATGTCCTTGATCGAAAATGCAAGCTCCGTCCCCGGGCTCACAAGCCGCACGCGATCGGTACGCGCCATCAAGTCCTTGAGCGGCTTGGCGGCCTCAGCCATGCGCGCGTAATCCACGCAACACACGCGGTAATAAAACTCGGCAAATCCCGCGGTGGATTTTTGAGCCAATTGCGCCATCGAGGCGTTCGGATAACGCAACACACACCAACGAGTTTTGTTCACCCGAATATCGAGATGCACCGGACGATACACCAGCTTACTATATAAATCCGATTGTTCGCGCGGAATATCGGATCGCTCGAAAATATTGTCCGATCCACGAATGCCAATGTAGCATTGCGTATCTTCCATTTGGATTTTTTCAAACGCGCCAAGCCGCTTGAGCGAACACTCGTCCGCTTCCATTATCATGCGGCGTTGGATTTCGTGATCCGTATAATGCAAATACGGCGCAGCTCCCGCGCGCGTCGTCGCTTCAACCAACGCCGCGCCGAGACGCATCGTGTCGGCTCCGATGCATTCAATATACACCAAATCGCCCGGTTTTGCTGCCACCGAATAATTCACCAGCACATCGGCTAACTGCACATCGCGCGGATCAATAGGTCCCAACATGAAAAACGTCCTTTCGTGGTTTGACTTGGCGATTGCTTCATACGCAACAGCGTTTAGTGCCGCATGACCGGACCCGTGCGCAAGAACAACTGAACCCACTTGCTTCATCAAAAATGATATTCAAGTTCCTAAGAACATAATTAAACATAACTTGGCGCTTTTACACAAAATTCGCCACTCGCATTCCGAACGCCACTTTCCAAATTTCATCCTTCATCCTTTCGCCTTTCTTACTGCCAATCTCCGCTCAACGTCAATCCCGCCCAGTGCGCCGGATGTGGATAACGGCGTCGCGTTTCGAGTTGCGCCTGGCGCAACGCTTCGGCTCGGTCCATTGTCGGCATGTTGCGGTAAAAGTGTTTAACCATCACGGCAGTCGAAACATCGTCCACGCGCCATAGACTTGAAAGAATCTGCCTCGTCCCTGCATAGACAAACGCACGGTTCAATCCCACCACATCGTCGCCATTGCTCAGCCGACCCAAACCCGATTGACACGCGGAAAGCGCTACCATGTCGGCGTTCAAACTGAGCGAAAATACTTCGTCCGCTGTCAGCAAACCGTCGTTTTCACCATCTTTCGACAAAAGAATCGAAGACATCAACGGCATCGACGGATCGTACTCTCCATGCGAGGCCAAATGCACGATACCATAGTTAGCGACGTTTTGCTTTACCCACGTCTCGGTCGCTTCGCGACCCGTGATCACATCGGCATCTGGAAAAGTCCACGCAATTCGCTCGGCTTCTTTTTGTGCAAACGGAAGCGACAACGCCTCCGTCCCCAGGTCCGGATTTCCAATAGCCAACACACGATTGTTACGCTCACTACGTCTGCGGCCCATCGTATATTGCAAGACGCTGGCGCTGGGTGTGTGAAACAGCGCAAAACGATCGATCAAATAACCATCCGCCGTTCGGAGCGAAGCGAACGGCATTAAGTGCAACTCGCGATGCGGCGAAATCGCCAAACGTTCTGCATCACCAACCAATGCGGAAACCGGATTCCAAAGCCATTGCGACAAAATTGCGTTTTCTTCTTCCACACGCGCAAAATTTTGCAGCCGTTGACGATAGGTAAAAATACGAGCGGTCAGTTCATCGCGACGAACGGGAACGCGGACCACTTGAATACGTTCACGCGAAACCACCCAAATGGTCAATTCGTCGGGAAGCACATGATATTCAAGCAACACCGTCCCCTGGTCTAACAATGACTGAAGCGCCGCCGGTTCGAGCGTTGAAACTTCCACGAAGTTCGACAACTGAGGATTAAACGCCCGCAACTCGATCAGGAATTCGGAATACAAACGTCGCGTTTCACGCAATTGTTCGACAACGGCATCTTTCTCCTCCGCCGAAGAAGAATTCGCCAACTTCTCCAACCGTTCGATTTCCGCGCGCAACTTCTCTTCACGTTCTAATGCGCTTTGATTCTTTACCGACGCCAGATCCAACTTCGTATTCCCAAGCAAATCGATAAAATGTCGTGCGCGTGAACGTTCGGAATACTGTAACGCCTCGACAACATCTCCTTCATCCAGAAGTAGCGAAATCATTTCGTCGTAAAGCTCTTGTTTATCGAGCAAAAAACCATCCTGAAATTCTTCGACGCGAATACGAGCGCGCATTTTTTCGACAACATTGATCGCTTCCGCTAAACGCGTGCGCGCTTGGACGCCATCGCCCATTTCAAGCGCGACGCGCGCCAAACCATATAACGCACGCCATTCCACTTCCGGCAATGGTAATGCGCGCGCTTCCTGCAACGCATCCTCATAAACATCGAGAGACCCTTCTCCGTCCCCCGTGGCAAAATAAGCATCGGCCAACGCCAATACTGCTTTTGCACGATTGGTACGATCGCCGATATCTGCCGACGTGTTCCTGGCAAATTTCAGCGGCTTGATTGCTTCCGCAGCATCGCCTCGCTGCAAATATGTCATCCCGATATTTCGCTGCGCATACGCCTGACCCCAAAGGTTAGCCTGGCGTTCGTCAATTTCCAACGCCTCATTCAAATTACGCAATGCTTCATCGTACTGACCCATTGAGCGATACACCAACGCGCGATTATTTAATGTAGAAGCGACTTCGCCCGGAAATAATTCCTTTCGCGCAATGGACAACGCCGCGTCGTATTCACGCAACGCAGCTTCCGTATCGTTCAACGTCCAATAGATCAAGCCCGCATCATTATGCGCAATAATTTGAAACGGTTTGTCGTCTAAATCGTTTGCAATCGCAACGGCCTGACGCTGTGCCTTGAATGCTTCGAAATAATCGCCGCGTGCCCATTCGACAAACGCTCGAACGAGCAACGCATCGGTCTGCAAAAGTTTCGCGCCGGTTTCGCGCGCTTTTTCTTCCATTAACTCTGCCAACGTAATCGCCGCGTCATACCTCCCTAATCGCTCGTCCACACGTGCCAAATCCAACGTTATCAAAACAACAATATCTCCGTCCCCACTTTGTTTAGCACGCGCCAACGCACGAGAAAATGCTTCTTCCGCTTTGGGATAATTACTGAGTTTTTGTAAATAGACACGACCAATTCGACGTAACTGTTCTATTGCATCCCGCTCACGATGCAGCGAATCGAATTTGGTTAACGCCCGATGATATTGATCAAGGGCATCATTGTATTTACCTGCATTTTCAAACGCAACACCCTGTCGAGCAATCATCTCGGCGACATCGTCATCGCTTCCCAATGCGAAGTATTTTTCTTCCGCCCGACGCAATTTCTCAGCCGCATCCAAAGGACGATTTGCATCGACTAAATAGGAAGCCATGAGTTTCAAAGCGATTAACGTTTTTTCTTCATCGCCTTGATTTTCGAGTAGATCCAACACTTCCTTCATCGTTTCAACGGCATTCACTTTCAAACTCAACTGACTTTGAATATCTGCAAGCAAGATCCCCGATTCCACAATATCATCATCAGACATGGCCAATGCCTTGCGCAGATAATGTACACGCTGTGCATGTAAAAGAGCCTTGGGCAAATCAACTTTATCCGTTAAATAATACCGAACCGAACCCGTACTGGCCCAAAGGTAATCCTGAGCCATTTCCGGCAGTTCACTCGCATGAAAAGACACACCATTCCATTTTTCCGATTCAATAGACAAAGAGCGCAATCCCTGTTGCGCCGACATGGAAGCAAGCGCCTTCGCTCGCCAATTTTTGTCGCCATAGTTGGCAGGAAACGAATGATCCAAATTCAACGCCAATTCATTCAAATCAGGATTCTCTATCAGCAATGAGCCCAAGGTCTCGTTTGTATCCCCCAGAATCCAATTCATGGGATCGACAGACACTGGCTCCACATCGGGGGTGATTTGTAATTTTTCAACCGTTGAACTTGCCTCGGTCTCAAATACGCCTGAATCTTTTTCCAACGGCCAGGACGCATAAGAAGCACCCGTTTCAAAGTATAGTTCCTGCATGGACTGAATCGTTGTTTGTAACATTAACACGTTTACTATATTTCCATCGACAGACCATCCGGTCGGCAAAGGAGCTCCCATCACAAACCATAACGATTTTTTATTATTAACATTGTTCCACTCGTCGATAGAATGAACCCGCCGAACATCCGATTCTGTCCATACGACTACCCCACTAGATGTTGAAAGAATAAATCCAGGCGTCACAGGCAACGCGACCGCATCCATTAATGCATGAACAGGATTATCGACTTTCAACGGTATTGGGGAAAACAAACCGGCACTGGGCAACCAAGCCTCACGGCCAGACTTTAACTGCTTCGAGTATTGTGACTTTGCTTGTTCAAGCGCATCGAGAAGACCCTTGGGATCTGAGAGAGGAGAAGCTTCCCGCAACCGACGAATTGCATCTCGATAGGTTTCCCGCAGCTTCAACGCCGTTGATAACCATTCCGCATCTTCTCCGTCCGACAGTCGCGGGGACGGAGTCATTGCGCTGGAATACTGCGCCAGTTCAACAGCACGCCAACGCTCTGTCCGTTCAAGCGCCAGCTCCCAATTATTCTCTTCCATGGCATGCGCGACGGTGCGATTTTCCAATTCTCGTATTAAAGCAGCAGCAGAAAGAACATTTTCAGAACTCAAAACTGGAATATTACTTTCCAACTCCTCTAATATAGTTAATGCTATTTCCAATTTTTCATTTTCTGGTGAAGTCATATAGCGTTGATAGTCAATCCACCACAACAAATCGGAATATCCATATTTTTGCAATGTACGACGTGTGTTCGCTAGTATTATTTCGAGACGATCTGGTTGAAAACGGCATACTTGACGAACGCGCAAGGCACATGCAAACACAGCCATACGTTTTGCTTCTTGATCAGCGCCCGGCAACTTTAATTGATCTAATACTTGCGAAGCGAGTGTCTCCGCGCGTCGTGCATGAATAGTTGAAATATTTGGATCGTCTTGATTTTCAACGAAAGCACGTTCAGCCAACAACGCACGTCCCAACAGCAATCGTGCACGATCGGCTGGCATCTGCAGAAGATATTCCTCCGTCCCTTCTTCGCGCAACGTCAACGCATATTTCAGACATTCATCCAACGTCTCCAAATCACCAGACGATTCAATCCGATTTCCCAACCATGTTTTTTTCAGACCGGAAATTTTCACAAGTTCTCCGTCCCCTGACAAAACCACCTCGACAAAATGCATCAAAACACGCGACAAACCGTTGGGATTAATGATCTCCATCCCATCAATTTCATATCGTGTTGCCTGCAGCGCTTGCAGCAGAGATTCAACCGCCTCGGCACGATTTCCTAAGCGTTCTTCTTCCCGAGCCAATTGGTCGAATGCAATCAAACGCGCCGTTGTCATATAGGCGCGATTTTTATCGTTCAATGTTGGAAACGAATCCAATTGAGCACGCAATTCAACGGCTGCATCGCGAGCATTTCCAGACTCTAATTCCATTCGCGCAATTCCCATTCGCAGCAATCGCGCCTCATCTTCTTTTGAAAATTCCAACGCCGCGCCGCCTTCGTCACTCGAAGACATTGCCATGCTCAAACCGAAAAACCCCGTCCCTGAATTTAACTTTGGAATTTTCAAATCATCTGACTGAACAAGTTCCAACGCATTACGCAAACTTGATAGCGCCTCACCTCGAATCCGAATGCGTTCTATCCCCCGCTGTTGCAGCGAAAAACGATGCAAAGCAAAACCCTTGTTTCTCAAAGCGCGTACGCGATTCAACGAGTTCGTCGCTTGCCGGTTCGCCACCTCGCCAAACAAATCCGCCGACTCACGATACGCCCCCGCATCCATCAATGCCAACGCGCGTCGATCCATCAACTCCGTCCCCATCGAATGATACGCCTCATCTTCCACAAGCCCACGTTCATGAATTTCTTTCAAAACCTGCTCGGCATTTGAAAATGCAGCAACTGCCATACGCGGTTGAAACGTACGAAATTCGGCGATTCCTTTTTGACGCAGCATCAAATATTCGGTTCGCGGATCATCAAATCGAACCGCCTGATCCAATCGACGTTGATAATATTCAGCCGCACGCGCATGCGTCCCCAATGCAAAAGCCGCGTTCCCCGTATTGATCAACAAACGTGCGTAATCCGCTGGACGACCGCTCACATCCGTCAACGCCAACGCACGCTGATATTCCGAAAACGCGCGTCCCCAATTGTCGCGTCTATTTTCCGTACGCGCTCGCATTTCGTACACAAAACCAAGAGTTTGATGATAATATGGAATCGACCCATCCAACGCAATCGCGCGTTCTAACATCTTTATCGCTTTTACAGAAGCAGGATCCTCATACGTCAATGCCAACCCATAAACATACCAAGCCAGCGAACTATTCGGCTTGTTCTCCGTCTCCCGTTTCAACTCTTTCAAACGTTCGCGATCCAACAACCCAACGCGCGATTCCGCATCAATCAAACCACGCCATGCCTCGGTAAGATACGGTTCCGCATCAATCAACTCTTTAAACGTAGAACGGGCCAGATAAGCGTCATTCAAACGTAGTTCATCGTAACCTTTGGCCAGAAATTCGCGAATAAACCCTTCGCGCGCTTCGCGATAAAATCGAGGCGATTCAGCAAAGAATTGATTGCGCACATTTTCGGCCACCGACTCGTACGTCTGCATCGCTTCAACATATTCACGCTGGTTTGTCTGCAATTCTGCCAAACGGAATGATGCACGTGCTGCGACACGCGGCGCCGATTCACGATGAGCGATTGCGGCACCCAAAGCACTCCGTCCCTCGTCGATGCGACCTGCGTTAATAAATAACTCTGCCTCTTCGGTGGCTAAAACCGCTTGAAAGATGGGGTAATTCGCAAATCGAGAATAAGCATCTCTCAAATTCAAAATATTGGAATCCAAGGAATCGCCGGTTGCGATATATTGGGCGAATTCACGCGCCGCGTCTTCATGCACTGCATGAGCTGTTGGATATTTTCGTGCAAACTCCTGAAAAGCAGAATAGAAATTCCCTCCCACATGACTAAACGAGAGCTTCAAACGAAAAAGAGCCGCACGCGCACGCGTTTCAACAGGCGCATTTTTCAACTCTTCCGTTTGCATTAATATCTCAAGTGCATCCTCCGTCCCCATTTCACTTTCCGCCAACGGAGCCAACCACAAACCAACCTGTGCCCGAAGCGACACACTCAATTCCGTTTGAATAAATACTTTTTGTAATATTTCATAGGTTTGAGAAGCCAATTCCGTTCGACGCGCCTCATCATCCCCTCGGCGTCGGGACACAATCAATTCCAGCACAGCGCGCCGACACTGCAACTCGGCAGCAATGTCGGGCGTCGCAGCAGACTGTCGTCCCGCGTACTTAATCATCATGGATGCTTGTTCAGGTCGTTTGACACTTTCCAGAATCGATGCTGCCAACATCGCGCATTTCTGCCCACTTTCCGTTGCAGGTTCGAGCAAAAATCCCTGGCGCGCCAATGCAACTGCATCAAAAGGACGAAACGGATTGTTCCTCCACATTTCCCGCGCTTGTTCAAGCGCGTCTTCGGCATCCTTTATTTGCGCAACCTCAAATGGTTTTACTGCGCGAAAGATATCCAATCCACCATTCATACGTGCGCTGAAAACCAATTTTCCCTCGTGCAAAACCGGTGAATTCAATCCCCTCATGGGCGGTGTCAATTGCCGCCATACAGTCGATTCATCCGATTGAATCCAAACGCTGGGGTCATCGCCACTTTCATGCGATGCGACTCCGTCCCCATTGGTATCGTCTTCATAATTCAAACGCAAATTGTTGGAAATCTCCACCGGGTGTTCCCACAAAGTAGATTTCCAATCACCCGCATCGGTAACGTACCATTTGGGTTCCGAATTGTCTTCTTCGACCTGATACAACAAACTTTGCTTTTTGCCCCGAACAATCCAACGAGGAGACGAATCGCTCCGTCCCCGTTCCGTCACACAAAACGGTTCGCCATTCGGAAACTGCATTACCCAAATATCGCCAAACACATCTTCCCGCATGGATTTCCATGCCAACCAATGCCCATCCACGGAAAAGGCAGGTTCGGTATCGTCTGCCGCATTCGGCGCCAGGGCTTTTGGCTGCTCCAGTTGATATTGATCCAAACGGCGAATATAAATATCACGATCACCCGTACGATTGGAAACAAAAACCATCCACTTGCCGTCGGGTGAAAAAACCGGACTCTCATCATCTTCCGGTTCTGTTGTTAAGTATTCCAGATTAGAATATTTCTCCGTCCCCCCGAGCGACTGAGCTTGCAGTCCACTCGCCAGCAAACCCGCAACTACCAAAACTCCGTGGGCAGAAATAACTTTCATTTGCGGCTCCAACTGCCATCACGGCGTTGAATCCAACTACCTTCCGGCGCCAAATCATGATTCAGCGTTGCGAAAATCCATGAAATTTCTTCCGCATTTTCCGTCCCTCCATCCGCCGTTTGCATCAAACGATTCAAGATCGTTTCCCGATCGTTATTTTCCTCTTCAAAAATCCGCACTATCGTTTCACGACTCAATCCTGTCGCAGAAAGATTCCCTTCTCGCGGCACCAACTTACCATCATTCGTTTCACCTGCAACACCTGTCCTTAAAATCAACTCGATATCATCGCGATTATACTCCCGATTTCGCATTGCCTCAAATGCTGTTCGCTCGCTTTCCGTCGTTTCGGGTGGCAGGCGCAAATTCCCTTCTTCGTCCACACCGCGAACGCTACTATACACAAGCAAATCCTCGCCCAACGAACTATAGGTTCCCAGCACTTGTTTTTCCAGCGAAGTTTGCTCGCCAACAATGAACAAATTGAAGTCCAACAAACTGCCCGAGCAGCCTGTCAACATTAACACCAATCCCAGCATTACAACGCCATTGGCAAAAATATGTCTGCGTCCCTGAAATCGTTTCATGGTGTAGCCTCGTGTTGATTCATCGTTTCCATCAATGTACGCCAATCCTCCGCCAACAATAACAACAATCCCCACCGCGTTAATTCGATCACATCGGATTTATCGTCTAATTCATAAACTTCCGCCAAATCCCCAAGCGGTTCGCGATCTAGAATCGGCAATGGCACACGAATTCCCGCTGGCAATCGCAACTCCGATCCAAAACTGATTAATGAATTTACCAAGCTAAATTCCGCTTTGGTTGGCGTTCCCAATCGCAATGCCATTTTCGCACTTTGGAAACGCGGATCGTCGCCGTTGGAATCCATCACATCCAAAATTGTTCGCATGGCGCCTTTACCCACAAAAGTCGATTGCGCGTTAATATTCAAATCCTCTAAAAAACGCGTTCCACTCACATCACGCATCTTCCAATTCATACTACCCACTGCACTTAATTCGCGATCACGATTAGGCTTCTCCGGCGATTCACCGGACAATCCACCTAAATCCGCATTCGTAAACTGAAACTGTCCATTGATCACCGGGTCTCCGTCCCTCTTCGTTAACGTCCATGCAGATGTGGCTGCTCCCCCAAGAACATCACGAATTGTCAAATTCGCTGTCATTCCCACATCGTTTGAATGCAACGTCACATAACTATCATTCATATTCACTTGAACCGGCGGCTTCTGAAACATCATGTGAGCGATGTCAACTCGTCCGGGAGTATAGATCGACTTTGTGCGCGCACCTTCTCGTAACACCCACCGACGCCCCATTTCCCACGTACCCGTTGCGCCAGAAGCACGAAACATATCCGCCCATTGCATACCGGCGTTTTGTATATCCAACAAAGCTGAAATATCGACATGCTCGGCGGGAAGCACTTGCATGGTAATCGTTGCGCGCGCATCGCCCTCCGCCGCCAATTCCGGCATGAATCCCGAAACTCCGTTTAACCGTTCGTCCGCACGCACTTCACCGTACAGATGCATGACATTCAAAATATTTTCCCACTCCGTCCCCATCCGAGCCGCCTCCCAAAGACCATCCCCCTGCAATTCACCGGTTGCGCGTAATTCATAATTCGGGATCTCGAACTGATCGATTTCCACCAACGCGCGATCCCAATCTTCCACACTTCCGTGCATCTGGAGTTGCAGATTCAATAGCGGCTTGTTTTCCAATGCGTCGTTGTGGAATCGATTCATCAACATCGACGCATTCCAAGTAGCCAACCGCCCGGTTTCGTCGATTTCCGTACTCAGTTTCGCATCCACCCCATCGATTTCCGTCCCGTCGTCCATTTGCATTCCAAAATTTTCGGCTTCAATCGACACCATTCCCGCCACCGGCAATTCATGATCGGACCGTAACATCCAATCGCCCCCATGCACATTCGCCTCGAACCGGCTCCGTCCCTCGAGCACAGGAATAAAGATTTCTTCCGGCACAAACTGCCGGATCAAATTCGCCACTGCGCCCCAATCCTCCACCCCGATTACCGTCTCCGTCCCCCACTTCATTTTCACCGGGTCGAAATACCCTTTTGCATTCAAGTCCCCCAAGCCATCGGCTTTGCACATCAGCGACTCCAACACGGTTTGCTGCGTACCGGAATCGAACGCTCCTGCGCCGCTTGTCTCAATACTCGGTAACACAATTTCACCCTGCCCACTGGCAACGGTCAAATCCGCAAGCGCCAGCTTCGTCAACCGCGCGTGAATTTTCCCATCCGCATTCCCTTCGAGACTGGCCTCCGCGTTTAACGCCCCCCATTCCATGCCGGGATCAACTCCTCCACCACTCAAACCCGATTCCCACTCATCGCGCCAAGTTGGGGTATCATCGCCTCCTGACCATTGAAACGTAAACGCGTGTCGGTCGGTTATTCCTTCGACCCAACCGGCCAAACCTCCTTTGGCAAATTCCACAGCGGCAATTTCCGATTCCCACGCGCCGTTCACTTTCACATCGCGCACGCCACCTTCTGGACTCCACACGCCGGAAAACTCACCCCCCAGCGCCGTCGAGCCGTCCGCCAGAAACTCCAACTCCTGCGCTTCCCAAATCGCCGGATCCACAACGCCCAGTACATTCCCAACGTTCACTTCCAAAACAGAGCGTCCTGCCCAACGCATTGGCTCGCCAAAGTCCACCGCGCCTGAACCGGACAACCCGCCGATTTCGCCTGCCCGCCAATCGGCAAACGCCGCTTCGATCCGTGCCAACCGACCATCCGTCCAACGCATCGTCGCTTCGGCGCTCCCTCCAATGTCTCCTTCAAACGCAGCAACCTCCTCCAGTCGCGCGGCAATCGGTTCATCGCTTCGCACATCGAGTCCAATCGCCAATTCCTCGCCCGGCGTGCCTCTCACCGACGTGTCGAACGCCATCACACCCGTCCAATCGCCGGGGACAGTTGCAAATTGCCGACTCGTTTCCATCAAAGCCGTCACGTTCAACCTCGTGTTCGATTTCAAATCCACGCTCTTTGCCCCAGCCGTGCCCGATACATCAATTGCTCCTTCCGCAACCGCCACACGCAACTGCGCAACATGCGCTTCACCGCTCTCGGGATTATAGGACAATTGCCAAGCCGCTTCGGTTTCCGGTTCTTGCCATTCCCAGCCGGACATTTTTAACACTAGGCTCCCCACCGTCATTGACCCCTCAGTTTGCAACTCCCCATCCACCGATTGCTCGACTTGACCGTTAAATTTCAAGACGCCCGTCAATCCTTCGAGCTCAGACCCCGCCAGCACCGGTGCAGCGGCCTCGTAAATGGTTCCAAGATTCCATTCGCCACTCAAGCGAGCCAACCCACTGGGCGCGCCATCCACGGGCAAATTGCCTTCTGCAGATAACGACACTCCCTTCATCAACGGGCTCTCTATTTTCGTGGAAGACAAATGGAACGATCGAGTTTCCAGGTCGCCCGATCCTTCTAGACTCAAATCCAACGCCAACGGCGAAAGATCGAGACCTTGAGCCCCAAGCCACTCGGGATTTTGCCCGAACGGTTCGAGCGTGAAAACCGTTCGAGGGGCAAAATGGCAATCCGCTTGAAATTGATGGCTAGAGTCCAATTTCACATCCAGCCGCAATTGCCCATCAAGCATCGGCGATTGTTCCAGCCCAGCAGAAGCCCGCGCCAGCGAGGTCAATTGGGCGAAATCCAAATCCAATGTAACATGAGCCGTTTCAGGAATCTCGACGGGCCCCGCCTCGCCCCATAGCGCATCCGCCGCAAGACGCTGCTCCGCCACATCAAGGTTCAGTCGAGCAGATCGAAGCGATTGCGACTCGATGTCGAGCGACGCTTCCACCTGCGCCGAGACATCCATCAACGGAATCAACCACTCGCCTGCCCGAATCGCCCCCTGCATCTCTCGACCCTTGAAATCCACAGTTGCCTGGAGCGATTTCGTGTCTTCTGGCAACGTCGCCAACACCAACAAATCAACCTCTCCCCCCAAATCCTCGATACTTTCCGACCAGGGCGAATCCGACAACAATTCCCTCACATGCTTCAGAGGCAACACGACGCGCACTTGGGCATTTGGCTCAGCGCCTCCCTCAAAATGCGAATAAAAACCGCCATCCGCTATTTGCTGCGGACCCATCATGCCATCGCTACTGACGGTCAATTTTGCCCGATCAATAGTCAAGTATTTATCCTTGTCAATCCACGATTCTAACTTGCCGCGAACATCCCAAGGAAACACCTGCTCATTCAGGTCCCAAACGCCTCCCATATCTAGGGTTACGGGCTGAATTCCTTCTGGCCAATCCACCTGAAAGAATCCCTCGTCCAATTTCAAAACGTTATTTGTTTGTTCATCATCCAACACAAATGACAAGTTGTGAATATTGACACCTGCCCCAGCCAATGGCAGCGGACTCGGCTCTGTACTCGTCGTCTTCGTCTCGCCAGTAGAGGGACGGTTCGCGAGCGCTGCCAACATCGGATCGAAATTCCATTGCCCGTCGGCGGATCGCGTCACCCGAACCGTAACAGACTGAATCTCAAGATCGGAAGCATCAAAGGGCTGGTCTCGCAACGTTCGCCAAAGGGTTTGCGGAAGCGAAATTCCACGAATTTCAACGATAGGAGCAGCCTGCGATCCTAAAGCGAGTCGCTCGATCCCAAGCGGCGTGCGCCATCCGAAGTCGAAACCTTCGAGCTCGACCGATTCGCCCAACTGCTCGCTCGCCATACGAGCCATCCAGCTTTCTGCCGTCGAACTCGTCAGAAGCGTGGGCGCCAACAAGACGGCCAGGCCTGCCAGAACGACGAGCGTTCCCACACCTATCGCCACGCGCTTCGCCCACTTGCGTTTGCGATTGGATAGCGGCGATGGATCGGATGATGGGGGCGTTGGTAAGCTCAAGTGAGTAACTTCGATCCAATGAAAATGTCGAAAATGGCGGCAAAATCGAATAGTTTGCCATTGGAAGACCATTCGTTTTTGTCTTCCAGGCGGAGCGTCCAGTGGGCAATGGAATTGCCACAGCCTCTTGCTGGTTTCAAGGTACAGGAGGATGAATTTGTCTGGTAACGGACTGACAGTTCAGTCCGCATGCTATACCCTTTGGATGCGAAGAGCGGAAATTGCCCCGCGCGGATTCCTTTAAGTGTCATTTTCCCATGGACACATCCTCGCAGGGCGCTCTAAATGGCTCGTGCCGTAACCTAGACGATTATTGTCCCCCATTCGACTGAGACGGAGGCCCTTTGCGGGCTTCCAAATACCAGGAGGAAATGGAACGGAGGGAGACGGTGCAAGCGTTTGCGCGATCCAGCTCGGAGGGGTTCCCGCAAATTTCGCGATGCCGGGCAAAGAAGAGCTCGTCATCTGAATTTTCTGAACTAATGGAGAGCAGTATGCCACAATCTGGCCGTGAGAACGTATCGAGAACCAACCCAGCGCGTCGCCCCCGGCGTTCGCGGCTGGCGTCGTGGCTAATTGCCGGTGCCGTGGGTGGATTATTGGCCTGTGGAACAACGGCAAACGCCGAGCTGCAAATTTTTTCCCTCCGCGATTTAAGCGTCACTGTCCCGGACAACAATCCCCAGGGAGTCACAACAACCCTGGAAGTCACGGGGGTGACTGGCACAATCGCAGATATCAACTTGAGTTTCGATGGCGATGGCCCGTGCTCGGACACATCGACATCAAACAACGTCGGCCTGATTCACTCGTGGGTTGGCGACCTGAAATTGACGCTGACATCCCCCTCGGGAACGAGCGTGTTATTCGTTGATCGTCCTAATGGCGGCCAGGGAGGCGGAAACTTCTGCCACACCCTGTTTGACGACGAAGCCGCTGCGCCGTTCGCCACATCGGGAGTTGAAAACGCCCCATTCTCGGGCGCTTGGACACCCGCGAATCTTTTCTCTGCCTTCGACGGACAAAACCCCAACGGCACCTGGACATTGAAGCTCGTCGATCTCAACAACGACGACCAAGGCATCCTGCGTTCCTGGTCGCTTCATATCGAAAATGAATCGGGCAACAACCAAGCCCCTGTTGTGGGCTTTGAAACGCCAAACGTTAACGATGTCCACGTAACAACAGCTACTCATAATTTCACCGGGACCGCTGACGATTACGATGGAACGCTTACAGGTGTCGAATATCAGTCATCCACCAGTATCACCGACCCAACTTTGTTGCCTCCGGAAAACTGGCAACCGGTAACGAACGACTCCGGAGACTGGACCGACTGGAGCGTCGAAATCCCATTAACGTCGGGAACCAATACCTACGTCTATGCTCGATCGATCGATGATCAGGGCCAGACAAGCGTTGTCGCCAGACGAACGATTTTCCGCGAATCTCCCGTTGCTGCGACTCCAGAAATCATCCTGGAGCTTCCCGAAGGCGAATTTATCAACAACGTTTACACAATTTACGTTCCGAACAACGTAACCAAAGTCAATTTCAGCGGGTATATTGAGGAAAATGGAAACAGCATCCAGAAGCTAGAGTACCGGGTTCTGGGCGTGGACGGTTCCGCTTACAAACCCGCTACCTTGGTAGATCAAGGCGACACCCAAACATTCAGTTTTCAAGCGACGCTAAGAACTTTCACTTCACCAACCCAAACCAGCATCGTTCAAACGAATCTACAATACAACTTCAGTAATTTCACCAGTCTTCCTTACGCGGTCAACGTCATCGCCAAACTCAACAACGCGCCTGTGGGAGCATTTGAATCTCCCGACATCGACCTGCAACTCGAGGAAACCAATACAAGCTATCAATTCGTGGGCACGACAACCGACGATTTCGAATCGGTTGGATCGGTGGAGTACCGAGTTCGTCCTCCTGCAACCGATGCAATTCCATTCCCAACACCATCGAATTATGCTTCAGCCATCGATATTTCCGACGATTCGGAGCCCGCGTGGAGCCGGTGGATGTTTGACGTTTCCGGACTTCAGCCCGAAACATTTTACAACGGCGATATTGTAGGCGGTGGAAACCTCATCGAGGTTCGATTCAAGGACACGCAAAATCCCTCCAACCCATCGATCATCAGCCGAACCATCGAGCTGTACGATGACTATGGCCCGTTCCCTTATGCCATCATCAGCGGGGGCAACCCGACGAATGTTCCCCAAACCACCGACAGTCTTTTCATTTCCGGCTCGGTTACCGCCAGCCACCCGACTCCTATTTCGATTGTGCAGTACCGCAGCATCAACAGCGAAGGAACATCGCTGTGGATGGACGCAACCAACGAATCCGGAGATTGGAGCCTGTGGTCGGTCAATTGGGACATTGTGGACGGACAAAACACGATCGAAGTCAGAGCTCGCGACACCTTGGGTCGTGAAGCAAAACCAAACGCCAATTCCAAACTGACGGTAACGCGGACGGACAACCTCGGGCCGTCGGTTGCCATTACATCGCCTCCTCCCGGAACGGTTTTAGCACACGACGCCCCCAGCACGGTGCATTTCGCTGGCACGGCCAGCGATGACCTTGGCCTGCAAACGGTTACGTATAACTTCTACGGACCGGATGATTCGCTCTTGGTTGCAAACGGAACACCGAACAATGATTCCGGCGATTGGACACAATGGAGTGTGGATATCGCTGTGCCCATCGGAACAACCAGATTTGAAGTCTTCTCTACCGATACTTCGGCTCAGGTCAGCTCCAAAAAAGAAGTCGAGGTGACGCGTGAAGCTCCTCCGATTATCTCGCCACCAACTTTGACGCTATACTTCCCAGCGACAAACCAAACGCTTTCAAGCAGCTTCTCCTCGATCCTGTTTTCCGGTTCAGCGACAAGCGACGATTCCACCGTGGTGGACGTTCGTTACCGCACAGGTCCGGACGCCTTGAATCTTGGGCCTTGGACCACGGTAAACAACGATTCGGGTGATTGGACCGATTGGTCTTTCAACTTGCCACTGGCATTCGGCGCAAATCGAGTTGAATTGGAAGCCGAAGACGCAACCGGCCTGCTCAGCAACACGATCGTCCGCATCATCACCCGCAATTCCGCCCGTCCGACGCTGTCGATTTCTTCGCCGGTTTCCGGCATCAGCGTCCCCAACGCCTCGAACACTCAATTGGTAATGGGGTCAGCCAGCGACGACGTCGCCGTAACAACCGTGGACTATCGCGTAACGACAGAAAACGGATTCGACAGCAAATCTGTCAGCACCGCATGGCTGCCTGCGAATAACGACTCAGGCGATTGGAGCGCCTTCAGCTTCAATGCCCCACTGGGCGTTGGCTCCAACAGTATCGAAGTCCGTGCGCTCGACGGCGATGGTCAAGCACAAGCGAATGTCGTGATTATCGCGGTCAACCGCGCAGAAGGCGGCATTGCCCAGGACTTGTTTGTTCTGACACCAACGACGGATATCTGGCAGAGCGTCAATACAGCGGGCACATTCAACGCAGCCACACGCATGAACTTCACCGGATTCCAATATGCTCCATTCACCGGTTGGAAAACTCTGCCCGGCGATTTCAACAACGACGGCTTGACGGATTTTGTCACCATTACGCCATGGAGCGAGGCCTGGACGGTGAACAACCTGGGCAACGGCCAGCTTGGCACGCCAACCAAACAGGGCAGTGGCTACACGGTATCGAATACGAACGTGGATGTGCTGGTCGGCGATTTCAACGGCGATAACTATGATGACCTCGCTCTCGTCAACCAATACGGTGGCGTCTGGCAAGGTCTGAATAACGGTGCCGGTTCGATTCCAAACCCAACCTATTATCCCGTCAACGGTTTCCCGTACGCCCCGCCGGTGGTTCACAATCCGGCCAGCGGTAACGTGATCGCAGTTGGCGATTTCAACGGCGATGGTCGCGACGACTTGCTGCGCTTCGATTCTACCAACGCCTCCTTCATGGTTGCGCGTGGCAAAGCCGCAGGTGGTTTTGAAAATGCCACCGCCTGGTCCGGAACCACGGGCTTCCGATACAACTGGTCGAATTACGCGTTTGTCGTGGGCGATTTCAATGCCGACGGCCGCGACGATGTTTGCCAGATCACCGAATTCTACGATGCGTACACGGTTCTTTCGACGGGCACCTTCTTTAACCCGCCTGCCTACTGGGGCGCACCGGGCTTCCGCATGGAACCCAACACGGGTAATGGCTGGTGGGTGTTGGCCGGCGATGTGAATGGCGATGCCGCCGACGACCTGATTCAGATCAACGAATTCGGCGAAGCCTGGGTGGCCGCCTCAAACTCGCTCAATGGCTTCGACGCCCCTGTCCTCAATGCCCAACTCGGTTTCCTTCACCGCCCGCAAGGTCTGTGGCAAACATTCGTGGGTAAAACCGGAGCCCTGAACAACTAACCCCGGTCTCGCCTTTTACTCTTCTTCGAGAGGCCGCTTCGGCGGCCTCTCTTTTTTTTACTACAAGAAGACTTTATCCGATTTCACTTAACCAATCTTGCACTTGCGTCTAGTGACTTCGTCACGGGATGATTTTCGCTGCGTGCAAAGTTTCCAATCGTGCTTTGCATCGTAATCCTCGCTTGTCATCTCATTCGCGCGGGTTGCCGGAACCAAGTAAATCTGAAGGAATCATCGAACATGATCAATTTCAAGGCGCTCTTTGGCGGAGCCGTTCAAAACAACGCCTCCGACATCCATATTATGGAGGGCGTGCAGCCGTTTTTCCGCATTCGCGGCGACCTGAAACGCGTGGAAACTCCACCCCTGACCCACCGCGACATGAGCGATCTGCTGAAGGAGATTATGCCCGATCACCTGCGCCACGAACTGGAAGAAAAACGCGGCGTGGACTGCTCTTATCAACTCGACAACATCGCCCGTTTTCGCGTGGTGGTGTACTATCAAGACAGCAAACTCTGCGCGACACTGCGTAACATTCCGGTCAAGATTCCATCGATCGACGAACTCCAAATGCCCGACGTTTTGAAGAAAATCTCCCTCTTCCATCGCGGCATGGTGCTCGTCACCGGCATTACGGGCTCGGGTAAATCAACCACACTGGCCGCATTGATCAATGAATTGAACTCGACCGAGTCCCGACGTATCATCACCGTCGAAGACCCCATCGAATACCGCTATACGAACAAAAAATGCGTCATCAGCCAACGCGAAGTGGGCCGCGACGTCGGCACCTTCACCACGGCGTTGCGCCAAGCCCTGCGCGCCGACCCCGACGTCATCCTGGTGGGTGAAATGCGCGACGTGGAAACAATCCGTATCGCCATTAAAGCCGCCGAAACAGGCCACCTTCTGCTGTCAACACTCCACACAACCGGTGCGGTTCACACGATCCAGCGTATCACCGGTAACTTTGGCATCGAAGAACACGACCTGATTCGCGAACAACTGTCCTTGAACCTGGTGGCCGTCGTGACTCAACGTCTGATTAAGACCGCCGATGGCAAAGGACGGTGCGCAGCCCAGGAAATCCTGATCCTAACCGCCGTGGCCGCCAAGTTGGTCAAAGACGGACGCGCGTCCGATCTGGCCGGTGTCATGCAAAGCCGTGAAGATGGTATGCAGACCATGGACCAGGGATTGGCGGACTTGGTGCGCTCGAAACGTGTGACTCTCGAAGAAGCAACCAAGTACTGTAACGATTTCTATGCCTTGAAACGATTCATCGCGGGAATTCAATCGTCCGGCGACCGAGGCGGTATTCTGGGCTAAACTCAGGAAGGATTCAACCATTGACTCAAGCCGTGGAAGTTGCTGTCGAAGTCTTATCCCATGGCGAAGGTATCGCTTTGCCTTCGTTTCAGACTGCCGGGTCGGCGGGCGCCGATGTGCGCGCCGCCGTGAATGACCCAATGCAAATCGAACCCGGGCGCGCCGCCTTGGTCCCGACCGGTTTGAAGGTCGCCATTCCCATTGGATACGAAATCCAGGTGCGTCCGCGAAGCGGATTGGCTCTTCGCAAACAAATCGCCGTACTGAATTCACCGGGAACCATCGATTCGGATTATCGGGGTGAAGTGCAAATCATCCTGATGAATTTGGGGACGGAAGCTTTTCGCATCGAACGCGGCGACCGAATCGCTCAATTCGTGCTCGCGCGCGTCGAGCAAATCAATTGGCGCACGGTGGAATCGGTGGACGAAACGGATCGAGGCAGCGGTGGATTTGGGCACACGGGAGTCTAATGATGCCCCCTATTCGCGTGGGTTTGTTCGCCAGTGTTTCCGGGCATAATTTGATCTATGAAGCCTTGATCCAAGGCCTGGGAGAATTAGGCATTCCAGTCACCTTGTTTGCCTGCCTCCCCCAAATAGAACGATTTGAAAAACATGGTTTTCCATTTATCAAACATGTCGATATCGTTCCCATCGAAAAGGGTAACGGCGTTGAAGGTTTGCGGGAACTGAGTGAGAAAGCAACTCGCGCAGTCGATGTGCTCTTTTATGACGAAGTATATTTCAACCTCGCTGTTTTAAGCGAATTTCATCTCAAATTGCCAGTCGTTCTTTGCCTGCACGATATTAACTGTTGGTTAGATCCGATAAAAATAAACGGGCGTTCGACATTTATACAATATTGGAATCGGCGCCGAATATTAAAGCAAATAGCCGGGATCGGCGTCTTGAGCGAAAATCTCCGCCAATATATCCATCGTCAAAAGAAGTTTCCACCCGTCCATACACTCTTCCCAGGAATTTATCATCCGACAAAGAAAAATGAAGCGGAGGATAATTCCAAGAAGCTCTCTTTTATCATTCCCGGCATTGTGGATTTCACCCGACGAGACTACCGAGAGCTTCTTGATGCGTTTTTAGAAGTCGAGAAGCGGTTGCCAAACAAAGCTTCGCTCACACTATTAGGAACCGCATTGGGGGAAAATGAGAAACATTTTCTAAATACTCGCTGCCTCGAAGTAAAAGAGAACGGAATCGATTTACGCACTTTCGATCAATTCGTTTCTTATGAAGAATTTGAACAGCACATGCAAGCTGCTGATTTTATTATTTCACCCTCGCCATCCATATTTATGATCGGGAAGACAGAAGAATATTACGGTATTTCAAAGGTGCCAGGCGTTTATATTAATCAAATTGTCTATGGACTTCCGGCTTTGTTGAGTGCCAGTTGTCCTCCTGATCTGGAACTTAAAAGTAGCACCCTTCCCTTTGAAGGAAACGATCAATTGATCGCTTGCATGATCGAAATAGTAGAAAACGCGTCGGAGAGAAAAAGACTCAAACAAGAAGCGGTACAAAACAGTTGGAAATTCACAGCAGAATCCTATGCCGAAAAGCTTGATCGAATTATTTGCTCGATTGTAAAAAAATCATTATGTGCCAGTTGAATGAAAAGCGATTCCACAACTAATCACAAATGGAAGAAACGAGTATCAATCGCCTTGATTTTCACGGCGATTTGCTTGTTATTTCTGCGCATGACAGCCCCGCTCATCATAAAAAATACTATCATTCGTCATATGCAAAAACACCAAGTCCGTCTTGAATTACAAGACGTCGATCTTTCACTCTGGGACATGTCGATCCGACTGGAGGAACTTGAATGTCGCCCCATCGATCAACCAGAAGCTCTTCCGTTCTTTTCAGCACGCACCGTCGAACTTCAAATAGACGGTAAATCTATCCATTCGGACGATTGGTATTTTAGCAATTTGCAAATCGATCGCCCAAAAATCAGTTTACACCAATCTGAGAGCGGTTCGACAAACGTGCCGAAGAAAAAAAAGCGCGAACAGAATATAGAAGATTCGGATTCGGAAAAAACAACTAAACATCGCGATGACTCTCCCTCTCCCGGTCTCAATATTACCCAAGCAAGTATCATCGATTTAACGATATCCGTAGAGTCGAAGAAAAAAGACAAATACAGCGGGAATGCGTTTTTGTCCATCGACGAAATTCAACTGCAAGATTTTGTCAAATCTCCGGATCGCAAACCTGTCGCTGATATCATCAAGATTGATCATATTCAGATGAAAGGAACGGACCACTTTTTATCGTCTGATATTTTTTCCGCGCAACACATCACCGTCAATCAACATTACTCCATTCCAGAAAGCCAGCCGGACCTGAATGTCGCAATATCCAATCTTAATTTTCACTATGCGCTCGACTCAAAGGGTAAAACAAACATTAAAAGAATTCGCAGACTTCTCGAACAGTTTGAAGAAACTGAAGACGAGAACGAGGAAGAGTCCAAACGTGAAAAAGACAAAACCGTGGAACCGAAAAACGATTCTGAATATTCGCTACATCAGTTAAAGATTGTGAACAGTACTATCCAGTTATCGGCATGGACGGGCGAAACATGGGAAGCCGAGTCCGCCACAATCGCCAGCTTGGATTTTGTGCAAAATTCCGAAGACAGCAGCTTGTCCTTTCAATGCGCCGCTCGAATGAATTCAACAACCGATTCAACTCTTTCCAGCGGACCATTCGACAGAGTGCTATCGGCATCTCTCACACGAACGCCTCAAGAAGAACGCATCTCGTTTTCAGCAACATTCAGCAAACTCCCCTACCACGCGATCCGCTGGTTCGCCTGGGAGTTCGAGGACGACACCCCGCCTGACGAACGCATTCTTTCGGCGTACATCAGCGGAGACCTGACTGGCGCTTGGAGCGACAATCGCCTCGAGGGCAAAGGGACAGTCGAATTTTCCAATATCGCCCTGACGCTTGCTCCCGAGCAGTCCTCCTCTTTGTTGGATCGTTTGCGCAACCACGACAATGACGATCGAGACCCCCAAACGCGGGTTTTAGCCGAATTGATCGCTGCGGACGTATCGAACTCGCCGCCCATTTCGTTCACGGTGAACGCCCCAATGGACGCCCCTACTCCATTTCTACTCTATTGGGCATTTTCCCAGGCGTACAATCAGTCGCGATTGACGGTCGCATCCGAAATCGCTGGCAACAAGACCAGCACCGAGCAACCAGCGCCTGAAAAATAAGCATTTCGTTTATAAAAGCCTCTCACTCGCTACCTCTAAGGGTAGGCCTATATTTTTCAAGCACCCAGCTTGAATTCCGACTTGCATTTGCAATTATCATTTTATTGACAAGGTTCTTCGCAACGTCAAACCGCAAGCTTTATCATTGACGAAGCCGCGCGACCGGGTAAGGCAGTAAGCGCCCCCAGATTCCTGGCGATTCTACACTTTCGCCCCGGAATCGCGCCTGAAAGAGGCGTTTCTCTTGATACAATCCGTCTAGCTCTGAAAGGATATTTCCCATGATGCCGGCCGCAACAAAAGTGAAATTGAAAACTTGGCTGCGTCGTAGTTTACCCATTGGAATCATGGGGGCCTCGGTTGGTGGTTGTTCAGAACGCGTGGCATCAACTCCTTCGCAAACAGTAGTTTACGAAGAGTCGAGCAGCGAGAAAATCAGCTACGAAAAACCCACCCCAACTCCCATGCGTCCCACCATTGTGAGTGAGGAATTAGTCGTGGCAAAAGTTCCCGAAACCCCAAAAGACGACGCTCCCGAGTTTCCGAATGTCGATTGGGATATTACTGAGGCGTTGAGTGGAGTCGATATTGCCGCCATCGCGTTGAAAAAAGGCGATCATGCCCAGGATTTCTCCCTGAAGAATCCCACTGGCGACACGGTTACTCTGTCGCAAGTGCTCCAGCAGGGATCGGTCATCCTGGTCTGGTTCCCTGGCATGTGGGACGAAGCCAGCCGAAAATTACTCGCTTCGGTTCAGGAGGATTTGGACTCCTACAGACAGAAGGGATGCATCGTCCTCGGTATCTCTCCGCAAAACGCGGCAAAAAACACCGAAACGAAAGACCTCCTGAAACTGGAATACGAAATTTTAAGCGATCCCGATAACGCTGTGGCGGAACTGTATGGGGTGAAATACGATCTGAAACGCACGATCCGCGAAATAATCGACATCCAAGCGGGTTGGAGTTCGTACTACCAACCTGGATTGAACAGCTTGCCGGTTCCAGCCATTTACGGCATCGATATGAACGGCGTGATCGAAGACCAGTACTTGAATCTCAAGCCAGTAAAACCGCTCGTCAAACCCACGCCACTGAAGAAAAATACCTCCGCTGCCCCAGCTCCTTCGCTCCCCAAAGCCAAAGTCATCGCGCAGGATTTGGACGAACAGGAAAAAATGCCACTTTGGTGAGGGGACGAGCTAACGTCTCAAAACGGCTCGCCCAGATTGGTGCTGCGGAAATTCATGACCAGCAACAAAGTCCATCGCGTGTAGGTTCGCTCCGCAGGCCACGCTCGCGAAGTGAACGCCAGCGCCCCGTCCTGGCGCCGGTATCCAAACAGCTCGAGATGCGCACGGCCAATTTGAGATTCACGTTTGAACAAGGATAAATCGGGCAGCGTCATTGCCTGAGCGGTTCCAGGTACCGGGAACTGAATCGACGGAATTCCGATCAAAAATTTCGAGTCGTCAATCGCTGCAAATGCCGAACGCGGCACCACAATGATATCGGCTTCTTCCGGACTCGCCATGCGGCCATTCGAAGAAAGCAAAAACTCGGTCAGCGCTGCCTGGTAATATTCCTTCTCCAGCGGATTGAACGCCTCGAGCTTGAGCGCAAACGCCTCATTTTCCAAATCGATGGAATCCAACGTATCCACCGCATCGGCAGCCGAGCGCGTCAGTAAAGCCTGCTCGACAGCAGTGCGTGGCGTGGTGGTGATGCGCGTCGAGGCACAACCCGTCAACCCGACGAACGTCAAAAGCAAGACAAAGCATAAACAAACTTTACGCATAAGCACCTCGCTTTCCCCGCCGAAAAACGGCAAAAAAACCCGCCGTCTGCAAAGGGAAAAAAAGCGCCCCGCCCACCGTGTGTGGAAACGGCAGGCGGGACATGGGTCGGAGGGGAGAAGACTTTTTCGATCCGATCAGCAGAATTCCTCGATCGCTGCCGCAATGCTGCGTGCAATCGTCTCGGGCATGTTGCCCTCGATATGATGGCGTTCAATCATATGCACCACATCGCCATCCTTCATCAACGCGATCATCGGCGAGCTGGGCGGATAACCGACGAAATAACTGCGCGTGCGATTGGCGGCTTCGGCTTCCATACCCGCAAACACCGTTAGCAGTTTCGTGGGTTTTTTCGACACGTTGGCCAACGCCATACGCAGGGCAGGACGCGCCCCACCGGCAGCACAACCGCACACCGAATTAACAAAGATCAGGGCCGTACCGCTCTGATCTTTCAGTTCAGCATCGACGTCTGCGGTGGTTTTCAACTCCTGAAAGCCGATTTCGAGCACTTCGTCGCGCATCGGCTGGACCATGACGGGGTCATACATCATCGTGAATTGTTCCTTGGGGCAAAATGGGCTTGCGAGCGGCAATCGGGAGCAGCCAGTTACAAGCTCTCGCAATATTCCTTGCCGGATTCGTGCCATAGGTGCTCGCCCACGTTCAAGCCCGAACCCATGTTGCCCCCGAATTCCGCATTGCCCGCATCTGCATGGTGCGAACAACCTGTCGAGCACGTTGATCGACTCCTCCAGAAAGCATACCGGCAAATGCAATCCGTGAACGCCGTCCATGTGGGCGATTGGCACTTCTGGCAGTTTCCGCGCAATCCGCTGACGCTGGCGGGCAAACGTCTGTTGGGTGTCGGCAACCTGGCATTACGCCGCGCGCGCGCATTTCGCAAAGATCGCGCGCCGCTGCTTGTCGATCGCCTCGTCGCGCTCGAACCCGACTGGGCGCTTTTCAGCGGCGACTTCACCACCACGTCGCTCGAATCGGAATTTCGCGAAGCCCGCCAAATCATCGCACCTCTCGACGCCAAAATGCCCGGACGCATTCGCGCCGTGCCCGGCAATCACGACCGCTACACGCGCCGCGATTTGCGCGAAAAAACGTGTGATCGTTTTCTGGACGATTGGGCATCAAAAGAACGGTGGCCTTACGCCGAAAAAATCGCCGACGGATTGTGGGTGCTCGGCATCGACCCAACGACGTCAAACGGCATGAGCTGCTTCGGGCGTTTGACCGACGAAACGATGGAAGCGCTCACCAAGTGGCGCAACGCGCATGCCCATGAGATTCGCGAAGTCTGGGTGTTGTGCCACTTTCCGCCCGAAGAGCCCGCGAACGGTCCGCACCATGATCGTGGTCCGCAATTGCGCGGAGGCGATCGGCTCGTGGAATTTCTCGGCGGACTGGGCGTGCGCGTGTTTTATCTGCATGGACACCATCATTATCGCTGGGCGTACGGCAGCCCGACGGCGCCGAACCTGACCTACCTGAACGCTGGCGCACCGCTGATGCGTCGTAAAGCGCCGGAACCGGACTTGGGATTTTTGCAACTGCTGCGCGAAAATGAAACCACCGCCGTTCGAGTGCACACGTGCGACGTGGCGTCAAACACCTGGAGCGTCAAAGAGGTAACGCTGCCGGGTTTGGGAGAATTGGTCGTGTTGCAGTGAGATTGGAGTGGGAGTTGGTTTAAATATATGCCAATAATAAGTATTCACTTCGGTTCCACGACGAGGAGTCATCTTTTCTAAAGCATATGGATTTGAATGAGCCTTATAGCGGAATTTAGCTTTGCAGGACTTTTCACTCACTTCAGTGACCTCGAATAGAATTGGCAACATCCCACCAGGCTTTGAATAAAACCTGAGGCCAACAAATACGCCGTGTTTTTTTCCCTTCCCAATTGTCAAAATTCCCTGATGGTATTTGTCAGCTTCTACACCTTCGGTTGATTCTATGAGCTCATCGACTTTTGTTATCTTGGCATAGAGTATCTTATTTAGCATAAATTGTTTGTATTCGTCCGGTACAGTAATATCGCCTTTTCCTGTCCATGGGTGCGTACCACACCAACCAAAAATGTTTAGAATAGCATACTTGTTATAAGTGTTAATTCTAATATCTCCATTGTTCACCTCTTGGCAAAAATCTATCATCATATTTTCAGGAATGAGGTACGTAAAGTCGTCCCAGTAAACAAAACAGTAGCTTTCAGACAAATACGGTTCGCTTTCATGATCGATTGAAGAATTGAAATTTACCCGAATACGCTGTCTATTTCCTTCAACGATGTTCCCATATATTATTCGATATATATACCCACTGGAACGAAACGCATAAACAAACTCGCCATCTGGTGTAATAACTATTTCATATTTTCCAGACTCAGTAATAAAATGCCCGGAACAGGAAACTGCCCAGTCGGGAAAATCTTCTGGATGCTGTTTTGCTTCGGAAATGCGAGGCGAGATTTCTCGAAAGAGTTTGATAAATATCTTTGTTCCCGCATCTAGCGCCTCGGTTTCAGAAGATGTTTCGGCGCGTCCATATTGAAACAGCGAAAATACGCACACTACTAAAATGAAATAGACTCTGTATGGATTTTTCATTTCACTACTCTCAATAATCACTTAGTTTAATAATCTTCAGCAGATATAGACTTGAATAGCGAAATTAATCAACCATAATCCACCATTGCCAGCAGCAACCCATCCGATCGCAGCCATCCTTCGGCGGTGAAGCGGGCGCGGCCGTTCGATTCTTCGATCCAACCTTCTTGTGCAGCACGGTTTCCAGAGGGTGAATCCAGCCATTTGAAAAATAAACGTGTTTCCGGTGTTTGTTCATCGCGCGAGAAACCTTCGCGCGTACGCAATCGACGGAACAAGAGTTCATCTTTCCACGCGTCGAACGACAATTCTTCCGGCACCGTGCGTGGCAGCTTTCCGTCCCTCACCGCTGCGCGCCACGCATCCAGATTTTCCGCATTTTGCCATCGCCACTTTCCGTGCGAACTGTGCGCGCCGGGACCGAATCCGATCACATCGTCCCCACGCCAATAACGTTGATTGTGCACGCTCCGAAAATCCTCCCGCGCGAAGTTACTAATTTCATAATGCTCGAAACCTTCGCGCTGCAAATACTCCGTCCCCCAAAGGTACATTTCCGCCTGCGTGTCTTCGTCCGGCAACTTCAAACGTCCCGCATCAAAGTCCGTTTGAAACGGTGTGTGCTCGTGAATCGTCAAACCATAAAATGATAGATGCTGTGGACGGAGCGCGACGGCTTGCTGTAAATTATATTTCCATTCATCGAGCGTTTGCCCCGGCAGCCCAAACATCAAATCAATACTAATGTTCTCAAACCTCGCCACGCGCGCGTTTTCAACCGCTCTGTGAATCGTGGGCGCATGATGCAAGCGTTCGAGCCGTTGCAAATCGCGTTCGACAAACGATTGTACTCCTATCGATAGGCGATTGATTCCCGCCGCTCGCCATGCATCACATCGTCCGGGCGTTAAATTTTCCGGGTTCGCTTCGAGCGTTACTTCAATCTCCGTCCCCATCGCATGACGTGCGCGAATCGCCGCAATTAATTCAACCACACCGTTGGGGGAAAGAACGCTTGGCGTGCCGCCGCCAAAGTAGATCGACTCCAATGGTCGAGTTGCGAGGGACGGAGTCGCCGCAAGCATCAACGCGTGTTCGTTCGCCAGGTATTTTGGATATTCCAACCGTTCACGCGCGGGCCGTTCGCGCAATTCCATCTTGTAAAAATCGCAATACGGGCAAGCATGCTTGCAAAACGGAACGTGAAAATAAAGACCGAGGAGATCAGACATGAGCGTTGGAACAGATCAGGAATTTAACCAACCACGAAGGCACGAAGACACAAAGAAACACGAAGAAAAGCAAAATGAATTAAAAAAATGGTGAATAAAATCTAAAAATATACTTGCCAGCCAACTTGATAAATCATGTTTTTCTTTGTGAATCTTCGTGCCTTTGTGTCTTCGTGGTTTGCTTTTGTCCTACGTTTTCTGCGGCAGGACCGTCGGGCGGACGTCGATTTTGCTGACGAGCGCTTGTTTAGGCAGCGACAGCACATGCAGCACCGAATCGGCCACGTCCTGCGGCATGACCATCCAGCTTTGGTCTTTCAGGTGGCTGCCAGGGTGCGAATCGTAATGAAACCGCGTGTCAACGGAACCGGGACAAACCAATGTAACTTTAATACCGAACTTGCGCACGTCTTGGAACAACGACTTCGTAAAACCATGCACAGCGTGCTTCGATGCAAAGTATCCCGTACCCATGTAGCCGTCGTTTTCACCCGCAAGCGATGAAATATTAATAACGTGACCGAACCCGTTGTCCTTCATCGCCGGAATAACCAGCTTTGTCATATAAAACGTACCGAAAACATTCACGCGAAATTGTTGTTCAAATTCGTCCGGTTGAAAACCATCGATCGGACGAAAAATTCCAACTCCCGCATTGTTAATTAAGATATCGGGATTACCTTCAAACTCGCGCGCCTTCGTGGCGAACGCTTCGCAACTTTCCAACAGCGAGACATCAAGCTCCACACCGTGCGCTATTCCGCCGTTCGCTCGGATGGATTCGACGACTTGGTCGAGTTGATCAACGCTACGCGCACCGAGCACCACGCGCGCGCCCGCCGAAGCCAGCGTCAGTGCAATCGCGCGTCCAATACCGCGGCTGGCGCCTGTAACCCACGCGCAACGATTTTGAAGGGGACGGAGTTGATTGTCAGACATGATATTTGGGGGTCTCGTGTAAAGGATGTTCCGCAACGTTTTTCGCCATGTGATCGGCTGACGGTTTTTCCGTTCCCTCCGACGAATGTCGTTTGGCTGCCAACATTGCCACGCCATGGCGCACGCGAATCCGCCGCGAGGGACGGAAGAACGTCATCAGCAAAATTTTAATATCCAACCACAGCGACCAGTTTTCGATATAATATAAATCGTAACGCAATCGCTGTGCAATGGACGTGTTACCGCGCAGACCATGCACTTGCGCCCAGCCGGTCATGCCGGTCAGCACCTTATGACGTGCCATATAATGCGGAATGGCTTCGCGGAATTTTTCTACATAAAATGGTCGCTCGGGACGCGGACCCACAAGGCTCATTTCGCCACGCAGCACGTTCCACAACTGGGGTAATTCATCCAGGTTCCATTTACGCAGAAAATTGCCGAGCCCTCCGGCACGCGGATCGATGCTGTCGCCCCAAACCGGCGCGTCCTTCTCCGTCCCCACAGGCATGGTGCGAAATTTCAGAATATCGAACTGCTGCCCGTCAAAACCAAGGCGCTCCTGCCGATAAAACACCGGGCCGGGCGAAGCACGTTTAACCAGCAACGCAATCAGCGCCATCATCGGTGCAAGCAACATCAACCCGGTGAGCGACACGCCAACGTCCATGGCACGTTTCGCAATCAGGTTGATGCCCTGAAGCGGACTTTCGCGAATGCGGTAAAGCGGCACGCCTACCAATTCATCGTAATAAATCGTCGTACGCAACATTTCGGTCAGCGTCGGAATAATCTGAACACGCGCGCCTTCCATTTCGCTTTCCATGAACAGACGCTCGATTTGATCGTGGGGCAGATCGCCCTGGGCGATAAACACGTCCTGCACGCGATGTTCGCGCAACAATGTCCGCAGGTTTTCGATCATTCCCAGAACCGGCACACCGCCAATGCGACGGCCGACTTTCGCCGGGTCGCCGTTCACAAAACCGACAAGCTCCATCGCGTACTCCGGGTGCATTTTAATGCGTGCGGCGATGCGGAATGTCGTCGGACCCAGACCCACGATCAACACTCGCGCACGCGGCAGTCCCTTGCCGACGAAGAACGCCACGATCAAACGCTGCAAAATCGCGCGGCCCACAATCAAGGCGCTTGTCACCGTCACCAGCATGATCGGGTACATCAAACGCGCCAAGTTCGGATCGCGCATGAAGTAGTTTTTCGCCACGACGAGCGCCACCGCCAACCCCGAACCCATCAACAAACGCCGGGCACGGTTGAACGTGATCACTTGTGGGTGGCTTTGATAATTATGCGTCAAGTGCAGCGCAATCATCCACAGGCCAGTCGCCCAGGGAACTTCCCGAACATAGTTCAGCACATCCCATTCGCCCGACGGTGGAATCAAACCCGCGTGGAAACGAAACCAGTACGCCACTAGCAACCCAGCCAGCACCGCCACCATGTCAGTGGCGAGCTGCATCGCCACAAACTCGGTTCCCCGCGCGCGCTTCACCAGCATCGGCGGCTCCCCTCTGCCAACACCCATTTCGCCACCTCTCCACGAAACTGCTCGGGCGAAAAACACTCGGCCTGAGCGCGTATCTCGCTGATAGTATAGCGCATAGGATTGAAATTCGTCAACATACCGGCCAAACTCTCGGCTGTGGGGTCGTCAAAAAAATCGCCACTGATTCCTTCGATGATTGTCTCGCGAGCGCCGCCCTCGCGCAAGGCAAGAACCGGCCGACCGCACGCCTGGGCTTCGAGCGCCGTGATGCCAAAGTCCTCGACGCCGGGGTAAAGAAGCGCCTGACAACGCCGGTATGCCTCGCGCAGGGCGTCCGATTTCACCCAACCGCGAAACTCGATGTGGCGACCTGCCTGCTCCTGTAACCTCCGCCGTTCGGGCCCATCGCCGATCACTACGAGACGTTTTCCCGCAATTCGAGCAGCCTCGATTGCGCGATCGACGCGTTTATACGGCACCAACGCCGACACGACCAGGAAGTAATCGTCGCCCTCCTCGCGCGGACCGGGCGTAAAGAACTCCAACTCCACCGGCGGGTAAATCACCCCGGCCACACGACCCCAATCGCGGTGGATTTTACCCGCGATGTAGCGCGAATCGGCCACCATCGAATCAATTTCCTCCGAAGAACGCCGGTCCCAACGCTGAAGCGGACGCCGCGCCATCCAAAGCGCCGCGTCTTGCATCGCCCCCCCGCCCAGATAGTCCTCGAACCGGTCCCACACGTAACGCATCGGCGTGAAAACATACCCAAGATTCACCCCCCGACGCGGAGGTGGCGTACCCTTCGCCACACAATGACTCGTCGAAATCACCAAGTCGTACTTCGCCGTCGGAAAATCCGCCACCATGCGCGGCAGCAGCGGAAGCAGCTTGCGATAATGCCGCCGTGTGAGAGGAAATTGCCTCGCCCAGCGCGATTCGTTAACCCGCATCGCGCGGATCGTCGGACTAACGCGTTTCGGCTCATAGAAGAGCGTAAAAACGTCCGCCCGGGGAAAAAGGAAACACAATTGCTCGAAAACCTTCTCGCCCCCGCGCATCCCGTTGAGCCAGTCATGGACCAGCGCCACCCGGCGGCCAGCCGTGGCTTCGTGCAATCGTTCGATGAATTTCCAATGACTCATGCAGGAAGTAAGACGTCCCCCGATGGCTGAAATGCAAGACAAACCGTTGACCCCAGGGCATTTGCCGGACGACGTCGATTTATGCGCCGATGCGTACGATTATCATCTGCCCGAAGAATTGATCGCCGACGCGCCGTGCCCCAACCGCGCCGAGTCGCGCCTGATGGCGGTTCCGGCCAAACCCGGAGCGCCGCCCGTCCATGCTCGATTTCAAGATTTGCGCCAGTTTCTCCGCCCGGGCGATCTGCTCGTGGTCAACGACAGCCGTGTGATTCCTGCCCGGCTCTTTGGGCGGCGCGAACCCGGCGGCGGGCAATGCGAAGTCCTGCTGCTCTCCCCCGCCGCACCTGCCGAAAACGGCCAACCGCGCTGGAAAGCCATGGTGCGACCCGGCAAACGCATCCGCCCGGGTTGCCGCATCGCGTTCGCCGAAGACTTCGCGGGCGAAGTCGAAGACGACCTCGGCGGTGGTGAGCGCTTGATCCGGTTCGAATGCCACGAATCGCTGCACGACGCGCTCGACCGCCACGGCAACATGCCACTGCCACCGTACATTCTGGCTCGGCGCGGCGAACGTCTTTCTCGCGAGGAAGACCGCACGCGTTACCAGACCGTTTACGCGCGTCACGACGGCTCGGTCGCCGCGCCGACTGCCGGGTTGCACTTCACCGAGGGCCTGCTCGACGCCCTTGCGCGCGACGGCATCGAGCACGTACGCGTGACGTTGCACGTTGGAGCAGGCACGTTCCAGCCCATCACCGCCGACCGCGTTACCGACCACGCGATGCACTCGGAGTATTACGAAATCGCGCCAGCGACCGCCTTAGCCATCACGCGCGCCAAATCCGAAGGCCGTCGCGTTGTTGCCGTCGGCACCACGTCGGTGCGGACACTCGAAACCGCCGCCACGGCGCCGGGAGTGCTCGAACCCGGCGCGGGCGAGAGCACGCTGCTCATCGTGCCGGGCTATAAATTCAAGCTCATCGACGGCCTGATCACCAACTTCCACCTGCCACGCTCCACGCTGCTCTGCCTCGTCTCCGCGCTCACGGGCCGCCCGCGCCTGCTCGATCTCTACGCCCAAGCCATCGCCGAACGGTATCGTTTCTATTCGTACGGCGATGCGATGCTGGTGTGGAGGACGAGGTGATTTGGTATTATTAACCGACTTTATTATATTTGTTTTCAGGCATTACAGGTCGATCAATTGAAAAATTGAAAATCCTATCCCCCGTGTCAATTTCACTGAAATCAAGACCTGCGCGATGATGGGCGTATTGATCGACAGTCCTCAACGCCCATTCAGACTTCTTCGTTGCAAAAATATATGAATCAGCCATAATTACGGTTCGCCTATTGAATTCATCGATTTCGGATAAATTCATTAACCTTTCACGAGATGCTGATTTATCCCAGGTTAGTAGGAGCAACACAGAGCGCGACAACGGGATAGAAATTTGCGATTTTGGATGGATAATACCAAGTCCATCAAGAGTCGATGGGTCAGCATCAGGATTGTAAACAGCAACCGGTTGATCACTTGTTAACAGAATCCTATCTTGAGGTACGCGTAGAATCGACGGCGTCATCGCCTCTAACATGCCAAGAAATTGTGGATCAGCTGCATCGTGGCACATCATTTCTAAGCATTTCCAATTGGAAATAGATACCGATACCTTGTTTTGCTCAAAGAGATTGCCTATATCTTTTGGAAGAATTGGCAGCTTGCCATTGCGCTCAAGAATTCTTCCAGAAGATTTCACCATCCACTCAAGTTCCTTTTCTATGATCAACTTATAAGCAGGTACTCGAAATCGCATAAGAGAGACAAAATCAATAAGCCTACTGTGTAGTTCATTATTAATAATCCCGAATTCTACAACTTGATCAATCGCCACGGAGAGCGATCCTTCAATATCGGCTAGTTGTTTTTCAAAAGCTTGAGAATCTTCAGCCTGTTGATGATCAAGTACATAAAAATCTCTTATTGCCGCTGAATCTTTGATCGAACACAAATGTCCACAGCCTTCTGGCTTTTCGATCCGGTAAATCTGTTTCCCGTTATCGGAAAACCCTCGGAGATAGAATTGAGGGAGATAGTGATGCTTTCTTGGTTGAGTCATTTGACTAGTCAATCAGACGGAAGATTGTAAACCAATTCCCATATATTTATCTCAGTCCAACCAGCGAAACGCAACCCCCACCCGCAATTTCAATCGCCGTCCGCGAAAGAAACTCGTTGCCCGCCGGGGGCCATGGGGTAGCAATGGCGGTCCAAATTTCAGAATTTTGATGATCGCCCTTGGATTTCGACTGCATGTCGCTCAGCACCACGCCATTTCCCGCCGCTCCTTTGCTCATGGCACCGGATTTCGCCGTCCGGCCATGGGGCGGGCATTTGCTGCGCGACCGGTTTGGCAAGCCCATCCCCCAGGACGATCAGGTCGGCGAATCGTGGGAGCTCTCCGACCATCCCAACGGCAAATCCCGCATCGCGGGCGGTCCGTTCGACGGTGTGGAGTTCGGCGATCTGCTGCGCCGTCATCCGCGCGAGATGATCGGGCACGACACCGCGCCGCATCATTACCCGTTGCTGATCAAAATCATCGACGCCGCCGAGGACCTCTCCATCCAGGTCCATCCCGACGACGAATACGCGCAGCAACGTCTCGGCCAGGAGCACGGCAAGACCGAATGCTGGTACGTGATCGATTGCGCGCCTGACACCGAAGTCATTTGGGGCATCCAGAACGGTTACAACGCCGACGATTTGCGGCGAGGCGCCGCTGACGGCAGCATCGAATCCATGGTGGCGCGCCATCCGCTTGCGCCCGATTCGTTTCTCTTCGTTTCCGCCGGGACGATTCACGCGATTTTGAAGGGCACGTTGATCTGCGAAATTCAAAAGTCGAGCGATACGACATACCGCCTTTGGGATTGGAAGCGTCAACCCGCGCGCGAACTGCACGTCGAGCGTTCGCTCGAAGTCATCGACTGGGGTCACGACGCCGAAGGCGGGCCGGTCTCCGTCCCCGCAACGGGAACGCTCGACGCGCCGCATGTGTTGACCGACAATCCGTATTTCCGCGTGCGCGCCTACGACGTACCCCCGGGCGAATCGCGCGCGTTACCCGGCGATCTTGCCACGTCCGGCGTGGTCGTCGTGGTGCTGCACGGAATCGCGCAACTCGCATCGAGGGACGGAGCCGTAGAATTACCGACTGCCTCGACCGCGTTCCTGCCCGCAATCTGCGAAGGCAAAGGGACGCTGACGGCAACGGGCGACCAGGCGCTTAGGGTGTTGTTGGTTGAAAGTCGGGAGTTGTGAAATTAATTAATATATCATCACAGAATAATATCATCTCGCATTTGGTTCTATGAACCATTCGATGCTTTCTTAATATCGAGCATCAACTCTTCAATCTGTTTGTCTAATTCTTCTAGTTGTTGATTCCTTTGGCGCCATTCAGGTGATTGTAATTCTTTTTCGCTGTATTTTTCTTCTAACTCGGCACTAATCTCCGGACCACGCTGAATACGATCTTGAATTGCTGTCTCATGCTCTTCCAAAACCTTTCTCAAAAAAAGGGGCAGGGTTTGCCATTGCTGAAAAAGAAAGATAAACTGAAACGGTGGGTCAGCGTAAAGTTCATAAGGTTCGGGATTTTCGATCTTCTGAATGATAAAATCGCTTACGATTTTTTCCTGCTCGTCATTTCCTTCTGCTTGAAAAGCCATTACCACCAAGTAATAGGCACGACTGTTCCAACTATAACTATTTTTATATCCCCGGATCAATTCTGAATGCTCCACCTGTTTCCCAAGTAATATTTGAGCCATGATGTATTTTAGATAATCATCACTAATTGCCCACTCCGGCGGATTCCTATATTGTATTTGGCCCAGTATCGAAAATTTGGCTTCGGAATTCATCTCGTATATTTTTGAGGCAATAACATCTTCATCTTCCAAAGCGTATCGAAGCGATTCTACTTTAATATTGAAAAAGAACCAATCAATAGCCAGTATTGAAACCGTCACAAAAACAAGTAAAATGCCATAGATTAATAATCGTTTCTTTTTCCGATTCATTCACATAGCTCCAATATAATTTTCCTCCCGGTCACCTTACGAATCGGATTTCATTTTATTCAATTTCAAACATCATCGGGTGCATCATAAAAACGCCCGGTTCCGGTTTCATCATTTGCAGCACGGTCCACAGCGTTTCGCATTGCGCGGCGGGGATCAGTTGCTCCGTCCCCAGCATCAGCAACTCCGCTCCCGGTGCCGATTGCACGCCGATGGGCGGGGCGACGACTTCGCCCGCGAGAACTTTCTCGAACAGTTCGAAAAACGTCAATTCTTTGGGATAATAATTAATCTCCGCGTTCGGCGCATCGGCCAACGACCGCGCCACGCCAATCGCATCGTCGAGCGAACCGAGTTCGTCCACCAAACCAATTTCCTTTGCCGCCGCGCCCGTCCACACGCGGCCTTCGGCAATTTCTAAAACTTTGTCGCGCGGCATGCGGCGACCATCGGCGACCTTGCTGGTGAACGCGACGTAAACTTCTTCAAGCAACCCTTCGACGATGGCGGTTTCTTCTTCGTTCCACGGGCGTGTCTCATCGACCAACCCCGCGTGCGGACCACGGCTGATCGTTTGTTTATTCACGCCGATTTTTTCGTACGTGCCCCCCAACGCCACTCGCCCACCGATCACGCCGATGCTGCCGGTAATGGTCGTCGGCTCGGCCACGATTTTATTCGCCACGGCGGAAATATAATAACCACCCGACGCGGCCACATTCCCCATGCTGACAACGACTGGGATTCCGTCGTCGCGCACTTGTTCGAGCCGACGCCAGATACGGTCGCTCGCCACCGCGCTGCCGCCGGGGCTATCGACGCGCAGAACAAGCGCCCGCGTTGGCGCCTCTTCGAGCGCTTCGTCGATTTGTTCGATGAAATCTTCGCTCGCGATCACCATTTGCGAGGCAAACGGGTCTTTGTCTTTACGCCCGTCGATAATCGGACCGACGGCGTAGAGCACGGCGATTTGTTCATTGCCACTGCCGCGACGTTTGGACTTTGCCGCGCCCATACCACTAAAGAGTGTGAACAAATTCGGCGGTTCGGGTTGAGCGGCCTTGGACTCTTTGTACTTCATCACATACTCGAAATTATTTTCCGTGGCAAAGTCGTCCATGAACTCGTCGAAGTACGCAATATCGGTGATCAATCCCGCTTCGAGCGCGCCTTCGCTCGAATAAGGACCGCCCCAGAGCGCCGTGCGCGCCACGTCAGGTTCCATGCCGCGACTTTTGGCGACGCTTTCGATAATATACGATTCATAATCGTCCAAAATCGCATCGATTTGAATGCGCGTTCCTTCGGTCATTTCCGAATGCGTAAAGGGTTCGAACGCGGTTTTGAATTTTCCCGTGTGAACGGCTTGCGCTTCCATACCAAGTTTCGCGAGCAGGTCTTTGAAAAAATACAATCGCGCCGATAATCCGTAAATCGTCAACCCACCGACCGGCGTCATCACCACACGGTCGGCTGACGATGCCACCACGTAGTCCGACAATCCCCCCATGTCCATCAACACCACCACCGGCTTGCCCGTCTGGCGAAATTCAACCAAGTTTTGGCGTAATTCCGTCGCTTGTGCGAGACCCATCTGCGGGCGCGCCATGCGAATGACAATACCGCCAACGGTTGTGTCCTTTGCCGCTAAATCGATCCGCCGTGTCAGGTCGCGAAGCAACAACGGCTGGGGACCAAACATCGCCAAGGGGTCTTTCATCTCGACCATCGGGCCTTCGAGCACAAACACAGGCACCTTGCGTGGAATCGCGGCGGCGTCCTCGGCTGCGGGCGCGGAATCCTGAGCCCACATGACGGAGGTCATCATTAAAATGCTCAACGTGAAGATAATTCGAGCAATCGTCGAACGATTCGGTTTCATTATATCGCCTCATATCTCGATTCATTCATTTCAGGCCTGTCATCCAATCATACCCATAACACAGGGAACACCAAAGCCATTCAGACGATCAAGGTGTTTCAACAAATGAGTTCTTAATCCGCTCCTTGTGTCCACATTTTTGGCTTGAGACGTACGATAAACTGGAAATATAAGGATACTTTAAGTAAAGGTTTGAATTTTATCCAAACTCCAACTGCTTTTTACGGTAGCGCCTCTTCAATCACCATGACCGAACTCTCTCAAAAGAACAGCCAGGAAGAAAACACCCCCTCTGCCAGTCTCGACCGGATTCGCAAACGCAGCCAGTCGCGCAAAGTGGAATTAAGTGAACCTTCCTACGGACGTCGCGCCGTATTCGTTTTACTCCTTTTCATATTTCCACTACTGATCCGTCTCGTCTATTTGTTTGAAATTCACAATACGCCGTTTTTTCAACATCCTGTAATCGACGAAAGCATTCATTATTCAACGGCGCTTTCCATCCAAACCGATTTCCTGCAAAATCAGGAATTCAACGTCCCTTACATGCAACCCCCGCTTTACCCGTATCTTCTTTCATTCTTTATGAAGATATTCGGAAACAATGTTACCACGGCACGCATGCTGAATGTACTCATCGGATCGGGTTCCGTCGTTCTTGTATTTTTCCTCGCACTTCGTCTGTTTCGAAAACGAAGCATTGCGTGGGGCAGTTATATTGCAACAAGTCTTTATCCTTATTTAATTTATGCCGACTCAGAATTGTTATCGACTTCGCTGGAAATTTTCCTGCTTCTTCTTTTTGTTTATTTATTCATCAAGTATAAATCAAAAATCAGGACCAGGCTAATCGTTCCACTTGTTTTAGGAGCCTTGATGGGCTGCCTGATTAGTGCAAAACCCAGCTATCAATTATTCGTTTTTCTTTTTGTTCCCGTAGCGTTACTCATGAGATGGTTTCCCTGGAAGCAGATGTTACTTTTCTGCGCTTTCACTATACTTTTGATCGCGCCTTTCACGGTCAGAAACTATGTTGTCAGCAAAGAATTTTGCCTGGTATCCGCCAACGGGGGCATTAATTTTTACTTGGGTAACAACCCGAATTTTATTGATACCGTCGCCATTCGGCCCGGCCCCCGATGGTATGAACTGCAACGCGAACCGCAAAAAGAGAATATAAATCTGACAACGGAAAGAGACGACTATTTTTTCGATCTGGGTCTTCAATTTATGAAGAACGACCCCGCTCTTTTTGTAAAGAATCTCCTCAAAAAAGGAACTTATTTTGTCAATAATACCGAAGCATTACGAGATAACAATATTCATTATTTCATCGATCGCTCCTATCTCCTCAAAACATTAATGCTATTCCCTTGGTATTTTGCACTCATTCAAGCTCTGTCTGTTTTTGGACTTGTGGAATTGATCAAAAGCCGATTTCAACTTTCCCATTGGGGCATCGTTTTGACGATTTATCTTTCAATCGCAGCGGTAAACATTTTATTCTTCCCTATCAGTCGTTATCGAATGCCTCTCGCTCCGATATTTATTATACTTTCAGCTTATGGTATTGCACGAATACTACTAACGATAAAGACCCGGCGTTTTCGGCCGCGTTTTCTGGCGGCCAGCGGCGCAAGCGCAAGTATGTTTCTCGCTTCTATTCTGATGCCCATACCGCCTTGGTATGTGAATTCCATTTCCACGGAAAATCTTTTGGGCGTTGCTCATTTACAATCTTTGGAAAATCCGGAACAAGCGCTGGTGCATTTTCAAAACGCGTTGAAAGAAAACGACAAAGACCCAGACAATTATTATTGGGCGGCCAAAGCACTGGATGCACTCGGCAAGAAAAAAGAAGAAATCGAACTCTTGGAAACCGCGGTGAAAAAAACTCCCGGCTATAGTTTTCTTCACTGCGATCTTGGTTTGGTTTACGCCCAGATGGGAAACTTCAAACGCGCCGAGGAAGAACTCCTCAAATCCATTGAAATTTCCCCGTATCAGGAAGTTGCATATATTAATTTGGCTCAAATAAAAGCAGCTAAAAAAGATCCAAGGGCTGCGATTGAATACATGGAATCAGCAATGGAACTTTCCCCGTTGCAGGACGATCTATACGATACCTACGGCAAGATGCTTTTGGATATGGGACAGATATTGGAGTTCGAAGCACTCTTGAAACGTTGGAAAGAAAACATTCCCAACTCGTCCAAACAAAAAAAGGCCGAAGAATGGTGGAAGAAAATGTCCCGGGGTGCTCCCAAACCTCCATCTTGAAAAGACGGAAAATCAATGAAGCGCTGGCTCAGTCCTCGGCGCGTTCAATACAGCAACCCATCGAACCTTTGCTGTTCGGCATACGATAATCGGGACCGTAATTGATAATTTTCTGGTGCGCTTGAAGCGCCTCGTCGTGCGAGCAGGTTTTTACAATCGCTTGGCCGATATGATCGACTTCGTACGCGATGTCGAAGCCTTCCTTGGCCGTCATCGCAAAGAGGTTCATCATCATTTCAACAACGTACGCATAACTATGTTCGTCGTCGTCGAAAAGTATCACATGATAACGCGGAGCCGTTTTTCCCTGGCGGGCGGTTTCCGATTTCGGTTCGGCAATGGGCAAGGTTGTCGGCATGGGTACCCATCGGTTAAGGTTACGTAACTCCGCCAAGCGGAGGGGTCAATCGCCTGCGAATTGTTTTGAGGCAATTGGGTCTTGTTTGGCAAGTCAGAAATCCAGAACACGAGTCCTCGGTGCCATACAAGGCGACAAAATGGCGAAAGGCGACTTATTTTGCTCCATCCACCGAGGGGGCCGTGGTAACCTGAGAGTCCTCCTCCAAATCGACCATCTTTTTTTTACCGAGATAGATAGTCATATTCGGATTCGTGATCTGCTGCAGGCGTTTGACGACAGAATTAATACGCTCTGCCTCCTGGGCGATGACCCGAAGCGACTCTCGGATATACCCATCCGAGTCCTCTCCCATCGGCGATTCGAGTTCCTCTTGAATCATCTCGATGTTCCCCATAATGGCAAACAACGGATTGTTGATTTCATGCGCCACCGTGGCAACGGTGGCTAAAACGCCTTCGCGCTGATTCATTTCCTGGCGGTCGCGCTGGTAAGCCAACATACGCAACCCCACACGCAAGCGGGAGCGAAACACCTGTGGGGAAAGCGGCTTCATCATCACATCGTCCGCGCCGATTTCCAATAATTCAACCATCTCGTTATTGTTTTCGTGCGGGCTCAGCACAATCACGTGCAGATGACTCCACTCAGGGCGCGCCTTGACGGCCTGAAAGAAATAACGTCCCTCCGCCGTACACATGCCGGGATCGGTAACGAGCATCTCGATGGAGCGATTTTCCAACACGCCAAACGCGTCAGGGACATTCGCCGCCCAAATCAGCTCGACATCCAAATCGCCCACCACGTCGTCAACCGAGGAAAAGTCCTCCCAATTGGGATGAGCAATCAGGATTGCCGTTTTATGGGACTCAGTCATCGAGCAACCGCCAAAGAGAGAGAATGCTACTGGGGAAACAGCGTCAGTTGAACTTCTCTGAGCAGCGGAACTTTAGACGGACGACACCATCGAGTCAAGAGTTTGCCGAGATTTGCTTTTTGCCACGCGATGGCCGCGCGATATTGCGGGTACGCGCGTTCGATTTCGTAAAACTCCGCCGTATGGTGATGCATCCGCCCATCGGCGCCACATCTCGACGGCACAGCCAGGTGCGCCATTTCATGATAGATAATGTATTCCAGATAATACGAAGGCACAAACGGCGAATCCAGGATCGGATGAATGCGGATCAACTTTCGTTCCGCCATGCAAAGCCCCAACGTAATGTGGCGCATACGGCGCGGACGCGACTTGGGCCGACGACCCCAAATGATGCGAAAATCCAGCTTCCCGCCAAAATGCGTCTTGTTCAGCCGTTTGGCAATCGGCTCCAGATCGGTGCACACGCCCTTGGGCGAGCCGTTGACCGGTCGCCGGGCAGGCATTGAGGAAGACGGGTCCACTTCGTTGCGCGCGGCGACGAACTCGCGAATCGCGCGACGATTTTCACGGTTGGGGCGAACGGCGAATTCGGCCAACGCCCGAAGTACATCCTCGGGCGCCTGTAAAAACGACCGATGAACGCTCAGCCGCAACACGCCCGCCTTACGATCATGCCGCGTCGAAACCAACTGGTGCGTGTTGCGATTCAACCGAAGCTGAATCGCCCGGCCCGTCGTTTCGGACAAGTAGCGGTGGAGGGCTTGTTCGGTAAGGGGGGACATGACTTCCTACATCCACGAATCGCTCTGTCAGGATTTCGCTTCGCTGAAATCCTTATACAACATCGACGGCTGAATGCCCTTGTTGTTCTGGTATTTGCCGCTCTTGTAGGGCACATAATCGCCCGCGATCTGGTGGTAGAAAATCTGGCAAATCGGCACGCCCGCGTAAATACGGATCGGCTGGATGGCGGAAATTTCCAGTGTCCAAAACCCGGCAAATCCCACGTCGCCGAACCCGGCGGTCACATGAACAAAAAGCCCCAAACGCCCGATGGACGAGCGTCCTTCGAGCATCGGCACATGGTCTTCGGTGCGTGTAAATTCAAGCGTACGCCCCAGATAAAGCCGCCCCGGCTGAAGCACGATGCCTTCCTCCGGAATTTGGACACGGCGCGTGGTCGGCGGGGTTTTCATGTCGAGCACCTCGTCGTCGTACACGACTAATTCTTCGTGCAGCCGCAGGTTGTAGCTGTTCGGATTGAGCAGCTTGGGATCGTAGGGCTCGATGAAGATTTTCTCGTTAAGCAGCCGCTTGATTTCTTCGCCAGACAGGATCATGGGAACCAGCATCCAATGTGAAATGCACGTTGTGGGGTGAACGTTGCAGCAGGGTGATCATGCGGGGCGCAAGGTGCCAATGGGAATCTAAACACGCTGAGCTTTCAGGCTTTCGAGCGCCGCAAGCGCCACCTGGCGATCGCGTTCGAGTTGTTCGGCTAGCGCCGCCGGACCGTCGAACTTTTGCTCGGCACGCAAGCGAGCGATGAACTGGACAGTCAATTCCTTGCCCACCAGTTCGGCCTCGAAACCAATCAAGTGCACCTCCACGCGGTGATCGCGTCCCTCGACCGTAGGTCGCCAGCCAATGTTCATCATTCCGGGGCGGGCGATGGTTTCTTCGCCGATGAAAACCATCACGGCATAAACGCCGTCCGCGGGCAGAAGCGTTTCTCCGTCCGGTGCAAGGTTCGCCGTGGGAAATCCAATCGTCCGGCCGAGCGCATCGCCCGACACGACGGGTGCGGTGATCTGGTGGGGACGGGCCAGCATCGTGGCGGCGTCTTCTACCCTGCCCGCCACCAGGCATTCGCGAATACGCGTGCTGCTGATACGATGGCCACCGGATTTAATGGGTTCTAACTGCTCGTAACGATATCCATGGTCTTCCGCCATTTCCTCCAGCAGCCCGGGTCCGCCATAAGCCCCCTTGCCAAAGTGAAAATTCCTGCCGCTGTGGATTGTTCGCGCGCGGCATCGACCCACCAGGATGTCGGAAATGAACGAATGAGCGGGGATATTGGCGAATTGTTCGTCGAACCGCAATCCAACCACGATATCGAGCGGCAACCGGGCGAGAAGGCGCTTTTTCAGCGGCCAAGGCGAAATCAATGGTGGGCATTGGCCGGGCGAAACAATCGATCGCGGATGATTTTGAAATGTAAAAACCAATGCCTGGCCGCCGGTGGCGTGGGCTTCGCCTGCCACACGCCCGAGCAACGCCGCATGAGCCGCGTGCACGCCATCGAATGTGCCAACCGCCACATGAACGGGGCGATCAAAGTCGGGTAAGTCCAAGTCATCGAGACGTTCGATCAACAACACGAGAGGCAAATCTCCTCAAAACAGCATACCCTGACAATGAAAGTGCGACAAACAAGGCGCTAGCCGATTCTCAGGTCCGATTTACAACGTCAAGCCGCAATCAAACGGGGGTTCTTTACCGGCACAACCTCTGGAATATCCAGAACTCTTCTTGCAGATCGTTGATTTTAGAGGACTAAGAGGACGCAAGCAATTTTCTGTTTCAACGGAACAATGAATAAAGCCCTTCAATAAAACGAGACTCAAACATTTTTAGGGGGAAGGGTCGGCTCCACTTGAACGCGCGGCATCTTTCTGTACCATACACCCGAAGCATTAGAGACACCGCAGGGTCTTTACGCGAACGCATACAATAGCAAGCAATGGTTTTGATGCGCGGGGATTGAGCGTTGGCGGGGGTGGTTTGAAAGAAAGTCTCAGACTCCGCGTTCCGTGACGACGAGATAAATCGCAGACCCGGAAGTGACTAAAGAAGTCCCATATTAATGCGGTCTGGCCTCAAGGCCAGAGTCTTAGGAAGGAGCTAGTCCCTCAAATGGCCAAGAAAGCTGCCGCAAAGACAACCAAGTCTTCTGCCAAAACAACCAAGAAGTCCGAAGTGGACGAAACCAAGAAAGCAACGACTGCTAAACCGGCTGCCAAGAAAGCCGCCAAAAAGTCGGCTGCTAAAAAATCCGCCGTGAAGAAAACCACCACGAAAAAAGCTGCCGAGCCCAAAGCCGACGCGCCCAAAGCTTCCGAAGCAAAAACCGCCCCGGTTTCCAAATCCGAACCCGTGGCTCCCACCGTCATTCCTCAACCCAAACCGGCCAAACCGGTTATCGCCACCAGCACCGCCGAGTCGGGCTCGATCAAACCTGCCGCCAAGCGCGCGCCGGTTTCGGGCATCAACGGCACGGCGCTCTATCGCCAGGAACGCGGGTCGCACAGCGCCACCGTCGTCACCAGCGAAGGCGTTTATTATCAGGAACCGACGATGGAATTGCCGGCCTCCTATGGCCGGACGAAAATTTCCGTCCTCGTGCGCGACGCCGAATGGTTGTTCGCGTTCTGGGAAATCGCCGAAAACACCCGCGAGTCGCTTGAACTCAGCCGCAACAGCAACAACTACACGTTGGTTCTGCGTCTGTACGATGTCACCGGCATCGAATTCACCGGCTCGAACGCTCACTCGATCGAAGACATTCCGGTCAACGACTACACGTCGTCCTGGTACATTCACGTGCCGAAACCGGGCCGTCGCTACATCGTCGAACTTGGTGTCCTGAGCAACTCGGGCGGTTATCAGTCCATCACCCGTTCGTCGGCCATTGAAATGCCTGCCGCTCGGATTTCCGACGACATCAACTGGGATTGGGAAGACCAGAACGAAGAAGTGCACCTGCAAATCCTGCAAATGTCGGGCGGCGCGCGCATTCCTTCGCGTCTTTCCAGCGCCGACTTTGTCAGCGAACTGCATCGCCGTCTGCTGGCCGAATCGGCTGGCGCCAGCGAATCGTACTTCAGCGGCTCGGTCGTCAGCAGCGCGGACTTCTACTCATCCGAATCCCGCGCGGCTCTCCAGCCCGAAGGCAAAAAAGACCGCAAATTCTGGCTCGTCGTTGACGCCGAAGTCATCGTGTACGGCGCGACGGAACCCGACGCGAAGGTCAAATTCATGGGTCGCAACATTCGTCTTAACCCCGATGGTACCTTCGGTGTGCGCATGGCGCTGCCCGATGGCACCATCGAATTCCCGGTCGAAGCCACCAGCTCGGACGAGATCGAAACGTTGCGCGTTTGCCCGATCGTCAACCGAAACACGGTCAGCTAAGACCCACCCCCGACTCAAAAGCTCCTTCCTTTCAAGAGAAACCCGGTCCTCCTTCGCCAAGAGGACCGGGTTGTTTTTTAATTCCGCGTATTCGTTCAGCGCATTCCGGCGTGAAGCTCAAAATTCCACAATCGTCACGCCACCGCCGCCTTCATCGGGTGTGCCGAACCGAAACTTGGCAACCGGCGGGTACGTGCGCAAAAACTCGTGCACCGCGCGGTAAAGTTTCCCCTGGCCCGTACCATGGATAATCCGCACATGCGGGTAACCCGCCATCAGCGCACGATCAAGATACCGGTCCATGGCCGAAAGTGCTTCCTCCACCCGGAAACCGTGCAAGTCCAACTCCATCGGCACCGCTTCGGTGCGTGTAAAGCGCACCGTAACACCGCCAGTGGTTTCGCTGCGCGGAGGCGCTGGACGAGCAACGCGGCGATTGCCGATCGGGCGAATCGGTGTCGTTTCGATTTCTCGCAACGCGTTCTTCAGCTTCCTGCTGCGCTTGCGTTTCTTACCTTGTGCCGGTTCATCCTGCGCCGCGAGATGCCGCTTCACTTCGGCAGAAGGCTTCACCGGTTCCGAACGCGAAAGCCCCGATAATGCCAGTTCGACCTGCACGTTACCGACCAGCACCATGGCCTTCGCGCCGTCCTGATTCAGACGAATGATTTCGCCCCACGCATTCATGGCATTGACGTAAACTTTGCTTCCAACGCCAAGTTCACCTGCCTGCGGAACGTCCCGGTTCGGATCGCGCAAGAAACGCCATTCCTTGGATAACTTGCTCTGTTCGTCGAGTAATTCGCGTCGTCCCTCGGCTAACGCCTGCTTGCGTTGGGCAAGTTGTTCCTCGCTCGGCAACTCGGCGATCAACTTTTCGTACCGCTCCCGCACCGCGCGCACGGCTTCTTCGCGTTCTTGAAGGGCGTGCTCGCGCAATCGGCGGCGTTCGAGACGCAATTCTTCGGCACGGTGTTGGGCGATTTTTTCCTGAAGCTCAAGCGACTCGGCCCGCTCTTGCGCCTCGCGTAACGAAACCGCCAACGATTGTTCGCGTTCTTCAATCCGGCGGAGCAATTCTCCCATCGCCAGCTTTTGTTCGCCGACCAATCCGCGTGCGCGTTCAAGCACTAACTCCGACATTCCCTCGTTGCGCGCGATGGTCAGCGCCTCGCTCGCGCCCGGAATATCGAGCCGCAACGTGTACGTCGGGCGCATGGTATTCGGGTCGAGCGTAAACGACGCGTTGCGTGCGCTGGGTTCGGATTCGGCCCAGTTTTTCACCGGCCCCAGGTGACTGGTCGCCACGGTCAACGCCGCGCGACAGGCCAGTTCCTCGAGCAGTGCCTGCGCCATCGCACCGCCTTCCTCCGGGTCCGTCCCCGTTCCCAATTCGTCGAGCAGCACGAGCGAATGATCGTCGGCAACATCGAGAATTTGACTCAGGCGACGAATGTGGCCGGAGAACGTGGAGAGACCTTCGCCCAAATTTTGTTGATCGCCAATGTCGGCGTAAAAACCTTGAAAAACAGGGAGCCGCGAATCCGGGGACGCAGGTATCGGGCTGCCGCATTGCAACAAAATCGCCGAAAGAGCCAACGTCTTCATCGCCGTTGTC
>CAZOKZ010000008.1:59268-103673 GCA_964580585.1 uncultured Candidatus Sumerlaeota bacterium | reverse complement strand
TTTGCCAATCGCACGCCGGGCATTCAAACAATGCCGAGACGCCGGGCCGCATCTTCAAACCTGCCGCCGTCAAAATCTGAATGCCAGAAATTTCTCTGACTCCGCTTTCGACAAGCGGATGCTCGACAGGTAAAATCAGAAAATAATCCTGAATGTCATACTCACTGCCGAGATATTCGAGGTGGGCATTGATGTCTCTCGTCGGCAGCGACTCGATGTCCACGAGTTGGGGGATGTGGTTGTTTGCGAAGGCTGTTTACCTCTCACTGTGTTGGTTGGTGCAAAGCGGTCGTGCCAATTGCACTTTGTGATTTGTAGAAGTAGCACAACTCATTCCCTTTGGCAATCCGCTCGTATCCCGTCCGAATTGAAGCTCGCCACCGTCCATTTTTCGCTTGCCCAAGAGGCAAAGACATGTATGGCTGGCATTATACAAACACGATTTTAAATTCGATACCATCGGAGGCGGAGCCATGGCGCGTATCGAACCGCTTGGGCATTGGAATATCCTTGTCGAAGGGATGGAAGCCTCCCCGGAGGAATTTTACGGGAAAGTGAAGGAAGCGCTCAATCGCCGCGAGATACCAGGTGCTCAATACAGCAACCAATTTTGGCAGGAAGGTGGCAAACTTTCCGCCTACCGTCACTATCTACGTGTTACGCGCGGCCCGCTCATGATGGATGTTTGCGGCGCACCGTTCGGCAAAGGTTTTTTCTTTTCCTGGTGGCTGGGCACGCCGCGCCCGCTGTTTATCATTCCCACCATTGTTACCTTGGTCATCATGGGCATCATGGCTTATCTTTGGCTCATGATGTGCAGCATAATAGCATCAAAAGGTGGACCTAACGTGGCGCTTGGAATGGGTTTTTTTGCACTAACTTTTTGGCCGATCCCATATATCATCTTGTTTACAATACTCGGTCTTTGGTTGGAACGCGGTGGCTACACCGCCGCACCATATTTTCTCGCCATTCCAATCCTCGGTTGGCTTTGGAAAAAACTGTTCCTCATCGACACCTACTACCGCATCGACACGCAAATGATGTATCAAACGGCGGTGCACGCGGCGGTAATGGAAGTCATCGATTCGATGACCAAAGCGCAAAATCTGGAGCGCATCACCGATGACGCGCGTAAACCGATCATGCGCGATTTGTTCAAGCGGTGAGTGAACGATGTCGCAACCGCTGGTGCAAACACTCACCGAGCAATTCTACGCCTGGGAGCAGCGCGGGCGCGGCTGGCAAGTATATCGACAGCCGGTTGCGCTCGAACCGCCGTTTCGTCCGTTTGTGTTTTTGCCGCTGACCGGCTCCGTCCCCATTCAAGACGATGGGCGCAGACCGTCGCTGCTCGAACGCCTACTTCCATCAAAACCCGCGCCGCCATCGACTCCGTCCCTCGACCCGGATTTGGTTCGGTATTTGACCGAAGAACCCGAACCGATGCCGGACAACGCGCCGCGCGATTGCGTGGAATTGGTGCTCAATTTACCGAGCGAATTGAATCTCAAGCACGACTTGACCGAACAGTTTTTGCTCGCTTTGAGCGGCGCGCGCTACGCGTTGAGTTTTGAAATCCTCGCTATTTCCGGGCATATTCGTTTGCAACTTGTCTGTCGCGCGGAAGACGAACATCTGGTCACGCAACAACTTGCGACGTTTTTTCCGTCCGTCGGTATCCTGCGCGATCAGCCAACTTTCATTAACTTTCTGGAGCGTTACGGCAGCGAAGTCAGTTACATGGTAGACATCGGTCTGTCGCACGAATGTATGCTTCCGCTTCGGCTCTACAAAGACCTCGCGTCCGATCCGCTGATGGGGCTCTTCGGTCCGATGAGCGCGTTGGGCAGCGAAGAATTTGCATTCGTGCAAGTCCTGTTTCAACCGGTTGAAAATCCCTGGGCAGAAAGTCTGGCGCATGCGGTGACGTTCGACGATGGCACGCCGGTGTTTGGAAACGAACCGGATTTCATTTCGCTGACGCGCAAGAAAATCAGCCGACCGCTCTTTGCGGTTTGTCTGCGGCTTGGAGCCGCCACGCTGAATCAAGAACGGTTGTTTCAACTGCTGCGAGGGATGACCGGAGCACTCGATCAATTCAGTTATCCGCTGGGCAACGAATTCATCCCGCTGGAAGATTCAAACTATGATACCCAGCAACATTGGATAGATATTCTCGACCGCAAATCGTGCCGCACGGGAATGTTAATTAACAGTCTGGAACTCTGCTCGCTGGTGCATTTGCCCGACGATAGTGTGCAACTCGACGCGCTGCATCGCACACGCACCGCGTCGCGTCCGGCACCAGCTATCTGTCACGGCCACGAACTGACCTTGGGAGTTAATATCCATCGCGGGCAATCGAGCGAAGTATCCCTGTCTGCCGATCATCGCACGCGACATTGTTACATATTAGGTGGCTCCGGCACCGGTAAAACCACTGCGATGTTGAACATGATGATTCAGGACATGCACGCGGGCAACGGCTTCGCTGTTCTTGATCCTCACGGCGATTTAGTGGATCGCTTGCTCGAATATGTTCCCGAACATCGTCTGCACGACGTGGTGTATTTCGATCCGGCGGACGAACAATTTCCCATCGCGTTTAATATCCTCCAAGCCAACTCCGAACTCGAAAAAACACTGCTGTCGTCCGATCTGGTCGCGGTATTCAGGCGTTTAAGCTCCGCCTGGGGTGACCAGATGAACTCCGTTTTAGCAAATGCCATTTTAGCGTTTCTGGAAAGTAATAAAGGCGGCACACTGTCGGACATGCGCCGCTTTTTAATCGAACCAAGTTTTCGTGCGCAGTTTCTTTCGACCGTAAACGATCCCGAGATTCATTACTTTTGGCAGCGCGAGTTTCCGCTGCTGCGCGGCAATCCGCAAGCCCCGCTGCTCACGCGTCTCGACACCTTTCTGCGGCCCAAACTCGTTCGCCACTTGGTCTGCCAACCCGGCAACCGGCTCGACTTTGCACGCATCATGGACAGCGGCAAAATATTCCTCGGCAAACTCGCGCAAGGTGCCATCGGCGAAGAAAACAGTTATTTGCTCGGCACCATGCTGGTGGCCAAAATCCATCAAGCCGCCCTTTCGCGCCAGCAAACGTCCGCCCACCGCCGCCGCCATTTCTATCTCTACATCGATGAGTTCCACAACTTCGTTACCCCGTCCATGGCGCAGATTTTGTCCGGCGTGCGCAAATTCCACCTCGGGCTTGTGCTAGCGCACCAGGAACTTCGCCAGTTGGGTCGCGATTCCGAAGTCGCCGCGTCTGTGCTCTCCAACCCCTTCACGCGCATTTGTTTTCGCCTGGGCGATGCCGATGCCGCCAAGCTCGCCAGTGGGTTTGCGCATTTCGAAGCCGCCGACTTGCAGTCTTTGAGCATCGGCCAAGCCATCGCCCGCGTCGAGCGTGCCGATTACGACTTCAACCTCGCCACGCCGCCCTTGCCCGACGTGGACGAAAGCGAAGCCGAAGAGCGCCGCCTTGCCGTGATGACTCTCTCGCGTAAGCAGTACGGCACCCCGCTCGCCGAAGTGGAAGCGCACCTCGCCGAAAGTTGGAAGCAAGTCCCGCCGCCAGTCGCGAAAACCAAAGAAACCCGCGAGCCGAAACCCAAGCCGGAAAAAGCACCTACGCCCGCGCCATCGCTTTCGCCCGAAGTCCCTATTAAAGAGGAAAGCCTCAAACCCACCGAATCCCAACCCGAGACAGCTCCGCCTCAAGCCACACCCGAGCAGCCTCATTCCGAGTCGCAATTCAGTCAAACATCATCCAAATCTCCAATCGAAACACCCGAACCTCGAATTCCGAGTCCCGAAACCCGCCCCGTTCCGCCGCCATCCCTGCCCGGACGCGGTGGCCAGGAACACAAATACCTGCAAAACCTCATCACCCGCTGGGCGCACGGCATGGGCTGGAAAGCCGACATCGAAGCGCCCGTGCTGGATGGTAGCGGTAGCGGCATGGTGGACATCGCGCTCGAACGCGAAGGCGTGCGCATCGCCTGCGAGATAACCGTCACCACGTCAGCCGATCACGAAATCGAAAACCTCGACAAATGCCTGCGGGCGGGCTTCACGCACGTCGCTGCCGTGGCGTCCGATCCAAAACGCCTGCGCAAAATCGAACAACTGGCCGCCAAAAAGTTCAGCAAAACCGACCGCGCAAAACTGCATTTTTTCGCGCCCGACGACCTGTTTGCGTTCATCGAAGGCATCCAAGCGAAGATGGAAAACAAGCAAGTCACCGTGCGCGGCTACACGGTCAATGTCAGCTACCAGCCGACCAACGCCGCGATGAAAGAATCCCGCAAGGAAGCCATTGCAAATGTCTTCCTGAATCGCGTAAAAAAATCCCTCAAGTCAACAGATAAATAGGGTGGGTAACACGATGAAAAAGCAGCACGACCAAAGCAAACGCGTCGGCATTTGGCTGCGCGTCAGCACGGAAGATCAAGCGCGCGGCGACAGTCCGCAACACCACGAAGCCCGCGCGCGCCAATACGCCGCCATGCGCGGCTGGACCGTCGTCGAGGTGTATCACCTTGAAGGCACGTCCGGTAAAGACGTGATGGACCACCCGGAAACCGAACGGATGCTTGCCGACATCAAGCGCGACCACATCACCGGACTGATTTTCAGCAAACTGGCCCGTCTGGCGCGCAACACCAAGCAACTGCTCGAACTTTCCGACATCTTCGAGCACAACGGCGCGGACCTTATTTCGTTGCAAGAATCCATCGACACGTCCACGCCATCGGGGCGGCTTTTCTTCACGCTGTTTGCCGCGCTCAGCCAGTGGGAACGCGAGGAAATAGCAGACCGTGTGGCTGCATCTGTCCCCATTCGCGCCAAGTTGGGTAAACCCGTCGGTGGCAAAGCTCCGTTTGGCTACCAGTGGGTGGACAAAAAACTCGTGCCCAATCCCGACGAAGCTCCCGTGCGCCGCCGGATTTACGAACTCTTCAAGGAACATCGGCGTAAAAAAACTGTCGCGCGGCTCCTCAACGAGGGCGGATTTCGCACACGCGCCGGGGCCAAGTTCAGCGGATTGGCCATCGACCGCCTCATTCGCGGCCCCGAAGCCAAGGGTCTGCACCGCGCCAACTACACCAAAAGCCCAGGCAAAAACAAAGCGTGGGAACTCAAACCTGAATCAGAATGGGTGTACGTCGAAGTCGAACCCATTGTTGACGAAGAGACTTGGGACATCTGCAATCAAATCCTTGACGAAAACCATGTCCCACACAAACGCCCCGGCCCAAAACCCGTTCACTTGTTCGCAGGCATCGTCGAGTGCGAGTGCGGGAACAAAATGTACGTCCCGTCCAAATCGGTCAAATACACCTGCGCCAAATGCCGCAACAAAATCCCCGTCGATGACCTCGAAGCCATTTTCTACGAACAGCTCAAAAACTTTTTCCTGTCTCCAGACGAGATTGCCCGGCATCTGGAAAGCGCCGAGTCCAACCTCAAAGACCGCGAGCGCATGATTGCTAAGCTCCAGACCGAGCGCACCGCTGTGCAAAAAGAGATGGACAAAATGTACCACCTTTACATCAACGACGAGATTCCCGCCCAAGGATTCGGCCAACGCTACAACCCGCTGCAAGAACGCTTCGACCAGCTCGACAATCAAATACCGACCCTACAAGCCGAAGCCGACTATCTCCGCATCAGCTACCTGTCTAGCGACCAAATCATCAACGAAGCTCAAGACCTCTATTCCCATTGGCCCAATCTCACTCCCGAAGAAAAACGCCTCATCATCGAAAACATGACTGATTTCATTAGAATTGGCAACAACTCCGTTGACATCCGCCTCCTTTATCTCCCCCCTTTTTCTGAAATAGCCGCCAAAAAGGCACGCAACCCTTCTCTTGCGTCCCGGACCCGACTGCTGGCAGGATTGTTTTTTGAACCGGCAAATGTCCGAGATTTAGAGAGTTCCTAGAAGATTCCGCCCATGTCCGACTTGATGCTGAATGTTGCGATTATTGGCGCCCGCGCCTTCACCGCCCTCGAATTGCTGAAGATTTTGCTGCGCCATCCGAACGTGCGCGTGGCAGCGTTGCAGGCGCGCGTCGATGAGCCAATGCCGATTGGCGATGTCTTCGGGTCGTTGCGCGGGGCTGAACTGCCTCTGATCACCGAGGTGGATGTCGATGCGCTGCCCGACGATATCGATGCGGTGTTTCTGTGCCTGCCCCACACGGTGGGCGCCGAATACGCAATGAAGCTCGCCGATAAAAACGTGCGGATTTTCGATCTCAGTGCGGATTTTCGGTATCGCAATCACAAGACGTACGAAGCGACTTACGGCGTGACGCATCCATCGCCCGAGATGAATCTGCGTGCCGTGTACGGTTTGCCGGAATTTCATCGGGCGCGGATTATCGATGCCAAATTGGTGGCATGCCCGGGATGTTACCCGACTTCGGTGACGTTGAGCGTCGGCCCGTTGATGAAGCACGATATGATCGTGAAGAATTCCATTATCGCCGATTGCAAATCCGGGGTAAGCGGCGCAGGTCGCACGCCCACCGAAGGCACGCACTTCTGTACGGTGAACGAAGGTTTCACGGCCTACAAGGTCGCCAACCATCGCCACCAGACGGAAATCGAAGAGCAGCTTTCGAGGTTGGCCGGCATCGACCAGACCATTACATTCGTACCGCATCTGGTGCCAATGGACAGAGGGATTCTGGCAACGGTTTACTCTCAGTTGACCGAGCCGATCGAGGAATCTGCGATTCGCAAAATTTATCAGCAGTTCTACAAAAACGAACCGTTCATCCGTGTCATGCCTGAAGGCGTGTTCCCGAATACAAAACACGTTTCAAACACCAATATGGCAGACATCGCAGTGCGTGTGGATTCCAAAGCCCAACGGTTGATTGTCACCACGGCGATTGACAATCTGGTCAAAGGCGCCAGCGGCCAAGCCGTTCAGTGCTTCAATGTGAGCTTTCAGCTTTCCGAAACAGCAGGCTTCTGCTAATCTCGCGAAATGACCGAACGTCCCGACTCCGTCCCCCGCAAGCTATGGTTTTGGTTGGCGGCGATGCTGGTGTTGGCGTTCGGTTGGTTCGAGTGGATTACCTGGACACAATACGCCAGCCATAGCGTGTTCCTGGCGGATGTTGGTGTATTCGATACGATTTGTGCCGGACCGCGGCACGGTCATTTTTTACGCTGGCCTATCGAATGGAATAACGGCCTCAGTTATTTCGCGGTGCATTTTCGCCCGATTCTCTTGCCGATCATGGCGTTGTATTTTTTTGTCGATCACACGATGACGTTCCTGACGGTTTTGAACATCGCCCTTGTGGGAGCCATCATTCCACTGGGAATTTTCGCCTACGGAGAACTGAAAAACACGGGGTTGGCGCTGGCCGTGTGCGCGTTATATTTGTGCCACCATTTCGTCCTGTCCGTCCATGTGGCAAACCATCCGGAGTCGTTGGGATTTGTGTCGTTTTTCACGATGTTTGTCGCGGTGCAACGACGCAGCCGCTGGTGGTTTCTGGGGGCATTGCTTTGGACGTTGGCGATCAAAGAAGATTACGCACTTTACTGCGCACTATTTGGAGTTGGTTTACTTTGTGACCCGGAAACGCGTCGATGGGGAACATGGACGATTGTATTCGCATTTCTGTGGGCAGTTTACAGCCAGGCGGTCATGAAGCTATCGGGGACGGAGCTGTTGCTTGCCCAGGGCGGCACGCCAGCGAGCGAACGTTTTGCTTCGTTCGGTAGCACGAAGAGCGAAATTTTCCTCGGGTTATTGAGCCAGCCCGGTTATATTGCCCGTCATTTGTTCAGTATCACGATGCTGCAACTTTACGCCTCCGTTGGGTTAATTGCACTTCTCGACAGGCGCACGTTTTGGCTGGCAGGCGCGGCGGCAGGCATGTTGCTGCTTGCTGAAGATCCCGTCGTTGGGAGGCTGCAATTTTATTACAGCTACCCGGCGATTCCATTTTTGTTTTTCAGCCTGGTTCGTGGTTTGGCGTTCATCAAAACGCGTTGGGGAAAATACGATCGCCATCTCGTCCCCATACTCACAACCGTGTTGATTTTACTGGCGATGATCTCCGTCCCCCTGAAAACTCGGGGAGAAAACATTCGCCATTTTCCGCTGCCGATCAGCGAACATCACCGCCTTGCTGAAAACGTCATCGCGATGATTCCACCCGATGCATCGGTTGCCGTGCAATACGATCTCTATTGCCAGGTGCCCAATCGCCACACCAAACTACCGTTCCGTCTCAAGTACCTCGATGACGCAGAGTATTTTCTGATCGATGGAAAAGGTCGTCCGCTCGATTTACTGGGGAAGGAGAAAGCCAGCGAACTCGAGGCGATCAATCAGCGACTGGAATCCGGCGAGTTCGAGACGTTGTTCAGCGAGGACGGTTATTATTTGCTGAAGAAACGCAATTTCCAAACGGATAAAAACGATTCAACCGATGAGTAAACGAGTTCTTGGATTCGATGCTTCTTCAACGTTGGCGCCACGCACGGGCGTCGGACGCGCAGCGTTGGGATTGCTCCGCGGAATCGTGGCGCTCGACGATCCAGGCATCGAATTACGCGTGTTGATGAATTCGCTGACGCGGCGCCGAGGAGCAGAGCACGCGTTTCTCGATGCTCCCAACACGCGCGTCGTTCGACGGTTTTCTTCGGGCGCACGAATGGTAAGAAGCTGGGCGCGTGGGTCGAGACCAACGGTTGAACAATTGCTGGGGGACGGAGTCGATATCTTTCACGGTCCCGCATCGTACATGCCGCCTGCTGAGCATGCTCGACGCATCGTTTCCGTGTACGATCTGGCTTTTTTAGACGATCCGCCCGAACAACGCGACGCGCTCGGCGGGGCATATTTTGCGGCAACTTTTCCAAAACTTCTTCCCGCGTGCGATTTGGTCGTCACGGCAAGTGAATTCACGCGCAGGCGGGTGATCGAAACCTATCGCCTGAAAGAAGATCGCGTCGTCTCCGTCCCTCTGGGTGTCGATCACGATGTTTTCAAATTGGTTGGTGAGCGTTTCGTTGAAATGGCGCGTCAACAAATCGGCTTGTCGTCTAAAACGTATTTGCTCGCCCTCAGCGATCACACGCCGCGTAAACGGGCGGGATTGTTGCTCGATCTGTACGAACGATTGCTTGAAGTGGAATCCACGACACCGCCGCTCGTGGTGCTTGGCTGGAGAGGCAAACCTGCAGCAGAGCTACGTAAACGGCGAGCGCTGCATCGGCGTGTCGTTGTGCTTCCGCATTTGGGTGATCACTTGCTGCCGGGGCTCTACACGGGCGCGGTTGCAACCATTCTGACATCGCAACACGAGGGGTTCGGGCTTCCGGTACTCGAAGCGCAAGCGTGCGGCTCGCCCGTGGTTTGCGCACGCGTCACCGCTCTGCCAGAAGTTGCCGGGGACGGAGCGCTCTTCGTCGATTCGAACGATCCAGACGCGTGGGTGGAAGCGATTCGCATCGTCGCGTTTCATCAGGATGCGCGCGATGCCTGGAGCGAAAAGGGACGGAGTAACGCGGCGCGCTTTTCATGGGAAACCTGCGCCCGAAACATGCTTGACTGTTATTTTCGATGAAGCCTCATCCATCTGCAACGATGGGTGACAAACAGCACAATGCAACGAAGCTCGCAGCGAGAAATTGCTTGAATCCACTTGTCGGACGATCGTCTTCGTCCTGGGATTCCAGAACGAAATCCAACTTGTCGAGCAATTCCACCAGGCGATCGGCTTCTTCTTCGGAATGCGGTCCAGACGAACTGTCGAAAACAACCGCCCCGTCTTCTGCAGCCTGGATTCCCAGGAAAGGCGGCGCTAAGATTTTTGAAATTTCCAACATCGTCTCATCGTCGCTTTTTACCGCGCCAAACGAATGGAGCAAGTCCCACAGCACGTCGAAATATAAATCCCCCAATCCATTAATGACCGACATAATTTGAGAGGAGGAAATTTCGCGATCAAAGTCCGGTAATCGTTTTCGCACCGGATCGAGCGAAGCCCAAACACCCATTCCGTTTTCCGAAAGGCCTCGGTTGGCGTCTGATTGTTCGCCTGTGATACTATTTTCATCGATAATGGTAAAAAGCGCGTGCGGCAATTTTTTACTGGGATTGTAATGATTGATTAACCATTGTTCAAACTCTGCCGTAAGCGGATAATTAACGGCTCCGAAACATCCCAACGTACGGCCACGAAAATTTACCGGGCACTCTGCGCAGCAGGTTTCCCCTTGAGTGGAAAAAGTTTTCCAAAGCTCGCCCAGTTCTCCCAAAGTCCATTCTTTCTGGACTCCGATCAACGTCCCCGAAACGGGAAAATTCTCGCGCGTGTAATTGGGATTCGAGGCGTGAATTTGTTCCCAATTGGACTCAATATATTCAAGGATGTCGCGAACCTTCGACGCCCGCATGACCTCAAGCGGATCGTTTTCTTGATGGATCGAACAATCGAAGCAAATTATATAATCGAGCGCCATGCGAACCACCCTTTTATCGCTTTGTTTAATCATACCATTTATACTTCCATGCGGCTGAGACTTGGCATCAACCAAATAGTCGTCCTGGTTTAACCTGGGGAAAGCAAATCGCCTATTTTTCGGCACTTGCATCGTGCTTTTATTCGAGAATCGCTTGCCGCCCCGATATTTTCTGCGTAGGAATTGAGCCTTGAAAGCGGCATGCTCATCGCTACTGTACGGACAATGGGAACGACGCTTTCAATGCCCCCGATTTGATCATGACGTTTCCTATCATCCCAATCGAGGAGGCAACTGATGGATATTAATATCGGTATCAAAGAATCGGATCGCAAAGCAATCGCGGCGGGATTGTCGAAGCTGCTGGCGGATTCGTACACGCTCTATTTGAAAACGCACAATTATCACTGGAACGTGACGGGCCCGATGTTCCAGACGCTGCACGTGATGTTCGAGGAACAATACACCGAACTTGCCACAGCGATCGACGAAATCGCCGAACGCATCCGGGCGCTGGGCGAATTGGCACCCGGTTCGTTTTCCGCATTTCAGTCATTGGCCAGCATCCAGGAAGAAACCGGTCACCCAAACGCCGTTCAAATGATTGCGAATCTGGTCCAGGGCCAGGAAGCCGTCGTGCAAACAGCGCGTTCAATCGTAGCGCTCGCCGACGAAGCCAACGATGAACCGACGTTGGATTTGCTGACGCAACGGATGCAGATTCACGAGAAAAACGCGTGGATGTTACGCAGTCTGATTGCGTAAGCATTCGGCTATTCTCCCAACACATCGACCAGACAATCTATCTGCGGCGCCTCGTTCGGTTTATCCGGGCGAGGCGTCACGAGCACCACGTCGTAGCGGCGAACCGGGCGCGGGCGTGGCAACCGCCCCCAATAGGCGTCGGCTGCCGCGCGAAAATGCCGTTGGCGACGATCGTCGCGCACAGCGGAAAGCGGGTCGGGGTCGTCGGGGTTGCGGGTTTTGACTTCGATAAAAACCAGCGTGTCGTCTTCACGCGCGACAAGGTCCAACTCTCCTCCGCCACCGCGCCAATTCCGAGCCAGGATCGCGGCACCACGTTGGCGATAGTAATGCCACGCGGCCCAAGCCTCTCCCCAATCGCCGCGCGCCTTGGTTGTTCCCTCGGGCGGCAACACGGGAGGCCGCTTCATCAAACACCCGCCAATTTTTTCCAGTAATGCGCCGATCATGATCTTATCCCGATTGACGAATGCCATCCTACCGGTTAGGGTAGTCCGCAAGTTGTTCCCTGTTTGAATTGCAACAGGAGAGAAGGAAAAACTCCAGCCCGATGATCCGCCGATTGATGATTTTTTTCGCCGTGGCCCTGCTGGCCCTGGCGTCTGGTTGTGGCGAAAGCACTTCGGCGCACGGCCAGAACGTGAGCACCGTGAATTCGGCTGAGATATCCGCCTTGCGTGATGAACTGGACACAACGGTCAAGGAAGTCAAACGCCTTGAGACGGAACTGGCTGCCATCAAGGCTTCTTCCCCCACTGCCAGCCCGGTGTTGATCAACGAACCGGATCTGCTGCCCGACGAATTGGAAGCCCACCTCTCGCGAGCCGTCGGACTGGTGACCACGGGTTTCGAGATCGCGGCAAAATCTTCCGAAGCGGGCGTGAACAAACGCGATTTCCCCATTGCCGAAGGTTCCGGGTTTATTATTTCGCGTAACGGCCATGTGCTGACCAATTATCACGTGGTGAGCGATTACCTGCAAACCAAGGCGACGGAAAAGACGCTCTCGCAGGAGCTCTCGCGCAACGAAGGCATCCCGGTTCGCATCACGTTTGGGATTTTGTTTTACATCAACGGCACGTCGCTGATCGTCGATCCCGTGGCGTGGGACGAAACGCTGGATTATTGCGTCATGAAAATCCGATCGGACCAACCGTACCACACGGATTGGGAACCGCTCGAGCTGGCCGCCCCGCGCAATGTCACACGCGGAGATTTGGTGATTGCGCTCGGGTTTCCGGGGGAATCGCGCCGCGCAGTGTCCGATTCGCAAATCATGGACTTGGTTTCGCGCGAAGTAAACGCACGCGTGGCATCGGATTATTACGGCCCCGAGGATCACCTGTACACGGCAACGTCGGGCATTGTTTCGCGTGTCTTCACCGACCCGGCGGGGACACGTTTTTTCCAACACGAAGCGGTGATCACCTACGGAAATTCAGGCGGACCGTTGATCAATGCGCGCGGCGAAGTCATCGGCATCAATACACGCGCCAGCGACACCGCCGAAGGATATGGGATTGCCATGTCGCTCGATTCGGTGCTTGAACATGTGCAACGAACGATGGAAATCGAGTTTTAAAGTGGGTTAGGGGTACAGCATTGGTTTCCGAGAAACAACTCAACCGCGTCGGTAAATGGCTTGCCGGCGCGAAACGCATTTTGGTGATCACGGGCGCGGGAATTTCCGCCGAAAGCGGCATCCCCACGTTTCGTGGCGCGGACGGATACTGGAAAAAACACGACGTGATGACGCTGGCATCGCCCGAAGGTTTTGCCGCCAACCCGGCGCTTGTGTGGGAATGGTACGCTGAGCGCATCGCCACCGTGCGCGCCGCCGAACCGAACGCCGGGCATCGCGCGTTGGTGGAACTGGAACGCCGCGTGCCGGAGTTCATCCTGCTGACGCAAAACGTCGATGGTCTGCATCGCCGCGCAGGCAGCCAGAACATGCACGAGATTCACGGATCGATATTGCGCGCGCGTTGCATGGAAACCGACAAGATTTATTCCATCGACGACTTGAACATCGAGCCGCCGTTTCCCGTGCGCACGCCGGAAGGAAACCTTGCGCGACCCGACGTGGTGTGGTTTGGCGAAATCATCAAGATGGACGCCATGGAAGCGGTGGATCAATATTTCGACGCGGACAAAGTCGAAATGTGTTTGATGATCGGCACGACGGGGATGTTTCCCTACATCCAACGCTGGGCGCTGCAAACCCGTCAACGCGACGGCAAGCTGATCGAGATTAATCCGGAACCCACCATGCTGGCGGATTTTTGCAACGAGGTGCTGGAATGCAACGCGGGTGATTGTTTGCCGGGGTTGGTGGAGTATGTCAGCAAATCAACATACTGATCATATTCAAAATAAGAGGTGATCGCTAAAGATTACTCTTATCATTCTTAGCATGATTGGCGCAGTGCTTTGTGGATTATTTTTTACCATAAAATTACTGCTCTCCATTGCCAAAGACGAATGGGAACACAAAGCGTTCTTTATGCTCGAACATAAACATATGGAGGAAACTGGAGTCGTTACATTACCCCCCATCACTGATGTTTACGAATTTGAGTTTGGCGACCAAATCGTAATGATTTATGATTGGAAAATTGATCCAACCAATATTCCAGCACTGATAATACAGGACAAAACAAATCTAGAAGGATTTGTTCTTTTCGATCCTATCAATGCTTTAGAATCGCCAGCAACTTATCCAACGGATTTTTCGAAACTAACTTTATGGCGAATTGAATTACCAAACATCATTTGGAAATATGAAGACAAAGAAATCCGTTCCTCCTTTGTCGAACGAAAGCGTTATCAATAAAGGAGAATGGAAATGGAATCCATTCCCCTTTATCGCTTCATCGAATCCTTGAATGCGGCATTCATTCCCAACTGCTTCACGCCGGTTCGAGGACAATCTCCGGATCGACTTGCGCGCGCAGAAGATTCTCAATCGCGGCGAGCGTGTTCATTGTCGCGGTGGGGCAGCTTCCACACGCGCCTTGGTAGCGAATGAGCACCAGTTTACCGTCGATACCCACCAGCTCGACTCCCCCGCCGTCCCCCGCCAACGCCGGACGCACATAGGTATCGATGACTTCCTCGATGCGATCGTGCAGATCGCCTTTGGGCTGATTTTTTTTCGCTTCGGCGGCTTCGGCTTTCATCGTCGCGGCCAGTTCCGCGCCCGCGTCGGCGTCGTAAGAACCAATGTTGTCATCCACATATTGACGAATGAGTTGCCAATCGGCGGCGGCGGTGGCGCTGACGGAGACAAAGTCGTCGGCGATCAGCACCGCGATGACGTTTTCGATGGCAAAGAGCCCGGCGGCAAGCGGCAGGCGTTCGGCCGATTCCGCGTTGGGAAACGAAAGCGAAGCGGCGGCGGGCAACAGCGCTTCGCCCGTGTGAAATTTAAACGCATTCGGGTTGGGGGTCGGTTCGACATGGGAAAGCTGAAAGGCCACGGGTCAGGCTCCTTGGATAATCGTTCGATAGTGGCGACCAGCGTGCCGGAAACGAGGCGCGCCAGTCCAGCCAATTGATTCAATCTGGCGCATAAAACATGCCGGTCGATTTTGGAATGGGGTTGTCCAAACGGTGTGTTCAATAGGCTTACTGGTTTCGACGCACGAGCATGGGACGCAGATGGTGGCGCCACAAGGTCCGCAACCCGTGAAACGACTGGCGCTGTCCAAGATAAGCTTTCAACGCGGCATTAAATCCTGGTGGCAAATCGGCCATCTGGCGCTCGAAACGTTTAACCGCGTAGTCATACAATTGCGCGTCGAGATGTTGCGATTCACGAATGCGTGATCGTTGAGCCGGAGTGAGAGGTGTCACCAAGGGACGTTTGGTCCCAACATTGTTTTGACGATAAGAAGGTATGGACCAACCGAATTTACAACAGAAGTAGGCAACGGATTCGTTGAAACGATCCTGAAGACCGATGGCGTCAAAGTGTTCTTCGAGATTTTGAATAGCAGTTTCCAACATCGCATCCGTACAGGCACCCACTTCGGCTTCGATGCCGGAAATATAGCGCACCATCATATTGTCGAAATTATGATTTACGCGATGTAAAATAAACTCATCGATCGGCATCTGACGATACTGTTCGAGCCTTTCAGGATCGCCTTTAAAGTCTTTGGGTTTTTGGTGAATATTATAATAATAATGTGAAAGAATTCGATCCACAGGTTCGCGAAAAATGGTAATGTATCGGCACGGCTGGGGCAGATGATGATGAAATCCAAAATGAACATGGCCTGAAATCACACGAAACCGACGCAGTTGTTCTTCAGGCAGCGAGATAAAATACTCCTGCGTCCGGTCTGGGAAATCGCGCGAGATGGAAAACCCTGTTTCGCCCTGCGGGTGAATCTGTCTCAGCCCGTCGCGCAAACTACTGCCTGCGGTTTTTGGAAGGTGGAGAAAGATGAGCGTTGATTCAGGCATGAAGGGCGATCTTTTGAACTCGGAATTATTTCCCCAGCACTTGTTGCAACAATCGCATCAACTCCTGGGGTTTGAAGGGTTTGTGGAGAAATCCACTCAAGCCTTTGCCCGCGAATTGCGTGGTAGCGTCTTGCTCATTGTAGCCCGACATCAGGATGACCGGCACGTCGGAACGAATGCGACGGAATTCGCGGAAGGCGTCTTCACCGTTCATTTGCGGCATCGTCATATCGAGCAGGATTGCTTCGATTCCGCTGCTGAGTTCGCGGAATTTTTCCACGCCCACTCGGCCATTTTCCGCCTGAACGACATCGAATCCCAAGCGTTTGAGAATCATGCTCGCCACGGCGCGCACGGTTTCTTCGTCATCGACTACCAGGATGGTTCCAGAACCTTTCCAGGTGGAGAGCTTCGCGTGTTGCTGGGCGGCTTCGGCAACTTCGGGCAAATTAGTGCAGGGAAGCAGCACTTTGAACGTCGAGCCTTTGTTGACCTCGCTGTAAACTTTGATGGTACCTTTGTGTCCACGCACAATGCCGAGTGTGGCGGCGAGCCCCAGGCCGCGACCCGTGAATTTCGTGGTGAAAAACGGGTCGAAAATTTTGCCGCGCGTTTGCTCGTCCATTCCACAACCGGTGTCGGAAATTTCAAAGTACCCGTAGTAACCTTCGGGTAATTCTTCATCCAGGAACGTGTTCATTAAATACACGCGGTCGGCGTGCAGGATGCCCGTCGTGATAGTGATCACCCCGCTGCGACCCGCAATTGCATCGGAAGCGTTTGTAATCAGGTTCATCACGATCTGGCGCATCTGGGTGGGATCGGCTTCGACAATGGGCGGCGTGGCGGAGAAGTTAAATTTCAGCACCGCGTTTTTGCTGATCGAGGCTTTGAGCAGATGCGTCATTTCCTCGACGATTTTATTCAGATTGATCGCTTCGATAACAAAGCGGCCCTTGCCTGAGTAAGCAAGCATCTGGCGCGTAAGTTCAGCCGCGCGCACAGCGGCGGTTTCGATTTGCCGGAGAACTGGCAACGCGGGCGATTCGGGAGAAAGATCAAGCATTGCCAGCCCGGTGTTGCCCAAGATGCCCGCCAACAAGTTATTGAAATCGTGCGCAATGCCACCGGCCAACACACCGAGGCTTTCGAGTTTCTGCGCGTGCTGAATTTGGGAACGCAAACGACGTTCGGTGGCTTCGTCCCGCGAGCGCCCGAGAGCAATTCCCGCCAAATGCGTCGCGATTTGCATCAAACGTAAATCGTTGCTGGTTGGACTGGCAGGTTTATGTCCGAAGAGCAGCAACGTGCCAAGCACCACCCCCTTGGTGGAAAGAATCGGCGTCGCCCAACACGAGCGAATACCATGACGCTGGGCAACTTCGCGCAATTTTTCCCAAAGAGGATCCGTGTCGATGTCCTCGGTTACCACCAATCGCCGTTGCAACGCCGCAGCAGTGCTAGCCCCCGAATTCGCCTCGACTTTCAACCCGTTGAGCGAGGCCATAAAGGCTTCGGGCAAATGCGGCGCGCAACCTTGGGCGAGCGTTTGGTCGCGTTCGTCCAGGATCTGAATCGCAGCCGACGTTTCGCCGGACAACTCCTCGACCATTTGAACCAGCTTGGCGAGCATCACGCTTAAATCGGCTCCACCAACAACAACCTCGAGGATTTCGTTTTCGGCAGCGACCAATTCTTCCACTCGTTTGCGTCGCGTCACATCCACCATCACAACCACCGAACGTTCGACCTTGCCCGCGTCGTCGAATTCGGCATTGGCCGACATCAATACGTCGAGTGTGTTGCCCTTCTTGGTGATTAACCGATACGGAACTTCCTTACAGGTTCCCGTGCGTTTGTAAACCGGCTGCATGACTTCGCGAAAGTAACTGGCCGATTCGGGAGTAAAAAAATCCGTGGCTTTGCGACCGATGACTTCCTCCCGCGTGTAGCCCATCTCCACCAGCCAATAATCGCTAACCGAAAGCAACCGCCCATCGCAATCCACTGAATGCAGCATCACGGGTGTTTTGTTGTAAAGTTGACAGTAGCGTTGTTCGCTCTGGCGTAACGCGGTTTCGGCATACGTGCGAACCAACACAGGCGCCGTGATGTCTGCGATAAACTGCAGGTCGGCCAAATCGTCCTGGGAATAACGATTTGCGGTGTAGGATTGAACGGACAAAACACTGTGCACGACATTGCCCGTGCGCACCGGCACGTTCATGATGCTCAACGATTTTCTGCTAACGTCCCCGAAGGGCACCAACTCGGGATCGGATTCTCCCTCCGCGCGCGAAATCAGGAGCGCCTCGCCTTCCAGTACCGTTTCCCAAGCCGGCGACACGGTGATTTCAGGTTGGCTATCGAGTTTTCGTCGTTCACCGTCGATCGTATCCATGATCGACAGAAGACGGAAGCGGCCTTCGCCCGGTTCGCGAATGGCGAAAAAATGCGCATCCCACCCAAACAACAAATCCGTCTCGTCGCGCACGATTTCCACCACGCCTTCGAGCGTCGTAGTCGCTGCCACTCGACGTGCCAAACGAGAGAAAAACTCCTTTCGCTTGTGGCAAGTCTGTTGGACCTCGGCCAAGGCTCCTTCCAACTCAGCCTGACGCGCCCGCAGCATTGTCAACTCGGACAGCGGAGTTAAATCGCTTAAATCCATGTTTGATTGATCGTTCAGCAATCCGCAACTCCAAGTTTTTGCATGCCAAACATCGGCATGAAAAAACGGAAAAAATACAAATCCCGCGCGACCAACCTTGACCTGTCAAATCACAGTAGGCAACGGCAATTTTCCCCCACCCCCTCAAACGGGAGGAAGAACCTCCCCGGCAAACGCAACAACGGAAAAAACCGCCTTACAATATCCCCTCGATTTCAACGACGTTCCTCCCGCAGTAGATTCAAAAGCCCGGCGGAAAGCGAAGACCCAAACCACTCCGAAAAACCCCGGAACCGCGCGAAAAAAACACTTGCCTGCCGAGGCCCTGTTGCATTTACCTTTCGTTCCTCGCTTGAGACGCTTCGAGCGAGTCTGCCGCAGAACACACATGCCGTCGTGGCGGAACTGGCAGACGCGCACGGTTCAGGTCCGTGTCCGCTTAACGCGGGTGGAGGTTCGACTCCTCTCGACGGCACCATCAAATTTCAGCCTGTAAGCTCGGTAATATCAACGATTTGGCAAGGACTCGCTTCGGCGGGTTCTTTTGTTCGTTTAAACCATAAGCCACCCTGGAGCAGGGTGGCTTATGGCAGCTCTTGGAAAAAGAGCCCGGTATTTTTTGTTTCTGCTAAAATTTACCCGTCGCGACTTTACCCAGAAAGCACATCACAAATCCAAAGGCCATCAGTCCAAGCGAGGACCAGAAGGCCACTGTCTCGGTAAACGTGGGTTCGGATATCAGTGGCACTAATTCTTTGCCGAAAATGAAGATCAAGGCGCCGAGGGTGATCACAATCGGCATCAAAACACGACGCGAGAGCGAAGAAAGGAAGACGATGACGCCCGCCAGTAAGGTTGACCATATCGCTTTGGTTCCAAACCCCAAGGCATCGTAATCCACCATGATCGTGTTAAGTTGGTCGGGAACGGGCAGGTTGAGTTTAACGGCAATCCAAACACCTATCGGCACGAGCATCCACACGCCCAGCGCAAAACGCGTCAGGTTGAAAAGCGGCTTCCAAGGGAAGCGAACTCCCAGGCGGCGGCGTTGTGATTTGAGGACCTCGAATTCGTCCGGAACGGCGGTGATCAAGCCCTTCTTCAGAATGCGAGTCGCAGCTTCTTCGGCCTGCTTTTCGGCTTCGCGCGGATTGACGCCTTCCGCTTTGAGGCGTTCGCCTTCGACTTTGGCCAGTTGTTTCTTTTCGCGTGCGTTTTTGCGCGCTTCTTCGATGCTGTCGAGCCAACGGGCAATGGGATCGCGCCATGTGGCGAATTTTTTACGCGCTTTGACGCGGTCCATCCCGGCGGATTTCGCGCGCTGCAGCAGCATTTCTTCGTACGTGAAAAACTCCTCGAAAAATTCCTCCCAATGCTGGCCAGGGCTGAAGCGGCAAAGAAAATCTTTAAGCGCATCTTCGCTCACGCCACGCAAACGCAACGATTTGAGCATCTCGTTGATTTCCGTCACGACGGGCTCGCGTTCGGTTTTCAACTTTTTAACAATCATCACTTGGAACGCCACGGCGGCGCCAATTGCAACGATCGCAAAACCAATCCACCACGGCAACCAACCGAGAATATACAGGATGTAAACGCCCAGACCCGTCCCCAATACCAATGCCAGCCAGTTTTTCCACGGCATGCCAAAGAAGACACTGCGAACGCGGCGGAACAGGTATGTGCGCGACAAAAACCCGTTGATCAGAAAACCCATCAACGGCGTCAACACGCCGAGACCCAGAATGCCGCCAGCGATTTGAAACTCTTTTGCCAAAATGGCCAGAACTAACAGGACCGGCATGATCAGGAAGAAGAGCATGACGGCAAATTTGCGTTTTTTCAACGTGGGCGACGCGTAGTACGAACGCACGGATTCTTCGAGTTGCGCCAAATGTTGCTCGCGCGGTGTGTAAGGCCCCTTGTCGCTTTCGATCCCAAGGTAGGATTCGATTTCGGCACCGGCATCTTTCAGCGTTCCGTAGCGATCGTCCGGGTCTTTCGCCAACATCTTTTCGAGGATTTTCTTGAAGGCGGGCGGAACAGCCTTGATGTGTACATCGAGCGGTGTCAGCGGCTCCTTGAGGTGCTTGCTCATCAGCTCGAACGCGGTGGTGCCGCTATAGGGCGCTTTGCCTGCGCACAAATAGTACAGCGTACAACCAAGCGAATACTGATCGGCGCGCGCATCGACGGATGCCGTGTCGCGGGCCTGCTCTGGCGCCATGTAGGCAGGGGTGCCCATCGCCACGTTGGCCTGTGTCAGGTTCAGGTCGGAAGATTTTCGATGAATCAGCTCGTTGTCGCCATCGACATCCAATCCCATGCGTTCTTCGTCATCGGCAACGCGCAACATTTTCGCGAGCCCCATGTCGGCGATCTTCACCACGCCGTGCTCGTTCACCATAATGTTGTCGGGTTTAATGTCGCGGTGGATAATGCCGCGTTCATGGGCGTAATGCAGACCGCGCGCAGCCTGCAGAATATGACCGGCAGCATCGTCGATCTGAAGCCGTCCGTCGCGACGGATAATTTGTCCCAAGCTCTCTCCACGCACATATTCCATCGCGATATAATGCAAATTATCCACGTTCCCAATATCGTAAACCTGGATAACGTTGTGGTGGTTCAGTTGTGCGGCACTCAACGCTTCGCGCGTAAAGCGCGCGAGCAAATCCGGATTCGTCGCAAACTTGGCGGGCAGAATTTTCAACGCGACTTTGCGATCAAGCGACAATTGATGCGCCAGGTAAACGGCTCCCATGCCGCCCGCGCCGAGTAACTTTTCGACTCGATACCCATCGACCGTACGCCCGACCAAACCGTGCCGGTCCTTGGCCGGTGGCGTGGGTGTCGGCGCTGGACGACGTTGCTGAGAAGACGATGGACGCGGCGGCGCAACCTGTTGGTTGGATTCCTGGCTGGGCCGTTGATCCGGTGGCAACACCCGCGTTTCATTCATCGAGTCTTCAGGTATTTCAGGCTTAACGGGGACCGGCCACGTTTCCAGGTGTTCTTGCTCGGCGGCGCTATCACTCATCGAGTGATCGAGCACCGGGCCCGACACCTCGGAGGCTTGCTTGCCAAAAACTTTGCGTGTTTTTTCCTCGCCGGAAGCCCGCGATTTATCGCGATCAATCGGGATCGTCACGGGCGGTTCTTCATCCTGGCCGGTCAAACTGCCAAACGCGGGAAGTTCCTCGTTAGAGAGCGGAGAAGGCGATGCTATCGGCTTGGGCGTATCGAATAGCTTGGTTGGCGGAATTGCAGGCCCCGGTTTCGGCGGCGTCAGCCCCAACGGACGAGGAGGCGGAATTGTCGGCGCTTCCGTTTCATCCGTCGAGCTTCGATCATTGATCGGCTGATGATCGGACGAAGGAGCACTAGGCCTTAACGGTTCCAGATCGTTATAGTGCACCCGCTGCGGCTCGCCTTTAACCTCGATCTCGGTTTTTTCCTCGTTCAACGGCGCCAAAATCGTTTCGTCTTCCTCGGGCGACGTAGCGGGCATCTCGGCCAATTTGTCGTCGCGCACGGTCGCGTTGGGGTCAGAGGACGTCGGCGCCAACATGGTTTCGTCTTCGGCCGGATCGACGGGCACGGCGGGCGCAGGCGGTTCGGCGGTCGGAACCTTCTTCTCCTCCACCGGCATGCGAACGGGATCGACCATCGTGGGTGCATTGTCCATCGTGATCGGTACGTGAATCGTGGGAGATTCAGATACCTCGTCAGCGGGGTCGGACGGTGGCGCCAACACGGTTTCATCCTCGGCGGTATCGGCTGGAGCGGAGGGAGCAGCGACATCAGGCGTGGGGATGGGGTTCTGAGGAGCGGGCGCTTTTTCCTCGGGCTTTTCCTCCATCGGCATCCGAACGGGCTCGATCATTGTCGGCGCGTTGTCCATCGTAATCGGTTCGTGAATCGTCACTTCTCCCGAAATATCCGGCTTTTCGTCCTCCCCAATACCCGGTTCCTGGATAGTTGGAATCGCAGGGTCGTTCGTATCGATTGAAACCTCTTCGGTCGAGAGGTTCACTTCCGCTTCCAATGTTTCAGCCACGATATCTTCCGAACGCGCAGGTTCGTGACGACTCGGCGCGCTTTGCATCGGGGTGGGTTTGGACGAATAGGCAGATGGGGGAACGGAAAATCCCTTGGGCAGCGTCGGGTCCTCGCCGTCGGGTTCACTTTTTTCTTCCTCGGGCGGCATGCGTAGCGGCTCGCGCAACGTCGGCGCGTTATCCATCCGGATGGGTTCGCTCAGGGTCGGCATTTCGGACTCGTCGGCTACCGAGTCATCGGTAAGCGTCGGGGCCTCGTGCAAGTCCTCGGCGAACGATTCCTCGCGAACAGTGGCTACATCATGGATGTCTTCGGAGGCGGTACCGATTCGCTGGTCTTCAGCCGCGGGGGCTTCCGGCGAAGGTAAAATCACCGTCGGTTCCTGCGAAATATCGCTGGCAGGCTCGGGGGTGGGATCGCTGGGATGGGCCAACACCATGGGGACGATGGCCATGCATTCCGGGCACATCACCACAGGTTGACCTGCTTCAACATCTTCTTCCCACGCGTGGTGGCACTTGTTGCACTTCAAATCCATGCTCAGTCACCCTTGAAACCGGATAGGCCGTTTTTCCAATTATTGCACCTTTGTGGATAATCCACTAATAGCGCCGGGGCAAGGAATGTCCAGCCCAATCCGGGGAAGAAAGTGGTGAAAATTCCGTTCAAGGTCTCAATAAGAAACCCCCTCCCCGTCACTCTGACCTACAAAATCAGATTGCGCAGCTTCTAAGCTGATTGTATCGTACAAGCGGTGTACCGTATTGGTACAGGGAGAGTTGAGTACGATGACAGCACGTTTATTGATCGTGGACAGCGACCGAAGGTTGCGTAGGGAAATACGCAGCGAGTTGGAAGTTTTGTTTCAAGTCGTGGAAGCCCATAACGGCGAATCTGCCTGGGCGGCTTTCCTTGAACACGAACCCGACCTGGTGATTACCGAACTGGTTATTTCAGGATTTGATGGTCTCGAGTTAGTGGAACGCATCAAGGACCATGCCACGCTGTCCAACACGCCGGTAATCATTCTGACCGGAGCGACGCGAGGCGAGGAATTGCCCGCGAATTTCTGGCTGAAAGGCACTCGCGCCGATGCGTTTCTGGAAAAACCCTTCGAGGCCGGTTCGCTTCGCCAGGAAATCGATCGCCTTCTGAAGGCCAAACTTAACTATCGCCCCTTGCCACCCGGTAAAGGTTACTACGACTGAGTCACCACACTCCACGAAACTTCAACCAAGAGTATTTCACCTCCATGAGCGAAACCCCAGACGACCGCGTGTGCGAAAATTGCGGACGTTGGATCGAAGATAACGAAATCCTGTACCGCGCCCGACTCGAAGTCTTCGCCGAACCGGTGATGGATGATCGCAGCCTGCGCAAATCGCGCGACGAATCGGCCCGCGAGTGGGAAAGCTTGTTGGAAAAGCTGGAAAAAATGGACGACCAACAGGTCCAGGACGCCACCGACCAGGTGTACGAGTCCTATGAATTCAACCTCTGTCCTTCCTGTCGCCAGGAAATGCACCGTCGGATCAAATCGCACCGCGAGATCCTTTAGAGGCAATGATGGCCAACTGGATCCAACATAATTTTCTATATGCGATCGTCCTGGGCGTGATTCTCGTGATTGTCGGAGGAGGCATTGCCTTCAAGGCCGACAATAAATTCGGGTACATCATTTTCTTTGGCGGATTTGGACTGATCCTCTGGACGATGCGCTTGTGGGGGCTGATTTGAAGGATGAAGGAGTACATTTGCTGCGAGTTTTATGAGAGTGGACTAACACGGACCCTTCGGGAACAGGCACAATCATTAAGGCCGTTATCGTATTACGCATCCTGAATCTCGATTCCCGTGAAAAAATCATCCTTCATCCTTACATCCTTGAATTCTCCTCCCCCGCCTTGACAAATCCCCCCCATGGACCTTATGCGTACCGTCCCCTTTGGCGGGACGACCCGCTTTGAGAGATGATGGAATGGTGCGCTATCCGCTTGGCGCGAAATAAAGGACTGACCCAAATGAAAAGCACGCAAGATATTCATGTTCGGAGCCTGACCCGGCTTTCGACTCCCAATGATGTGAAGGCCGAGTTGCCGATGACGGAAACGGCCAACGAAACGGTGATTGCCGGGCGCGACGCGATCCAGGGCATCCTGGACGGCACGGACCATCGCCTTCTGGCAATTATGGGCCCCTGTTCGATTCACGACGAGAAGGCCGCGATCGAGTACGCCGGGCGCCTGAAGGACCTCGCCGCCCGCGTGGCCGACCGTATCCTGGTAGTAATGCGCGTGTATTTTGAAAAACCACGCACGACCGTCGGTTGGAAAGGCCTGATCAATGACCCGCATATGGATGACACGTTCGACATCGAAACGGGTATCCGCCGCGCGCGTAAACTGCTGCTGACGTTGACGGAAATGGGCGTGGCGACCGGCACCGAAATGCTCGAACCGATCACGCCGCAATATATCGCCGACCTGGTAAGCTGGGCCTCGATTGGCGCTCGCACGACCGAGTCGCCCACACATCGTCAGATGGCCAGCGGTCTTTCGATGCCGGTCGGCTTCAAAAATGCCACCGACGGCAACGTTCAAATCGCGGTGGACGCGATGCTGGCAGCGTTTCACGAGCACAGTTTTCTGGGCATTGATGGAGAAGGTTGCACGTCGATCGTCAATACAACGGGCAACAAGTACTGCCACTTGATTTTGCGTGGCGGGCGCTCGGGCACGAACTACGACTACGACAGCATCGCGGCGGCAGCCAAAAAACTCTCTGACGCCAACTTGAACCCTGGCGTGGTTGTCGATTGCAGCCACGCGAACTCGGAGAAAGACCACAACCGCCAGGAGCACGTGTGGAACTACGTGGTGGATCAGTACGCCAACGGCAATCGCTCGGTGCTGGGCGCGATGCTGGAAAGCAACATCCACGAAGGAAACCAAAAGTTGACAGGCGATCTTTCCGCGCTGAAGTACGGCGTTTCGATCACCGACGCGTGCATCAGTTGGGAGCAAACGGAAAAGATGCTCTTGAACGCCTACGATCGGCTGGAAAACGCGCGGCTGGCCCCGGCGAAGTAATTTACCGCGAAGGCGCCAAGCCGCTAAGGAACGCAAAGAAAAGAAGAAGGACGGAGTCAATGGGCTCCGTCCTTCTTCTTTATTCAGGATTCAAAATTTTGTAATCCTTCTGAAAGTCTTTTTCAAAATTCACACTGAAATCATCTTCGCCAATTTCGGGGTTTGAACCTTGCAATACAAAGTGTTTGGAGTCCCTTGTGAAGTTGCCATTCTCAGAATAAAACTCAGCAACGTAATGAAGTTTTTGCTGCTCATATTCACCCGTGTGCAAATCACAATCCAATCCACTCGAATCGGAGCGAACGACGAAGCGATGCTTGTGAGGAATACGAATTGGGGGATCATATTCATGGGAACAAAGAACATTGCCCGATTCGTCCACGATTGAAACTTTCAGTAAGTCACTATAGTCGTTCCGATAATAGCGAAAAAATACTTCGGCTTCCGGTTTCGTTGTATCTGAAACTCGAATACCAGAAAGGGGAAAATAATCACACGACACAATCAACATTCCCACTGCCATCATCGAAAACACGTGAATCGCAAACCGTTTTCCACCCATCGTTGAAAACTCCTAAAAATCGAATCGGGGTCATGCTAAGCACGACCCCGATTCGTTACGAAATGTTTGGTGATTTACTCGCTAGCGTAATCAGTAATCGCGTGCTTGATTACGTCGTAAACAAACGTTTGGTCGTGTTTGCCCGAAAGCTTGCCCGCCATGGGACCGCGCGCATACACGGGGACGGGAATCGCCGAGTGATTGCCGGTGCTCCAATTGACCTCGATGGCGTCCAAATCGCCCGGCGCGACGACTTTTTCATACGGGCCTTTGAACGTCAGCCCGCCGGTTTCGTGATCGGCAGTCACGATGATCAGCGTGTTTTCCAGCTCGCCTTTCAATCGCAGATAACTGATCGTTGCTTCGACGGCTTTGTCGAGTTCCAAAACTTCGCCCACGGCGTTTTTGATGTCGTTGCCGTGGCAAGCCCAGTCGATGGCGCCGCCTTCGACCATCATGAAAAATCCGCCGTCGCGGGGTTCGAGTTCCTTCACCGCCGAAAGCGTGATTTCAGCTAACGTAGGTTCCTTGCTGGCGGGATCGTTCGGATTCGCGGTACGATCCGAGGTGTACGCCAAATGACGGTCGTTGTTTAGATCGAATAAACCAAGAACGCGTTGGCCATCGGCAGCGCGAACATTTTTTTCATGCAGGTTTGCGGGCGTACGCACAAGCATGCCTTTGCCTTCTGCGGCGGCAATGGCTTTGTCCAACGGCCAATCGTCGCCATGCAATCCTGCGCCATAACCCACATCGACAAAATCGGCATCGAGGAACTGGGAGAAGATTTCCTTGTATTGGCCACGATTTTTGACATTCGCATAGAACGACGCGGGCGTTGCGTGATTGATGCTGACCGAGGAAAGCACCCCTACCGAAAGCCCTTTTTCTTTTGCGAACTGCGCAACGTTGTCCACATCGTGATGATCGGGGTCCTGGCCGATAACGCCATTGTTTGTTTTAATACCGCAAGCCAACGATGTTCCCGATGCGGCGCTGTCGGTTACAAAACTATCGGCTGCACAGGTGTTAAGGGTGCCAAGAACCGGGAAAGCTTGAAACGAAAGGCGTTGAAGCTTGCCTTCGCCTTTGGTTTGTTGACCGAACTTAACGTACGCCCCTGCTTCGGCCTGAGCCTGACCCATGCCATCGCCGATAAACAGGATCACATTTTCCGGTGCATGTTCGGGAGCATCCGAATAAATGTAGGTGGGCGATGAAGATTGTTGTACGACACACGAAGACGTCAGCATTGCTAAAACGCCAACCGTGCAAAGATTTTTTACCATCGAAAGACTTTTCACGTAGGAATTTCCTCCACAGAATCAAACGTTGGGGTTACCCAATACATAGGCTGGACGGGATGCCAATCGGAATTGACGCGGTCTAAATTTTCGCCTGGCGTACCAAAACGAACGAAAATCGTTCCCGCCAACAGGACGCTGGGAACGATTTCGCACAGGTATTTCATACTCCCCATGAGTTTCTGACAAATTCAAGATGGCACGAGTTTCGATCTATGTTCATCACACAAAAAAATGCCTCGCCCGAGGACCCCTCCATGCACCCGGTTAAAATATTCGTCTCCACTCGAACCCTTCTCGCCCTTGCAGCGGCGTTTCTTCTGACGGCAACGGCTTCGGCGCTGACCGGCGCCGAAATCGACGCGATGCTGGATGCAGCGCACGTGCAGAATAATATCGAAGCCGCTCCCCCGGCGGCCGATTCCGAATTCCTGCGCCGGTTGTCCCTCGATGTGCGTGGTATTATTCCGACCATCGAAGAATCCATCGCTTTCCTGAACGACAAATCGCCGGACAAACGAACGGAGTGGACAACAAAGTTTCTCGATTCGCCCGAACGCGGAGAAAACTGGGGTCTTTACTGGGATAAAGTTCTCGTGGGAACACTCGATCAACCCGCCAATCCCATGGCGCAACGCGTGGTGAAAGGCGCTTGGCGAAACTGGGTGGCCGAACAATTCAATGCAAACACCCCCTACGATGACTTTGCGCGCGCGGTGATTTCCGCAGAAGGCGAAGTGTTTGAATCGCCAGAAGCCATGCCATTGGCCAGGTGGCGCCGGGCGCCGGAAAACATGGCCGGTACGATGAGCCGCGTGTTTCTTGGAACCCAGATTCAGTGCGCTCAATGTCACGATCACAAAACCAACCCCGAATTGACGCAGAAAAAGTTCTGGGAATTTGCCGCATTTTATGGCAATACGCGTGTGGTACCTGTTCCAAATTCCATGATGAGCGATCGCCCCTCGTTGCGCGTGCAAGACGTCGGGATGAAATGGGAGATGGAAATTCCCAACTCCGACCCGAAGGAGACTGTCATTCCGCGTTATCTGGACGGTTCGCCCGCAATGCGTGAGGTAGTGGATGAAAATGGTCGGGCGCTCGACGAGCGCGAGATGCGTTCGGCCATGCGCGAGTTGCGTGTATTGCGACGTGCGCGTCAGGAAATGAAAGATAATCCTTCGCCAGAGAAAATAGCCAATCTATTGGACCAGACCAGCGTCGCACACGACACACGTCGCGATCAATTGGCGTCGTTCATGATGCGAAACGACGAAGAATTGTTCGCCGCAAACATGATGAATCGCTTGTGGGCGCGGTATTTCGGGCGCGGATTCCTCGAACCGGTGGACGATTGGAATACGGGGACGGAGCCCGTTCTGCCTGAAATTCTCGATGCGCTGACCAGTGAATTTATCGCCAGCGATTTCAACATCAAGCGCATGGAAACGCTTATTCTCAACACGAACGCATATCGACGTTCGGGCACTCCGACGGAATCCAGCGCCAAACACCCCGAGCTGTTCGCTCATGCGTTGCTCCGTCCCCTTGGCCCCGAACAACTGCTCGATTCGCTCGTTCGAGCCACCAATGTCCAGGACGCCGACACAGGCGGGGGACGGAGAAGCGCCATGCGCAATTTGCTGCTCGAACGATATGCCAGCCAATTCGTTTTCACGTTCGACAACGACGAAATGGAATGGACCAGCACGTTTGAAAATTCTATTCCCCAGGCGCTTTTTCTTCTGAACGACGACGGCATCAATGGCGCGGTTTCGGGGACGGAGGGGGCAATGCTCTCGCGCATTGCCGCGACAACAAGCGACCTCGACAAAGCCACCGACTATCTGTATCTCGCCGCGTTGTCGCGTCGTCCGACGGCGGAAGAAAAACAACGCATCCTCAAGGTGCTGCAATCGGCCCAGGCAACTTCCGATGCGGAGTTATCGCGCGTCGCAGAAGATGTGTTCTGGGCGTTGCTCAACTCGACCGAATTTATGACGAACCACTGATTTTTGCCCTCTTTCCTGGAGATTTTACCATGTGCGAACACGATGCCCCCGACTCCGTCCCCGAAACGACTTGCGCGCAATCGCCCGATGCGCATCGCCGCGCCGTAGTGGATCGTCGCACCTTTTTACGCCGCAGCATCGGCAGTCTTCTGGGTCTGACGCTCGGCAGTCCTATGCTCAGCCTGCTGGCACCGGGCGATCAATCCGGTCTTTCGGGGTTATTTACGACTCCGTCCCTCGCCGATGTCCCTCCCCTGCCGACGAACCCAAATATCAAGTCTATTGTCGTGCTCTGGATGAACGGCGGACCGTCGCAACTCGACACGTTCGATCCCAAACCAAGCAGCAGCAATGGCGGTGAATTCAAGGCCATCGATACAGCGATTAAGGGCGTTCAAATATGCGAGCACCTGCCCAACGTGGCTTCTGTAATGGACCGAATGGCGTTGATTCGTTGCATGAAAACGAGCGAAGGCAACCACGACCGCGCACGTACGTTGATGCGCACGGGATTTAAACCCACGCCAACCGTTGCCTATCCTGGTTTGGGCGCTGTGTTAACCTATGAACTGGGAGAACTGGAATCACCCATCCCGCAAAATGTTGCGATCAATGCGCCGGGGCAAAAAGCCGGTGTCCTTGGCATGGGATTCGATCCGTTCAATATCGGTAACCCCGCCAAAGAAGTCGATAACCTGAATCCACCACGCGGAATGACCAATGATCGCATCGATCGTCGGCTTGAGATCATGGCCGCGCAGGACAACGCGTTTCGCGAACGACTTGGGGGACGGAGTTATGAAGTCGCCGGACACCAGGCCGTCATGCAAAGCGCCGTTCGGTTCATGCGAGCGGAAGAAACGCGCGCTTTCAGCATCGCCGACGAGCCGGAATCCGTGAAAAATGCTTACGGTTCGTCTCGATTCGGGCAAGGCTGCCTGATGGCGCGTCGTCTGGTCGAAGCGGGCGTCAAATTCGTCGAAGTAACCCTGAATGGTTGGGACACACACGAGGACAACTTCACGCGAACGCAAAATTTGCTCGGCGATCTCGACCCTGCGATGGCCACGTTGATTCGCGATTTGGAAGAACGCGATTTGCTCGATTCAACACTTGTCGTCTGCATGGGTGAATTCGGTCGCACGCCTCGAATCAATGCAAAAGACGGACGCGACCACTTTACCAACGCATGGTCCGTGGCACTCGCGGGCGGTGGCATCAAAGCGGGGACGGTGATTGGCGAAACGAGTTCCGACGGAATGAAAATTGTTGGAAATTCCGTTGGAACCGCCGACTTATTCCGCACGATTCTTTGGTCGGCGGGAATCGACCCGGATTACGAATACTACTCGCCCAAAGGCCGCCCGATGAAATACGCCGACGGCGGGAAATTGATCACGGAATTGCTGGGATAAAAAAGGAGGAGGGATGAAGGATGGCGAATAAAACTTTACCCTTCGCCAATTTCCTTACTCCGCAGATCATCCTTCCTCATTCATCCTTTTACAAACTGTGGTGTTTCTTGAAGAAATCATTCCCGGGTTTGAAAACCACTTTGTGATCGCGAACCATCAGTTCATTGTTCACAAACAGTTGAACGGCTTTCGAGAGCACCTTGGCCTCGAGTTCCTGGCCTTTACTCTTGATATCGTCCAACGTGTCTTCACCCACGTTGATGTGAAACACATCCTGCAAAATGATCGGGCCTTCGTCCAAATCCTCGGTCACAAAATGCGCCGTACAACCGGCCACGCGGCGCCCCTGCTCAAAGGCCTGGCGGTACGCATTCGCCCCCGGATGAAACGGCAGCAGCGACGGATGGATGTTGATGATTTTGTGTTCCCAGGATCGCACGAATTTCGGCGGCAATATTTGCATGTAGCGCGCCAGAACGATCAGGTCGGGATTCAACTCGGCCAGTTTGTCCATGATTTCCTGATCGCGTTTTTCGCGGTCGGGATGATTGAAATGGAAAAATGGCACATCGTATCGATTCGCAATGGGCTTCAATACATCGTGATTCGACAGGACCGCCAAAATCTCGCAGGGCAGATCGCCACTCTTATTGTCCGCAAGCAAACGCTCGGGACACATCGGTTCCTTCGTACACATCACTACAATGCGGCGTTCCTTGCGCTTGCCCAACAGCCGCATTTCAATGTCCATCTTCAACTCGCCGCCCAGCTCGATCAGCCCCTTGATCAATTCGTCAAGCGACATGTCAACGTCTGTAATATCCACCAGCATGTTCATGATGAACGTGCCCTGGACGACTTTCTGCTCGATGTCCTCGATATTGACATCATGTTCGGCCAGATAAGTGGACACCCGGGCGACTACGCCCTTCTGGTCCTGGCCGACGACGGAGACGATGGCGAGATTTTTCTGCGACGACATGAAGAGGCTCCTCGGTTGTTGGCGGCAAATGCAGCGTGATCAGTCCGTACGGTTCAGCAGAAACCGCATGGCGGTCAACACCGCAAAATCATACACGGCATGCGCGGTCATCGCCGCCACAAGGCCGAATTGTTCAAACACAATACCCAATCCCAGCCCCAAAATATAGACAAGACTGAGAAACAGGACAACGCCCCATGTGAAATGGGGTCGAAGCGCGTGCGCAACTGTGAAAAAGGCTGCCGCCCACCAGATTCCCACCCAGGGTTGAAAGGCTCCGCGAAACAATAACTCTTCGCTAAACCCTGCACAGAGCGCTATAAATACCGTATTCGCCCAATCAGGTTCAAATAGCGTTAGGATTTCGCGTGTCAGTTCGCGCAACGGTTTGAAAAACGCCACCTTCAACCCGACAATCGTTAGAATCGTCGCCACCACAAGGCCCAACCCTGCTCCCACCGCCAATTGCCACCCAAGAGGCGCTCCCGCTATAAGACGCTCGGGGATCGACACTCCTCGCATGGTCATGATTGCCATCGCCACCAACGCCATCGCGAGCGAAAACCCAGTCGTCCAGGCATAAAGCTGGTTCTCGGTAATCGGATGTTCGGGCTGTTTCGGTTCGGTCATGGGATCAATCAACAGGAAAGAATATAAAAATCCGGGCAAACCTGACGGGTCTGCCCGGATATGACAATCGGTTTCAGAACTTCTACTTAGAAGCGCAGCATTTGTTTGATCGCGTGCAGCGTTACCTGGCCGCCGATCGCCGCAATAGCGTCGGTCAACGGAATACCTTTCGGGCAAACACGGACGCAGTTTTGCGCGTTGCCGCAATCCACTACGCCGCCCGAGCCCATCAACGCGTCCAAACGATCGCTTTTCAGGTTTTTACCCGTCGGGTTCATGTTGAACAGATACGCCTGCCCAATCGCCGCCGCGCCGATAAACGCCGAGTTGTCGTTGACCTGCGGACAAGCCTCGACACAGCAACCGCACGTCATGCACTCGGAGAACTCGTACATCACACCCTGGGTGTCCTGATCGATTTTCTCGGCAGCCCCCATGGCATACGTTCCGTCAATCGGCACCCATGCTTTGACGCGCTTAAGCGCCTCGAACATCCGCGTGCGATCCACCATCAGGTCGCGAATCACGGGGAACTTCGTGAACGGTTCGAGAACGATGGGCTGTTCCAGCTCATCGACAAGCGCCGAACACGCCTGGCGCGGACGACCGTTGATGCGCATCGAACATGCGCCGCAAACCTCTTCGAGACACCCTGCGTCCCACGAAACCGGAGTGGTTTCGCGCCCCTCCGACGTCACGGGGTTCATTCGGATTTCCATCAAAGCGGAAATCACGTTCATCCCGCGTTGATAGGGAACTTCAAAGTTTTCCCAATATACCCTCTCGCCAGGAGCTTTCTGGCGTTTGATCCGCATTCTGACTTTGGTGCCCGAGGTGCCACCGGTTCCGTTGGTGTTGGCCATCTCGTACAGGCTCCTTTCTTCTTCTCGGGGACGATCTCAAAGTCGCAATCTCTGCGTTGCGCTTCGGTCTCGGACTCCCGCAACGTAGCTCCGCTACGCCTTGGTTGTCATCGCCTCGCGCGCCTTGATCTTGCAACTTTTAAATTCGTCCCACCATGTGATCGCCTTCAATTATCGTTCGAACAACTGGGAATGCGTTGGCTGTTGCTTTCCCAGGGAGAGATTACTTGTAAATACGCGGTTTCGGCGGTTCGACCGTCAACATCACAGGGCGATACTCGATTTCAGGTTCCGTGCCCTCTTGATATTTGGCGATTGTCGTCTTGGTCCACTTGCGCTGCTGCTCGACCCACTTGCTCATGTAGTCCTGGAACTCGGGCGAGACTTCTTTGCCGCTCATTGGGGTTACGTTGTACGTCGTATTGTTTTCGGCGGCCAGTTCCTTGCAGAAATCCTGATACACCTGCGTATCGGTGGCTTCGCCCAGCAACGACTTCTCGGGTTTTTCCAACTCGAAATCCGGTTTGTAGTGCGCGCCACGGCATTCGTCACGCAACAACGCGCCTTTGCCGATCGCTTTCGCCAACTGAATCATATCCCACAGATGGCGCGTGAACGCAAAGCTCTGATTCACCGGGGTCGAATCGTCGTAAATGTTGACATTGTACCAGCGTTCCTCGAATTCCGCCAACTTGTCGAGCAAGCCTTGGAGTTCGTCGTTGCGACGAACCACCGTACAACGGCGTGTCATTTCGTTGCCCAGTTCGCGGTGAATCCGGAAGGCGTTTTCTTTGCCCGACGTCATGGCGAGGATCTTGCCATTGATGTCGTTCTGACGCTTCAGCTCGCCTTCGTAAACACTGGCGTCGGCTTCTGCCGGGTTGCTCTTGACCCACTCGACCATGCGCGGTCCGGCCATAAAGCCGCCGTAGATGCAGCTCAACAACGAGTTCGCCCCCAGACGATTGCCGCCGTGGTATTGGAAATCGACCTCGCCCGCAGCAAACAGACCGGGGATATTGGTCATCTGCATAATGTCGTCGCCGTTATCGACGGGGCTCACCCACAGACCACCCATCGAATAGTGCATGCCCGGGAAAATCTTCATCGGCTCGTGAATCGGGTCGGCACCCGCGAACTTGCGATAAATTTCGAGCACGCCGCCTAGCTTGCGTTCCAGGTTTTCAGCACTTTGGCCCGCTTTGCTCGGCGTAATGTCCAGATACACCTGATTTTCGCCACCAATACCGCGACCTTCGTCCACGCACATGCTGAAAATTTCACGCGTGGCCACATCGCGCGGCACCAAGTTTCCATATTTTGGATACTTGCGCTCGAGGAAATAATCGCGTTCTTCATCCGGAATATCCAGAGGACCGCGTTTGTCGTCTTTGTTCTTCGGCACCCATACGCGGCCACCTTCGCCGCGCACGGATTCGGAAATCAGCCGCAGCTTATCCGCGCCTGGGATCGACGTCGGGTGCACCTGAATAAACTCGCCGTTGGCGTACATCACGCCTTGCTGGTAAGCGCGGCTGGCGGCGGCGCCTGTGTTGATCACGCTGTTCGTGGACTTGCCGAAAACAAGGCCCGGCCCGCCCGTCGCGAGGCAAACGGCGTTGGATTTGAATACCTTGACCGAGCGATCCCAGATATTCATCGCCGTGATGCCGCGGCAAGCACCGCTTTCATCTTTGACGATGGAGAGGAATTCCCAATATTCGTACTTATCCACCAATCCAGCGGCTTCGTAGCGGCGTACCTGCTCGTCGAGCGCGTACATGAGCTGCTGACCCGTTGTCGCACCGGCAAATGCCGTGCGGTTGTGCAACGTGCCGCCAAAACGCCGGAAATCCAGGAAGCCTTCCGCCGTGCGGTTGAACGTCACGCCCATGCGGTCGAGCAAGTCGATGATCGCGGGCGCCTCGTAGCACATGCTTTTCACGCAAGGTTGATCGGCAAGGTACTCGCCACCGAACAACGTATCGGTGACATGGATATTCGGGTGGTCGCCTTCGCCCTTCATGTTCTTGGCAGCGTTAATACCACCCTGGGCGCACACCGAGTGCGAACGCTTGACGGGCACGACGCTGAACAGGTCCACGTTATAACCGGCTTCGGCCACTTTAATCGTCGCGGCGAGACCCGCCAGACCGCCGCCCACGATGATGATTCGATTCGACATAAATCCTGACTCCTTCGAAGTCGCCCCGGCCCCAGATAACGCGCCGGGAAAGGGTTATCAGCTCCGCCCTGTCAATGAACCGGCGCCACGACCATCGTCGCGCTCGGATCGTAGGCCAAGTAGAACCCAACGATCGAGCTGACCATCATGCCCATCAGCATAATCCCAACCGCCGTTGCGATGTAGGCCATCCATTTCTGACTCTTCGGGCCGACCGTAATGCCCCACGTCATGCAGAACGTGCACAACCCGTTGGCAAAGTGGAATATCACCGAAGCGCTGCCGACCAGATAGGCGAGAATAAACAAGGGATTTTGGAAGGCTTCGGCCAGATACTGGAAGAAAACGTCACCAGCCTGCACACCACCGGTAGCCTTGGCCCCCACACCGGCTACGTCCAGAAAACGCAACGTAATCGTGTGGTACAAAATGAATGCCAACGCCGCCCAACCGGTCCAGCGCTGTGCCGTGTACGCCCAATTGCGACCATACCCCAATTCCGTGGCATTGTTTTTCGCCGTCAAGGCAATCGCCACGCCGATCACAATGTGCAACGCCAACGGAATGAAAATGAACGCGGCCTCGACAAAGGGCAGCAATGGTCCAAGCGAGTGGATCAAGGCAACCTTGTGCGTGAACGCGTCCTGTCCGAAAACCGACATGCTGTTGGTCGTCAGGTGAGCAAACAAAAACGCCCCCAGCGGAATGACCCCAAGCAGCGAGTGCACACGCCGGATAAGAAAGTATTGCATGTTATTCATGGAGATTTGTGAATCCTTTCACAAACTTTGGACGGATTGGCTCCCGGTCGCCCGGAAACTCCTGCCCAAACACGGCAGCGAGGTTGCCCACCGACCTGGTGGGAGTCAATCATCAATCAACGATTCAAGGGAGTGCATTTATCCGCTTTTTATCAAGGGCTTGCATTTAACATGTATTGGATTTGTATATTAAATTGCCCCGGATTGGACCGGTGAAAACGGTAAGAAATACAGGAAAACACACCGGATATCGCGAGGTTGCCCCCTACATCGCCCGTCGCTTTCCCGCCGCTTTACTTTTCTTTCACTCGCACCATAATCAACGAGTAATCGTCCGTTTGATCGTTATTATCGCGCCAGTCATCGACTTCATCCACGATGGCTTTGACGGCTCCTTCCGGGGCCAGATCCACGTATTTACGAATCGCGGCTTTCATACGATCCAGACCGAATTCTTCATCCGTTCCGTTCTCAGAACGGCACTGCTCGATCATGCCATCGGTGAATAACACCACCCAATCGCCCGGTTGCAAATCCGTGGGAGGCGCTTCTTCGTAGGTAAATTCCCCCAGAATACCTAGGGCGAGTCCCCCCGTTGGCAACTCAATGAACTTGTCGTTGCCTGGACGATACACCAAGGGAGGCCAATGTCCGGCGCTGACGTAGTGCAATTGCCGGGCCTGCGCGTCGAAACATGTCAACAGCATCGTGACGTAGAGCCCCGATTCCATGTCCGGCGCCAGCAGTCTGTTCAAGGTTTCCACATGCTTGTTCAGAGGCAGATTCGATGTTGCCATCGTTCCCAGCAAATAAGCTCGCGCCATGCTCATGATCAACGCGGCGCCGATGCCATGACCCGTGCTGTCGGCGATGTAGATCACCTGGCCAACTTCGGAATCGAAAAAACCAAAAAAATCGCCGCCAATCGCGGAAGAAGGGCGACTCCAGCCGAACGCTTCCAGGCAATCGGTTACATGAGACTGATGCCCAAGCATTTTGTCCTGAATCCGTTGCGCCACATCGAGTTGTGCCCGCACTTCACGTTCTTCGAGATGACGTTGATGTTGGCGAACGCTGCCGAGTGCCAACGCCGCCTGATTGGCAATACCGGTAACCAGTTCCAACTCGGCGATGCTGTACTCTTTAATACGATGCACCGTGTCGAGGTACAGGACACCGTAAACCGTTGAACGCGCGAGCAACGGACAACAAATCGCCGAACCGATTTTACCATGCCCAATGCTGTCGTCCGGATCGAATCGACGATCGGAAGCCGCATCGTGCACGACGACACAAACACGATCGCGCAAACAATGTTTAATGACGCTGCTGCTCACTAAAATGGCCGCAGCAGATGCCTTGAAATCTTCTGAATTCGCCCGTGATGCTACTGGCTCAAGTTTTTTACTCTCTGGCATGTAGAGCAACACCGCCGCGCGGTCGGGTGACATAATCCGAAACACCGCGTCGAGAATGTGTCCAACCAGCATGCTCTGCGAATGGCATTCGCGCATCAAATTCGAATAATGATAGATGGTTTGCAAACGTTGAAACGGATCTTCGTAACTTTGCAGGTTAGGTGGCGCGTCAACCGTGCTCGCCGTCCATTCTTCGTCCACCGAAATCTGGCTCATCTCGGTAACGATTTTATCGCCGACCTCGACCACCGATGCTCCCATGGGGTCGTACACGAATTTCGTGCGCCCAATGACAATGCGATCGCCGATTTCCAAACGTTGAGCACCGTTCAGTTTTTCTTTATTGATGAACGTTCCATTGCTGCTTCCCAAGTCACGAACCACAACGCACGAGGCCTTGCGGATAAACTCGGCATGATGCCGCGAAGCATGGGTATCGTTCACAAGCGGAATGCCGCTGTCCTCGCTGCGTCCAACGACAGTAATGCCATCTTCGAGAGCAAATTCCCGGCCTTTGTATTGGCCTTTTTCGACAACCAGAATCGTCATCGCCTTGTCGCTTTCCGTGCGAATTGGCTCCTGCTCGCGCCAGAGATTAGTTGCCCATGATGGAAAAATGAAAACGACGGGTCAAGCGGAGGAAGTCAAAGGAAGGTTACGCGACGAATGCGCAGACCTGTTCAGTCCCGCTTCCTTTACGGCACCACTCCCGTACCTTCTATCTGAAAACCGAATTTACAAACCATGACCAGTTCTCCCTCGGGGGTCAGGTACACGGTACTGTGTTCGCTGGGCAGCAGGCGATTCGGTTCACCAGCCCATTCCTGCGTGCCGGTCCAACCATCGCCACGTTTGCCATACGTCAGCTTAAATTCCATCGGTTGCGCAGGCAGCTCAAGTTCCCACACATGATGCCCGTCTGACGTGATGCGTGTCGGGTTCAGTTCGATCGTGTTCGGCACCCACTCGCCGATGGCTGCCTTGTCGCCCACGATAAAAACCTGTTTGTCCGAAGCCGCTTCGTCAATCAATCCAATCAACCGCATGGTTTTGTGACTTTCAAGTGCTTCGCGTTGCTGCTCGACATCAAGGGGCCGCCAATCGGGCCCGACTATTTCAGCCAGGAAGAATACATCGGGCGGGGTTGCGATTCCAAGACTGCGCAAATCGTAAGCCTGCAACGCTCCCATCAGTTTTGCGCGAATCTGCCCCGAAGTCAGGTCATCGTTGCGTGCGATGTCGGTAGTCAACGCCGTCAGAATTTCCTGAGCGTTTTTCTGGTGATCGACCTGCAATCCAGCGCCCGCCAACTCGTGGTGCACCATCCACGTTCGTGGCGGTTGATGCAGTTTGAGCTCGCGTGTGGGCGGCACGCCAAATTGTGAGAGGATTGTGTATTCGTTCTCCCCTGTTTTGAAAATCAGCGTGTCCTGATGCGGTAATTCACGGTTTGGTGGACCAGCCCACTCACCCGTGCCTGTCCAGCCATCGCCTTTATTTCCATACGTCAGTTTAAAAATCAGCGGCTTCACATACGGCAGGCGAATTTCGTAGAAATTCCCATGCGGGCCTTCTTCGAGAAAATTCATCGCCACCTGATTGACTTCCCAATTCCCGATGGCCTCATGGTTGCCGGTAATATGCAGCGTTTTGTCCGTCAAATGCGATGGCATTAACACCACGATACGCAAATCGGCGCCTTCGGGGATTAATTCCTGATCGCCGGGTTCCAACGGCTGGACCGCGTTTTCTCCCAGAATATGGCCAAAGACCGAAAAGAAGGTTTCGCGCATTTGTTCCTTGGTTTGGTCATTGGATTCCGTTTCGCCTTGGGGGGCGGCTGCTTTGGATGGTGTAACGGTTGTCGAAGCCACCGCGATATTCCACGTGGTTTTTTCATCCTCGAATCCAGGCCTCGTTTTCCACGAACGCGCCCGCCAGATGTTCATCGTGCCATCTTCCGAGCCCGTGATGATATCGCGTCCATCGGTGCCAAACGCGATACAATCCACCGATCCTTTATGTCCAGCCAACGTTACCAATTCGCGACCGGTTGAAGCATCCCAAACTTTGGCAGTCGAATCGTGCGAGCCCGTAACAATGCGCGCGCCATCCGGCGAAAACCACGCGTTCGTGACCTCGCCGGCGTGCCCCGTCAACGTCATCAGTTCTTTGCCCGTTTCCACTTCCCAGACACGCGCTGTTCCGTCGTTCGAGCATGTGACCAATCGTGTGCCGTCCTGGTTGAAACGCGCATCGAGCACCGTGTCCTGGTGTCCGATCAACGTGGATTCCAACACACCGTCGGGGACACTCCAGAGACGCGCCGTCGAGTCGGCGGAAACCGTCACCACGTGATCGGCGTCCGGCGAAAATTGCGCGATGCCGATCGCATCCGCATGTTGCAAAACCGCCAGCGTTTCGCCGCTTTCAAACGACCACAACCGTGCCGTGCGGTCCTTCGATGCCGAGATAATCAACGATCCATCGGCGCTTATTTTAAAGTCGGAAACCTGATCGGTGTGACCTTCCAACGTTCGAACCAAATCCCCCGTTTCGACTTTCCAAACCTTGATTGTATTATCTGCGGACGAGGTGAGAACCCACTTTTCGTCAGGAGAAAAATGAATGTCGGTCAGGGCAGCGGCGTGTCCTTCGAGCGTGCGTAAAACGCGACCGGAATCGGCGTTCCAGATTTTCGCCGTCTTGTCATAGGACGCCGTCGCAACCAGTTTACCCGACGGACTGAACTCGGATTGACGAATGGACCACGTGTGATCCTCCAATACCGCCAAACGTCGTCCCGTAGCCAATTCCCAGACCGACGCCGTGTTGTCGTATGACGACGCCAGCAATCGTTTGCCGTCCGATGCGACATCCAGACTGCTGATCTGGCCATGATGACCGGTCAGATGGGCAAATGCCCCACCTGGGTATGTTTTCCAAAGCATGATTGTATGATCCCGCGATGCCGTGGCCGCCAACGTGCCGTCGGGGCTGAAGGCTCCCCAATAAACCCAGTCCGTGTGACCCGTCAGGGTGTTCATTTCACGACCGGTTTTCGCATTCCAGATCATACTTTGGTTATCCATGCTGGTCGTGAGAATCAACGACCCGTCATGGTTATATCGGGAGTGCTTAACCCCCGCTGTATGCGAAGCCAATGTTTGCAGTTCCGCCCCCGAGTAAGCGTCCCAGATTTTTGCCGTGTGATCCATGCTGCCGGTTAAAATCTGACGCCCGTCCGGGCTGATTTCCGCGTCCAGCACCACACCAGAATGTCCCGCAAGCACAAGCAAACATTCGCCCGTCGCCACATCCCACACACGGGCCGTCTGGTCGAGCGAACTGGAGATGAGACGTTTTTCATCCGGACCGAAATGCACGAAAGTCACGCCGCTGGTATGACCCTCGAATACCAACAGACATTCGCCCGTTTCCACATCCCACAAACGCACATCGCCATCCTCGGCGCCTGAAAGCAACCGTCTCCCATCCGAAGCGAATTCCGTTTTGATCACGGAATCCGTATGTCCAGCCAATGTATGCAACTCCGTCCCCGTCTCTGCATCCCAAACCTTGAGTGTGTTGTCCGTGCTCGCCGTAACGATACGCGTTTGTTGCGGATTGTACTCACCGAAAGTAACATTATTCGTATGGCCGGCGAGCGTCATGAGCTCCGTCCCCGTCCCCGCGTCCCAAACCTTAGCCGTCTTATCGTCCGAAAACGTCGCCACCCGTTTGCCATCGGGGCTGAAACACGCATGGCCCACGTTTTCCTTGTGACCCTGCAACGTCACAAGGCGTTGTCCCGTGGCTACTTCCCAAACGATGGCCGTCCAATCGCGCGCGCAACTGAGCAAGCGCGTTCCATCGGGGCTGAATTCCACCAAATTGACTTTTTTTTCGTGACCGAAAAGCGTCCCTAAATCTACCTCGCACCCATTCATCAGGAAACCCCACTCCCAATGCCTCAAACTTTCGGGAGTTTCACCGAGGTACTGGCGCGCGGCCACCAAACGTCCATCGGCCAGACACGTTTGTGCGAACTGGATATTGGAAAGATACTGGCCGTACTCGGCAGCCCGTGCACGCGTAACCGCTTCGCCGCGCGCAATCGCTTCGGCTCGGTGAGCGATTTCTTCAGCCTCACGCGCTTTCTCTGCCTGCGCTTTTGCGTCGGTTGCCTGAATGGCGCGGTTGTTCGCAATAAAGGCCAGTGCAAAAGCCATGATTCCAAGCAATCCGACCGCCGTAAACGCCACCAGTCGCTGGCGCGCATGCGTCCGAACGCGATTGTCTTCAAATTGAATGCGTTTCAACAACTCGGAACGGCGATCGCTGGCAGGAAGTCGATCTGCCTGTACCTGGGCAAGCACCAAGTCGCCATTATTCAACGCCGTTTCCGCATAATGCACTAACAGTTGTTCGCGCAACGGCATGCAATCCGGGTTTTCCGGCCACAACGCCCGCGCATTTTCCAGCTTGTTCAGCAAATCCGCCAATGAACGATAACCGTCGAGGTCCTTTTCCAGATCGGCTTTCAATTCCTGAATAAGAGCCACGGAATCGCGACGGCGCGAAGCTCCCGTAATGTAGTCGCGCAACTCGGCGATGAAGTCTTTCACCGATGCGGGGCGCGCTTCGGATTCGCGCGACATCGCCCGCATGGCCAACTCCGTCAACTCGTGCGGAATTTCTCGCTTAGGCAACCGTTTTGATGGCGATTGGATCAAACACATCGAGGCCAGACGAAACGCCTCGGTTGAATTCGGATTATCGTGCGGCGGCGTGCCTGTCAGAATGTAGTACAACGTCGCGCCAAGCAAAAACACATCCGTCCAGGGGCCGACTTTTTCCGCGGACTTCAGCGTTTGCTCCGGAGCCATGTATGCAACTGTTCCCGCCGGGCTCGACGCCGTGCGTGTGGTCGGCAGCAAGTTGTCCTTTGCCAGGTGATAAGCCTCGCCCAGGAGATCCGGATCATAAACAATCGCCAGCCCCCAATCCATCAGGTACACTTCGCCAAATTCCCCCACCATCACTTGGGCAGGCTTCAAATCGCGGTGCACAATACCGCGCGAATGCACAAACGCCACTGCCTGAGCGACCCCGATCAGCACCTGCAAATGCTTGGCGAGATAATCGGTCATCGGCATCGTCGCGAGGTCTTCCTGGAGCAAAACCTTCCACGGCTTGCCGCGCACCATTTTCATGGCGAGTTGCGGTTGATCGTTTTCGTCCACCGTCAGATCGTAAATCGGCACAATGTTCGGGTGATCGAGTTGCGCGGCGGCCAACGCCTCCTGGTGGAAAATATACTCGAACGACGACGTGTGCGACCCCTGACCGCCGCTGTCGCTTTTTTGGCGAATCGAAAAGGAGAGCTGCTTCACCGCCACGGTACGGTGCAGCGATTCCTGGTACGCTTCCCAGATTTCGCCCACTCCGCCGCGACCGAGGAGCTTGATCAGGCTATAAGACGCAAACCGCAGATGACGCGTATCGAACCGATGGGCCACTTGAGGCAACGATGCCGTATCTTCGTCCGATTGCTCGGAGTCGCTTCCAGGTTCCGAATCGTCTGCAAAAATAGAAGTGTCTTCGCCGTACAACGCCGTACGGTCGGGGTCATAAGAAGCCTCGGGATCAGAAGGAAGACCCTCGGGGAGAGAAGTCTCTCCCCCAAAGTCACCCAACTCAGGCTTTTTCTCGTTTTCACCGCTCACTAGATGCCCCCACCCGGGGTACTATATCGGTTACATGATGATCGAATAACATTTCTTGTAACCCGTCCTCTGAACGGGAATCAACACACAATCGACGAGATTCTGCCTATCCGTCAAGTTGGAATCGCATGCCGGAAATCATTGACCCGGCCTTCAACTTTTACCAATGTAACAAAGTTTTACTGCCTCCGACATTTTTGCTGGGAAAAATCCCCCTCGTATTTTCAACGAGCGGGCGATTTGATCGTTCTAAGGAGAAGGAAATCATGAGAATTCGCAAGGTATCGACCCTTGGCATAGCCGCTGTTTTAATGGGGCTTGGCGCGCTCTCCACACCGGTTACGGCAGGTCCGTTGCAGCATCACATCAATTACCAAGGCCGGTTGCTCGACAGCAGCAACCCCGCCAACGGGCTCTTCGACTTTCAGTTCGAGCTATACGACGACCCTACGGCGGGCACCCAGGTGGGTTCAACCCTGACCGAGGACGACAAGACCGTCAGCGACGGGCTGTTTTCCGCCCAACTCAACTTTGGCGGCGTCTTCCAAGGAAACGAAGCATGGCTGCAAGTTTACATCCGCCCGGGCGCCTCGACGGGACCCTACACATCGTTGAACGGCCGCGTACCCATCAAAGCTGTGCCCTACGCCCTGCACGCGCTCGACTCCGAACGCCTCGGCGGCAAAACCGCGGATCGGTACTGGAATAAAGATGACGACGATTTTGATTCGAACGGTATAATCGACCTTGCTCAATACGCAGATGACACATACTATTTCCAAGGAATCGATATTAGTGATTTCTGGCGAAAATCCAGCGACGATTTCGACTCGAACGGCTGGATCGACAACACCGATTTTGCCTACGACACATTATTATTCGGCGGCGATGACCCTAGCAATTTCTGGCGAAAATCTAGCGACGATTTCGACTCGAACGGCTGGATCGACAACGCAGATTTTGCCT
>CAZOKZ010000008.1:0-59168 GCA_964580585.1 uncultured Candidatus Sumerlaeota bacterium | reverse complement strand
ACGACACATTGTTATTCGGCGGCGATGACCCCAGCAATTTCTGGCGAAAATCCAGTGACGATTTCGACTCGAACGGCTGGATCGACAACGCAGATTTTGCCTACGACACATTGTTATTCGGCGGCGATGACCCCAGCAATTTCTGGCGAAAATCCAGCGACGACTTGAATTCTAACGGCAATATCGACAACGCCGACAACGCCACGAATCTCAATGGTGTTCCTAGCACCGGCTATTTTGATGTAAGCACCTATGACGGTGATTCGAGTGGGTTTATCGATTATTCCGACCAGGCACTTTACGCCCTGGATTCCGCCGCGCTCGAAGGCAATTCGGTTGCCGAAATTCAGCAAGCGAACGTCATCACGCTGTCCGCCGCCTCCAGCGCTACGTTTGCCGCGGGCGACGTCGTGACCATCGATTCGTCTGGCGACGCCTATCCCGTTTCCGCAACGCACCTGCTTTCGAGCGGCTATCCTGCTTTGGGAATCACTCAGGCAGCGTCGGGCCCATCGTTGCCGTTCAAACTGGTGACCTACGGACTTTCCACCGTCCACAGCGGCCTGACACCCGGATCGATTTACTACGTGCAGGATAATGGAACTATCAGCACCACAGCCAGCACCGTTCCCCTCGGCCCGGCGCTCAATGCAACCACCATCCTTGTCAATTGGCGCGCGAACTAAGCCGAAAGGAGCTGGGTCATGAAACTCGACTTACAAAAACAGTTCCTGCTGGCGATGGCGTTCATTGTCACAGCGGGATTGGTCATCGCCCAGGTAGGTGGAACGTTCGACGCCACGGATTCCGGTCTCAATTCGGGCAGCGGCACCTCGACCGGTGGCACCTACTCGCTCGATTCATCCGCGGGCAGCGTTTTCGTTTCCAGCACCAGCAGCACTGGCGGAACGTATGAACTTCAAAGCGGCGCGTTGACCGTCGAGCCCACGGCGCCTCCAGCAGGCGTGGGCGACTGGATGGTATTGGACGAGTAGTGCAGTCTAGCGTAGATAAATACCCACAAAAGAGGCTCCCGACGTAATTGCCGGGAGCCTCTTTGATTTAATTTCATTTCGGTGAGCGGCCTACCATGGCGTGGTGGCGAATTCCTGCACGTTTATTAAAAACCGTTGGGGAAACATCGCGTGCAGAAGCACGTCGCTCATGTCGTATTTTTCTTCGAGCACTTCGCCGTGGCGATGCACCGACGAAACCACGTCGTAACGCGAGGACGGGATGCGCAGGTGGACGACGGCGAGTTGAGACGCGAGAAACGACGCGATCGCCAGCCGCAGTTCTTCAATGCCCTGGCCCGTAAACGTCGAAGTGCACACAATGTGATCGGCTTCGCCCACGAATTTCATCGCCGGGTTTGTGTCTTCGCATAAATCGACTTTGTTCAACACCAAAATCACGGGTTTGTCGATAGCACCAAGTTCTTTCAAAATGGCTTTAGTCACGTGCACATGTTCGAGCGCCTGCGGATGGCTGGCATCGACAACGTGGAGCAGGAAATCGGCCATCACCGCTTCTTCGAGCGTCGATTTGAACGCCTCGACAAGACTCGGCGGCAGCTTGCGAATAAATCCCACCGTGTCGGTGAGCAGCATTTCCTGGTTGTTGGGCAATTCGATCTGGCGCGTTGTCGGGTCGAGCGTTGCGAAGAGTTTATCCTCGGCCAACACTCCGGCGTTCGTCAGTGTATTGAGCATCGTGGATTTGCCCGAGTTCGTGTATCCCACCAGCGCCGCGTTTGGCACGGGCTTGCTCGCGCGTTGCTTGCGTTGGTTGCCGCGATGATGGCGCACTTCCTCAATGCCTTTGCGCAACTTGGCAATGCGATCGCGCACCAGCCGACGGTCCGTTTCAATCTGCGCTTCACCGGCACCACCAACGAACCCACCACCGCCGCGCTGGCGTTCGAGGTGCGTCCACGCGCGTTTCAATCGTGGCAACGTGTATTCAAGCCGAGCTAACTCGACCTGAAGGCGGGCCTCGCGAGTTTGAGCGCGCTGGGCGAAAATATCGATGATGACTTTGCGACGATCAATAACGGCTATTTTTGTCTGCTTTTCCCAAGCCTGTTGCTGGGGGGGCGCCAGATCGTCGTCGAAAATCAGAAGGTCCGCCTCCAATGCTTCGAGACGGGTCGCGATTTCTTCGGCCTTGCCCGATCCGATCAGGAATTTGGGCGAGGGCTTGGCAATTTTGACGATTTCCGTGCCTACGACTTCGACACCGAGGGTGCCGACGAGCGCTTCGAGTTCTTCCAGGTGCTCCTCAATCTCGTGACGAGACGTTTGTGGGAACACAACCCCGACCAAATAGGCACGGTTGAATTGTTTTTGGTCTGCTTTGATCTCTTCGTTCAAATGGAAGGATCGTTCCTTTCTCTCAGGGTCGGCAAAAAAAGTTATTCACAACTTTTTCAATTTAAAGTCTGCACCACGGCAGACCATTTGTCACGCGCCAATCGCTTCGGAAGTAATAATTTTTCGTGAAACGCCTCACTATCGTTCTCCGTAAATTCCCCGCCGGAATAATATCCAAAGAAAAAACGGTCCACCCAGGCTGGCGGTAACGATGCCCACAGGCAGCTCGGTATTGCCGCCGATAACACGCGCCACGGTGTCGCAAAGGATGAGAAAGGTTGCTCCGGCCAAAAATGACGCAGGGAGCAACTTGCGATGGTCCTGGCCTACCAGCCGCCGGATGGCATGCGGCACAATCAGCCCAACAAACCCCACCGGTCCGGCCACCGCCACCACCAAAGCGGTCATCACCGACGCCGTGATGATGCAAATCATGCGTTGCTGGTTGGGATTGAATCCCAAATGCGATGCCGTCGAATCGCCAAGCGTCATGACATTCAACGACTGGGCTTGCGACATCAAAATCGCCAATCCCACCGCGACCGGAACCAGCAACAGCAACGGTGTACTCAGATGCGCTACGTCCAGCCCACCCATCATCCAACGCACCATGCTGAACACTTCATAAGGCGAGGCGACGTATTGAACCACTTGGATGCCTGCGCCGAAAACGAGGTTCATCGTCACGCCAGCGAGCAACAACGTCCCGATGCGATCGTGCCCGGTACCGCGCGAAGCGAGGAGCAGAATCATGGTAACGGAAAACCCGGCTCCGAGCAACGCGGCAACCGGTACCATCACTGCCGCCACATGAAACGCCAACAACGCGCCGAAGGCGGCTCCCCCGCTGACACCGAGCGTGTAAGGCGTGGCGAGGTCGTTGCGCAGCAGAGCCTGAAATACCGCGCCCGCCATGGCCAGGGCGCTTCCCGCCACGAGACCCATTAACATGCGTGGCAAGCGGATCGTGAAAAAGATCAGCCGGTCCGTGTTTTCTTCTGGTGGAATCGATTTGTCGAACAAGCCAGCGAGCGAAATCTTCGACGGTCCAACCAATGGCGCCAATGCCATAACCACCACAAGCGCCACGATCAGAATCATCATGAACGGCAAAAACGGCAGGTGGGAGCGGGTTGGAGTTTCAGCCATGGCGCAATCAAGACGAAGGGACAGGCTGCTCGGAGAGCCACTTCATGACGACTTCTGTAAAGGGCTCGATGACCATCCCCCACGAATCGTAGAAGAAATCGCCCAGCGCCAGGTCAAAGGCGGCTTCGGATTTCAGTCGTTCGTCCAACATCATCCAGCACAGCGCGGCAATCAGGTGAATATTAAAATCTTCGGGGCCTTCGGGGCGCACACGAGCGATGACGGCCAAGGCCGCTCGGTGTTGCCCACACTCGTGGAGACAAAACGCCCAATGCGCCAACAAATCCGACGTCGGCAAATCGTCGGGCTGGTTGGTTTCCAGGTACTTGTCCATGCGGTTGCGCACCAGCGGTTCGATAATCGCAAGGGCTTCCTTTGACTGGCCCAAGTGCAACTTCACGGATGAAATGTAGTTCTGGTAAATTTCGTTTTCGGGTTCCATTTCGCCCGCGCGACGGAACAACTCCAACGCCATTCCGAAATGTTTGCCGAAAAACTGCTTCACGCCCCGTTCGGACATTCGTTCCGCCAATGCGGCGCGCTTGCCGGGTTTCATCGAGTCGGGGGCGGCTTTCCATGCCTGGTATTCTTTGTTCAGGAGCACCGTATCCGGCGCTGGCTCGGGAGCCTCGATGCGGGCCAACTCCGGTGTGGTGAATCGCAAGGGCCAGAAGGTTCGCAGGAAACGTTTCAGGAATCCTGCCTCGGGGAAAAACGCGCCGGACTTCAGATCCTCCAGCGCTCCGGTAGTATTACCCAGACGAAACCGCGCCAGTCCCCGATGCAAACGCGCAACCACGCTGTCGGGTAACAACTCGAGCACGGCCGTAAAATCCGCCTCGGAATCCGCGTAATTTCCCGCTTCATAGCGAGCCATTCCGCGTAATGTACGCGCCGCAGGAGACAATTCTGCCGTATCGACCAGCGCCCGCGCCACCGTTGTCCCCTGGCCTTCGGTCATTTTATCCCAATAGTCGTCAATCTGCTTGGCGTCCATTTTGTTTCGCTCGCTTGTCGGTTGACCTTGCGTACGGTCCCCATTCTGGTCTATCAATCCACCGTCGTCAGACTGTCTGACGGAACTACATTCAACTGAAGGAGTTTATGATGTCGACCGCAAGGGAGAAGACCCTGCTGACCGAATTCCAGATCGAAGAAGCACTGACGGAAATTGATGGTTGGGAATATAAAGGCAATCGGTTGGAAAGAACTTTCAAAACCAAAAACTTCACAACGGGTGTCGAGTTCATCAATGAAATCGTCCCCAAAGCAGAAGCCGCCAATCATCACCCGGATGTCTTCCTGAGCTATCCGAAAGTCAAAATCCAACTCATGACGCATGAACTTCACGGCATCAGTAATTTAGATATCGAGTTGGCGCAGGAAATTAATGAAATCGCCCTTGCACAAGGAATTCCCTAACGCCCCCAAGCTCCCCTATCCCCAATATAGTCTCATCCGAGTAGATTTCTAATGATCGGAAGGCTTGCCCTTTCCGAACGGTAGAGTATTTGCTGTGTTCATGGCAAGCCTTCCAATCGCCCTCGCAAAGGATTCAGCCCCAAAATGCTGGCCATAATCCTCGACAACACCTTTTCGCCCCAACCGCTGACTCAAACGTTACGCAAAGGTCGCCGCACAACGGACGGCCCCTTCGAGGTTTTCGAGGGAGTCACTGCCGATGATTGCCGCGTCTGGATTTACCGGACAAACGACCACGCCGACGAGATGTATATCGCCACACGCCTGGCTTTACGGCGCGACGCGCGCGCCGTCGTCCATGTGGGAACGGCAGTAATCGAACGAGAGTTTTCGCACGAAATCGGACGCTCGCCGGGCGATTGGGTGATTCCTGCCAAGGTTTACGATCTGCGCGGGTTGGAGGCGATCCAGCACCTGACCAGCGAGAACCACCCTCCTGGAAACACTCCTTGGCCCAAAAACGTCCCTGGACGGCCTCGCCTGGCGGCCAATCTGGATGAAAATGAATCTTTGAGTTTGGGAAGCCTTGCTCTTCCCTTGACGATACCAAGCCTGGCAGGTGATACTAAACAGTGTCATCAGATAGGGATATTTGACTGCGGGGCAGTCGGCGTGCTTGATGCTTGCGGGGAATCGCAACGGGTTGCGCCGTTGATTTTCAAATATCTACGGGATGTTGTAACGCCCTCCTGGGCAAAAACGGCCGAGGGGTACCAAACCCAGACGGCTCAGCTTCGAGCATTGGAAACCTTAGCCACTAACCTTTGGACCATCCCGGAACTTTTAGCCGGCGTGTAAACTGGGCAAGGCGACATCAAGCAGTTGAGCGACAAAGATATTACGAATCCACAGAACGCCTTTGGCGGTCTCCAGGCGCAGCATGACGACCATGCCGCCCCGTGGGACGATTACGCCAACCAGGAAGCGGAACAAACCAAGACCCGCCAGATAAGCCCCGATTTCTCGCGTCGCCGCCCGGTTTTAATTACCCTCGACGGACGCCGAGTCAGCGAACGTTTCATTCTCGGAAAAATCAAAAGTGTCCTCGGACGCGACGTCACCGCCGATGTGATCATTTGCGATGGGGAAGTTTCCCGTTCGCATTGCTATATCCAGTGGAAAAATTTTGAAAACCAAAACACTCAGATGCCCGAGTGCTGGATCGTCGATTTGCACAGCACCAACGGTACCTATATCAACGGACAACTCCTACGCGGAGAGCACCGACTCTACGACGGCGACATGATTCGCATCGGGAAAACAGTGCTCGGCTTCTTTCTGAAAGACGAACGCGTCCTGGAACTCGACCAGTTGCTGCTGAACATGGCGCTGCACGATTCGCTGACCGGTCTCTATAAGCGCGAGTTTTTTTTCAGCGAATTGCATCGCGAGTTCGATCGCTCTCGCCGACACGACCGACCGTTGTCGGTCGCACTGCTGGACATCGATCACTTCAAACCGATCAACGACCAGTACGGCCACCTGCGCGGCGACGAAGCCTTGCGTCAGTTTGCCGACCTGATCCGGCTGGCCCTGCGGGAAGGGGACATTTCAGGCCGGTTTGGCGGCGAGGAATTCGCCGTGGTCTTTCCCGAAACCGATTGCGCGGGCGCCGTCCTGGCTGCCGAACGCATGCGCATGGCGGTCGAAGGGCACGTGTTCGATCTCGGCGGGGAACTGAAAATCCGCATCACCACCAGTGTAGGGATCGCCACCATGCAACCCTACCATATCGATAAAATGCAACTTCTCGACGATGCAGACCAGGCGCTGTATAAAGCCAAAGCCACCGGCCGGAATCGAACCGTGGTTGCGCTCTCGAAATCGATCGAGGAAACTCACCGTCACGAGTCGAGCAGTTCGGAACAACTCATCCCCCGTGAACTGCGTTATCATCGACCCTCCTGACCTTCTTCGGAGTTTCCACCCAACCAAATGACGACCTTTCCCCCGATCACGGTTCTTGGCGCGGGCGCTTGGGGCAGCACACTTGCCGATTTGCTGGCGCGCAAAGGCCTCGCCGTCTGCCTGTGGGATCACGTTCCCGCTGTTTTGGAAAAACTGGCCACTGAACGCCGTCCCTTCGGGGTGCCGGAGCTCGACCTGCACGAATCCGTGCGACTTGAAGCCGATCTTGCCAAAGCCATCGACGGCGCAGGCGTTCTGCTTTTTGTCACCCCCTCGCAAACGATCGCTTCGATGGCGTGTCGCGTGCACGAACTCCTCCCCGAGAGCGCCAACCGTCCAACGTTGCTGCTGGCCTCCAAGGGCATCGACATCGAAACGCTCGCTCCGCTTTCCGACGTGCTTGAACGGGCGCTCCCCGACTGCCCCGTGGCTGTCGTATCGGGACCGTGCATCGCCCGCGAAGTGGCCCAAGGCATTCCCACCTCGGTCGTAGCCGCCAGCGCCGACCAGGACCGCGCGCGCATGATTCGCGACATGGTCGCCACGCAATCGCTCCGTGTTTACACGCAGGGCGACCTGCTCGGTGTCGAGTTGGGCGGCGCGCTCAAGAACATCATCGCCATCGCGGCGGGCATCGGCGACGGCTTGGGATACGGCGCAAACAGCAAATCGGCGTTGATCACACGGGGACTGGCTGAAATGGCCCGCCTGGCGGGAGCCATGGGCGCGAAAACAACCACCGTTTACGGGCTGGCTGGACTCGGCGATCTGGCTGTGACGTGCTTCAGTCCTCACAGTCGCAACCGCACGTTTGGCGAACACCTCGGCAAAGGCCTCACGCCGGACAAAGCTCGCGAAGCCATCGGTATGATCGTCGAAGGCGAACCGACCGCGCGCGCGGCATTGAAAATCGCCGAACGGCTCGGCGTGGAAATGCCCATTACCGAAGTCGTCGTGGGCGTGTGCGACGGCAAGCTCACCGGACACGAAGCGGAAGAATCGCTAATGCAGCGGGAATTAAAAGACGAATTCGGCCAACGATAAAATGGAAGGAACTCCTCCGTCCCCATGTCGAAAAAAATCCGTATGATCTTCACACCCGGCGCAGAGAATGAAACGCAAACCGACGCGGACATTATCGCGAACGGACGGCGTGAAATGGCGCGCGTTCTCGATGCGTTTGCCACCAATTCGGAAACGCAAAACGTCACCGCCAAACAGATAATGGAACGCTGGGCTCAGTTCGATCATTGGTTTAATACCCTACGCGCCCACAAAGGTGCACTCGAAGCATTGGAACTCGAGTACCTTAGCGAAATCGATCGCCAGTTCGCCGATTTCGACTTCACGCCTACCGCCGATAACTGGCAACCGGAAGCATTGAGCAACGATCCACGCTGGATTCGCGTGCGCGAGGTGGCGGAGAAAACGAAGGGGTTGTTTATAGAAAAAGAGTAGCTTAACATAAATGGACGAATACCATTTATATTTTTCAACTTTATCATCATTCAGCCTGCGCAAACCCATTCCATCGTTCAAACAAGGGCAGCACATTCTCACCTGCCGAAATGCTAATATACTTTATCAATTCATCCTTTGTTAATGAACGACCGTCCAAATCCAACTTCCCATTCCGCACATCTTGTTGGATTGTATGATACATTCCGTGAAAAATATTTCGTCCATATGTAATACGCAACGCATAAGCCACGTCGTGCGGATCATCGGTTCGCGCGGCAGCGTTTGTTAATAAACGATTCCCTGCGGTGTAACGTTCCTTGAAACCGGGATCGGTTTCATTTCCGGGATGTTCTATCCCACCAAATATTTCGTGCGCCGAATCCCACGCGTCATATGTGCGAATAATCGGATGATCGAACCAACTGGGAATGCGACCCTGTTGAAAAACGTGATGCAATTCATGCACACGATTGCCCTTATTCCAAGACCAATCGCCCGTGGCAAAAAACATCCCACCCGCATTTTGAAAAGCAGTCGAACCGGCGTCGGGCCAAAGTTCGTCCGAAAATATATTAATAACGATGGGATTATTCGGCGCACAAAACGTTTCCTGCTCGAACCATGATATCATCTTTTGATATTCCGCGATGATTTCCGAGGTTTTTTCAGGTAACTGAACGTCTGGCGTGGAACGAATCAGAATTCGCCCGTCTTCTGACTTGGCGATATTCGTTCCTTTCATCATCGGAGTAATTCGATAGGCATCCGATTCAAAAACGATAAAACAATCAACGCGTAAATTTCGTCGATCGTTTAAAGTCACTAATTCAAACTGATGTTTTCCCTTTTTCAGCGGAGGCAGCTTGATTTCCACGGAATCAAAAATATTCCAGGAACCCGTATCGGAAAACAAAACCGGAACTTCGTCAAAATCATCGACTTTCAAGTACCAAATGTTCGGCTCCGGTTCCTGATGATATACAACACGAATAGCATTTTCTTCGTATGCGTATCGAATTAACAGACAAGTATTATTCAGGTCGGAAAAGAGTGGTCCTTGGCAAATCAACGCGTCGCCTTTCGATTCGCCCCACCAATCGGGTGTACAGGCACGACCATATGCCCAGTCGCATACGGCGGGCTCTCCGCCACGCGCACAGAGTATTTCGTTTTCTTCCGCTTCAAATTGAATCGCTGAAAATGCTGACTCTTCGGCTCGGGTTTGCCCTTCGGTAATCCCATGCAAACTCAAAAATAAACAAAGCACGCGGAAGATTCGTTTTGGCATGCAAGGTCCTTCCCGTTCCACACCGCGCATTTCGTTCTGACACTACTTTTGCGCGAAATGTTTTTCAATCTCGCCGTAAATATCCCTCCCGACAATCGCGCCAAGGGTTTCCAATTCAGACTTCAACACCTGATAGGCAGGTTTGCCCCCAGCGCATTCCGCGCCGCAGGGCGTGTACGGTGCATACCCGGGATAATCCTCGGCCACCACGTGATCGGTTTCTTTCGTCGGCAGCCAAATCATCGACTTTCCGTTTCGTTCGAGTGAAATCGGATGCAACCAACAGCTCGGCGGTTTGTACGCCCAGGGATGTTCGCCGTGTTCCATGGCAAGCGTTTGCAAACTGCATCGCCCGTCGGGAAAACGAAACACGCACGATGTTTTTTCAAAGTGTTTCGGAAAATTCACATTCTTGGGATAGCGACATGGTTTCGTGCGAGTTTTGCGCGTGTCACTGCCGAGAAATTCGGCATCCTCGAACGCGTTTTCCCGCGTCAGGTTGAGCTCCTTGAAAAACACGGGATGCGCATCCACAATAGCGCCAATATAGCGTTCCTCGTCTTCGTCCAAACAAACGCCGTCGTAACAACACGTGCCTCGGCAGCCTTCGAGCGTACACAATTGGAGCAAAATGCCAAACGACTCGAAATCAATCGCCGCGCGCTTCAGGCGTCGCATGAAGTAACGTTTCGTTTCAGGCATTGGATCGAACAATTGATCGGGACGTAACGGCATTGGGGAACTCGCGAAAAAAGGGGATAAGGTCATTGTGCGGTGTACCGGTAAGCCTGAATTTTTTTCATCGAATGGCCCGGCGGAAAGCCGTTTTTAAAACGCTCCGCACGTGGCGTTGCAACCTTCATTCACTCGAACATGGACAATCTAACAGGAATCCTGCTTGAAATGATCATTTACGGTGAGGGATTTTTCTTTCGGCACAAACTTTGCCTTCATGGGAAATGACACTTGTGCTGCTCAAAAGGTTAACCATGCATTCCCTGTCAACTTATCGCCTCGGATTGGTCCCCTACCTCAACGTCCTGCCGTTGATCGAAGGGTTAGAAACCGCGATACCGCAAAGTCAATGGATTCGGGCAACCCCGCGCGAACTCGGACGGTTGCTCTCGGCGGGTGAAATCGACCTTGCAACGCTGCCGATCTTCGAGGCCCTTCGTTCCAACGGATATCGCCTCTTGCCCGGATGCGCCATCGGGTCCGACGGTCCTGTGCGCAGCGTTCAGCTTTTTTCCTCCTGCCCACTCAATCGCATTCGCCGGGTATTGCTCGATTCCGCCTCGCTGACATCGGTGCATCTGGCGCGAATCGTGGCAAAAGATTACCTGGGCCTGGACCCCGAATATACCACGCTTACAGATACTTTCGAAAATCAACTGCCACGCATGGGTCAAGTGTTCGACGCCATTGTCGCCATCGGCGATCTGGCGCTTCAATGGGAACAAGAACGCCGCTTCCCGTATTCACTCGATCTTGGTTGGGCTTGGAAAGAACTCACTGGCCTGCCGTTCGTTTTTGCAGCCTGGATTGCGCGACCCGGTGTCGAGGTCTCCCCGGAATTGATCGATACGTTGATTCACGCGCGCCAGACAGGCGAATCGAATATTGAAGATATCGCCGAGCGACACGCAACTTCCCCCAGCGAAGCCAACGACTTGGCGGATTATTTGAAGTATGCTGTGCGGTTCGGTTTAAACGCCGATCAAATTCGTGCCATCGAACTGTTCCGCATCAAGTTGATCGCGCACGGCTTGCTACCGGTGACCACCCCACCGCTCCGGATTATTCCGCATCCGGCGGATTCGCTTTCTTCCTGCGTCTAGGCTTTTTCGGCGGAGGAGGCGGGTTTTCCGCCATCCATTTTTCGTACAATTCCGGTCGGCGAATGCGTGTGATCTCGAGCGCCTGCTCGTGCCGCCATTTGTCGATGGCTGCGTGATTGCCCGAGCGTAAGACCTCGGGCACGCCCATGCCCTCAAACACTTCGGGGCGCGTATAGTGCGGACCTTCCAACAGCCCGTTAAAAAACGAATCGTTCGGGGCCGAGTTTTCGTTTCCGAGCGCTCCGGGAATCAGACGCACGATGCTATCGGCAATGGCCATCGCCGCGATTTCACCGCCCGTCATCACAAAATCGCCAAGCGAGACTTCCTCGTCCACACGCGATACGATCAACCGCTCGTCCACACCTTCGTAACGACCGCACACAATCACAAGATCGCGACCTTCGGCGGCGAGTTGCTTCGCGCGATCCTGGTTCCACGTCGCGCCGCGTGGCGACGTCAACATCACGTGCGCACGGTTCTCCGTCCCCGGCGCTCCGGCCACATCGTCGAGCGCCGCTGCCAACGGTTCCGGCTTCAGCAGCATCCCGCCCCCGCCGCCATACGGCGCATCGTCCACCGTGTTGTGTTTGCACGTCGTGTAATCGCGAAAGTTCACCGCACGCAATTCGACAAGGTCGCGCTCCACCGCCCGCGCGATCACGCTCTCGCCAAACGGCCCACCAAACCAATCGGGGAATAATGTCAATACGGTGATACGCATGGGTTACCTGATTATTTATTAACCACGGAGGCACAGAGACACGGAGGGAACACGGAGAGAATTTACCGCAAAGGCGCGAAGTCGCAAAGGGTCGTGAAGAAAATAATTTTAGTTGGGATATCCTCTCTGCGTCTTTGCGTCTCTGCGCGATACCTATTTTTCTTTGTGGTTTCTTCGTGCCTTCGTGGTTTGCTTTTTCTTTCTTTTTACGTATTGCTCCAATGCTTCGCCAGAAACGGGTGTTCGGTGACCGCGTGGTGTTCATATCCGCCTGCGGCTTCGAGAATCGTCTCGACAAAATCCAATGCACCACCCAGCACGGGATCGATACGCACGCCGGTTTGCTGGCGTAGTTGATCGAGCGTCATGTCGTCGAGAAACTTCTGGTCATACACACGCAGACAATTGCCCGGCAGCAGATACTGATCGTAACCCGGGTTGTCGCGAATCGTCTTCAGAATATCGCGCCCGGTCAGGAGTCCTGTCACATGGATCGTCTCACCGAACGCGTTGTTTATCGTCGGCAACGGCGTAATTTGCACCGCGCCCGATTCTTCAACGGCTCGGCGCACTTTGTCGAGCACCACGCCCGAGAGTGTACTGGTCACCGCTGCCACGCGCCACGGTTTCTGCACGGGCGAACGTTTCAACGTGCGTCGCGCCGCGGGCAGGTCCTTGTAAAAATGATAAACCATGCCGACGCCGTTTTCCAACTGCGGCAAGTCGGGATATTTTGAATACGACGGGGCAGAACGCCCGCCGATCAAGTACCACTCGTCGGCCAACATCACGATTGGCTCGTCGAATTTCTTCTCGATCTCGCGCAAACGTGGTGTCAGACGTTTGATGAACCGCCGCGCGTATTCCGGCGTCACTTCGTTCATGTCGGGCAAGCCCTCGCGCCATTTCGTCATACCGAGCGGTACGATAGCCACCGACTGAACCGTCGGGTAGCGACCGATCAGGGCGTCGAGCGTCGCGTCGAGTTGTTCTTCGTCGTTATGTCCCGGGCACAGCACGATCTGTGTATGCACCTGGATGCGATGTTTGCGGAAAAAGTCCAACACGTCCAAAATCGCGGGTGCTTTTTTTACCCCGAGAAGCCAACGGCGAAGATCCTCGTCGATGGCGTGCACCGAGATGTAAAGCGGCGACAACCGCTGGCGCGCGATACGGTCGAGGTCGGCTTGCTTCAGCGTGATGCCCGTAATGTAAGACCCCTGCATGAACGACAAACGGTAATCCTCGTCTTTCACGTAGAGCGACTTGCGCATGTTGTCGGGCAATTGATGCACAAAGCAAAACACGCAGTTACACCCGCAGTTTTGCGTCGTGAACTGCTTCAGTTCGATGCCGAGAAATTCCTCGGGCGTGCGTTTGCGAATGCGGACCTTGCGTACCAGACCATCGGACGATTCCAGTTCCATCGCCAGCCGGTCATCCGAGCCGAAGAAGTAAAAATCCACCGTGTCGCGGATTTCTTCGCCATTGATGCGCAGCAGTTTTTCGCCCGATTGAATGCCCGCTTCGGCGGCAAGGCTGTCTTCGTCCACATGCAGGATTTCCACGCCGGGCGCCGCTTCGGCGACACTCGTGCCCGAGGAAACCGTCATCGACGGATCCGCACGCCGCACACGGCGGCGGATCTCGTCGGTAATCGGTGCTAACTTGGAATAATCGGGGGATTGCGCCATGGAAGGTCACTTTTTCAACAGGCGAGTGATCGGTACGCAATCCGTAGAGAAAGTCATACCCGCGAATCAAGCGCGCTCGACGTATTCGCCCGTCTCGGTATTGACAACGATCTTATCGCCCATCTTGACGAACGCCGGTACCTGGAGCGTAAAGCCGTTGTCCAGCGTCGCGTCCTTGGTAATGGCGTTGGCCGTGTTGCCCTTCACCGCGTCGATCGTGTCGGAAACCGTAAACGTAATTTTCGCCGGCAATTCAATGCCGATGGGCTTGCCGTTCCAGAACGAACCGACGACTTCGCATTCTTCGACGAGAAAATTCGTCGCGAATCCAAGGAACTCTTCGGACAAAGTGAACTGCTCGTAGCTGCCCATGTCCATGAAGTGAAATCCATCCTGGTCCGAATACAAAAATTGCGCCGTGCGTTTTTCAAAGTCGGCGGTTTCCAACATTTCGCCAATTTTCCACGTCCGCTCCAGCGTCCGAGCCGTCTGCAAGCTCTTGATCTTGGCCTTCACGAACGCCTGGCCCTTGCCCGGTTTCGTATGGGCTGCTTCGACGACGATAAACACATCGTCATCGAGAACCAGTTTTGTACCGGGACGAACTTTGGAAGGTTCGATGGGTGGCATGATGAACGAATAACCTCGCGTGTGAGTGTGTCATTTAAATCCAATGACGGGAGGGCAAAAAGGTGGGGAGCCTCGCTGGCCCTGTCAAGCCAAAGCTCCCCTGACCGGCGCCATCAGACACCGCAACCAAGTGGGTTATCGAAATCGAACAAGAACGATCAGGCCCGGCTGACGTAGCTGCCGTCTTCGGTGCTGATTATCACCTTATCGCCGATTTTCACGAACGGAGGTACTTGGACCAACAAGCCACCTTCGAGCGTTGCGTCCTTCGTAATCGCGTTCGCCGTATTGCCTTTCACCACATCGATGGTATCGATGACTTCCAGGGTCAGCTTGGGCGGCAGAATCACGTCAATCGCTTCGCCTTCCCAAAAACCGACCATGACCTCGGCTTCGGGGGCGAGAAATTGAGCCTGGAATCCCAAGAACTCTTCGGAAAGCGTGAACTGCTCGTACGACCCAAGGTCCATGAAAACATACCCGTCCGGGTCCTGGTAGAGGAACTGACACGTGCGCTGTTCAAACTCCGCCGTTTCCGCCGTGCTTTCCGACCCGCGGAACGTCTTTTCCACCACACGTCCATCTTTGACGTTCTTGATTTTACAGACCACAAAAGCACGCAAATTCCCCGGCGTGCGATGTTGGTAATCCGTCACGACCCATAACTGCCCGTCCACCACAATTTTCATCCCCGGACGCAGCCGGTTCGCATCGACTGTTGCCATCGAAAGAATCTTCCTTTGCCGACAAGACATTATAAAAAACATACGACCCCGGAGGGTCGTATGGATAGCCATCAAACGATGATCCCGTGTCAAGAGGGATAGAAATAAAGGCAAAATTGATTAGGATCCAAATCAGCTTTCAGACCCCAATTGGGTGATGCCGCCTCACTTCAACTCGCGAACAAACGCGAACACGCCGTGGTTTTCCCAATGCTCGGCGAATTCGCTCTTGGCCTCGTCGCCAAAAATTCCCAGCAGCGCCGCGGACTCACAAGCCGCCGCCATCAATTCCGACGCGTTCGCCAAGTGATGCGTTTGCACCGCAGGCAACTTCGCGCGTACGTCGCGCACCAATTGCTGAAGTTGTTTGAATTTTTCTGCATCGAGCGCTTCCACCGTGTCGTGCACCAGGTAACCGACCTGACGCGCGAACGTAAACTGCTGGGCAGAAACCTTCAGGAACTCGTCCACACGCGTGTGAGTACTCAACTTGGCGGCAAAAGCCGGCAACGCCTGGGGCGGACGGCCGTCGGGCTCAAAGCGGATCTCCACGCGTTCGGGATACAGATCGGTCAGGCGCACGTCCAACGGATGAACGCAATTTTTCGCCCCAGCCTCGACCAAGCGCGGCAAAAATCCGCGCACAGGCTCGAAAGCCCCCCGCACCGCGCGTTGTTCGCTACGTGTCAGCGCTTCCCACATCGGGCAAACTTTGGCCAACTGGGCGGTTTCTTCTTCAGACCAGGGAATCACCGCCGATTCGTCCGGCAACGGCTCGAACCGTTCGAGAATGTTGCACGCCGCCCATCCGAAATAAGCGCCATAGGATTCGATATCCAGTTCCAACGCCGCGCGGAAAGCCTGCATCGCCGCCGAAATGTTGTTTTCGCGCAAAGCCTTGGAACCGAGTAAAAACTTGGATTCGGCCAGCAGGAACTCGTCGCCCACCAATTCCTTGGACTGGGCTTCCAATTCGTCCAGCGGGGCGATCGACAACCGGCGTGGTTTGTATTCAACGCGCGAAACGGCTAGATGCTCGGCTTCCTTTTCAAGACCAAACCCGGACGGTTCCATTTCGATATTTTCAAAGGCTTCGTCCTTGCCTTCGGGACCGTAATGGTGAATCGCGGCATCCTCCAACATCGCGTACAAGCGACTGTACTCGAGCTGCTCGTTATGCAGATCGTCGGGAGCAATCTGGTGCAGGCGAAAGGCTTCTTCATACAATTCGCACGCCGTGCGCAGGTGATTGACTGCGTCTTCCCATTGCTTCAAGCGCAGAAAAGCCTCACCGAAGATGCCATAAAGGGCGATTGACTCGGGCGACGACTCGAACGCGCGCTCCAAGTCGTCCAGACACCGTTCGTATTCCTTCTGACCAAGCAAATACCGCCCCAGCTTGATTGCCATGTCTGTGTCCGACGGGCGTTCGTTGATGTAACGCGCGGTCGGTTCGACGACTTTCTGAGTTTCATTGGCCGCATTGAAATGTTTGACGAATCCCACCAGGATATTCAGGGGACATTGCTCGTCGTGGGAAATTTTGAGCGCCAACGTCTCGGCCCAATCGTCGCGGTCCATCTCGTAGAGCATGTTGACCACGTCCAGCTTCAGATCGAAATCGTTCGCATCCGGAAAACATTCTTCCAGGCGCACATAGCAGCCTTCGCAATTCATCGGCTTGGCGGTGGTTTCCTTCACCTTGGCGAGAATGCCCTCGCGCGCCGAATCCGTCTTTTCTTTTTTGCCAAACAGTTTGGACAACAATCCCATGACGTCTAAATCCTGGTGAGTTAGATAATTCCCCTGACCCGATCCATCACTCCGCGCGCGGGGCGTCGCGCAGCAGCAGGCTGCGTTCGAATGCTCTCAACGTCAGGAGGATAATTCCTACTGCCAGCGCTCCGAGTGGCAACACGAAACCCGCAAGCGCCACGCTCTTCAAAAACGCCACGTTCGTCATCGCCGTCAGCCAGTACCCGAGCACAAAAACCTCGGTTTTCCCCAGCGGACGCGAACGCCGCAGCACCGCATCGGTTAATGCCCGCCCCACCAACGCACCGCCAATCAGACCTTCGAGCGCGTACGACGCCACCGATTGCTGGGTGCCGCCAATGACCCACGCCATGCCCGACAACGCGAGCCCAAACAGCGTGACCCCCATGGGAACCAGGCTGACGAGTTCCACGATGCTCGCCAACAGGAACAACCACAGGATCGTAAGCACAACCTGCCAAAGCGGCAGGACGTTTACTGTTCCACCGAGTGGCGACGAGAGCACAAAGATCGAAAACCCAACTGCGTAAAGCCCCACGCCCGACCCCAGAAGCCCCACCGCGTGGCGTTCGCTGCTGGGACGATGAAAGTCACTATAGAGCGTCGCCAACATCACGGGCAGCGCCCCCACGAACAACCAGGTCATCGAGGGAATGCCCTGGGTGCGCATGTTAGGCAACACCGGCAGGCGATCCTGGAAAATTCCTAAACCCAACGTCGCCAACATGAGCCCCACCCACAAACCATGGCCGACAGGCTGCGGCTCGCGACCCGGATCGACCTTCAACGTTTTCGGTACGCTGGCGGGAACCAACGCCTGGGCCAACGCCACCGCCACGAAACCCACGGCAAACGCTATCGGATAAGGTGTCATCACGCAGCAGCCTCTTTATGGCGTTTCAGCCACTTCCAATACGCCGCCAAGAGGTAAAACACACACCGCACAAACACCATCGTCGCTGTGGCCAGATCGAGGAAGATCAGCTCGCGGCTATAATGCTTTTTGTAGAATAGGTACATCGACTTGTGGCGCTCGACCAACGGCATGAACGGGTATTTGGACGATGTTTGGCCAATGTAGTGAAACACCTCGCCCACTGGCGCATACACCACACGCCACCCGCCCTGCCAGACGCGCAGACAAAAATCCACGTCTTCCGAGTACATGAAAAAACGCTCGTCCAGGCCGCCGATTTTCTCAATGACCTCGCGCCGAGCGATCAGACAGGCACCGCTAACCCAATCCACGTCGCGCGTTTCGTCCTCGTCCACGTGCGAAAGCAGGTAACTGGCTGAATAAGGATTATCGGGAAACAAGCGCGTCAGCAGACTGTAGCGATTGAAGAGTGCTTGCTGGAAACTGGGAAATCGACGGCAGGAAAGCTGCCGCGAACCATCGGCGTTCAGCAGCTTCAATCCCGCCACGCCCACATCCGGATGCGCATCGAGGTACTCGACGGCCCGGGTAAACGCCTGGGGTTTACTGGCCGTGTCGTTGTTCAGCAAGACCTGATACCGACCGCGCGCCACGTCAAATCCCTGGTTATTTGCGCGTGTAAACCCTTTGTTATCAGCATTTTCAATCAAGATCGCGTCGGGAAATTTTTTGCGTGCCATCGCCATACTGCCGTCTGTACTGCCATTATCGACGACGATCGCTTCCCACGTGAGACCCGCGCAGGCTTCCGGTAACGACGCGAGGCAATCGTCGAGTAACTGCACCCCGTTGCGGTGCACGATGATCAGGCTGATATCCAACGACGGCTTTTCGACCGGCTCGGTCATTCCGACACAATTCCCCGCGACAAAATTGCCCGCCTCACAAGGACGGTCCAAGATGTTTCCCCGTATTCCTAATCACGGCCAAGCGGAATTGCAGAGATTGCGTCCTCTTCCAAACACACATCGCCGAGATTGTGAACTTTGGAAACCTCCAGAGTGCTTCCCGCTTGCCACCCGCCTCTCTGACGCTTATTCCCCGGTGAACTATCCGGACGGGAGACCTTCACCACGTGAGCCAACGCGTTATCATTACCGGCAGCAGCGGACTGATCGGGTCCGAATGCGTTGCGCATTTCGACGCCCTTGGGTGGGAAATCGTCGGCATCGACAACAACATGCGTCGTACCTTTTTCGGACCCGACGGTGACACGACCTGGAACCTCGATCGGCTGCGCGCCTCAACGCGGCACTTTACCCATTACGACAACGACATCCGCGACCGTGATTTCGCCCGCCGTGTGATGGAAGAAGTCCAACCGCACGTAATTATCCATTGCGCGGCGCAACCCTCGCACGATCTGGCCGCGCGCATGCCGCTCGACGATTTCGAGGTCAACGCCAACGGCACGCTGAACTTGCTGGAGGCCGCGCGTCTGACCGTTCCCGAAGCGACGTTCGTTTTCACCAGCACCAACAAAGTTTACGGAGACGCGCCGAATTCGTTACCGCTTGTTGAACTCGATACGCGTTGGGAATTCGACCGCGAATCCGACCGAGCGGGCATCGATGAAACGATGAGTATCGACCAATCGATGCACAGCCTGTTCGGTGTGTCGAAAGTCGCCGCCGACATGATGGTCCAGGAATACGGACGGTACTTCGGCATGAACACGGTGTGTTTGCGTGGTGGGTGCCTGACAGGCCCGGCTCACAGCGGCGCGCAATTGCACGGGTTTCTGAATTATCTCGTCAAATGCGCCGTACGTGGAATTAAATACACGATTTTTGGTTATAAAGGCAAACAAGTCCGCGACAATATTCATAGTTACGACGTATGCCGCGCAATCGAGGAATATATAAAAGCGCCCCGCCCCGGCGAAGTATATAACATCGGCGGCGGACCGGGAAACGCGACATCGGTGTTGGAAGCCATCGCCCGCATTGAAAAACTAACGGGCGCGAAACTCGAATACGATTATACCGACAAAGCCCGCGCCGGCGACCACATTTGTTATTATTCAAACCTGTCTAAATTCAAAACGCACTATCCCGCTTGGGATATTACAAAGAGTTTGGACGATATATTAATAGAGACAGCGGAGATGTTGGGGTGATTTTTAGTTCTTAGTTTTTAGTTTACAGTTTACAGAAGTCTGTCTGTTTTCCTCAGAAAAAACAGTCAACGAAACATTACTATTTACTGTGAACTAAAAACTGAAAACTTACGTTGCCATTCCTTCAAACTTCGCCACCACCACGAGCGGATCGAACGGTTTGCTCAAAAAGGCCGCGACCTCCAGCGAACGCCGCCAGTCTTCGTCCGAACGCCGGTCTTCTGCAGTCAACCCTGTCAGTACAAACACCGGAATCGACGCCAACGCTTCGTCCTTTTTCAACTCGGTCAGCAAATGGTACCCGTTCATTTTCGGCAACTGAATGTCGAGCACGACGAGGTCGGGCCGCACGCGGCGAACTTCCTCAAGCCCGCTTTCTCCGTCGTGCGTAATCAAACACCGATGGCCGCGCGATTCGAACACGAGCCGCATCTGATCGCAAATCACGCGGTCGTTGTCGATGACACAGATGGTTTTCGGCGAACCTGCCATGGAGGGCTCCGGAAACGGTTTCACTTCCTGAACAGTTTGACGCGCGCGATGAAAAGGTCAAGCGCCACCGCACGACCCATTGCCGCGCCCGGTTCGGCGGAGCCTTGGCGCGCGGGTTGCGTCCGCAGGAGCAAGCCGCGTGACAAGGCGAGGGCATGGCTGCGGGGAACCGGGCGCGGCGAAAAACCGAACGCGTCCCTGTTGACTCCCGCCTTTCCATTCGTCAGGCTCCCGAGGCGTTTTCTGGCCCTGATAAGGATTTCCGCATGACTGCCATACTCGGCATTTCCGCCTATTATCACGATTCCGCTGCCGCCCTCATTATCGACGGGGAAATCGTTGCTGCCGCCCAGGAAGAACGCTTCACCCGCAAAAAGCACGACCACGAATTTCCTCAACACGCCGTCGATTACTGCCTCAAGCAAGCGGGCTTGACACCAGACCAGCTCGACTACGTGGGTTTTTACGACAAACCGTTCCTGAAATTCGAGCGTTTGCTGGAAACCTACCTCGCCTTTGCGCCCGCCGGGTTCCCGTCCTTCATGCAAGCCTTGCCTTTGTGGCTTCATCAGAAACTCCATCTGCCGCGCGAAATGCGCAAGAGCCTGAAAGGCGAGTACAAGAAACGTTTTGTTTTTCCCGAACACCATGAATCCCATGCCGCCAGCGCATTTTTCCCCTCACCCTTCGAGGAAGCCGCTATCATCACGTTCGACGGTGTCGGCGAATGGGCGACAACCAGTTATGGTGTCGGGCGTGGCAACCAAATCGAACTGACGCACGAAATTCACTTCCCGCACTCGATCGGTCTGCTCTACTCCGCGTTCACGTATTATTGCGGCTTCAAAGTCAACTCGGGCGAATACAAACTGATGGGCCTCGCGCCTTACGGCGAACCGAAATACGCCGACCTCATTCGCAAACACTTGATCGATGTCAAAGACGACGGCTCGTTCCGCATGGACATGGCGTATTTCAACTACTGCCAGGGCCTGACCATGACGGGGCCGAAGTTCCACGAACTCTTCGGCGCTCCGCCACGCAAAGCCGAGTCCCAACTCACACAGCGCGACATGGATCTTGCCGCGTCCGTTCAGGAAGTTACCGAAGAGGTCATGCTGAAATGCGCCCGATACGTGCACGAGCAAACCGGCATGAAAAACCTCTGCCTGGCGGGTGGCGTGGCCCTGAACTGTGTCGGCAACGGCCGGATTTTACGCGAAGGCCCCTTCGAGAACGTTTGGATTCAACCGGCCGCAGGCGATTCCGGCGGCGCGCTGGGTGTTGCGCTACTCATCTGGCACCAACTGCTTAAGAAACCCCGCGCCGTCAAACCCACCGACAGCCAATCGGGGTCGTTGCTCGGTCCCGCGTTCACGAACGACGACGTTCAGACATACCTCGACAGTATTGGCGCCAAGTACCAACGCCTGCCGGACGAGGACACCCTTTGCGACCGCGTCGCCGACCTGATTGCATCGGAAAAAGTCATCGGTTGGTTCCACGGACGAATGGAATTTGGGCCGCGCGCACTCGGCGGACGCAGCATTCTCGGCGATCCACGCAGCGACGCCATGCAAACCGTAATGAACGTGAAAATCAAATTCCGCGAATCGTTTCGTCCGTTCGCCCCCTCGGTGCTGAACGAACGCGCACCCGAATTTTTCGACTTCCAACCGGACGAAGAAAGCCCCTACATGCTGCTTGTCGCGCCCGTTGCCAACAGCAAACGCACGCAACTGGACGGCAGCGAAAAAGACCTCAAAGGCCTCGACCTGCTCAAGGTCCATCGCTCTGAAGTTCCCGCAATCACGCACGTGGATTATTCGGCGCGACTGCAAACCGTCGATCCCGAGCGACGCCCGCGTTATTATAAGCTGCTGAAGAAATTCGAGGAAAGAACCGGCTGTCCCGTCGTGATTAATACCAGCTTCAACGTTCGCGGCGAACCGATCGTTTGCTCGCCCGAGCACGCCTACCGCTGCTTCATGGGCACGAACATGGATGTGCTCGTGCTCGAGGATTTCGTGCTGCTCAAGGACGAACAACCCGAAGCCAAACACTTCGAGGTCGATGAATACCTCGCTCAGTTCGAGCTGGATTAAGGAACCTCCCCATGGCCTTGCTCAAAATCAACAAAACCCCTTCGAACCGGGAACTACGCCAGTTCGCCGGCATTTGGTTTCCCGCGTTTTGGGCCTTGGTGGGCGGAATTTTAATTCACAAATTCGGTTTGTGGAACGTCGCCGTGCCGCTGTGGTGCGTGGCTGGCGTCGTTGCCATTGTGGGCTTGATTCGTCCGCCGTTCATGCGGCTTATTTACGTGGGAATGATCTACGCCGTTTTTCCGATTGGCTGGGTGGTATCCCATGTACTTCTATCGGCGTTGTATTATTTGTTCATGACCCCCATCGGCCTCCTCATGCGGTTGGTTGGTTACGATCCCATGACGCGTCGATTCGAGCCTGAGTCAAAAACCTACTGGATCAAACGCGACACCACACGCAAACCCTCGACTTACTTCCGCCAGATTTGACCAAGGAGTCCCATGCCATGAGCGACAACGACGAAAAACAAAACGAGGCATCGGATTTCGAAACCGAAGCCAGCGAAGGTTCGCAAAGCCTGGTTTCCGAGTTTTTCTACTTTCTGCGTTATAACAAAAAATGGTGGCTGACGCCGATCATCATCGTCCTCGTGCTCGTCGGCGCCCTGGTTGTTGTCGGCGGCGGAGCTGCCGCGCCGTTTATCTACGCGCTGTTCTGAGTGGAAGTGGCTAACCGTCTGGTTGCCCAAGCAAAACGAAGTGAGGAATTACGCAATGAAGAAATGGTATTTGCCTGCTTTGGTTATCGTTGCCGCCGTGGCGATTATGGGAGCGCAGACTTCAAAAAAGTATGACTATCCCCGACCAGAGGCGGGTGAATCCCTTTTGATAGGTGCGATTAGAAACGATTGCACGGTTTATTTTCGAAAGGATGCGTTTGGTATTGCTGCCGAAAACCGTGCTGGAATGCTTGATTTTGAAGAAAATCAATTTAGAATCAGCGGCAGGCTGCTGGATGTTACGCCGGAATGGGTGATTCTTGAACCTGAGGAAGAATCAGAGAATGATGATATTCTTTCACCTCGCAAAGTGAAATTAATCCCGCAACAAAGTATTTTGTACATCGACACGACCTTGGCACCAATCGGAGCAGTGATTAAGTAATCCATCGAATATTCCAGGGGGTATTCGAGAAGAAAAACATCAGCATGAAGAAAAGCCCTGCGAGTTGCCGCAGGGCTTTTATATTCCGTGTTTTCGTTTATCCGCTGAAGCCTTGGCGAAAGCGGATGGTAGATCAAATCACGCGTCGAAATCGAAATCCAGGTCCAACGCCGGGATGCTGAGCGTATCGTCTTTGCGTTTTTTGCCATCCGAATCGTCGCCATCGTCGCCCGGGAACAACGGCTCGGTCACTGGATTTTCATCGCTCGAATCAAACACACTATCGAGCGCGGTCAGCACGCTTTCCACTTCTGGGCCGCGCGCTTCCTGTTCGATTTCGTGGATAGGTTCAGGCGTTTGTTCTTCGAAAATATCGTCTGTGTTGAATTCGCCCGACTCCGGACTTTCCTCGTCCATCATACGCGCCGCTTCCATGATCAGGTGCATGGTCGGCGAATCGTTTGTTTTTTCCGAAGACAGAAGCGCGTCGTACACCACGATGCGTCCTTCGGTCCAGCGCATCAAGTCGAGCACCGCCGAAAAGCCCTGCATCGCGCCCGCTTCGACGTGGGTGATTTCACCCTTGTTCATATAAATCGATCCCACGCGTCCATCGTGGGCAAAGATTCGCATCGTGCGATCGCATCGTTTTTGGTGGAACATCTGGATCAGGTCCAATAGTTCCAATCCGTGCAAGTGCGGGTGATCGGGAATTTCGGGATAGAGAAGCTGGTGCAACATCTTCGTCAGCCATTCGACGTCCACGGGACGGTCGCAGATAGCCGAGGCACCGCGTTTCAACGCTTCGTCGCGCATTCCGGGGCGCATGCCGCCTTTGCCGGAACCGCCGATGAAAATCAGATAGTTGTTCAGACCTATTTGATCGCGAATCGGGTCGATCATGTCCAACCCCATCACGTCGGGCAGGCGTTGATCGAGGAGCACAATCCGAGGACGGTTCATCGCCAGGCTCATGGCATCGAAACCCGACGGGGCACGATAAATCTCCATCGCACCTGGGAACTTGGAGTTCAGGTGGTTTTCAAGAGCGACGGCTTCGCTTGGATTTCCCAATGCGAGCAATACGACTATGGTTTCATCTTGTTCTAATTCTTCGCTCATGATCTCGAATAATTTCTCGCCCAGCTAAAGCCATCGAGTTGAAACCTGATTTCGCTTTTTTCAAAGCAATCACGGGGCCACTTGCTCTCGGATGATGTCTCTCTTTCCCAATTCAACGATGCATCTTCTATCCTTTCAACGAAAGACGGTTGGGGGGTCAGCCCCTACGCTGTCAATGTGGTAGTTCAAAAATCCGTAAAAAACACCTGCTCTTTTCTCGAACACCGTTTACGGTATCAACCAGGAATAAAACCTTTTAATGGGTGAGTCAACGAATTTGAGAACCGACCATCGGACCGTCATCTGACGGACGATCAGGCGGTTTATTTAGCGACACCCCTCCAAACGCACCTGTCTCTACCGGAGAAAGATGCAGCCAAAAGCGTTCTTTTGCCGGGTTTTTAAACCCAACGTTGTCAAGCTAGCCTCATTGCACAGCCCAATTCAAGCCCTTGTTCACGAAAAATTCATTTTTCGTGATTGGGAATACCGACTGCTCACATCTTCGTTCAGGTTTTTTCCAGAACAAAACACAATGCATGGTCGTTGTTGTAAACTTCCCACGACAAAACATCGAAACTCGTAAAACACTCCACAAGCGAGTCTCGCTGAAATCCTTTTTGCAATTGCACATCGACAATCATTTGCAATTCCGTCCCGCGAACGGGACGGTGGATCAGCCCCTCCGCGACTAAACAGTCGGAAATCCGGCGCAGCATGGCGTTACGACGGCGGTATCGAGAACTAACCAAACTCGTCACCGTGCGCAAAATTGCCTCAATCAGCGGACTGCTTTCCGCCAGAAATTGCCCGAATTCACCAGGCTTGCCCAGCAATCCCCATTGAAACCGCCGCTCAGTCTGAAACCCGTCCGCATTCGGTTCGTGTGCCACCACCAGACGCCCCTTGGGTTTGAGAACCCGGGCGCACTCCTTGGCAAACAGCGTCAGATCGGGCAGATGGTGAAGCACGGCATTGACCACGACGCGATCGCACGAGGCGTCCTCAACCGGCATTCGACTGCCATCGGATTTGCGAAATTCCAGGGCAAACGGGAACGATTTTTCCGCCGCATTGGATTGGCAAACCGCCATGATGCCTTCCGATAAATCCGTGCAAATCACCCGGTCGGCAGCTTTCAACATCGGGCCAAAAGCCAACAATTCCATTCCCGTGCCGCAACCGTAGTCCAGAATCACCAGGGGCGACTCAGCCTGAAGATGTTTGGCTGCCAGCTCGTTCCAACGGGCGACTTCATATCCGAACCATTCAGATTGGCGTAAGTTGTATTCGGCGTTTTCATGGTCGTGATAGAGTTTGTTCGCCCGAAGCACCAACTCTGGCGTCAGTCGTTCAAGAATGTCGGGCGGCAACTTCATAGGAAATCGATCCTTGTGGCCGACGCAACTCCACAGCGTCCGTCAGTCTTATCACAACTCGTCTTGCAAAGATATCTGGGCTTTCTCGATTTCCGCCTCGGTCAGCTCCATCCATTCGCCTGTTGGCAAATCTCCCAGCTCCAGCATACCGATTCTCACCCGCACGAGGCGCTGGACTTTGGCGCCAACGGATTCGATCATTTTGCGCACTTGTCGATTTCGGCCTTCGATCAACGTCACGGCGTAGGATTGCTCCCCTTTTTTCCGCCCCAGCGCTCGAACTGTGCACGGCAAAGTGGCGGTCCCTTCGATTTCAACGCCAGCTTCGAGCTCCCGCATCTCTCCCGCCGTCAATTCGCGGTCCAGCCAGATATGGTATTCTTTTTCGACATGGCGGCGCGGGTGCATCATCCGATGCGCCAACTCGCCGTCCGTTGTCATCAAGATCAATCCTTGGCTCATGTAATCAAGGCGCCCGACATAGATCAACTTATCGGCCTGCGACGCCCAATCGAGCGGCAACATGTCGTAAATCGTGCGTCGTTCGTGCGTATCGCCCCGACTGACCATCACGCGCAGTGGTTTGTTAAACGCCAACGTCACGTGCTCGGTTGGAAGCCGCAACACGCGTCCGTCGTATTCCACAACATCGTTCACCGGATCGATATTCCACGCCACTTGGGTTACGGGCGTGCCATTGACCTTCACGGCGCCCGCACGGACCAAGTCCTCGGCTTTGCGCCGCGAGGCCACGCCGCAGCGGGCTAAAAATCGAGCAATGCGATATGTTTCGTGGCTCATGAAATTGGACGGGATGAACGAGATTTACGGGATCAGGCAGTGAACGCTTCGTGGCGCTGTGTCACGACTCTTTTTCGTCTTCTTCCTTCGCGACTTCCGTGTCTGCGGGGGTTGCTTCTTCATCGGAGGCGGCTTTTTCAATGGGTTCGACCGCCACATCCGCAGTTTCGGGTTCAGACGTTTCCGCCGTCTCAGCCGAAGTCGTCGTTTCCTCGGTAGGAGCGACCTCTTCGTCCTCTTTTCCCTTCATCTGTGTGGTCAGAATCTTCTTAAGATCCGTCAGCGACGGTAGTTCATTCAAGTTGCGTAAACCAAACGTTTTCAGAAATGTGTCCGTTGTGCCGTACAGCGATGGGCGCCCGGGGACTTCTTTTTGACCAACGACCTCGACAAGGCCAGCGTCCTGGAGCGAACGCATCACCCCGCCGCAATCGACGCCGCGGATGGATTCGACTTCGGCGCGAACCAATGGTTGTTTGTATGCAACGATCGCCAACGTTTCGAGCACGGCGGGACTGATGGGGTTTTTACGACGATGTTTGTGCAACGCCAATACCCAGTCGGCCACCGATGGTCGCGTCGCCAATTGGTATCCACCGGCCACTTCCATCAGCATCAATCCGCTTGCGGGATCTTCGTAACGAGCGCGCAACCCTTCGAGCGCCGCTTCGATTGTTTCCGGGGGCACTTCGCTCGTCAGAAGGCTAAGCCGTTTGATTGAAAGCGGCGCGGTAGCTGCAAACAACAGCGCTTCGAGAACGGCGGGCAGCTCCTCGGGCCGAGGCTGGGGCAGCCGGGGTTCGTCGCTCGACGACGATTCGGGGGTCGGAGCAATTTTTTCGTCTTCTTTGACAGGTGTTTCAGCCGACATAAGTTACATTCTCATCCCACGGGGCGATCAGGATATCTTCGAACGAATCTGCCTGCGCGACAGTAATTTCGCGCATCTTGGCCAGCTCCAGGATGCTGAGGAAGTAGCAAATCACTTCCTCCTTTGTGACGCATCGCTCGAACACGGCGCTCAAGTTAACCTGGCGATGGGTTCGCAACATCTCGCGCATTTCAAACAGCTTTTCTTCGACGGTGAACTGTTCACGCATGACGGTATGCTGGGGCTTGGAGCGCACCTGCTTGAGAACACGGGAAAATGCCTCGAAGAGTGCGCGAATGTCCTGGCGTGGTAACTCTTCCTCCATGCCAGGGATTACCGTCACAGGCTGAGCGCGATAAAACACGCCCATGTTTTCCATTTCGAGCTGCTTGAGGTTATCGCTGATTTCCTTGAACTTGCGATACTCGACCAAGCGGCGAATTAATTCCTGGGTCGAAAGAATTTCGTCGATTTCTTCTTCGTCCTGCGCAACTTCCTCTTCCTGGCGTGGCAGAATCGAACGCGACTTGATGTTGAGCAAAGTCGCCGCCATAACGAGGAAATCGCCCGCGATATCGAGATTCATCTGGGCCATTTCGCCCAGAAAATCCATGTACTGGCGGGTGATTTCGGAAATTTGAATGTCGTAGATGTCCATCTCGTGCACTTTGACCAGATGGAGCAGCAAGTCCAGCGGCCCTTCGAAGACGGGCAACACCAGACGTGTAGGGCTGTGGAGGGCAGGCAGTTCGGCAGACACGGGAGCAGGTCGCTTTTGAATCGAATATCAGCAGTTGAGCGGCGAAAGTGTGAAACCAGCCGCGCGCCAATCGCAAGGAGGAATGCACAGCAAAGGGAGCGAGAACCAGCACAGCAGACGTTTTCAATGCAAACGAATTGCCCCGGAGCATGGTGACCCCGGGGCGAATGAAATTCGTTTGCGAATCGGGAGGGAAGCCTTACAGCGCTTCGTCGCCGGATTCGCCCGTCCGAATGCGAATCGCATTGTTGACGGGAGTAACGAAGACTTTGCCATCGCCGATGGTGCCGGTATTGGCGGTATCGGTGATCACTTTGACGACTTCGTCGATTTTATCGTCGGGAGAGACGATCTCGATCTTGATTTTCGGGACGAAACTGACTTGGTACTCGCTACCGCGGTACAGTTCCTGGTGTCCTTTTTGACGTCCGAAACCGCGCACGTCCCAAGCGGTGATGCCAATGATTCCGATTTGGGACAGAGCCGCGCGAATTTCTTCGATTTTGTGAGGCTTAATGATCGCTTCGATCTTTTGCATCCGCTCAGAACTCCTTTTCCGGTTCAAGCGCCGGAGCGCCTGCCGGGTTTAGTAACATCCAGCTTCTATGTTTTTCGGACCATAACTGCTTTCAACTTAGGCCACGATAGCCCAGTCGTCAAGCATAGGGGAACACCGATCCAAGATTATTCCTGCGAAAAAATGGGCGGGGTTCAAGTGTGTTAGAACCCCGCCATCCCCTGCTGAGACTTCTTAGATGTCGTAGTACAGCATGAATTCATACGGGTGCGGACGCAAACGAAGCGCATCGACTTCGTTCTTGAGCTTGTACTCGATCCACGTTTCGATCACGTCTTCGGTGAAGACGTCGCCCTTGAGCAGGAATTCGTGATCTTCTTCCAGTGCCTGGAGAGCTTCTTCCAGCGAGCCGCAAGCCTTCGGCACAGCCTTGGCGATTTCCGCAGGCAGATCATAGATGTTCTTGTCCAGCGGATCACCCGGGTGCAGGCGATTCTGGATACCGTCGAGGCCAGCCATCAGGATAGCCGAGAAGGCCCAGTACGGGTTACAAGACGGATCCGGGCAACGGAACTCGATGCGCTTGGCTTTCGGGCTCATGTTGAACATCGGGATACGAATGGCAGCCGAGCGGTTACGGGCGCTGTAAGCCAGGTTAACCGGTGCTTCGTAGCCAGGAACCAGACGCTTGTAGCTGTTGGTTGTCGGGTTCGTGAAGGCAAGAAGCGCGCGAGCGTGTTTGAGAATGCCGCCGATGAAGAACAGAGCATTTTCGCTCATGCCCGCATAGCCATTGCCGGCGAACGTGTTTTCGCCGCCCTTCCAGATCGAGACGTGCGTGTGCATGCCCGAGCCGTTGTCGCCAAACAGCGGTTTCGGCATGAAGCAAGCCGACAGGCCATGACGACGAGCGACGTTTTTGACGATGTACTTGTAAAGTGCGCAACGGTCGCCCATCGTGAGCAACGTATCGAAACGCATGTCGATTTCGTTTTGACCGGCGGTCGCCACTTCGTGGTGGTGACGTTCGATCTGCATGCCAGCGCTGTTCATGATATCGACGATTTCGTTACGAATGTCCTGCTGCGTATCCGTCGGTTGGTTCGGGAAATATCCGCCCTTGTGGGGGATTTTGGCGCCCAGGTTCGGACGGCCATAGTCGTCGCGCTCATCTTTGCCCGAGTTCCAGATGCCTTCGGGCGAATCCACCAGGTGGAACGAGGTGTGCGGCTCGTAGGCGTAACGGGCTTCGCTGAAGAGGAAGAATTCGAGTTCCGGGCCGATGAAAACCGTGTCACCAATGCCAGTGGACTTCAGGTAGGCCTCAGCCTTAATGGCGGTGTTACGCGGGTCGCGCGTGTATTTTTCGCGCGTAATCGGGTCCAGAATATTTCCGACCAACGTGATGGTCGGGTAATCGGTGAAGGGGTCAACCATCGCCGTTGTCGGGTCCGGCATCACCAGCATGTCGGATTGATCGATCTCCGACCAACCGCGAATCGACGAACCGTCGAATCCCAAGCCGTCTTCGAAAACATCGACATTAAAATCGTTTACCGGAATGGTGAAGTGCTGCTGGGTGCCAGGGAAGTCCATGAACTTAATGTCAACGAACTTAATCCCCTGTTCCTCAATGGTTTTAATGACTTCTTCTGGTCTCATAGTGGAACGTTTACCTTTTGTCGAAGAGTTGACCCGCAGTCCTACCCGACCATTCAAACTCACCCAGTCGGCTTTTACCACGCGGATACGGGCGTTGGAGCGACATGCGTTAAACGTGCCATGCCGCACAACACAAGACCAAATTCTAAATGATTGGTTTTTTTATAGTTAGAAATTCTAATTCGGACTTTGACGCGTCAAGTTGACAGGGAGGCACTTTTTTGCCATGCCCAATTAGCGCCATGGTGCGCAAAAAAGACCACACGGCTACAATTCTGGCATCCGATATCCTACAAATTATCGAAAATCCCTTCGGGACGATCGATCGGCTCACCGGATTCCTCGATCTCCTTTTTCCGTTCGGAAAACAACGCGTCCAACTTGGCCAGTTTTTCCTTCTGAGCCTTCTTGGCCGCTTCGACTTTTTCCTCGATCCGCTCGCTGGATTTTTCGACACGCAACCGGGCGTCCTCGAAACGGTCGCCGGTCGATTCGCTTTCATCGACGATCGGTTTACGCTTTTCCAACACCGCACCGGTGTTTTTATCCACCACAAGGATGGTCTTACAATCCGGACAGGTCACCATAATCGTTTGCATCAAATACCTCCCGTTTGACTTCATGCAGCGATTCGTTCGTTTGAACCGTTCTGCCGCACAATTGTGCGAAAACCAAGGGAAAAACGTGGCAGCGTTTCGAACATCAAAATATTGCAGTGAGACCGCCGAGCCCCAAAAGTGGTAAGAAAAGTGTGACATTTCCCTCTCTTTAACGCCTCGAATTCCCACCAATTTAGTAGGATTTATTCATTTCAATCACTTTTACCCTTGAAGGGGTAGCCGAAATGTTGGAGCGTTTCTACAGGATTCGCCCCAAATGAGGCGCTTTTTCATGGCCTGAAAGATGCTTGGCGGGTCGTGAGTATCAGTACCATACTGAGGAGCCCAATTCCCCTATTATGTCCGTGGAAACTCCCGCAAAGGGACAGCAGAAGCAAACCGAGGACTTAACCAGAGCCATTATCCGATTCGCCGGAGATTCTGGCGATGGGATGCAATTAACCGGAATGCAGTTCACCAATACGTCGGCTGTTTTCGGAAACGATATTTCGACCTTGCCGGATTATCCGGCAGAAATTCGTGCCCCTGCCGGCACCGTGTACGGTGTTTCAGGCTACCAACTCCACTTCAGTTCGAGCGATGTTTACACACCCGGCGATGAAGTCGATACGCTGGTGGCGATGAATCCCGCGGCGTTGAAGGTCAATCTGAAGGACCTGAGGTCCGGCGGATTGATCATTGTCAACGAAGACGGTTTCACGGCTCAGAACCTGAAGCTGGCGGGCTATGAAACCGACCCGCTCAAAGACCGGGCGTTGATGAGCAAGTACCGGGTGTTTCCGGTGCCGATGACGCAATCAACGCTTCGCGCGTGCGAAGAGCTGGGTCTGATCGGCAAGGATGCCCAGCGCTGCAAGAACTTCTTTGCGCTCGGGGTGGTCTGCTGGCTCTACAGCCGTCCCCTTCAACCGATCATCGAGTTCATCGACTCGAAATTCGCGAAAAACCAACTGGTCCGCGATGCAAACCTGAAGGTATTGCACGCGGGTTATTACTTCGGCGAAACCGCTGAATTCTTCCAATCGAATTACCAGGTCCAACGCGCCAAGCTCCCCCCTGGGGTGTACCGTGAAATTCAAGGCAACGAAGCGTTGGCCCTTGGGTTGATTGCCGCGGGCGAGCTGTCGGGAAAAAATATCTTCTACGGCAGTTACCCGATCACACCGGCCAGCGATATTCTACACGAGTTGGCACGTCACAAGGAATTCGGCGTCCGCACCTTCCAGGCGGAAGACGAAATCGCCGCCATCGGCGCTTCGATCGGCGCCGCCTTCGCAGGAGCGCTGGGCGTAACGGCATCTGCCGGTCCCGGAATCGCGCTCAAAGGCGAAGCGATGGGCCTTGCCGTGATGCTCGAAATTCCGCTCATCATCATCAACGTTCAACGCGGCGGCCCATCGACGGGTTTGCCCACTAAAACGGAACAGTCGGACCTGATGCAGGTAATGTATGGCCGAAATGGCGAATCGCCTGCCGTGATCGTGGCTCCGCGTTCGCCTTCGGATTGCTTCCAGATGGCCATCATGGCCGCTCGTTTGGCAATTCGTGCCATGGCGCCCGTGATTATTCTGAGCGACGGGTACATTGCGAATAGTGCCGAACCGTGGAAAGTCCCCGCAGTCGAAGACCTCGAACCCATCAAGGTCGAACACCTGACCGAGCCAAACGGACCGAACGGTGAAATCTGGCCCTACAAACGTGATGAAAACCTGTCGCGTCCGTGGGTGTTGCCGGGCACGCCGCACCTGATGCACCGCGTTGGTGGCATCGAGAAAGAATATAATACCGGCAACATCAGTTATAATCCGGACAATCACCAGAAAATGGTCGATACCCGTCAGGAAAAAATCGAGCAACTGGCCGATTTCATTCCGGAGCAGGAAGTCCATGGCGACCCCAACGCGGAAGTTGCCGTTGTTGGCTGGGGCTGTACGTTTGGCGCGTTGCGCGAAGCGGTAAATGTGATGAATCGCGAGGGAATGAAGGTCGCTCACCTGCATGTGCGTTATCTGAATCCGTTGCCGCGTAACCTGGGGACGTTGCTTAAGCAATACAAGCACGTCATCGTTCCGGAGTTAAACAAAGGCCAGTTGGTGCAAATTCTGCGAGCCAAGTACCTGGTCGATGCCAAGGGGCTGAACAAAGTCCAGGGGCGTCCGTTCACCGTGAACGAAATCATCGATGCCGTACGGCAAACGCTTGAAAGCTGAATCGAAACCTTCGACGCGGATAAATCAAAGGACAGAAAGACAAGAGCATGACAACAGCGACTGCTGAAGCCCCAAAAAAATACACCGTTGCCGATTTCGCCAGCGACCAGGACGTGCGTTGGTGCCCGGGGTGCGGTGATTATTCGGTGCTGGCCGCGGTGAAGAAGGTGCTCGCCGAAATTGGCCGCCCACCCGAGGAATACTGCTTCATTTCGGGTATCGGTTGTTCGAGCCGCTTCCCCTACTACATGAATACGTACGGCATGCACTCGATCCATGGCCGCGCAATGACCGTGGCCACTGGTTTCAAGATCATGCGACCCGATATGCAAACGTGGGTGATCACCGGCGACGGCGATTCCCTTTCCATCGGCGGCAATCACACGATCCACACATTGCGCCGTAATGTGGACCTCAAGATTTTGCTCTTCAACAACCGCATTTACGGTCTGACCAAAGGCCAGTACTCACCGACCTCGCCGATGGGAACGAAGACGAAATCGACACCGATGGGATCGCTCGATCAGCCGATTTTGCCGATCTCCATCGCCTTGGCCGCCGAAGCCACATTTGTCGCGCGTTCGGTGGACATGCACCCGAAACACCTGATGGCCACGATCAAACGCGCCGCCGAACATAAAGGCTCCGCGTTCGTTGAAATTTACCAGAACTGCAATATTTTCAACGACGGCGCGATGTCCTATGCCCAGGACCGCAAGGTTCGCGCGGACAACGTCATCGAGCTCGAACACGGCAAGCCGATGATCTATGGCAAGAGCCTGGACAAAGGCATCGTGATGGAAGGCCAGACGTTGAAATCGGTCACCATCGGCGAAAACGGCTACACGATAGACGATTTGCTGGTGCACGACGAACAAGCGCGCATTGCTGTCCACTTTTTGCTGGGCCGCATGAAGTACCCGGAACTGCCCGAACCGATTGGCGTCATGCGCGCCGTCGATCGCCCGGTTTACAACGAAATGGTCAATCAGCAGGTCGAACAGGTGACCCAAGCCAAAGGAAAAGGCAACCTGGAGAAACTGCTGAAGGGCCGCGAAACCTGGGTGGTTGGCAAAGACGACTGATCTTTACCAGCTTCAACGACATTACCCTGCCCCGGCGCCACCACACGGTGCCGGGGTTTTTATTTTGCCACGATTTTCTCCGCAACTATAGTGGTGCTCAAAAGTTTTGTTCCAGATCGTTCGATGTTCAGTCCATCCCGGCAGGAGTGGCAGCGGTTCGCACAATAGGCTTGAAAAATAAGGCGATTCGCATTCTTGCTGGCACCTCTCCAGGGTACGTTCCCTTGCCGAACCAAACCCCGGGTTTCGCCTTTAGCTCAACCCGGGGCTACATGCTGGGAAGCCTCCGGCTTCCCAAAAACCTATTCATAATCGGGTCGATTCGGGAATAACGTTCGCGCATCGCTATATACGATACAATTCCCGCCCCACACACCGGGTTTTCCTTTGCCCATTTGTGGGAACGTTTCTCTAATTCAGCAAAGGAAGACTGGATTCTCTTGCAAGGTCCCGCGAAATGAAGCTGCGAATCGTGTCGCCGATATGGATGTGGGTTTTGCTGGTCGTCACACTCCTGTTTATGGGGTGGAGTCTGATCCAGATCGGCGCATTAACCGTCCAGCGGAGAGATATCGGGCGTCAGGCACTGCTGATATCCGACTTTTACGATCTGTCGATGAAGCTGACGGAATTCGAGCACGAGTTGGAAGCTCAACCCGCCGAGGAGACCGAATTGTCAATCCGGCGTCTGATCAACAAAATCCGCACGGATGCCATCGGAAACGCTCCCTGGGCGGTTCAGACGCGCGATACACTCGGAGAAATTTCCGCCAGTGTCGATCGTATGGTTCACATGGGACGTCTGGAGAAGACGATATTGCTGGATGCTGAAAATCCGCTTGTCGTTACCCAACGTCTCCGCGCCGAAGTACGCACCTCTCAACAAGCCATCGCCGCGTGCATCGAAGTGTTGCGCGCCCACATCGAAGGGAACGTCCTCACCACGCAATCCCGTATTCATCGGTTGGGCTATTCAACCATCGCAGCGTGTTTGCTGGCAATTACACTGGCGGTGTTTTTTCGCCAGTACACACGCGATTTTCAACGGCTGGTAGAAGCCGAAGTCGCCCTTCGCGCCAGCGAGGAAAAATATCGCAACATTGTCGAAAACACTGCCGATGGCATTGGGCTAATCGATGTGGACGACAATATCCTGTTTGCGAATTCGGCGCTGGGAGAAATTTTCGGGGTCGAAAAAGCGACTCTGATTGGACGACACTTGATCGATTTCCTCGATCGCAGCCAATACCCCGTGCATGAACACGAAAGCGCCAAACAACACCAAGGCGCAAAGTCGAACTACGAGATCGAAATCACCCGCCCCGATCATGAACGCCGCCAGTTGCGCGTTACAACGACACCGCTGTTCAACAGCGCAAAACAATACGTCGGTTCGCTCGGCGTGTTTCGCGATTCCACGGCGCTGGTAAACGCTCAAATGTCCTTGATCCGCGAAATGGCATTTCTTTCCGAAGTCGAACTCCTCGGCCAGGCAATCATTGGACAGACCGATATTTTGCGCATAACGGACGATATCTGCAGCGCAGTTGTTCGCCATTGCGAGGTTCAGTTTTCGGCTTTGGTTTATCGATCGCCCGAAGATTTGATCCGCCTGGAAGCCGTCACCACGCTGCCCGAAAGCGGCGCGCGTGACAGCGTGATTTCGCGTCTGCGTCTGCCCAAAGGACCAACGGCGCAAATCCTCGGCGAAGGCCGCACTCTCGTCGTGCAAAACGTCGAAGCGGAAAAGCGATTCGCCGATTGGCGGGTGATAAAAACCATCGGTGCCGAAGCCTTTATGGGCGTTCCCATTCGTATCGGCGGCGACGTTTCGGGCATCCTATTCGGTTTTGCCCGCGAACGAGACTCGCTGGCGTCGGAAAATCGCGGGCGACTGGAACATCTGGCAACGCTCGCGGGCGGCGCGCTACAAAACGCGTACCTCTTTGCCCGTCTGCAACGCTCGAACCAGGACCTCGAACGCATGGTCACGCAGTTGAAAGACACGGAACAGGCACGCGAGGCATTTTACCGGTTCCTGGTGCATGACTTGAACAAACCACTGGCTGCAATTATCGGCACCGCCACACGATTGGAAAACCATGCCCAGCTCGAAGAAAACCTCCGTCCCCGCGTGAAACGCATCGAAGCGGCTGCCGCGCGGTTGCGCGATCTGGTGGCGCAACTGCTCGAGTTTGAACGGATGCGCCAAGGCGAACTCGAACAGGATTTTCAAGAATTCGACTTGTGGCGACAAGTGTTGGAAACAGCGCGACTTCTGGCCGAAAAACATCACCAGATGGATTTGCTTGTGGGTGGCAAAGCGCTGGACGAAACCGGTTGGATTCGCCCCGTGGTGGCTTATGCCGATCCGGTGCAAATCACACGCATCGTGCAAAACCTGATCGATAACGCACTGAAATACGGCGAGCGCCGCGTCGAAGTCGATATCGTCGCGCAGGAAAAATCGGTGCGTCTTTCCGTGTGGAACGACGGTCCGTCGATTCCCGCCGATGTGCGCGAAAAAATCTTTCACGAGTTCTACCGTCGCTCCGACGCCACACCCTCGGGAGGATACGGCATTGGGTTGGCTTCGGTGCGGTGCCTGGTGGAAAACCTGCGCGGTCGCATCTGGATCGAAGTGCCCGACCGTGGGGGAACGCTGTTTCAAGTCGAACTGCCTCGTCGCTCTTCGCATCAGAAACCCGATGAAGAGCCAGCGGAAACAGACATCGACCCAACATCTGAAAACGACGCACCATGAGCACGCACGAAGACATTTTCAGCGACCTGCCAACCCTTGAAACCGAGCGGTTGACGTTGCGTAAAGTCACGCTCGACGACGCGCCCGACGTGTACGCTTACGCGCGCGATCCCGCCGTGTCACGCTACACGACGTGGGACCCACACGAATCGGTGAACGACACGATTGAGTTCCTGAAAAACACGCTGGAATGTTATGAAAACAGCGAACCATCGGCGTGGGGAATTGAGCTGAAAGAAACCGGCCACATCATTGGAATGCTGGGATTCATGGGACATCGAGCCAATGTGCACACGGCAGCGGTTGGGTACGTACTCTCGCGCGATTATTGGAACCGGGGGTTGATGACGGAAGCGTTGCGCGCAGTGATTGGCTTTTCATTTGAACGCCTGCGCGTCATGCGCTTTGAAGCGCATTGTTTGGTGGAAAACAACGCCTCGCGCCGCGTTATGGAAAAAACCGGCATGACGTTTGAGGGAACGCTACGCAGTGCTATGTATTTTAAACATCGATACTGGGACGTGCATGTACTGTCGATTTTGCGAGATGAGTGGAAAGAGGATGGGAAAGATATTTAAGCCACAGAGGACACAGAGAGCACGGAGGGAAGGATATGAGATATTTACGATTTACAGGTTTGTTAATTATAATATCAATAATTGCAACCGGATGTTACTCTTTGATGGGTGCCCGAGCGGGTTTACCGATCTTTCATGAATTAGAAATTGGTATGACGCGAGAGGAAGTGGAAAAAAAGCTAGCCGATGGTGGTGGTTTTTTGGAACCGACTGTTTTGGTTCGCGATGCGAATGGGGATTTTGTTTTGTTGTTTCCACTAAAGGAAAGTAACTTCGTTTCAATGCATTCCAATATTGAAGCAATCGGAGAAGTTGATCGTCCAAAAGTTGTAAGTATCGTGGATTATAGTCGTATGTGGGGATTCATGGGTTACGATGTCTATTCCGTGTTTTACGATGCCGAGGATCGAGCCGTAGCGTTTAGAATTTGGCATATTAATTAGAAACGTTCTCTGTGTCCTCTGTGAACTCTGTGGCAAAAAAGAGATCGAGAACGCCCAGCGCCCTCGATCTTTCTACGATTCTTCCACTTTGTTTATTTCAACAAATCGTTACGCTTTGACCAGTTCTTTCGTTCGATAGACTCGATAATCAATTTCCGGGAAAATGTTATCCTGCCATTCGAGCGACTGGATATACTCTTCGTCCAGTTCGTCTTCGCGGATCATGCGCTCGAGCGTCAAGAATTGCCCGATATGTGATTTCGTGCGTTTCGTCGCGTAATCCACCACCGTGTTCGTTTTCATGATGAACGCCCAATCGCTTGCCTGGGCCAGCAGAACTTCGCGCGCGCATTGATTCAGCGCTCGTTCCTGCAATCCATCGGAATCCGGGAAATCTTTCGCCAACTCCACCATGCGTTCGGCGGTTTCGTCCAAGTGACGGTACACCCAATCGTTCGATCCTTCCAGCCACACTTCGCTGAACCCGCCGAATCCCCACGAACTCATCGATGGAGTCGCCGGTTGGCAATCCGGATGCATTTCGATGTACTCGCTCGGTGTCACGACACCGATATCGGTCTGATCGTAATGAATTTTGCGGAACAGGTAGTCGAGGAACTGCGGGCCTTCGTACCACCAGTGCCCGAACAACTCCGCATCGTACGGCGAAACAATCAACGGCACGCGGTTTTGCATCAGGCTGTTCAAATGCAACACCTGCTGCTGGCGACAGAACAGGAAATGCCCGGCATGACGCGCCGCCGTTTCCATGGCTTCGCGTTCGTGATACGCTTGCTTGTCGTGCAGACTCGTTTTACCCGTAATGCGATAATACTTGATGCCCGTTGCAATGCGCAGCCCCGATTCGTGAATGAAGGGACGGAGATATTCGAGCTCCAGGTCGAAGCCAATGTCGCGATAAAATTCGCGGTACGTCGGATCCCCCGGATAGCCGGTTTCTGCCGACCAGACCGATTTCGAGGATTCTTGATCGCGGCCAAATGCGTAAACGCCCGCAGGCGTTTTCAACGGCGCAAACACGCCGTAACGCGGACGCTTGTTGGCAAACAACACGCCGTGGCTATCGACAAAGAAGAACTTGATTCCGTGTGCGGCGAGCGTATCTTCGAGCCCCGGGAAATACCCGCACTCGCCATTCCAAATACCGCGCGGCGCGCGACCGAAACAGCGCTTGTAATGCTCGACGCCAACGCTAACCTGCGCCTCGACCGCTTCGGGGCGATCCTTCATCAACGGCAGGAAACCGTGTGTCGCGCCGCACGTGATGATTTCCAGATTGCCCGATTCCTGGAAACGATTAAACGCGCCAACCAAGTCGCGCTGGTACGTGTTTACGTAGGCTTCGCGGCATTCATAAAATTTACGCTGGTACATCAATGCCGTGCGGTGAAATTCCGGCGTTGTGGCGGTGCGCTGGACTTCGAGTTCAGCCAGTTCAATCAACTTTTCCAGGTGAACCAGATATCGCGAGCGCAGCAATTCGTCGTTAAGCATCGAACACAACGTCGGGGTCAGCGACATCGTCAGGCGCCAATGCACTCCATCGCGCTCCAGCCCTTCCATCATCGACAGCAAGGGCAGATACGTTTCCGTAATCGCTTCGTACAGCCAATCCTCTTCGAGAAATTCTTCGTACTCGGGATGCCGGACAAAGGGAAGATGCGCGTGAAGAACGAGGGCAAGATAGCCTTTTGGAGCCATGGGTCATTTATCGTCCGAGAAATTTCGCCGACGGACAGGCTGGTGAAAACCTTGATGTTTCGGCTGTCGTGGAGCCTAGGCGTTTCTCGGTTGTTACCGCAAGTCCGAACGGCGGCGAAAAAAGTTTTGGCGACGATTGTTTATTAGAGTTTTATCAAAACCCCTGCCGGAAAGGGTGGGGGCAGCTCATTCCCCAGCAAACATTATTCTAACACAACTTGCCGGGAACCCAGGCAAACGCCCCGTTGTCTGATGGTTCGGATGGCCTGAATGATTCCAAACGGACCACTCGCGCGGCGGCCATCGATATTTATTCTGAAACATGGAGATAAGACCATGAACGAACGACCTTCCTTACTTCTCACTCTCATGGTGGGCGCGATTCTGATTCTGGGCTCGGTGGTATTTGCCGAACCGCGGCCACAAATCAGCGTTCAACCCGAAGAAATCCGCGTGGTGCCCGTTCCGGACCCCGTGCACCCGATCCCGATCCGAATTGATTTATGGACCGACGACAACACGTACGCGATTGACGACAGCGTGGAAATTTCCTTCCGCGTGGACCGCGATTCGTACTTCTACCTGTTCAGCACCGAAGCCACTGGCGTTACCCGCCAAATTTTCCCGAACCGTTTTGATACGGAAAACTTCCTGAAAGCCGGCGTCACGTACTCGATCCCGAAACGCGGCTACGATTTAGTCGCCTCGGGCCCTCCAGGCATCGAAAAACTCTGTGCCGTTGCCATTGGCGAACGTTACGATTGGCTGGAACGCGAATACAGCAATGGTCGCTTCAATGCCGACCCGTTCCCGGTAATTCAGGAATCGCCCGAGGCGTTCTATAGCCGCGTGGAGAAGAGCGCTTCGGCCAGCATCCACATTGAAACCGATGAAGCCAGCATCCAGATCGATGCACGTCAAGACAAGCGCCGCCCGGAATCCATCCGAGTCGTCCCAACCCCGCCTCGCCCGGCCTATGGACGCGCCGTAACGACCATCCGCGTTGTCGGTCCTCGCAACTACTATCCGGCACCCGTGCCCGATTGCGAAACCTGCCCGCCGGTCGAGCCTGTACCGCATCCGGACCCGCATTCGTTCAAAACAAAAGTCAAAATCAACTCGGACCCGGACAACGCCCAGATTTATATCGACGGCTCGTATTACGGCAAGGCCCCCCTCAAGGTTGAACTCCCCATCGGGTACCATGTCGTGGTCGTCAAGAAGTCCGGTTACCATCCCGTCACGCGCCAGATTTTGGTGGAACGCAGCAACGACACGGAAAAATTCCGTTTCAAACTGGAACGCGCCGGATACTCGAATTTCCAAGGTTCAGGCCATTCGGACTCGCCCCATCGCCTCTTTCGTCAAGTGGACTGAGTGAACAACCGGAATCAAAAACTCCCGAAAGACTTTCTCGACAATCGGTGTCAAAGAATCCGCGTCCCGGAGATCGCCCCGGGACGCGGATTATTTATCGTTCTAGTTGCTGGTGAAACTTCGTGATAAATTCCGTCAATTCCTCAACGTGTTCTGGCAAAACTTCCTCCGCCGTTTCAGCGGGATACCCTTTCGACATAAACGATAAATACATGGTGTTGTCCTCGAAAGGAGACACCGCGAACGTCAGCCGCTGATCGCCCATTTTCGCTTGAGCCAGGTAAAACTTCTCCCCCGGTTTCAGCTCATAGACCTTCATGGCTTTGTTTGGCTCCACACTTTCTGGTAAAATGCCGAATTCCCACTCCATCCCGTTTGGACGGATGGTCAGGGTCCCTCCACAATTGGACACGGGATAAAACTTACACGTCGCCGCGCTGGCCCGCACGGCTTCCTCGTAAACAACATCGACGTCTTTTTTCTGCACCACATCGGCTTTGTTCTGGTCGGGCTCTTTATTCTGAGCAGGCTGAATATACAGTTTGTATAGAATAAAAAACCCCACAAGGGAAAGGGCGAATACGCCAACGATCAACCGGACGGACTTCGACAAATCGGGCCTCCAATTATGATGGATGAATTGTTTAATCTACGGTGTGGACGGGTGAATATTCAAGAGTCAATACTGCAACCGCCTCGGGCGATCGGTATAGAGTAATTGATGACGTTCGCTGGCTTCGGCCCACGAGCGGGGCATTTGAAACTCCTCCCGCACCACGTCGGCGATGGCTTGTTGCATCTGGCGAGCACAAGTGTGAAAACTGACCCGCCCTACGCCCGTTCCCAACCCAGGAAACGCCACCGAGCGAACATGTTCACGCATCGGCTCGCCCGATTTCGACCCACCTTGAAACGTACCATACTGGATCAGCCTTAATACCGCGCGAGCAGCCAAGTATGGGTTTACGGTTTCAGGGGGTAATATCATGGGCACCCGCATGGTGGGCGCGGCAATCAGGTAGGGAATCCGCTCATGACCGGTTTCGACGATGTCGGCCTGCCCGACGACTAACTCCCCTCCGTGCTGCTCAAGAATCTGTCGCCGAACGCGTGTTTGAACCGAGGGGCCAAAGAAATTCAGATACGTACCATCGATCCCGCCATCCATGAAGCCGAAGCTGTTTGCCGGGCTGACCACGGCGTCGCATTCCAGGTCTAAAATCGACCCCTGATGCACGACCACGCCTGGAATTTCGCCGCAAAACACCCGCCAGGATTCAACTTCCTGGGAGGACAGCGCCGTCAAATAAATAATAAGTCCTTGATTTGGCAACTCAGGACGCTTTCCGCGCGCCGCATCCTTTGCCGCAGCGCCCGCAGGATTTGATCTGGTCGGTGAAGGCGTCGATTTTGAGCTGCGCGATCAGGTCCGTGCCTTCCGGACCATAGCCGATCGATTCCACGGCACAAGGGCTGGCGGCGCCGCCCGGTTCATGGCCCAGCAGGACGTTCAGACCTTCGCGAAGAGCGAAAAAGTGCTTCAGGTAGAGGAACTCCTCGGTTTCGTCGGAGCACGGATGCGCATCGAGGAATTCATCGACCGAAGCGGTGAGCAGTTCGCCCGCTCCGCGCCCCGAAACCCATTCCAAAATCAACGACTCCGCTCCAACCGCTCGCCCGCACGAGCGTTTGCTGAGACCGTAGGAAACCAATCGTTCCTCGGCGTCCAGGGTGAGGCGTAGGATTTCGGTAATGTCGCTACAAGGCATTTGACAGAGGAATCCTCTCGGTTCAACTTACTATGAATCTGCCCTCGAAGCGGAGGCTCCGGCAATGAATTTCCCCCGAGTTTGGCTTTATAAAACAAATTAGGATAATATCGCTCCGCTAAATCGGATTTTGCTGGCGTCATGAACCCGGCTTGGGCTTGAATCCCCCCGTCAACATTTTGACCGACCGAAAGGCAATCCCCACAATGACATCACCCTATCCCAGAATGACGGCCGAGGAAGCGGCCTCATTGATTGAAAACGGCAACACGGTTGCGGCAAGCGGCTTCACCCCTGCTGGCGCGGCAAAGGCAGTGCCTTTGGCGTTGGCCAAGCGTGCAGAAAAGCTGCACGCGGCGGGTGAAGAATTCAAAATCCGCCTCTTCACCGGCGCTTCGACGGGCGAGTCGCTCGACGGCGCCCTGGCTAAAGCCGATGCCCTCAGCCTGCGCGCACCTTATCAGAGCGATGCCGGCGAACGCGCCAAGATCAACAGCGGCGAAATCCCGTTTGTTGATATGCACTTGTCGCACTTTCCCCAGTATGTGGAATACGGTTTCCTGGGAGAAATCGATTTCGCGATCATCGAAGCCACGGCCATCACCCCCGAAGGACACGTGTATCTGTCCACCTCGGGCGGTTGCTCTCCCACATGGTTGAAGCTGGCAAAGAAAGTCATCATCGAGCTGAACCGCTTTCACAGCCCGCGTCTGCGCGAGATGCTCGATATGGTGGACTTGCCTGCTCCGCCGCGTCGCCGCGCGCTCGATATGATCCATCCGCTCGACAAAATCGGTACGCCGTTCGCCCTGGTCGATCCCAGCAAGGTGATTGGCATTGTGGAAACGAATCTTCCCGACGAAGCGACGGATTTCAAACCGTTCGACGATACGAGTGCCGCCATCGGCCACCATGTGGTGGACTTCCTGGTCGCGGAACAGAAGGCCGGTCGCATTCCGCATGGGTTGCTGCCGCTGCAGGCGGGTGTGGGAAATATCGCCAACGCCGCCATGGCCAGCTTGGGTAACGACAAGCGTATCCCGCCGTTTCACTTCTACACGGAAGTCTGCATGGATTCGATGGTCGATTTGATGGCCGAGGGGCGTTGTCTGGGGGCTTCGACATGTTCGCTTTCGGTCACGAAAAACAAGCTGCGGTACATTTACGACAACTTCAGCCAATTCGCCAACCGCATTGTTATTCGTCCTCAATCCATCTCCAATAACCCGGAAGTCATCCGCCGCCTTGGCGTTATCGCCATGAATACAGCCATCGAAGTCGATATTTACGGTCACGTGAATTCGACCAATGTGTGCGGGGTGAAGATGATGAACGGTATCGGCGGTTCAGGCGACTTTACGCGCAATGCGTACATTTCCATCTTCATGACGCCTTCGACGGCGAAAGGAAACGCGATCAGCGCCATCGTTCCATTCGTCAGTCACTGCGATCACAACGAACACTCGGTGCAAATCATCGTTACCGAACAAGGTCTGGCCGATTTGCGTGGCAAGACGCCTCGCCAACGGGCCAAAGCGATCATCAACAACTGCGCACACCCCGATTATCGCCCGCTGTTGAACGATTATCTGAAATGCGCAGGCAAAGGCCATATTCCGCACGACCTGAAACATGCATTCGATTTCCACATCCGCTTTATGGAAACAGGCTCGATGATGTGCAATGAAGAAGCGAAGGTTTAACCAGGGGTCGCATCAATCTTGTACTGAAATCTTTGTGCATGAAAAGAGGGACGGAGCCAATCGACTCCGTCCCTTTCTCTATTTCAGCACACCGTCTTGTTTTATTCCGCTTCGTGATGATCGATGCGAACGTCGGCCACGACTTTGTCCAGGATACCGGGCGGTACCGGATCATAGTGGTCGAAGTGCGATTCGAAAATCGCGCGGCCTTGCGTCATCGAGCGCAGATCGCGGCTGAACGTCGCCATTTCGGCGGCGGGCACTTCGGCGGTGATGACAACTTTGTGGCCGACTTGATCGTTGCCGTTGATTCGACCGCGTTTGCCGGACACGTAACCCATCACATCACCCATGTACTGGTCGGGGACTTCGATGGTGACTTGGTTGATGGGTTCAAGCAATTGCGGGTTGCATTTTGGTAGCACATTCTTGAACGCCAGCGACGCGGCCACCTGGAACGCCATGTCGGACGAGTCCACCGCGTGGTAGGAACCGTCGTAACATTCGGCGTGAAGATCCACGACGGGATAACCAGCCAGAACGCCGCGTTCAAGCGCGTGGATTAGACCTTTTTCAACCGAGCTGGTGTAGTTCGTCGGGATGACGCCGCCGACGATTTTCCATTCAAAGTTGAAACCTTCGCCCCGCGCGCGCGGTTTGAAGCGAATCCAGCAATCGCCGTACTGGCCGCGACCACCGGATTGTTTCTTGAACTTGCCCTGGCCCTCGCCGGGTTTGCTGATTGTTTCGCGATATTGAATCTTCGGTGCCACATAATCGAAATCGACTTTCACCGAAGAAAAGATTCGAGATTGCACCACTTCCAGATGCGTATCGCCCATGCCGGAAAGCACTGTCTGGTGCAGCATCTGGTCGCGTTCAAGGCTCAACGTCGGATCGCACTCGAGTTGTTTGTGCAACGCCATGCCAAGCTTGTCTTCGTCCGTTTTGTTCTTTACTTCAATCGCCATGTGAACGGTTGGCGCGGAAAGATGCGTCGGTTCATAGACAGCCACATCGTGCTTCGAGTCGGTCAGCGTATCGCCTGTGTGAACGCTTTCCAATTTGGCAAACGCGCCAATATCGCCGGTCGAAATCGCATCGACCGCCACCTGATTTTTACCACGTTCAGTAATCACATGCCCCACGCGTTCGACTTTGCCGGTACGTGCATTCTTCACAAAACCATCGCCGCGTGCTTCCCCCGTGATGACTTTGAAAAACGAAAGACGACCCACAAATTCGTCGTTCACGGTCTTGAAGACATAGGCGCTGAATGGCGCTTTGGGGTCGAACGGCTTGAGCTCTACTTCGGCGGGGTCCTTGCTGCCATTGGCGTAAGCACGGAAACCCTTGCGTTCGGTGGGCGGCGGACATTCGTGGCGGAAGAGACTCATGAGAACCGACAGGCCGATTTCCTTCACCGACGATCCACACACCACGGGACAGAAACGTCCGGCTTCGAGGTCCTGGCGCAATCCCAGGATAACTTCCTCGTTGGTCAAATCCTCTTCCATCAGATATTTTTCCGTCAGCTCGTCGTTGCCCTCGGCAGCCGCCTCGACAAGCTGCTTGCGCGCCACCTTGGCTTCTTCGAGCAATTCGTCCGGAATATCTTTTACCGTGCGTTTTCCGCCCGCATCGTAAATGGCCTTCATTTCCAGCAGATCGATCACGCCTTCGAAATTGGCTTCCGATCCAATGGGCAGCACGACGGGAATCGTGTGCACGTCATCGAATGCTGCATCAATGGTGGACATGGCGTTTTCAAAATTCGCGCGTTCTTTGTCCATCTTGTTGATGAAGAACATCTGGGGAATGTGATATTCTTCGGCAAAAGCGTGGGCGAACTCGGTTCCGACCTCGACACCCGTTGTCGCATCAACCACCACAAGTGCCATCTCGGCGGCGCGCACGGCGTTTTTGATCTCGCCGACAAAATCGCGGAAGCCCGGACAATCCAGCAGATTGACCTTCAGATCGTCGGCTTCGACAGGGAGCAGCGTGGCATTGATTGAAATTTTACGTTTGATTTCTTCGGGATCGTAATCGGACTGGGTATTGCCTTGCTCGACTGTTCCGGGACGATCGATGATGCCATTGATGTGCAGCAATGCTTCGGCCAACGTAGTTTTTCCGCAGCCCGAATGCCCAACCAGGGCAACGTTGCGGATTTGTTCTGTCGGATATTGTTTCAAGGTTGCAGACTCCTCTCGGCGATTCGGCGTCCCCTGCAATTTTGCCTGGTGGGCGCCCAGATCATGGGTTTTCAAGCAGAGACAGGATGGAAATCGGCTGGCGAGGAGGCAACCCTTTTAGAACGAGAAGTTAAAATTTCCGACAACCCGGAGTTGACTTGTCTCTGGACAAATCGCGGTTGCGCTCACGCGGTCGCCAGTCCATGCATCTGCGCGATTTAAAGTTCGCCTTCAGGGAGTTCCCTCCATGTCCAAACCCAACGACCGCCGTCAACTTGGTTGGCATTCGACCACGATTTGCGCCGTGCGAAAACACGGTAAAACCGCCCTTGGGGGGGATGGACAGGTGAGCCTGGATAAAATCGCCATCAAACACCACGCGCGCAAGGTACGCCGGATTTACAACGATAAAATCGTGACCGGTTTCGCGGGAGCGACGGCGGATGCGTTCGCGTTGATGGAAAAATTCGAAGCCAAACTCGAAGAACACGGCGGACAACTTCATCGCGCAGCGGTTGAACTTGCCAAACTCTGGCGCACCGATCGCATGTTGCGTCGCCTGGAAGCGATGATGCTCGTTGCCGACCGCGAGCATATCTTACTTCTCTCCGGTACGGGCGACGTGATCGAACCCGACGAACCGGTGATTGCCATTGGCAGCGGCGGGGCGTATGCGCAATCGGCGGCGCTGGCGCTGTATCGTCATTCAACGCTCAATGCCGAGGACATCGTGCGCGAGGCGATGCATATCGCGGCCAGCACCTGCATTTACACGAACGATCACCTGACACTGGAAACGCTGGGATAAGGGCGATGACGACGTTGACGTGCCGACGTGTCGGACCGGAGGCGGTCGAACCACTGCACGAGATTTTGCGCCTGTGCGGCGTCGAGATGCACAAACGTTTGGGCCTCGATCATTGGTTTCCGCCGATTCCGCTGGAGAGGATGCGCCGCGAAGCCGCCGAATCCCGCGTTCACGCGGTTGAAGCGGACGGCCAGTTGGTGGCAACGTTCACGACGAGCACCGATAGCGCAAAATATCCTGAACATTTCTGGGTGGACCCAAGTCACCGGGCACTCTACCTCAGTCGCCTGGCGGTGCTTCCTTCGCATCAAGGGCTGGGCATTGGAAAGTGGTGCCTGCGTGAAACCGAGCGTCAGGCGCGTGAACTGAATTGCCAAGCGATTCGCTTCGATAGCCACGCAAACAACAAACCCCTCGTCGAATATTATCTCCACCACGGTTACACGATCCGAGGCGAAATGCCGTGGATCGCTTCCCCAGAGCGCTCGTGGGTCATCACAATTTACGAAAAGGTGCTCGATTAACACCAATGGCTTTTCAACGTTTTTCAGCCTGAAGGGCTGAAATTCCATAGCCCAGCCTATCGGGCTGGGTTAGTTGCGAAGGTGATTTGCGGCCTGAAAGGTCGCGATTCGGGTAAAAACGCCGTTTTCGAGGTATTGTTCTGAATTTCATGTGGTTCTGATCTCGCGGCCTTACAGGCCGCAAAATCTGGTGGCCACAGTACCCAGCCCGTTGGGCTGGGCTATGGAATCCCGACCCGTTGGGTCGGTTGCGATCCAGAAAATCGCATGTCTGCATTCGTGCAAAACGATACCAAGACGACTAATTTTTTCGAAACCGAACTTTGAGACGAAATGGATGTGAGCTTATCTCAACCGCGAGTGCTCCTTTGAATTTATACGCCGAGAAAATAACGAGTGCCAAGAATAGCAGTATCCAACAAAACGGAGACATACTGGTGAGAATTTCCTGAACTTGGTGCGGTGATACGGTCATGGAACGAAGTCCTCAGATGAATTTTCCATTCTGTCGCACAACCCCAAGAATGTTGTCAATACATCGACCCCTGTCGGCCGTTTTGCACTGTTGATCCTTGAGCGATAGACAAGCACCACTATTGATAAAGGTTTCCTCCCATGCCCCAAAAACCCACCTCGAAAAAAACCACGCGCAAAAAAACCACGCTTTCCGATACCTCCGGGCTGACGCAGCTCGGTTCCGGCGCGAAAACAAAGCCCTCGCGCGCGTTGGAATCGTTTCCGTTCCACCATAAAGGCCGCGATACGAAGGTCTCGTTTTACTGCGACGAGTTCACCTGCCATTGTCCGCTGACCGGCCAGCCGGATTTCGCCAAAATCGAGGTCCATTACATTCCCAACGATCGCGCGTTGGAAAGCAAATCGCTCAAGCAATACCTGTGGAGCTTCCGCGACGAACGCGGCTTTCATGAAGACGTGGTGAACGTGATTCTGGACGATCTGCACAAATTCCTGGAACCCAAATGGATTCAAGTTGTGGGGCGTTTCAACATCCGGGGTGGAATTTCCATCGTCGTCGAAGCTGAATTGCCTCAGAAGTGAGTTTTAGACGGGATGAACGCTGGGAACGCCGATCTCCTGATCGGCGTAGGCAACACTCGCCAATCAGGAGATTGGCGATCCCAGCAGGGGACAACGGATAGATTCATCCCGGCGATCCTGTTATCCTGGCAACTGTCTCGTTCATCCCGTCGGAAATAAGACCTGACACAAACTGACTACGCTTTTGAGTTTAGCGTGTCGGAACGAAACACCCACCCTGCTCCCCGCTCTCCCGTCAAACACCTAACCTCTTTTTTTTCAACATTTTACGCTGCGCAACACGGGCTGGCACCGGGTTTGCCTTCTTTCCCTGATCGAAAAGCAATCTTAAACTTTTCGTCAAACTGAAGGAGACTCACAGATATGAAGCTGAAGCCACTTCACGATCGCGTTGTGATCGAGCGCATCAAGGAAGACGAGCAAAAGACCACGGGCGGTATCATTATTCCGGATACGGCCAAGGAAAAACCCCAGCGCGGCAAAGTCGTGGCCGTGGGCGACGGTGCATTCAACGACCAGGGTTCGCGCAATCAACTGGATGTCAAAGTTGGCGACGAAGTGCTGTTCGGCAAATATTCGGGTAACGATGTGAAGATCGACGGCATCGAGTACCTGATCATGAAAGAAAGCGAAATCCTGGCGGTGATCGGGTAATTGCTTTCCCGGCGGACTTTTTGAAGGTCCGCCGATTTTTGACACTTGGAATCAATCGACTACTTTTTTCCAGCCTATCAGGAGGATTTTCCCCATGGCGAAACAAATGGTTTACGGTGGCGACGCCCGCGCAGCGGTTCTGCGCGGTGTTGATAAACTCGCCGAAGCAGTAAAAGTGACTCTTGGCCCGAAGGGCCGCAATGTCGTGATCGACAAAAAGTTCGGCAGCCCGACGATCACCAAGGACGGCGTCAGCGTCGCCAAGGAAATCGAACTGTCGGACCCCTATGAAAACATGGGCGCCCAGATGGTGCGCGAAGTCGCCAGCCGTACGAGCGATGTGGCCGGTGACGGCACGACGACAGCGACGATCCTGGCCCAGTCGATCTATCGCGACGGCCTGAAGCTGGTTTCCGCTGGCAACAACCCGATGGCGATCAAGCGCGGCATCGATAAAGCCGTCGAAATCATTGTCGAGGAGCTGAACAAGCTGAAAGTCGATACGCGCGACCACGGCAAAATTGCCCAGGTTGCCACGATTTCGGCGAACGGCGACACGGAAATCGGCGAGCAAATCGCCGACGCGATGGACAAAGTCGGCAAAGACGGCGTCATCACCGTGGAAGAAGCCAAAGGCCTGGAAACCGAACTGGACCTCGTTGAAGGCATGCAGTTCGACAAGGGCTACCTGTCTCCGTACTTTGTGACGGATTCGGAAAAAATGACCGCCGACCTCAAAGACGCGCTGATTCTGATCTACGACAAGAAGGTCAGCAACATGCGCGACCTTCTGCCGGTGCTGGAAAAAGTCGCTCAGTCGGGCAAGCCCCTGCTGATCATCGCCGAAGACGTCGAAGGCGAAGCGCTGGCCACCCTGGTGGTCAACAAACTGCGCGGCGTGCTGAACATCTGCGCCGTCAAGGCCCCGGGCTTTGGCGATCGTCGCAAAGCCATGCTGCAGGACATCGCTGTCCTGACCGGCGGCAACGTCATCAGCGAAGATACGGGCCGTAAGCTCGAAGGCGCTACGCTGGAAGACCTTGGCCGCGCCAAGAGCATCCAGATCACCAAAGACGAGACCGTGATCATCGAAGGTCACGGCGACAACAAGGCGATCGACGGCCGCAAAAAAGAAATCATGGGCCAGATCGAAGCTTCCAGCAGCGATTACGACAAAGAAAAACTGCAAGAACGCCTGGCCAAGCTGGCCGGTGGCGTCGCCGTGATCAAAGTCGGTGCCGCAACCGAAGTGGCGATGAAAGAAAAGAAAGCTCGCGTGGAAGACGCGCTGCATGCAACACGCGCAGCCGTCGAAGAAGGCATCGTGGCGGGCGGCGGCGTTGCGCTGATCCGTGCGGCATCGGCGGGCGCCAAGAAAATCGGCGAAATCGGCGGCGAAGAAGGCCATGGCGCCAAGTTGATCCTGCGCGCGATTGAATACCCGGCCAAGATGATTGCCCAGAACGCGGGCGTCGAAGGCTCGATCATCGTTGAGAAAATCAAGAGCGAAAAAGGCAACATCGGCTACAATGCAGCAACGGGTGAATTCGTTGACCTGCTCGACGCCGGCGTCATCGATCCCAAGAAGGTCACGCGTTCGGCGCTTCAGAACGCGGCGTCCATCGCGGGCCTGTTGATCACGACCGAATGCCTGATCACCGACAAGCCGGAAGAAAAAGACGGCAACGGTGGCGGTCATGACCACGGCATGGGTGGCATGGGCGGCATGGGCGGCGGCATGGGCATGATGTAATTGCCCAAGGTTCTATCGCACGATAAAAACTCTTCCCCCGGACGGCGACGTTCGGGGGAAGTTTTTTGGGATTTACCAAGGCTGATTTTATGAATAAAATTGATTTGTGATAGTATGAATAAAGAGAGATGCTTGGAGACCGTGACGATGGCAATCGTGGGGAAATACTTTTTTCTGAGCATCATAGTCGTCATCATGCTGATCTTACTTATTTCCATGGGTATGATCTTTTGGTTGTTTTATAAAGCTGTCGACTCGCCTAGTAGAAGCAAAAATCAACGAGTATTTCTCAAGTTTGTCATCGGTGGAATGTTGGTATGGTATTCCGCTTTTGCAACAATGATGCTCGTAAAATTATTTTTTCTCGACAAATATCATATCAATCGTCACCTGGAATTAATATGTGGCCTGTGGGGATTTTTAGCTCTCGCTATTATCCCACTAACAATAAACTTGTGGGTGATGTTTATTCCCGCTATTCTGAATACGATTCGCAAGAAAACAACAATCCAATTATTGTTCAAAGAATTCTTTACTTACTTCTGTGCGATGGACATCACCATGTTACTCAGCTGTATCTTGATCTATTTATATTTCATGTTTCTTGATGTCCAGATGCCGACAAGATTTTACGATCTACCCATGATTGTTAATTATCAGCATGGAAGCCAACCATACACTATTTATATGCCGTCGATCATCATGCATTGGACGTATCGTATTGGAATATTCAGCCTGGTCTTCGCACTTCTTTCGGGTGTTTTTTCAAGTTTGATCCCTGGCGATATCCCAGGGGCAGACAAAGTCGATCCAATTCTCGATATTCAAATGCCCGAGCCTCCGGTAAATTCCGGTAGAGGAGACAGTAGAATCCTCCTGTTTCTCGTCAGTAATCTCGTTCGCCTGTCCAAAGAAAATAAAAAACGTTGGAAAGAAATCAATGAAATAAAATCAACAAAGCACGGTAACCCAGATTGATCCTCACCGGATTCTATTGTCCGAGTGAAGTATATTAATGATCAGTCATCCTAAAATGAATGATCGAAACATTTAACATTGCATTACACGCAACCATTAGATTTCAAGCGGCCTGAAAGGTCGCGATCATATAGTTTCCCGTTTCATATCGCGGCCCTTCAGGCCGCAATTTTATATAATCCCGCTACCCAGCCCTGCGGACTGGGCTAGAGAATATCGGTCTTTCAGACCGACTCACGCGCAACCAAGGTTGCGCGCATGAAAACGGCAGCAAGCTGCCACACTCCAAGGTATAGGCATCTAATATAATTCGTGTGCTTATCAATTACTGAAAACTGTTTACTGTGAACTAAAAACTATTAACCAACAACCAACTCCACCGCTCCCCCACCGTTCACCGCCTACTGAATATCCATCGGTGCGTTGGGCAGTTTGGCGCGTACGGCAAGTTGCGATTCCTGGTGCATGAGTGTCAGCTTTTGGCTCGGTACTTCGTCCGGTGCGTGCGCGGTGGCTTGCTCGATTTCACGCACGAGTTGCTGCGTCACACGTTTTTGATGGCGGCGCTTGATCCGCGCGGCGAGTTGATGCGCCGAATGTTCGGGAATACCAAGCGGATGTGGGTCGGCTAAAATCGCGGGTAAAATCATCGGATCACCGGGCAGATCGCCCACGGCTTCGGCTTCGGCCAACATCGTAGCGGCGTCTTCGTGCCCGGAAAAGAAAAACAAAATCCACGGATCGAGCCGCATGTCAGTCAGCCACTCTTCGTGCAGTTCCGCGCGCAGAACCGCGAGCGCTTCCTTGCTTTCGATCATCAGCTTGAGCGCAAATTTTTCCAGCGGATCGAACTCGGGTGCGGGCAACACACGCGCACTTGACGACGCGGGGACGGAGGAACCGGTCGCCTCGGGGGACGGAGCAAATTCTCTCCGTCCCTGTGATGCTTGCTGACGCAACACGCGGTAAATGGCCTCGCGTGGCAGATCACCCAGCCGGTGCATCATGCGCGAAATGGCGGCCTCGCGCTGCACGTCGTTTTTCATCGTGTTCAGAAGCGGTCCAAGGGCATCCACCAGCGCCGCCTGGCCGCTGATCGTGCCGAGTTCCACGCCCGCCGCGTGCTCGTCGAGCGCGAAGTCGAAATATTCGTCCGCCGTATGCAGCCGTTCGCGCAACGCGTCGGCCCCTTCGCGGCGCAGGAACGTGTCCGGATCGTCGGCGGCGGGGAGCAAAATCACGCGTGTGTCGAGCCCCGCGCCCAGCAGCGCTTCGCCCCCGCGCAGCATGGCATGACGGCCCGCGTCGTCACCGTCGTAAAGGAAAATCACCTGCGACGCGTAACGCTTGAGCAGCCGCGCCTGGTCCGGCGTCAGCGCCGTGCCGAGCGACGCCACTGCCTGACCGAACCCGAACGCGTGGGCCATGATCGTATCCATGTAGCCCTCGGTCAGGATCGCAAACCCGGCATCGCCAATGTCTTTCTGCGCCACGTTCAACGCGTAGAGCGATTTGCCTTTTTTGTAGAGCGGCGTTTCCGCCGAGTTGAGATATTTCGGTGATTTCGGATCGTCGTCGAGCCGCCGCCCTCCGAAACCGATAGGCCGCCCCAGGTGATCGAGAATCGGGAAAATCAATCGGTGGCGGAATCGGTCGTACACGCGGCCCGATTCTTCGTTTCGCACGGCGAGCCCCGCCTCGATCATCAAGCCGTCGCTGAAGCCCTTCGCGCGCCCGGCATCGAGCAGCGCGGTCCAGTCGTTGAGCGCCGCGCCGACCATAAATTTCTCGCCGAGGTCCGACGTAATGCCGCGCGTTTCCATCACCGTGTTGGCGTCGCGGTTGCGCGTTTTCAGCAAATTCGCGCGAAACCATTCGAGAGCAAAATCGTTGGCGCTCTGAAGCGCGCGCAGGCGTTTTTCCTGCTCGTCACGCAGTTCACGTTCGGCAGGCGAAGCATCGGCCTCGGGCAACGCCATGCCCATTTCGTCGGCCAGCTTCTTGAGCGCTTCGATGAACGTCAGGCGCTCGGTGTTCATCAGGAAATCGATCACCGACCCGCCGGCTTTGCAGCCGAAACAGTGGTAAATGCCCTTCGAGGGCACGACGTGGAACGAGGGAGTTTTCTCGTTATGAAACGGACATAGGCCCCGGTAGGAATTGCCCGCTTTTTTGAGCGCCACCGTTCGCCCGACCACGGCAACGATGTCGGCTTGCTCCTTGACGATGCGGGTGATGTCTTTCAGGGTCTGCATGGGGGTTCCGGGGCGATGCGGCGTTACGTTTGGATGTAATGCGACGGCGGACGTTTGGAAAGAGAAAACAGGAGATGGTAACCACGCGGAGGCACGGAGACACAGAGGAAACACGGAGTTTTTAATTTTGCCACAGAGGACACAGAGAGCACAGAGGGGGTGATTGGTTTCAACAGTGGTAATCTTGACAACAAAGCCAACCGACGGTTATCGTCATGCGTCGGTTGTGAATTTCCGGCAGTTTTCATGTTCAGGTTGCTCGAAGATGGAAAATAATGGCGACGAAAAAACATTGTTTGTCAAATTGCTGATTCAATTCGCGCTCCCAATTTGGCATTTTTTGAAGAAGGTCTTTGAGAATAAGAAGCAACCGAGGGATGGAGAATATCCTCTTCTTCATATCAAGAGCTACGATCTGGATATTACGGCCGATAGTGAAGAAACTGTAAAACATCTTCCCGCTATCATCTATGCCCTCCTGAGAAAAGAATGATTTCCTTCTCTGTATCCTCTGTGAACTCTGTGGCTAAAAACCAAAAAAATCCCACTCCGTGACCCCTCCGTGTCTCTGTGCCTCTGTGGTTCCTTTCGAGGTGCCTCCATGGTTCTCCATAAAACCCACTTGCCAGAACCTTGCCCCTGGCACGATTCTTATCCCTGTAGTTTTGGCGGCTTGCGTGCCGCTTCATTTCCACCAATTGGCCACGTCCAACGATGATCGAGCTGGAAAAAATCACCATTGCCTCGACCGAGAACGCCGCGCTCGACGACCCGCGCGCGATCAACGAGGTCCTCGCCCTGCTCGATTCCACGTGGCTCGACCCGACGGCCCATGCCCGGCCAACGCACTACAACATCGCCACCTCGGTGGTTTGTAACATCAAGTGCGTCTTCTGTCCTCGCCAGACATTCGGCCCGGAAATCGACTCGGGTTTTCTCAAGGCCGACTTCTACGACCCCGTCGTGCCGCACCTCGAAGCCGCCCTGCGCACGGGACTTTTTGGCCTGGGCGAGCCGTTCCTCAACAAACGTTTCTTTGAATTTCTCGCCGCCGCCAAGGCCCAGGGCACGTATTGCATGACATCGAGCCATGGCATGTCGCTCAAGCCCGAGGTAATCGACAAAATCCTGGACCACGGGTTGGATGAATTATGCGTGTCGCTCGACGGGGCAACGGCGCGCACTGTAAATTTCCTGCGCAACGGCGCGGATTTCGACACAGTGGTTCATAACGTGGGCGAATTGCTTCGCCGCCGTCGCGAGCGTGGCTTGAATCACCCGCGCGTGCACATCAGCTTCACCGTCTCGAAGTACAACGTGTGGGAAATGTGCAAAGCCGTGCGCCTCGTGCATCGGCTCGGAGCGGATCGGTTGGCGTTTTCAAATCTGGTGCTCGATCATGCCGAACACGCCCATGTGTCGGTTGCCGGATCGAAGGTGTTCAACTTCAACCTGCGCCGTGCAAAGAATCTGGCGGAAAAACTCGGTGTTGATTGCACGTATTTCTACCAGATTCCTTTTCCGAAAAAATCCCAGCCCGTTCCCCAGCCCGCACCCGGCGTGCGATACGGATGCCCCGAGGCATGGCGCGCGATGATTGTCGAAAAAGATGGTAACATGAAGCCGTGTTGCTATCTGAACGAATCGTTTGGCAACACAAGCGAACCGGGCACTTACGAGGAAAAACTGAACAGCCCCGCCGCGATCGAATTCCGCAAAACGTTCACCGAACGCCAATACAAAAACACGTGCATGGGTTGCGGCCAGTTTTACCAAGTCACCGACGAGGACACGCGGCAAATTCTCGCCAAAGCCGAGACAATGATTGCCACGGGAAACTTCAGCCCTGCCTCGCGCATCCTGCTCGAAGAAAAACTTCGCGCCTTTCGCGAACTGGCTCGTCAAGCGGGCGTGGCACTCGAAACGGAAACCATTGCTGCATCTGGCTGACGTGGTTTCGATTGCCCAACCAACCCTCGCTGTTTCATTTTTTCTTTGAACGATTATTTTCACTGAGCACTCTGTTCCACTCAGGCAAATTGAATAACGCCTGTCCAAAATCGTAGATGATATAAATCTCGACGGCCATATTATAAGGAGAGGCAGATGAAAAAATTTCTAATTGGATGTGGAATCGTCACTTTGCTGACGATTATCGTCATCGTAGGATTCGTCACTTTCTTTTTTGTCAAAGCAAACCAAGTCGCCGATAGTTGGAATCAGGCTGGCATCGATGTCCAGGCATTGCACGACGATTTCCCGTACACCACACCAAAGGAAGGTACCGATCTGGACGGTGAACGTCTCGATCAGTACATCGTCACGCGCACTCAATTGATCAATCGCGCCATGGAAATGAACCTGATCCAAGAGATGGTGGTTGCCGCCGAACAAAACCGCCAACCCAATGTTGGCGCAGGCGACATGATGGCACTGTTTACCGAAACGCCGAAATTGATGAGCGATTACGCGAATATCTTGCGCAAAGTCGAAATGTCGCCACGCGAGTACGGTTACCTTTCGCGTGAAGTATTGCATGCCGTGGAAGAAGCTGCTTCCAACGGCGATCCCGAGTTTCAAGCTGCCTGGAATAAATTGCAGAACACAGCCAAAGAAGTCGAAAAAGCCATGGCGCAAAACCAGAATCCCAACCAGGAGTTTGATGTGGATCTGCAGGGAGAACTGGACGCAGCGGCCATGGGCGTTACTTCGGAAAACAACGTCAATCTGGTCTCACAATATAAACCAGAACTGACCGAACGACCTGAATTACTGATTGTCGAGTTGATGCTCTCGCAGATGTTGGAACAAGCGACAACAAACATCAATTCCAATAGGAATGCTGGATATTCAACCACCACAAGTGTGAATTCTCCCCAAGGGGAGTAATTCGTAAGATTCCGAAATCGAAACGACACCCGGTTTGTCTGCCCGGGTGTCGTTCGTTTTTAATCCCAATTCCATGATACGGCGAACCGTCAGTTTTTCTCCCCCAACCCTTCCTGTTCAATACGATTGAGCCAGTTGCGCGCTTGCTGGGCGTTCGGAGAATCGGGCCACGGGCTGACGTGAATGGCGAAATCGAATGCTTCGCGCGCTTTGCTATATTCGCCCAAATTGTAATGGCAAACACCCAGACCCAGGTACATTTCCGTCCAGAATCCCGCCCATTGATCGTCATTGCCGTCGGGGCGCGGAGCGACCTGGATCGCTTCGGTAATCTGCTCGATCGCCCCTTTCCAGTTTTCTTCCTGGGCGTGTGTGAACCCGAGTTTGTACAAGTTCGCCGCGATTTCGCGCGGGTCGTCGCTACTTTGTAATATCCGGCTGTATTGCGCACGTGCCGCTTCGGGGTCGGAATTGATGTACAAACTGATTTTAGCTAATTCGTTAATAGCCTGAACGTGGGCATTGGTGTTTGGATAGCTCTCTGAAATTTTCTTCCAGCATTCAAAGGCATCCAACTCGAACCCGTATCGACGGTGCACTTCCGCTTCGACCAGAAGCGCTTCCGAACAATCTTCCGCACGGCACTGCTTCTGCACGTGCCAGACAATTGCCAGCGCCTTAATGTAATTGCCTTCCTGCGCATAACGACGTGCCCAGATCAGCGCTTCCTCCGTACTGCGATAAGGCCACTCCATATCTTCGGAAAGTTGTGCGGCTTCTTTGCGTACTTCGTCTTTATGTTCTAAAATATTATGCAGTGGACGGAAGCTGTTCCCCTTGCCGTAACCATCCCAAACCGAC
>CAZOKZ010000007.1:100020-108023 GCA_964580585.1 uncultured Candidatus Sumerlaeota bacterium | reverse complement strand
AGGGGCGGCGCGCGGCTGGAATGCTTCGCTTTCCTTGTTGCGTTCCTTTTCTCAAAACCGATGAATACGGGCAAGAGCCATTCTTAATCAGCGAGCCTCTTCCCCACCCATGAAAGCCATCATCACCGGCATCAACGGCACCATTGGATCGGTCCTCAGACAACGCCTTGAGTCCCAAGGGCACACCGTCGTCGGATGGAATCGTCGCGACACCGCCATCGACCATTACCAAACGATGGAAGACTTCCTGCGTGCCGAATCGCCCGACGTCGTGTTTCATCTCGCCATCGCCTCGCGTCCCACCGGGCGCGAAAACGAATCATGGCTCGTCAATTACGAATGGTCCAGCGAACTCGCCTGGATTACGCGCGTTCTAAATATCACGTTCATCTTCACCAGCACCGCGATGGTGTTTTCAAACGACGCGCGTGGACCTTTCAAGCTCGATTCCGTGCCCGACGCCGGCGAAGGTTATGGATTTGAAAAACGCATGGCCGAACAACGCGTTTTCTATCAAAATCCTCAAACGCGCGTTGTGCGCCTCGGCTGGCAAATCGGAGAAAAATCCGGTTCGAACAACATGATCGATTACCTCGAACGAAACAACCGCGAAAACGGCCAAGTTTCCGCCAGCACCCGTTGGCTGCCCGCGTGTTCGTTTCTCCCCGACACCGCAGAAGGTCTCCAGCGCCTTGCCACCATGGACCCGGGGCTTTACATGCTCGACGCCAACCGGAAATGGAACTTCTTTGAAATCGCCAGCGCACTCAACGCCCGCCATGGCAACCCGTGGAAAATCGTTCCGAGCGACGACTTCGTTTACGACCAACGCATGATCGATCCACGCCTGGAAATCCCGTCGCTCCAAACGCATTTGCCGGATTTGAAGGACTGAAGTCCTACATTTTGATCAACCCCAGCTTCACCAACTCCGCGTGCGCCGAATCCACGCGATCTTCGGCTTCCTGTTCGGCGGACCATTTCACTAACTCGGCCATTCCCTCTTCCAAGCTAATCGTCGGTTTCCAACCCAACGCCGCCAGCTTGGAAGGATCGCCAATGCAGTGGCGAATGTCGCCAGAGCGGAAACGTTTCACGATGTTCGGCTCCAGGTGCTCTTTGTTGTGCAGTTTCAACAACACCTGCGCAATGTCCAACACCGACGTTGCACGCCCCGTACAAAGATTATACGCGTCCAGATTCGCCTTGGGGTTTTCCAGCAAAAACAACTGGGCATCCACCAAATCGCGCACATTGATGAAATCGCGCGATTGCAAACCGTCCTCGTAAATCATCGGCGCGTTATCGTTTTTAATGCGCGAGGAAAAAATCGCTCCCACGCCGGTGTAGGGATTGGAGAGCGACTGGCGCGGCCCATACACGTTGAAAAACCGGCACGCGACAATCGACAATCCGTGCGTGCGACCCACCAGCAACGAATACTCCTCCTGGTCGCGTTTTGACAGCGCATAAACCGACGTGCAATGCAGCGGTTTGGTCTCTGGTGTCGGCGCCCACTCCAACACTTCGCCCGAATCCGGGTCGCGCATTTCGAAATCGTACAGATCCAGTTGACTGTCGGGCCGAAGCGACGGCGAAAGCAGCGCCCCGTCGCTCGGGCGGCGGTAAAGTCCCTCGCCATAAATGCTCATCGAGCTCGCCATCAGCACGCGCTCGACCTTGGTTTTTCCCTGCACCAGCAAATCGAGCAAATTCGCGGTGCCGCCCGTGTTCACATGGGTGTAGCGCCGCACCTGGTACTGCGACTGGCCCACGCCGACCATCGCCGCACAATGGATGACGGCGTCCACGCCGTCGAGTGCCCTCTCCAGATCGTCCATGTTCAACACATCACCGCGTTGGAACTCTGCCTCTCGATTCAAATACCCGGGCGGCGAATCGATTGCGCCGTGCACTTGCGGCTCAAGGTTATCCAGCACTCGCACGCGATAACCGCGTTCGAGCAACGCATCCACCAGATGCGATCCAATGAATCCCGCCCCACCCGTTACCAACACGTGTTTGAACATAGAAGCCTGCACCTTCGATCGGAAAGTTCGCGCCGAATTCACGCGCCTTCAATGCGCTACGCCAGCGCCCCGCGCGGCTCTACCCGAAAGTTGATCCCAAACAAGAAAAGCGGCGACTCTTGTCGAGCCGCCGCCTGGAGATTGTTGAAGTTGCCCGATATTACGGCTGGTCGAGACGGTAGAAGTACGCCGTACCCGGGTTCGATCCCGTCGAGGGGAAGTTATTACCCAGGCGCGAACCGCTCAGTACCGACTCGAGGCTGACGCCAATCGAATCGCCATAACGATCCTGGCGGTCACCTTCCTCTGCCAGGAGCTTCTGGATGAAGTTCGTCGATCCGCCGGTGTACTCGAACACGTAAACGGAACCTGAATCCAATCCATCGTCGTCATCTTGAGGCGACCCGATTGCGATGTTATTGTTACTGATGCCCACCGCGTTGCCAAAGTTATCGTTCGCCACACGGTCCGGAGCCACCATCTTGTCGATTTGAGTCCACGTGTTCAAGCCTGAGCGTTCGAAGAGATAAGCCGCGCCCGTGTTCACCGCCGTGTCATCGTGCCCCGGCGCGCCAACCACGAGCAGGTTACCATCGATCGAAACCGATGTACCCACAAAGTCGGTGCGCGTGGCGTCGCCCGGCAACAACTTGGCTTCGTTTACGTTGCTCCACAAACCGGACACGCGGCGATAGACATAAACCGCGCCCGTATCCGCGCCTGCGTCGTCGTCGCGACGAACGCCAACGGCCAGATACGGAATGCCGTTGCTGATCGTCAGGTCAACCGCCGCACCGAACTGGTCTTCGTTGAAGATATCCGTCGATTGCAGAATCGCAGCCTCGTTCCATGTATCCGTGCACGAATCGTATTCGTACATGTAAACCCGACCACGACGAGTCGTAGCGTCAAACGGCGCTGCCACCGCAATCGAGTTGCCCGCCACCGCTACCGCCGCGCCGAAGCGATAATAAATCTCGCGCGTGGCAGGAGCGAGGCGCTGGAATTCGGTCCACACGCCATTTTCACGATGGAAGACATACGCCGCGCCATCGTCGGGCAGGAATTCGTCTTCGTACGGGGCGCCTACGATTGCCCAGTCGCCATACACATCCACCGCTTCGCCGAAGAAGAAGTACGCTCCCGAAACGCTCGGCGTCAACTTGGCTACCAGCACCCAACTCGACGTATCGTCGCGTTCGTACACATACACCGAACCCGATTGCGTTCCGTTATCGTCGTCGCGCGGCGCACCGATAAAGGCCACCTCGCCATTGATCGAAACCGAAGTACCATAATAATCCTGGTTCGCTCCATCGGCGGACGCTTGACGTGTTCCTACCTGGGTTGCCGAAATATCGACAATCGTCACCGTGTCTTCGTCGCCCGGAGGACTCGTCGGCGGGTTGAAGAAGTTCCCCGCGCGGTCCTCGATGGCGCTCGGAGTCACCCAACCGACTGTGATATCGCCGGTACCGGTTGCACTTACCTGAATCGTATAACTCGACGCAGGCTGGCTGCCTACACCAGGCGAAACGCTGTCCAGGTTCCCCGGGCCAGCAATGGTAAGCTCTGGCGTATCGAAGAAGATCACCGGTTCGGTAAACAGAACCGAGAAATCCACCACCGTCGCCGACGTGATAGACGGTCCAACGACCATCAGTTCACCACCACAAGCCTGGGCCGGGTCCGTGATGTCGATCACCACGGTCAGCGCCGGGCTGAGCAGCGTGTTGCCCGCGATATCGGTCACGCGAACGCGAATCTGATGCACACCTTCGGTCAGGTTGCCCAACGTCGAGAACGACCAGAAGCCCACGCCATTCGTCGATGTAAACCCAAGCGTACCGTCGATGGACGAAATCACCTCGATGGCCGAGGTATCCTCCGCCGTACCGTCGAACGTCGGCATTTGAACGTTCGTGTAATTATCGGTGCTCGAGTAACCCGAATCGTCCGCCGTGATCAAGTTCGGCTGGTTTGCAAACGTTACTGTATCGATCTCGACAACCAGGCTACCCGGACTGTTGGCCGTGTTGCCTGCAATATCGAGGATCGAGGTCGTCATCGTGTAAATACCGTCGGCCAGAAGCGACGACGTAATCGTCCAGTTGCCGCCACCGTTGACCAATCCCGTTCCGACCGGGTTACCGTTGGCGCGCAACGTTACCGTCGCGCCGACTTCACCCGTACCGTTGAAGGTTGGCGTGTTGTCGTTTGTATTGTCGTCCGAATTCGACAGACCCGAATCGCTCGCCGGGTCCAGATCCGGGTTGGAAACGTTCGTCACCGTGTCGATGGTCACGGACAAGCCCGCGGAACTCGGTCCCGTGTTACCGGCCACGTCCGTCTGGCGCGCGCTGATGCTGTACGTGCCGTCCGGTGCGGGAGCTCCAACCGTGAACGTCCAAACTCCACCACCGCTTGCCGTTGTCGTACCGAGCGACGTCACATTGGCGAACAACTCGACGATCGCGTTCACTTCCGACGTACCGTCGAAGGTCGGCGTATTGTCGTTTGTGATATTGTCCGTATTCAACGCACCCGAATCGCTCGCCGGGTTCAAGTCCGGCACTGACGGAGCCACCGGCGCCACCGTATCGATCGTCACTACCAATGTGCCCGACAGACCGCTGGTATTACCGGCCAAGTCCGTGGCGCGAGCCCGGATATTACGGTTTCCATCGGTTATCGTCGTCGTCGTAATCGCGTAATTACCGCCTGTCGCCGTTCCGGTGTTATTGCCCACACCGTTCACGAAAATCTGAACGGTCGAGTTCGCTTCCGCCGTTCCGTCGAATTGCGGCGTGTTGTCGTTAGTGATGTTGTCCGTGTTCGACGTGCCTGAATCGCTTGCCGCGTTCAAGTCCGGCGTCGAAGGCGCCGCCGGGGCGATGGTGTCGATGGTAATCGGCAAAGCAGCCGAAAGCGCACCCACGTTACCGGCCAAGTCCGTGCCTTGCGCCTGGATGTTGTGCGGACCGTCGGCTAACGCGGTTGGTGTCAACGTCCAGTTCGTCGGAGCGAACGTGTTCTGATTGTTGCCGATTGTATCGACGAACAACTGAACCGTCACGTTCGGCTCGGAAGCCGTACCGTCGAACGTCGGCGTCGAATCGCTGGTGTAATCGTCGGAATTCGACGCGCCCGAATCGCTCGCTGCCTGCATGTCAGGCACCGAAACCGTCGGCGCAAGTGTATCGATGGTTACAGGCAACGGAACCGGCGAATCGCCAAAGTTACCCGCGATATCGTACGACCGGGCAAACACGTTGAACGTGCCTTCGGCCAGCGCTGAAGATGTCAACGTCCAGTTATTGCCAACCGCCGTGCCGCTCGCCAGCAATGTGGCGCCCTGGCGCAATTCGACTGCGGCGCCGGATTCCGTCGTCGTGCCGTCGAATGTCGGCGTATTGTCGTTGGTGTAGTTATCGGAGTTCGAAGAACCCGAATCGCTTGCCGCCTGCAAATCGGCGTTCGATGTCGTCGGAGCCACCGTATCGATGGTCACCACCAAAATACCCGTTGTCGTCACGTTACCCGCAGTATCCGTGGCACGCCCTTGAATATTGTGCGGGCCATCGCTCAGACCAACGCCTGGCGTCAACGACCAGAAACCGCTGCCCGCCGAAACGCCTGTGGCAACCGGCGTGCCACCATCGAGCAATTCGACCGGCACGTTGGCTTCCGCAATGCCCAGGAACAGAGGCGTGTTCACGTTCGTAATGTTATCGGTATTGGATGCACCCGAATCGTGCCCCGCGTTCAAATCCGGAACCGTCATCGCCGGGCCGACCGTGTCGATGGTAACGTTCAGCGCTGTCGAAGCTGCGCTCGTGTTACCCGCCGGGTCCGTTGCACGCGCCGTGATCGACTTCACACCATTTGTCAGCACCGATGTGGTCACCGACCAGTTGCCACTGCCCGGAACGAGACTCGAACCGACGCCGACGGCGTTCGCGAAGATTTGAACCGTCGAGCCAGCTTCCGCCGAACCGTTGAATTCAGGCGTCGTGTCGTTCGTAATGTTATCCGTGTTCGAAGCGCCCGAATCGCTCGCCGGATTCAGGTCCGGCTGTGTCGGCGGTGCCGGAGCAGTCGTGTCGATCACAATCGGCAAGGCCGCCGATTGCGGACCGACGTTACCCGCCACGTCCGTTTGACGCACGGTAATGTTATGACCGCCATCCGCCAACGCACCGGTCAGCGTAATCGACCAGTTACCACCGCCATCGGCCGTGTCGGTATCCGGCTGCAAGATCGTGTCCACATAGATTTGCACCAACGCACCCGGTTCCGCTGTTCCGTCGAATTGCGGTGTGTTGTCGTTGGTCAAATCGTCTGTATTCGATGTGCCCGAATCGCTCGCCGCGTTCATGTCCGGCACCGATGGAGCCGCCGGAGCCGTCAGGTCGATGGTAACGTCCAGCGACGCAGAAGCGACGCTGCTGTTGAGGGCACAATCGGTAGCGACAGCCGTGATGTTATAGAAACCATCGGTCAGCGCGCTCAGATTGATCGGCCCCCAGGCACCTGCTCCATTTGCCGATGTGGTGCCAACCAGGCCCACGCCCGACGCGAAAATTTCAACGGTTGAATTGATTTCCGCCGTTCCGGAAACCGTCAAAACACTATCGTTCGTGATGTTATCACTGTTCGAGGAACCCGTATCGACGGCCCAAGCGGTAATGGAAGGTGCCGGAGGAGCCACAATATCCTGCACCGTTACCGTGGCGTTGCAAGTACTCGAATTTCCATGAATGTCGGTCACGGTGAGCACCACCGTATTTCCACCCAGATTGGCACAAGTAAACGTATCCACGTCGATCGACAACGTATCGATTCCGCAAGCATCGCTGCTGCCGTTATTGACGTCGCCCGGCGTAATCGAAACCGTCTGGGAAGGCGGCAGATTCACCGTGATGTTCTGGCAGATTGCCGTTGGCGCAACATTGTCTTCGACGGTGATTTGAGCCGTGCAGAAGTCCTGGTTTCCGGCGGTGTCCGTCACCGTCAGCGTGACAGGTGCAAGGCCAAGCCCAGGAGGACCGGTGACCCAATCGCCCGCTGTCATGCCAATAAGCGTCGCATCGTTTCCGCCAACGACATCAGCCGTAGTGGTTCCAGAGCCTTCACTGAAGGGGAAGTAAGCGACAAGGTTGCCCAAGGCAGGATTATTGCCGTTCATATCGTCCGCGATTTCCGCCGGGGTCAGAACACGGTCGAACACCTTGGCTTCATCCAACTGGCCATCGAACTGGTTGCGATAAGAAGCGCCATTATCGACTGTTTCAATACCCATGAACAGACGGCTGGCCGTTGTGCCACCGCTGGCAAGGTTGATTGAGAACGATTCCGGCACGCCGTTAACATACAATGTGAAGTTGTTGGGATTTGTGGTTCCATCGTAAGTCACCGCAACGTGGGACCACGTGTTGTTGGGCATAATCAGCGAAGAACCATAATCCTGGCATCCACCCCAAAACAGGAGCTCGTTTCCTCCTCCAATTCCCATCCCAAACATTAAGCCCGTACAATCCCCATTGCCCTGGTGCATCAAGACTCCAATGCCAGTGTTTCCCGCACCCGCATCGGGATTCACCCAAAGTGTAAACGTGCGTGGAGACGTTCCGATGGGAATGTTGGCGTTCGCATCGGTACGGACACCGTTGTATGGCGCAGCGGGTCGGTCGAAATTCAACGCGCTGTCCACCAAACCAACATCGCCACAATCGAAATCCGTCACGTCGAGCGACAGGTCGGCAATGCCGTTGGCATCACTGCTGCCGTTGTTCACATCGCCCGGAGCAATCGTCACCATACCGTTAATATCCAACTGCGCGGTGTAATTCTGGCAAACCGCCGTCGGGTCCGTCGTATCGACGGTGATGTTCAATCCACTCGACGCCGCGCTTGTATTACCCGCCGCGTCCGTCGCCGTCGCCGTCATATTGAATACACCGTCCGGAGACA
>CAZOKZ010000007.1:0-99920 GCA_964580585.1 uncultured Candidatus Sumerlaeota bacterium | reverse complement strand
ACGAACCCGAGTCGCTGCCCGCCGCCAAATCCGGCACCGAAGGCGCCGCCGGGGCTGCCGTGTCGATGGTGATTGCCAAGGCCGACGACGCCGCGCTTGTGTTACCCGCCGCGTCCGTCGCCGTCGCCGTCATATTGAATACACCGTCCGGAGACAGCGTCGAAGCCGTGATCGAATAATTACCGCCCGTCGCCGTGCCCGTACCAACGTTTGATGCACCTGCAAACAATGTAACGGTCGAGTTGGCTTCCGCCGTGCCCGTCATTGTCGGTGTGTTGTCGTTCGTGATGTTGTCCGAGTTCGACGAACCCGAGTCGCTGCCCGCCGCCAAATCCGGCACCGAAGGCGCCGCCGGGGCTGCCGTGTCGATGGTGATTCCCAAGCCCGGGGATGCTGGACTTTCGCCGCCGCCCGTATCTTGGGTCGCCGTGATCGTATGCGCACCGTCCGGAATTGCTGCCGATGTAATCGTGTACACGCCGCCGCCATTGGCAACGCCGGTGCCGATCAACGTCGATCCCGCGCGATAGAGCCGCACTGTCGCGCCCGCAATTGCTGACCCCGTAAAGTCCGGCGTGTTGTCGTTCGTAATATTGTCCGTATTCGACGCTCCCGAGTCGGTGCCCGCCGTCATGTCCGGCGCAGAAGCTGGCGCGGGCGGAATCACCGCCAACGGATCGTCGAAACCAACCGTGAATTCCGAGAAAGTCGTCTGGCCCGGCGAGTGAAGCGTATTGCCAATGCGGAACGTGTTCTGAGGCACCCACGGATTGCCCGCGCCGTTCACGCGCTTCAGGATGACCGCTTTGTCCAAATCGGGAATTCCCAGACCCGTCGCGTCGACCGAAGCAGTATAAATATAACCACTTAGACCAGCTTGATTGATTGTCCAATAACGAATTGTCGAATAGGTATCAGGCGTCACCGTCGTACCGTCAGGCGAGGTCGCACTGCCGCCGCTGAGCGAACCGCCGGGGTCGGCGTTCGTCACCGAACCGGAAAGCGAACCAGCGCTACCGCTTGCCGACGTGAAGTTCACTGCCGCACCGATGTTGTTGAACGGGAATGTACCCCTCTGGCCGATACCGATGGCAGGTGTTGCGCTGGTCGAAACGCCGGTGTTGTATTTGATCGCGAGGTAATTTTCGACGAAGCTGCGTTCCGCGGTGGCGAGTGCACGGTTATAAACGATTACTTCCGCAATGTCGCCCCACATATAATCAGTGCCGAAACCATCGTAGCCGATGAAATTATTCGCGGCTTGGCCGTTACGGCTCAAGCTGGGGTTTGTGTTATCCAAACTACCATTGATGAAAATAGCCCGGCCCACCGAATTGTCATACGGAATATCCATGATATACGTGGTATTGGTCGCAAGCGGGTTGGCAACCGTGCGAATATCGTCGGCCCACCAGTAGTTATAGAACCCGCCCGCCCCAGGAGCTGCAGGCCCGTCGTAACGGAACGCGTTTACCTCATCGTTGTTTCCAGCGGCAGGCGAGTTGACATTCCCTGCAGATAATACGCCGCGTAGTAACATTTCCTGGGCATTGGCAACGAAGAACACATGATAATCGGCGTTACCGAGTGGCAATGTCGCGTCCGGCAGATTCAAAAAATCTTCCGTGCCCACACCACCCGATGGATCGAACCGGATTGCCGGACGGCCATTGATAGCCCCCGGAACCAAGGTTGGCCGACGCGCCGCCGCCACCTGCGTGGCGTCGTTTCCAATCGAGGCATCACCCCATGTCGTCACGAATGCGCCGCTCGTGGTCACGTCCTGATCCGCACGCACCCAAAGACGAAGGCCCTGGTCGGACGCGCCGTAAATATCCGGCGGCAAAGGAACGCCATTGTTAAGCAGGACCACGACGGTGTTCCCGCTCGCGATGGCGATGTCCAGGTTCCCATCGCCATCGAAATCCGCAGGCGTTGGGTGTTGGGGAGTGTTTACTGAAAAAGGTCTCGGCGCATTAAAGGTACCGTTTCCGTTCCCCATGGCAATTGATACCGTGTTTCCCGATAAGTCACCAGTGGCAATATCCAGATTTCCGTCACCGTTATAATCGCCCAGTGAGGGATGACAAGCACCCGCGCCTCCAGGATAAGTTACTTGGGGGAAGAAACTCGTGCCTGCATTGTTTAATAGCACCCCGATATTGCTGTCGGCGTTGTTCCCTACGAAAAGGTCTGGTCTTGAATCGCCGTTCACATCCCCCGCATCAATACCGTACACATTCGCTCCTACTGCGTAAGCAACGGGAGCGGCAAAACCACCCGCGCCATTACCATGCAGTACCTTTGCCTGGCCGCCGGTGTTGAGCACGGCCACGTCGAGATGGGCATCGTTATTGAACAATCCGCTAACGATGCTAGTAGAAAATGCGCCTGTAGTAGTTTGAACTTGTGCAGCGAACGTTCCATCGCCGTTGCCGTGATAAAATGAAATTCTTCCGAGTGCCGGCCAACGGTTGCTCATGACGATGTCCAAATTCGTATCTTCGTCAAAGTCCCCAACCGTCAAGCCCCAGGCTTCATCACCGCCAGCATAGGTGGTAACCGCTCCGAAGGTGCCGTTTCCAATTCCAAGCAAAATCCCCAGCTGGTCGATGTTGCGTAATGCAACGGCAAGATCGAGATGCCCATCGCCATTAAAGTCGGCGGTCACGACTTCAATAGGACCGCTTCCCACGGTAACGGTTGTCTGGGGAAGGAAAGTGCCGTCGCCAACACCCAACAGGATCGAAAGAGTTGTACTGTTCGAATTAGACACTACCATATCCGGAATGCCGTCTTCGTTGTAGTCGCCGACAGCGATCCAATAGGGGTTTGCTCCCGTGGCGTACGCGACACCCGACGCAAAACCCGGCCATGGTTGGCTGAAGCCCAGGGTATAAACGCGGCCATCGATCAGCGTGCCAATCGGCAGGGTGAACGTAATCGCGTCGCCCGCGACGGAAGTTGCCGTCTGAACTCGGCTGAATGTACCGCTGGTTCCAACTCGTTCGAGCAACACGTATTGCGACTGGTCAGCCGAAGGCGCGGAACCCAGTCCGGCGTCCGCATAATTGAAGGTCAACGTGACGTTGCCGCCGTTGGCGCCGACATCGTTCGTGTCGAAATACCATGTGCGGTTCCAGCGAGAGAAAACGCCTGACGGAATGTCGGTATTGACGATGGAATTTGTCGCAATGTTATGACCCGTCAAAAAGGTGTCGTTGTCGTCTTGCAGAAAACTCGAGTTGGCAATGGTCAAGCCCGCCGCCTGGGAATTCGTGTGCGTGGTGGCGGAAATCCGGGCGATGCCGATCACGTCGCGGTCGAAATTGCCGTTGCCCGGCGTGTCGCCCGCGTAAATGTCGCCCGCCGCGAGAGCGATGTTATACTTGGCCGATAAGTAGTTGTTTAACAACGAAATATCCGCAAGATTCAGTGGATCGGAATACACCATGGCCTCGGCAATATAGCCGTTCAGGTACTCGGTGTTGTTGCTGACTTTGTATCCAAGCGAGAATCCGGCAGACCCCACACCCGCCGCAGAGCCCAACACCGCCGAAGCCACGGTACCATTATGATAGACCGAACAAGCCGTGCCGTTGCGCGTGATGATGCCGATTACCGGGGTGCCCGTCGCGTAAGGGAACGCCGTATGGAAATCGTTCGCTTCGCCATTATACCCCCAGCTAGGAATGCCGGTGAGTAGCATCGCGGCACGCTGGCCAACAATGAGCGGGCTGGAGTTTTGCTCGATGACCGATCCAGTGTGAAGGGTTTTCGCTTCCCAGACGGCAACGAACGTCTCGCTGTTTTCGCCACCGGCCAATGGCAGGTTCGAGTTGATGAAAAAACGCTCCTGGCTGGCGGCGGTGAAATCCACCGCGTCGATGCCATTGTAACGCGCCGCCGAACGCTGTGGAGTATTGAAAGACGGCATGTTGCGCCCGTTACCCGATTCGTCGTTCCAGGCCGTAACGTCCGAACCGGAAAGGACCATGCCTTGGTCGCCGCGCACCCAGAATTCCAGGTTTGAGGCGCCGTCCGTCGTTCCGACGCCGCCGGGACCGGTTTGGGCTGGAGCTTTCGAGAAAAAACCGAGCAAAGCGGTGGTGGCTGCGACGCCAAGTATCCTTTTGGCGGTTGTACCAGTCCATCGATATCGAAGCATGAGAATTCCTCGTCGGGGTTCGCGTTCGAGCACACGAAATCGTATAGGGCATAGTTGCCCGCAATTATGCGAGTTTACGCACAACGTATATGGGTCTATGACTCGTTCCGCTACTGGAATTTGTCAAGACTATTCCCTTAAACTGACAACCGTCTCAGTCATCCAACAACGACTCGCCGGTCTGGGGGCGGATCGAGGTCGCATAGCCGCGCAACAACTCCTCCTGCTGCTCGGTAATGCGCAGGTTTTTGCTTCCAAATCGTTCGATCAACTCGATCACGATCTGGGCGCGAGGCGCCTGGCGGACTTTGATCAGCAATTCGATCAAATCGCCCGGTTGGTGCGCCGCGCATGCCGTGTGTTCACAGAAATAGGTATTTCTTCGCGGGTTAATCACCAGGGTACGAAAGACCCTCTCCTGGTGCACGGGACAATACAATCGCCACAACCCGGCTACCTGAATCGCTTTGTCCGGGTGATAGTCGAGCATTTGGATATACTCGCGCACATCCAACGCCGCGTTAATTCGCGCGCACAACGCGGAAAATTCTTTACTATTCACGCGAACCTCGCATTGAGACGATCCCACAGCCGTGGAAACTCTTCCCCACAGACACCCCTCCCGCACTTTTCCAAGCTCCAAAGCCCGGTGTGCACCCACTTGAGCATCTTTCCCCAACGGTCGGCAAGAATTTTTCGGAAATCTTAACCAATGATTTGCACATCGGTATAAATAACCGAGGTCTCCCTGCACCGCCACTACTTTCAACGATTCGCCAAGCAACGTCAACGCAACGCAAGACCGGAGAAGTTCGGTCTCAGCACAAAGCTCGAAATCTGGACGCTTTTCGCGCTCCTGACACTTGCTCTTGGCATCCGGTTCGCTCTATAATAGCGGAAGATAGAAGAGAATTCAGAGGGAAGAAACGCCCCGGGAGATCGACATGCCCATTTACGAATATCACTGCGATGCCAACAATACCACCGTCGAAATCGAACACTCGATTAAAATCAAATTCCACACCTGGGGCGAGTTGTGCGACTTCACGGGCATCGATCTGGGTGAAACACCTGCCGAAACCCCCATCGAACGCCTGATTTTCCCCGCCCACATGTCGTTCCCCCATGGGAACTCACATCTGAAGAACCTGGGGTTCACCAAACTGGTCAAACGCGACACCGGCGTGTATGAAAACGTGACTGCCACCGGAAACGAAAAACGCTACATGAAGGCGGGCGATCAGTCCTCGCTCCCCGACATCAAGAGCAAAATTTCCGATTGAGTCATCAGCAATGCAAAACGGCGCATTTTGACACAGAAGAGAATGCAAGCAAAGGAGAACGGGCGTCCCGCCCGTTTTGAGAGGATCATTTGGAACGGGCGAGAGGCCCGTTCTCCTTTTATCCTTGAATCAGGTTCCTCAAAATCCCGATTCCGCGCTCGATCTGCTCGGTCGAAGCCGCAAACGAAATGCGGAAGTGGCTGTTGCGTTCGCTGAACACCTTGCCCGGCACGATCAGCAGCTCGTTGCGGATGGCTTCTTTGACGAATTCCTCGCCGTTATCGATGGGTGCCTTCGGGAAAATGTAAAACGCCCCACCGGATTTGGTCACCTCGTAACCCGCTTCGACCAGACCGTTATAAATCAAATCCCGCCGTGCCGTGAACCGCGCGCGGATTTCCGTCATGTCGTAATCCAGCGCCGTCGGGGCCGCCGCCTGGGCAGGAGCCGGAGCACACACAAACGTGTATTGCTGAATGTCGGAAATGGCCTGAATCAAATCCTTCGGCCCGGCCACCCAACCGAGCCGCCAGCCGGTCATGGCGACGTTTTTCGACAGACCTGACAGGATAATCGTCCGCTCGGGGTCGGTGTACTTCGCGGGCGATTCGAACGGGCCGTCGAACACAAAATCCTCGTAGATTTCATCGCTCATCACGATCAGGCCCTTTTCGTCAGCGAACGCGGCGGCCATTTCCAACTCCTCTTGGCTGTACACCATGCCGGTCGGGTTGTTCGGCGAGTTGAGCACCAGCACCTTGGCGCGCGGCGTCCAGGCGACTTCAAGCGCTTCGCGCCGCAGCCGGAAATCCGGGTACGTGTCGATGTAGGCAGGCACCACGCCGATCAGCCGCGCGAGCTGCTTGTACATGACGAAGTACGGGTCCGTGAACATCAGCTCGTCGCCCGGGTCGAGCAGCGCCATGAAGCACAGCAGCAGCCCGCCGCTGGTGCCCGAGGACACCATCACGTCGCCGACCGTGATCCCGCGCCCGGCGTACAGCGCGCGCAAGCGCTCGCGCAACGGCGCCGTGCCGCCCGTTTGCGTGTAACGGTTCTGCCCGGCGCGGATGGCTTCGATGGCCACGTCCTTGATCGGGTCGGGCATATCGTAATCGGGCAAGCCGATCGACAGGTTGCAGGGATTTTTCAGCGTCGCAGCCAGATCGAAGACTTTGCGGATGCCGCTGGCGTCGATAGCGGACCGGCGTTGGGCGAATTTCATGGGTGGGTGTGCTCCGTGAGCGAAATCAGGGACTTCCACAGAGCGGGAAACGGGGGGCGAGGGTCAAGGGGGGAGAAGGGCGGTTATAACCACTATCAAAACATCGTCCGGAACTAGCAGATGCAATCACCCCCCAGTTCAAAGTTATTTTTCCAACCTCTCTCGCCATTTATTCGGATCACGAGAATTGTGGAAAATAGAATAAACCGTCAACTTCCCATCAACGTATTCATAGAATATTGCATAGGGAAACCGACGCAAGAGCGCACGGCGGTAATCAAGCAATACTTTTGCATGGAGTTCAGGTGTTCGGCAAATTGACTAAATGCACGCGTCCAAACAACCGAGAAATTCTTCTCCCAATCCAGGACGACGACCTTCGTACCATCCGTACGCATCGTCCATATCCTGAAGCGCTTCAGGAGCAAGTATCAGTTCAACGCCCATGGCGGCTTCGAACGATCCGTTTTGCTTCTTCCCACGAAATTCCGGAAGTGGGGGTTTTAGTCAGGTTTGCTTTGCGCCGCTCCAGTTCTTCTTTTTGCCAATCGTGTATCGGTACGTCGGATGGATTAGCCGCCAGATCGTCCCATAGATCTTCCACCAATTGAATTTTTTCCGACGGCGTCAGGTCGAAAACAGAGACTGTTGTTTTTTGAGCCATTTGATTCTCCTTGTTCACTTCGCAATCGACGTGGCGATGTTCGGGCTGAGGGGGTTAACGGTCACTTCGCGGGTTTTGGGAATCACGATCAGGTCCATGTCTTCCATCGGGATCGCGTCGAGCAGCGCCTGGTCACCCATGACCAAAGCGCCGCAAAACCCGACGCGATTTTTGAAACGCAATTCAAGTGGCCCGACGTACGGAACCACCTGCTCGCTGCCGTCGGCGAGCGTCACGTCCTTGCGGTCGATCTCTTCGAGTTCGAGTTGAAGGCGCAGGTGCTCGGGAATGTAAAGATGCACCGAACCCGTATCCGCCAACGCATCGATTTCGATGGGCGCGAGGTCGGGTTTGCGCGGATTACGAAGCTGGATTTTTGCGTTGGCCAAGCCCATGAATTTCTTCCTGGTTCGGATTCAACTCATCGCATCCACTTTACCACCTTCCCGAAACCCGTCAATCGCAACGAAAAACCCGCCCGGGAATTCGCTCCGGGCAGGTCAAATAGTTCTGGGTATTTTTTACTCAAGCAACGGGAGCTTCAGAAGTTTCCAAGGTCGAGGCGCGCAAGGCGAGGGCGATGGGAGCGTATTGAAATACGCGACCTGAGCCTGAGTCCGACGCGCAACGATGAAATTGGGAACCTTATGAAGTTCCCGTCTTAAGCCCGTGTTTCCATTTCCGACACCGGCACATCCTCGCGGATGAGTTCGTCGTTGTTCAGGAATTCTTCCAGGTTGAATTCGTGGTTGGGTTCGATTTCGGCTTCGGCGACGCGGCGGATGTTCGCGCCAACGGCAGCGAGCTTTTGCTCGAAACGTTCGTACCCGCGTTCAACGTGGTAGATACGCCGCACTTGCGTCGTGCCGTGTGCCGCCAACGCCGCGAGCGTCAGGGCCGCGCCCGCGCGCAGGTCCGACGCCATGACGGGAGCGCCTTCGTACTGTTCAACGCCTTTGACCTGGACGACCGAACCGCTCTGGCTCATTTGCGCGCCGAGGCGATTGAGTTCTTGGATATGCATGAAACGGTCGAAGTAAATTTTTTCGCGCACGGTGGATTCGCCGCTGGTCAGGCCAAGCAGTGAAACGATCATCGGTTGCACGTCGGTTGGAAGGCCCGGATACGGTTCCGTGGTAAGTTTGAGCGCCTTGGGCAAACACCCATCAGCCCGACGCACGCGCAACGCGTCGTCGGCCAGGTGGTCGATCTGCGCGCCCCAGTCGCGCAACGTCCAAAGCGTCGAGGTCATCGCGGTAGGATCGACTTCCTTCAGCAGCAGGTCGCCGTCCGTAATCAACGCGGCCACGGCAAACGTTGCTGCTTCGATGCGGTCGGGTTGAACTTTCCATTTCGTCGGTTGGAGCGACTCAACCCCGTCGATCACCAACGTCGAAGTGCCGATGCCGTCGATTTGCGCTCCCATGGCGATCAGAAAATTGCAAAGCTCCTGCACTTCCGGCTCGCGCGCGGCGTCGCGGATGGTGGTTTCGCCTTCGGCAAGCACAGCGGCCATCAGGACGTTGCACGTGGCGCCAACGGACGAGCCGTTCGGCCCGCCGAGCGAGAAGTCGTTTGCTTTCAATCCCTCGTGACGGGCATGAATGTAACCTTGGCGCTCGTTCATCTGAACACCAAGGCACCGGAACCCGTGCAGGTGAAGGTCAATCGGGCGGCTGCCGATGTTGCATCCGCCGGGTTTGGAGACGGCGGCGCGGCGTTGGCGCGTAATCATCGGGCCGAATGCGTACATCGACGCGCGCATTTTCCGCATCATGTCGTACGGAACCCAGGCGGTGTCGAACCCGCGCGAGTCGATCATCATGCGGCCGTTTTTGAATACCACTTTGGCGTTCAAATGCTCGAGCAATTGAATCATCGAGCGAATGTCGCGCAAATCGGGCACGTTTTCGAGCACCGTTGGCCCATCGGCCAAAAGCGCCGCGCACATGAGCGGCAAGCAGGCGTTTTTCGACCCGCTGATATAAACAGTGCCGCGAAGCGGCTGGCCACCTTCGATGAGATACATATCCATGGAAATCAACACTCTCTGGAACGGGATGTCGGGAAAAACCAAGAGGATTTCGAGCGAAAAAACACGCGTTGAAACCGATGGGAATTCTCGTCCAGTCGAGCGAATCCTTGTGAACAATGTCAAGATACGAATCGCGTAAAATGATCGTTTTTTTGCAGGCACTTCGGGCAAAAGGCGCTGTCTTGGAAATCAGAGCGAATTTTCAAAAAATGCATGGCGAGCGGGAATTTGGCCTTGAACGGCGTTCGTCCATCCCCCACGCTCTCCGAACAATTCAGTTACATCTTTCATCATGATGAACCGACTGCGCGCTCTGCGGGAGCGGCGGCATCCAGGGGGGATCGAAATATGGGACGACCGAAAGAGAACTCAGGTGGTGGACTCAGTGCGGGCACCATCGCTTTTATCGTATTCATTGTCGCAATCATCGGATACTTCACCTACGAAGCGATCCGCCCATCCGACGACCCCATTCTCAGCCGACAATTAGACTCGAAGGAAGCCCTGATTGCTTATATCGAGCAAGCGGACGGCTTTATGGCCGACCGCAGCACATTCGAGGATATCCGAAAGTGCGTCACGGAAGAGGATTACGATTGGTTCCAGAATACAGCCGACGGCCTCTTTAAAAAGGGCGACATCTATGGTCTTTCCACTGCCGCCGATCCAACCGTCATGGCGGCTGTGGCTCGCCGCACGGTCATGGAAATGCTCCTGCAAGAAGGTCCCTATCGCAAAGACAGCGTTATCCTGGAAGGAAGCGAAAGCGGCGACACCGCTCAATACAAGGTCCGAAAAAAAGAAATCTATTCGGACGGCTATACGCTCTATTACGATGTGAAAGTATATCTGGTCAAACAAGGCCGTTACTGGAAGGTAAAGGATTTTGGTGGCGGTCGAGCGGAAGTGGAAAACCGGCGCAAACCCGACGATGTCGTGGCCCTCAGCCAGGAGGAAGTCGAAGGCAGTGGGAACAGCGACACCACCACTCCTCCGCCCGCGCAACAACAACAGCAGCAGCCTGTTGCCGTCGCCGCTCCGCCCAGTGCCCCTCCTCCTTCCGTTCCTGGCAATAATATGAACAACGTTCCGAACGGAAACTCTTCCCCCGGACAACCGGCCATGGGAATGCCGGGCGCAACGGCTCCACCGGCAAAAATCACCATCAATGCCAAAGCGCTGCCCACCCTCGAAAATGCCAACGAATTGCTGACCCAGGCGCAACAGGCATGGAGTCAGCAGGATTACAGCACGGCATACGCTGCCAGCGAACGCGCCTATGCCATTCGGCTCCATCACTTGGGCGCCAACGATCAACGCGTTTTTGAAGTTCAGAAAATGGCTGTCATGGCGCGTCAACAACTCGCAATCCAGCAACAGCAGCAACAACAAGCCCAGTAATTCAACCTATCCGTTTTCATCAAACAACAATTCGATTCAACGAACCGCATAGAAGTTGGTTGAACAGAAAAGGGGAATTCTCATGGCGGATAAATCGTCCACCAAAATGATTGGAAACATTGCCTTCGTCGTTTTTGTACTCGCTATTATCGGGTACGCCCTTATGGAAACAAGCAAGCCCAGCGACGACCCGATCTTGAACCGCCAGGTCGATGCCAAGGGAGCGCTGCTTGCCTACATCGACACCGCCGACGGTTTTATGGCGGGAAGTCGCACGTTTGAAGATTTACGGAAATGCGTCTTGAAAGAGGATTGGGATTGGTTTCAGGACAACAACATGAGCCTTTATCAACAAGGCGATTTCGCCGGGATTTCCACCGGAATCGATCCCACCCAGGCAGGTTTTGTGGCGCGAAAAACTATCATGGAAATGCTGTTGGAGGAAGGTCCTTATCGCAAGGACAGCGTCATTATGAGCGGTGGCGAATCCGGCGGAACCAACGCCGAGTTCGTCGTACGAAAAAAGGAAACGTATCCAGGTGGACATAACCTTTATTACGACGTGAAGGTTCGTCTCGTTAAAGACGGCAAGTACTGGAAGGTGAAAGATTTCGGCGGCGGTCGGGCGGAAGTGGAGAATCGACGCGCCCCGGGCGACGTGGTGGAAATTCCCCAGGAAGTGGCCGAAGGCAAAGCTCCGGCTGGCGCCCCTCCGGCGGAAAATGCCGCCGCTGCCTCGGATACGAACGCCGCTCCTCCTCAAGGACAGGCGACGCTGGAGGACGCCGAGGTTTTTATCCAACAGGCCTCGCAGTATTGGCGCGCTCAACAATACGAACCCGCATTGAAAGCGGCTGAATCAGCCTATAATATCCGCCTCAGCCTGCTGGGCCCCGATCACCCGGACACGCAAGCCGTCCTGCAAATGGTTGGCGCCGCTCGTCAACAACTCCAGGCACAAGGCGCGCAATAAAGGCCTCTTATGATTGCCACATACGAGACGGACGCTCCGAGAAACCTCGGAGCGTCCGTCTGATTTTTACGCTTTGATGAAAATTGAGTTCATCAATCCAATTGGCTGAAAAACATTTGCCAGGGGCCTTGCGGTTTGTGACGGAAACCAAGCGCCGCTGCGTTGACGGGCGGACCGACGAAGAAATCTACGCCGTTGGACAACTCGTAGAAGATTTCGCCGTCGCTGTTGAGTTGAACGATATCGTCGTCGTAATCGCCGTCCACATCGCCGGTAAACGTCCACCATCCATTGGCTTCACGGTTGGGATCGTCGGCAAAGCCGTTGATTGCCCAGATCGACGGCGTTCCAAAGGCGGTACCGTCAGAGAGCGCCACCTGGATGTTCGCGTTGGTTACCTGGCAAAGATCGTCGATGCCGTCGCCATTGAAGTCGCCGACATGGACGCCCATCGCATTGGCCGGATCATGACGGAATACCCCATCCGTTGCGGTCCAATCGGTGTAGCCGTTTGTGAAGGGCGAACCACCGAGCGACACCCAGAAATCCCCGGTGTTATTATTGAGCTGTCCGATGTCGTCCACGCCATTGCCATCGAAATCGCCCGCGATGGGAATCAGACCGCTTGATGTGTCGATAAATGTGCCATTTTGCCAAGTTGTCGAAGGGGCATCGACTGTCGTTCCGTTGTTCAGACCGATGAACACCGTCCCCGTCGGGTGAATTTGGGCCAAGTCGCACAGGCCGTCGCCGTCGAAATCGCCCGAGAGGACTGTGAATCCGGCGGCTTCGTTCACGACCCAACCGCTCGAGCAGAACACCGGTGCGTTCAGACCACCCGCTTCGTCACTGGTCGCCAGCCAGGCCTGGCCAAGAGGCGTGATCGTCACGAAATCCGTGGAGGGCCCAATGTCGAAATGCCCGGGCAGGGTCATCCAACCGCTCGCTGGATCATGATGGAACCCGGTGAAGTCGAGTTGAACCGGAGGATCAAACGATGAACCGTGATTTTCGCTTCCCCAAATGTCCGTATGCTCGGTCAACACCGTCAGGCTGTCCGGGTCGGGGTAACTGTTCCGGCCCTGGAAGCGGTACATGAGCGTGTTAAAATTATGGTTCAGCACCGAAATCACAAACTGGCCGTTCGCGTTCACATTACTCAAACCGCGATCATTCAAACCAAACCCCTGATCAAGGAACGTCATTGGTCCTTCGCCGAAATCCGTGCCGGTCCCCATCAGCGGTGTCAGGCCGTCGTCGTCGAGAAGCAGCACAGCCTGCTTGAATGCATTTCCGTTCGCTGTATCCGCTGCGCCGACACCTATTACCGCCACGCCAAGTCCATTGGAACGAATGCCTTCGATATAACTCACTGTCCAATCGGGGAATCCGGGGACGGGGTCGCCTTCTCGCAGGATCAACTCGCCCATGTTAATATTTTCGAAATCGGGATCGAGATCCTTCGGCGTTCCCTGAAGCAACGCGTCACGAAGACACTTGGTCATCGCTTTGCGGTCCTTGTCATTGATCTTGCCATCACGGTTTAGATCAGCTTTTGCGCACGCAGCACTGGGAACGGCGCGGCGTTTTTCCAATCGAGCGGCAGCCATACACCCATCGAAAATTTTGCGGTCGGCCTGATCGACTTTTCCGTCGCCATTTAAATCCGCGCGACTGCACGGCACCTGCTTCTTATTCTTCTTTCGGTCCGGAACACTGTTAGAAGCTACCACAATCGCTTGTTTGCTCGGCGATCCATCGACCACCCCCGCAATGATGTTATTTAAAGGACCAAGTGGGAGTAGTTCGAACACTTGGCTAATGGTCAGAGGCGTATCGGAATCAATAGGATTGAAAACGACGATTTCCGGCCCCGCTGCCGCGCCGGGACCGCCTGTGGTCCCAAGATTTGTCGAGTTCATTTCGACCGTAAACTCTGTAAACGTACCATTGGGGGGCGGATTGGCACCGGTATTTCGGAAGGGACCACAAAGATGAACTCTCAGGTCTTCTGGCGGTTGCACACCCGGTGGCAAATTTGCCGTTTCATACAACGGATTTGATGTAAACGATCCGGACTGAAATTGCAGAGTAAACTTATCCGGCATGTTACTGTTCAAGATTGGCGGAACATAGAACATTTGATTCCCAGGGAGATTACCCGCAGGGTCGTAGTAAAAGATGGTAGAATCTGGAGCAGGGTTGCTCACGTCGTTATCGTATAACATACCAACAATCAGCGAGTCATTGTTGAATTGATTGCCTGGGCCAACTTGCTGGCAACCGAAGTAGGCACCAAATCGTGGATCGACCATCCCGGAATTCGGAAGGTTCGGATCGTCCGACGAAACATGGGCTAATTCCGTCCCTGTATTGTTAATTACCACCAAGCGTTCCTGCCCGCCTGTGGTGACAACGCAGACAAGAATATTACTGCCACTGCCATAGAGAGGTTCGAGCGGATTGGCAGTTGTGTTGAAATCGCTGATTGTCGCGTCGCCCAACGTATCACCGGCAGCTAGAATCTGGTTCGGAGAAGTACTGGTGCCGTTTTGATAAAAGACATAGCCCGGCGGTTCGGTGGCGTAAACGTCACCGTTTTCTGTAATCACGGCGCCCACTAACGCACGACCGGTGTTTACCATCAATTTAGGGGGTTCTTCGTGATGATGGGGTTTGGGAATAGTCGCCGATTGCGCGGTTTGTGCCGAACAGGCAAGAATCGACAGGGTAAAGCCAGCCGTGGCGAATAGTCGCCACCGTCCATGCAAGGAGGTGGATTTCGGGGGCATTTTCGTTCTCAAGACTCCTGATGATGATGGAATTCCGCTGACCCAAGAGGGCACAAACCACGTACCAATCCCAGCCGCGAGATAGAATAGATTCGACGTTCGCGATTTAGAATCTAAATCAAGTCTCTAAACAAGCGGAAAAATGTGAATTCCCGGACTTTCAGATCAGTTGTCCGATACCGGACAGGGGCCCTTAAATCATCATGGCGAGCGATCCGAAAAGGGAACGCTCGCCATGAAACAGTGAATCGAGGACAAACTCGGTTAGTCCACTCGGCCAATAAACGTCTGCCAGGGACCTTGCGGTTTGTGACGGAATCCAATCGCGCCGATATTTTCCGGCGGACCCACGAAAAAATCCGTCCCGTTCGATGCTTCGTAGAAGAATTCGCCATCGCTATTGAGCTGCACGATGTCATCGAACCCATCGCCATTCATATCGGCAGCAAACGTCCACCAACCGTTTGCTCCGCGAGAAGGATCGTCCGCAAAACCATTGATAGCCCAGATCGTTGGCGTGCCGAATGCCGAGCCATCGGAAAGCGCCGTCATAATGTTCGCGTTCGTTACCTGGCACAAGTCGTCGATTCCATCGCCATTAAAGTCCCCGACGTGAACCCCCATGGCGTTCGACGGGTCGTGGCGAAACACTCCGTCGGTTGGTGTCCAATCGGTAAATCCGTTGGTGAACGGTGAATCGCCCAACGATACCCAGAAATCACCTGTATTGTTGTTGAGCTGGCCGAGGTCGTCCACGCCATCGCCATCAAAATCCCCCGCAATCGGTATCAGACCACCCGCGGTGTCGATAAACGTCCCGTTCTGCCACGTCGTTGTGGGTGGATCGATGGTGGTGCCATTATGCAGGCCAATGAACACCGTGCCCGTGGGGTGGATTTGCGCCAAATCCGTTAATCGGTCGCCATTGAAATCGCCCGCCAGCACCGTGAAGCCTTGACCTTCGTTCACAACCCAACCGCTGGAACAGAACACGGGAGCATTCAATCCACCGGCGCCGTCGGTGGTTGTCATCCAGGCCTGCCCAAGCGGCGTGACGGTGACAAAATCCGTCGATGGACCGTAGTCAAAGAACCCCGGAAGCGTCGTCCAACCATTGGCCGGGTCTTGCTGGAAGCCGGTGAAATCCAGTTGTCCGGGCGTATCGAGTTCGCTGACGTGATTGTGGCTTCCCCAAATGTCCGTGTGCTCGGTCAACACCAGCACGTCGTCGGGATTTTCATCGAAATTCACTCCGTCAAACACATACACCGCTGTGTTGCCGTTGTCTAAATTGACCGTCACAGCGAATTGGCCTGCGGCGTTCACATTGCTCAGACCGCCATCGTTGGAGAAGAAACTGAAATTCAAGAACGCCACCGGGCCATCGCCCAAATCGGTGTTGGTTCTCAGCACGCCTTGCAGCCCATTGCTGTCGAGCAACAACACCGCTTCCTGGAATTCGCCTTCCGTGGAATTAAAACCGCCGACTCCAATCACCGCTACGCCACGCCCGTTGGAGCGAATGCCCGAAACGTAGGACATTTCAATATCAGGATAGCGCGGAACGGGGTTACCTTGGATCAGGAATGGAATGGCGATGTTTTCGTCCGGGAAACTTGGATCGAGGTCCTTGCCACCGCCCCCCTTATTCTTTCTCTTCAATATACAGTTGGAGATTCTTTGTATATCAATAACACTAACAATGCCGTCTTGATCGATATCGGCAAGAACACACGGTGAATCGAGATTTTTAAATACATCGACCCCAATACATTTAGTTATTTCCGCAAGATCGAGAATATCAACGACCCCGTCCTGATTGATATCCGCTTCGTCGCAAGGGTTCGTCGGAATAAGTGGCTGATGCGTCTCCGGTTCATTAAAGGGATTCAAAAAAACAAATTGCCGCGGCGAACCTTCGTCCGTCGTGCCAGCACCAAGTCCCGTAGACGGAGAAAGGAGTCGAAATTCGTATATTTGGTCGATGGAGAAAGGATTGATCAAACCGTCGGGAATCGTCACGACATCGGCTCCGGGAGCAATCCCCAAGCCCGGGCCCACGCAACCACCGTTCGGTCCTCCCAGGGTCGAGTCGGGAAAATCGATGATAATCGTTGGGAACGTTCCGTTCGGGGTACCATTTGGAGGATTGAAAAATCCGTTAAACAACGAGCTGTTGTGATTGGGATCGAAGGGATTACCAGGAATCTGGTTGGCGCTGAGACTGCCGGGGAAATTGAACAACCGCCCGCTGTCGGGTAAAATTTCCTGCACTCCGGGGCAACTAGGCAAATTCAGGATTTCATTGACCGAAACCGGAGTCAGGCGAAACCCGCCCGCCTGGCACATTGCGCTCGGATTTGTGGTCGAACCCCAAATCGTGACGAGATCGATAATGTCGCTGTTTGGGGCTGGTTGCTGGGATCCATACCAGAAACCAAACTCGGGATCGGCGACGCCGCTGTTCACCAATGGTCCGGCGCTATTATCGGTAAAATTGAACAGATTGCCGTCTTTATCGATGATGATCAAATTCTGGTCCCCATCGCTATCGTCAGCGCCTACAATCACCCGGTCGTTGCTGCCGAAAATCGGCCGTAAGGGTCTGCCGCCTGCGAATGTGAACTGTTCAATGATATTGCCGTCTAAATCCGCCCCCGTATTGAGAATATCATTGGGAGACGGGAAACCCGGTATCTGATGATAGATGGTGAAGGGGAATTGGGCGATAAAGATATCACCCGTTTCGGTTATCAGGGTACTGCCAAAATCACTTCCTGTAGAATCGAATGCTTTGCCGATTAAAGGCGCTTCCCGGTGGGAAGAAGCGAAGACATGGGTGGGTGAGAAAAAAACGGCACTGAATACAAGGACCTGCGAGACAACCGCCAGCGGTCGCCAGCGCTTGCGAAAAAGGGGGAATCGGGGGCTCACGGGTGAATACTCCTCGGCGATGAAATGGTCAGGCAAATGCAAGAATACCCCCAAATTGGGGTCTTGATTTTAAACGTATTGCCGTCGAGTTTGTTAAGGCTGATTAGTGCTAACGCATTGTGGCGATTAAACAAGGAAAAATCCCCTTTTATCCCATTTTCTTCCCGATTTGTCCGCATTCGGACCGGGGATTTAAGCCCGGAAACACGTTGGGAAAGGGAAAACGTAAAACACCCCTTGACTCGGGGGGGCGATATGAGGAGGAGTTTCAGCCCTTTGAGGAGAACTCCACCCCGTTACAGTTCTCCCCGGATGGATGGTTGTACCCCAGGAAGAACCTAAGCAAGGGTGCTCCGGCTCCCGATACGAAGGAATATGTGGCATGAAAGCGCAAAAATCCACCCTGCCCAATGTCAATGAAACCAAAGAAAAATGGTTCGTCGTTGACGCAGAGGGCCAAATCGTTGGCCGCTTGGCCGCTCGCGTGGCCAAACTGGTTCGCGGTAAGATGGATCCGCTCTATACGCCCCACGTGAACCCCAAAATCCACGTGGTTATCGTCAACGCCGACAAAGTTATCTTTACCGGCCGGAAAATGAGCGATAAAGTTTACTACCATCACAGCGGTTGGCGGACCGGCATCAAGTCGGCCACAGCCAAAGAAGTGCTTGATAAGAAACCCGAGGAAATTCTTCGCAAGGCCATCTATGGCATGCTGCCGAAGAACACACTCGGTTCGGCCTTAAACAAAAACATCCGTATCTACGCCGGTCCGGACCATGATCAACAGGCTCAGCAGCCCGAGCCATTGACCATCAAAACCCGCGAAGCCCGCGTGGTGAAGCAGTAACTCAGATCATCGACATACACCCCTAAGCGAGAGCAGCAATGGCAGAGAAACTTGAGCAATACATCGGAACCGGCCGCCGCAAAACTTCGGTGGCGCGTGTTTATCTTCGCCCGGGCAAGGGCAAGTTCGTGGTCAACGGCCGCGATTGGAAAGATTACTTCGGCGTTCGTCCTCGCGAAGAGGGCATGATGCTGTCTCCGTTTCGCGAAACCGGTACGGAAGCGAAATACGACATTCTGGTAAACGTCCGGGGCGGTGGTACGTCTGGTCAAACGGGCGCGATCCGTCACGGCATTGCGCGCGCACTGATTCGTGCCAACGCTGCCAACCGCTTCGCGTTGAAGAAAGCCGGCTTCCTGACCCGCGACCCGCGCGCCGTCGAACGTAAAAAACCCGGCCTGCACAAAGCCCGTAAAGCTTCTCAGTTCTCGAAGCGCTGATTCGGGTTCCGCGTCCGCCTTCAAGTGGACACTTTCAACACACGCATTCATGGCCTCCGTTTGCCTCACCGAACGGAGGCTGTTCTATTTTCATTGCCCATGCGCTCCGCCGATTCAATCTAACTCAAATCACGTTACAAGAACTTCCCTCTCCAGACAGGAAATCGAATGAGTATGGTGGCACGGATTTTTCGCGAATTGAAACGCATTTCTGGCAAATTACGCGAAGTGAATGGTCCCGTGGAAGAATATTGGACCGAGTATATGAACTGGTTGTCTTTTGCCAATTCGGGAATGATGACCAAAGGCAACGCTTACTGTTTCAATTACGCGATAAAAAACCTGCCCACCGCCGACCCCATCGTTGAAATCGGTTCATTCTGTGGACTTTCAACGAATATGATCACGTATTTCAAGGAACAACACGGGGTTAAAAATCCGCTCTTTTCCTGTGACCGTTGGCAGTTTGAAGGCGCCGAGAAAGGCGGTCCTCTGGGCGATTCGAAATCAATCGACCACCCAAGCTACAAAGCATTCGTCCGCGAGACTTATATCCGCAACACGCGTATGTTCAGCAAGTACGATCTGCCGCACACCATCGAAGTTTTCTCCGATGAGTTTTTTGAGCTTTGGGCTGCCAACACCAAACGAAACGACGTCTTTGGCAACGAGGCGCAAATGGGTGGACCGATCAGCTTTTGCTTTATCGATGGCAATCATACGTATGACTTTGCGAAGCGCGATTTCGAGAATACGGACAAGTTCCTCGTCCCCGGCGGATTCATCCTTTTTGACGACTCTGCGGACGGGAGCGATTGGGAAGTCTGTCGCGTGGTACGCGAGGTTCAACAATCGGGTCGCTATGAACTTGTGGCGCGAAATCCGAATTACTTTTTTCGCAAGAAAGCCTGAAAATAAATCGTCCCGACCGTTTGGTGGCCGGGACGTTGATTCTGTTACCACTCCGACGGTTTTATTCTCCGGAAATCTGATGCCAGGACACGTCGGCTTTCTGCTCCAGATTTGCCTCATCTTCGTTCCACGGCTCGACTGCATTCCCCCAGAGACCTTTGTAAAATAGGAATAATCGCCCATCGGTGATTTTGAAATTCTCCGGGTCGATTTCCACTTTTTCGCCTTCTGCCATAGCAGTGGCACACCATCCGCCATATGTCGGCGCATACTTTTCCGGGGCCATCGCGAAGGTTTGGCGGCTAGCCTCAGAAGTAAAGTAGTACGTTACTCCCTGGTATGAGCTTGCAAGTTGCGCGCTGCCTTTCTTGGGAGCATTTTCGGTGAAATAGGTCACCGGATCATATCCATGAAGAGCCACGCCTTTTTCCAGGTTGTATTCGTCCAACGCTTTTGCACGCGTACGACGTTCAACCTGAGACGCCACGGAGGCAAACGAGAGCACGTCTCCTCCATCACGGCCTTCATGGCGGTAGATTTCCGCTCCTGAAGCATCCAGAACCACGATCGCAGACTTGCCTGTCTCGAGGTTATACTCTTGTGCCACCACGCCCTCTGGGTCGGCAAACACCTGCGATTCGGACCCGGGCACCGAAGCCGCCAGAGCGCTTGCAGCAGCGGCATCGCCTTCGACGACAAAGAGGTATTCGACGCCGGCCAATGTCGAGCCTTTGGCCAACGTTTCCTTGAGGGCACTCGCGGCTCCAGCCGCCTTGGCGTCCGCCACTACCCACACGACAATCGTTTTTCCAGCGTGTTCGGACGGGGTAAATGTCACCGATTCGTCCGGTGTGGAAACGCTGAAAGCCGATACCGGCGTGCTCATCAGGCACAATCCGCAGAGCAGTCCACTTATCGCGGTCTTCAACAGTGTTTTTTTGAACTTTATGGTATTCATTTCATGATTCTCCCATTCTAATGTTGGGATGACCTTAGTTTCTTTTGCCTGCGGGCTTCGGTGAGATTTTACCGAACCGCGAACAAAAAATCGGGCAGAGAATCGGCGCGCCGCCTTTTCTCTGCCCGTTGGACAATCGGTTCAAGTGTCGAGTTCGTGAAGAAAGCGAATTACTTCTGAGCCAGCACCGTCATCGTGCGACCGGAAATCTCGATCGTTCCCGAAGCAGTTCGCATCACTTCCGTTCCGGCTTTCATGTCCTCCACATAAACATCCCAGTTTCCTTCGGGCAGATCGAAGCTGACTTTACCCGGGTTCCCGTTGATGAGCACCAACGCCGTTTTCCACTCTTCGCCGTCGATTCCCTGACCATCGATTCGTTCGGCAATGAACTTCGGATCTTTGCTCGAATCCTGAGTAAAGCGGATGCGTTTTTCCAACTCTTCGCGTGTATCCATGCGGAAAAGCGGATGGGAGCGGCGCAACGCGATCATGCCTTTGGTAAAGGCGTGCAGATTCTCGAATTCGCCAAACTGATTCCATTTGATCGAGTTGACCGAATCGGGTTTGTTGTAGCTGTTGTGCTCACCATCTTTATTGTAGGCAATTTCAGACCCCGCATGCAGGAACATGATGCCTTGGCTGACGGCAACAAGGCCAATAGCCAGGCCATTCATCTTCACATGCTCGTCTTTGATTACATTCGGTGCCGCCACCATGGTCTTGTCCCACAACGTCAGGTTATCGTGGCAGGTCAGGTATTGAATCACATGGTTTGGCGTGATTGCCCAGCTATGTACCGCCCCGAAAAGGCCCGTCTGGATCGCGCCGGAATTACGACCGTCGTGCACAAAACCCGGTTCGTTGCCGTCCGGAGCACCCTTTACGGCATTACGGAATTCGTCGTTGAAAGCTCCAAGCCCATGACGCGAAGAGGTCGGTTTGTCGGTCACACGCTTCAGTCCGTTAGCTCCTGCTGCCCAAGGTTCGCCATAGACCAGCAATGTAGGATCGACGGATTTCACTTCTTCGGCAACCTTCTGCATCGTATCGGCGTCGATCAGACCCATCAAATCGAAACGGAATCCATCCACGCCATACTCTTCGGCCCAGTATTTACACGAATCGACGATATACTTGCTTGCCATTGGCGCTTCGCTGCGGAATTCGTTCCCTGTGCCCGAGCCGTTCCAGAACGAACCGTCATCGCGGCGACGATGATAGTACCCCGGCACGATTTGCTCGAAGGTTGAATTCGGGGCTGTGTGGTTATAGACTACGTCCATGACAACACGAATGCCTGCTGTGTGAAATGCCTGAATCAACTGTTTAAATTCACGAATGCGCGAATCCGTGGTATGATCCGTAGCAAACCATCCGTCCGGTGAATCGAAGCTGCTCGTCATGTAGCCCCAGTTGTAGGTCTCTTCGGTTTCGCGATTATCGAAGTCCTGAATGGGGAGGATTTGAACGTGCGTGACCCCCAAATCGACCAGATAATCGATCCCGGTTTTCCAATCGGTGCCGGGAACGCGCGTTCCACGAAGAGCGGCGCCCAGATATTTACCGCGCAGTTCCGCCGGTACACCTGAACTTTCGTCCATCGTGAAATCGCGCAGATTGACTTCCCAGATTACCGCATCGACCGGACGTTCAATATTCGCCGGACGCTGAACCGGACGGAAACCTTCCGGGTCCAGACGACGGGTATCGACGATCAGTCCACGTCCATCGTGTCCCGTGTTACAGATTGAATTTATATCAACGATTTCGTGGTTCGGATCGGTCCCTGGCGCCTGCACCGTCAGCATGTAAAACTTCTCGTCCAGATCGCCCTTAACCACCGCTTCCCACACGCCTTGCTCGATGGGTTTCATGGCGACGACCTTGCGTCCCTTATCCCCTTCGCGCTCGTTGTAGAGCACCACATTGACGGCTTCTGCCGTGGGGGCAAAAACTCGGAATGTTGTGTTTTCTTTGGTGTAGATCGGCCCCAACTGGCCTTCGTAGTAGAAATGTTCGCGGTCGAGCAGGATGTTGCGCAACGTCGCCTTGGCTTTCGTGTACCCCTTCGCATCGACCATCAGGTCTTTTTTGTAATCGACCGATTCTTCGGTGGTTAATTCAAAGACCTTGGAAGAATCCTCCATCCCTCCGACGGGTTTGACCGCCGAAACGCCCAGTTTTCCGCCCTTGGCGTACTTGACCTGGAATTTATCCGGCGTGGCTTCCGCCAATGTCATCGGATGGCTGAGGGTAACGGTAATCTTGTCGAATTGATCCAGGAACGCGAACTGGACTTTCGGGGAGGTATCCGGTTTCGTCGTGTAAATTGTCTGATCGTTGCCGATCATCCAGATTTCGTCGCCCATGTCGGGTCGCCAGAAACGATCCGCGCCATCCTTCTGGTTCCAGTCGCCTCGCAATCTGGGCACAAATCCAATGGAAGCGGGTTTATCTTCCGGTCCGTAAAGCGCCGGGTCCAGTTTTAGCACCTGGCCGTAATCGTCCTCGCCCACGGGGAACAATTCGGGCTGCTCGGGCGCGCGACCGATTTCGTTGTCCCACGTCCAGATGCCCAATCCCGTGTAATCGCCATCATAACGATGGTAGTGGATTGTGATTTCATCCGGTTCCGTGGTCGGTGCCGCGGTCTTGATCGTTCCGGCACAGGAGCTCAGAAATCCCGCGATGGCAAACGCCGCCAACCCGCGAATAAAAACCTTGTGGGCCTTGTGTGTCGCTAAACTACTTGGTTTCCTCATAGCAAATTCTCTTGGGTGGAGTTTAATGCGTGCCAGTGGAGCGATTCCAAGCCCGCTGGGGCAAGCAGAACCGACTTTAATCCCGTTCGGAATGCCAGGAATCCCCTCGGATTTCGTCTAGCCATCGAAATATTAGCATGAGCATTCAATCTGATTGAATACAAAGCTCTTGGCTTATTTAAGCAAATTTTTATTTGGCATGCCAAACTTTATGCTTGCCGCCCAAACACTCGATCGAATACCACTCCCTCCGTCGCCGCAAGAGGTGGCGCTACATTTACCCTTCAAGGAGCGAAAGATGACTCGTTTGAATGCGAATCGTCAGGCTTTCACCCTGATCGAGCTGCTCATCGTCGTCGCGATTATCGCCATTTTGGCCGCTATTGCGGTCCCCAATTTTCTCGAAGCTCAAACCCGCGCCAAGGTCTCGCGCGCAAAAACAGACCTGCGCAGCATCGCTGTTGCCATTGAGTCTTATTATGTCGATACGAACGAATACCCGGAAGGAACGGACAATTCGGGTAAATATCCGGAAAAATTCGGCGACTTTCTGGGTTCGTTTGCGTCCGGATACTACACATTTCGCACACGCGGTCCCGGCCAGACAGTCGGTCGCGATTTTGCCAACATCACCACGCCGGTTGCCTATATTACAACGATTCCGACCGATCCGTTCGCAAGCGACGCGGGCGGTTTCCTGACCTATTGTTATCGAAACGCCAAAGTCACGCGGAACGGTTGGGTGATGACCAGCTTTGGCCCAGACGCCGACGTGTTGCTGTCTTTGGGTGGAAAAGCGGGTGCTGGAACGCTGAACACCAATCCGCTGTCCACCCAGTCGGATACCGGCTCGCCTGCGCGGTTGGGCGATGTGAACGAACGCGCCGTGATCGAATACATCGAGAACACCAACTCCGCTCTTAACGCCCAGATCGAAACCGATTACGGTACCCTTTCCGCCTGCCTGGAAGACCTGAGCTACGACCCGACAAACGGCACGATTTCCGATGGCGACATCATCATGGTGGGCCCTGGAACAGGACTGGTGAATCCGTAAACAACATCGTTTGATAAAATGGGAAAAACGATGAGTAAGCATCGCGCCACCCATAAAATCCCGGGTGGCGCATAAAATTCATTTCTTATTTTTTTATCTGGCAGAGCATAAAATCCGGAAACTCAGGCACACTTTTCCTAAATTTGGACCGAGGAATGCTTCTTTTTCCGTTTTTTGGGCGGTCTTTTACAATTCTCTAACAAAACCCAATTCGGACAAGGGAGATAAAGTGCGTTTTATTACGAAAAAATTTAAATCATTCGGTTCCACTTGACCATCCGGGCTGACTTTCCCACCTTTCCGTCGCGTTTGATTGCGAGGAAGTCTCTTTCCCGGCTTCGACGCCTTAAACGGACAAAATTCCACCTCGGTGGATTTGAAATACCCACAACTTTCATTTTCTGGGGGATAGCTCTATGTCTTTACCCAAGATTGCCATTAATGGTTTCGGTCGTATCGGTCGTTTGGTGGCGCGTGCCGCCATCGAAAGCGGCAAAGTCGAGGTGGTTTCGATCAACGACTTGGTTCCGACGGAAACCAACGCTCACCTGTTCAAGTATGACTCGGTCCACGGCAAATTCGACGGCACCGTTGCAGTCGATGGCAACGACCTCGTCATCAACGGCAAAAAAATCAAGGTCACGGCTGAACGCGACCCCGCCAACCTGCCGCACGACGAACTGGGCGTGGATTACGTCATCGAATCGACAGGTATTTTCAGCAAGAAAGCCGACGCGGGCAAGCACCTGAAAGGCGGCGTGAAAGCCGTTATCGTTTCCCAGCCTTCTCCTGACGCGGACTACACGGTCGTGATGGGTGTGAACTGCGACGCGATTCCTTCGGACGCCAAGGTCATCTCGAACGCTTCGTGCACGACGAACTGCCTCGCGCCGGTCGTCAGCGTTCTGCACAGCAAATTCGGCATCGTCAAAGGCCTTGTCACGACGATCCACAGCTATACGAACGACCAGCGCGTGCTGGACATCGCCCACAAAGACCTGCGTCGCGCTCGCGCCGCCGCTCTTTCCATGATCCCGACCTCGACGGGTGCTGCCCGCGCGATCGGCCTTGTGATTCCTGAACTCAAAGGCCGCTTGGACGGCCTGGCCATCCGCGTCCCCACCCCGAACGTCTCGCTGGTTGACTTCGTGGCCGAAGTCAAGGTCAACACGACCAAGGACGAGGTGAACGCCGCCCTGAAGGAAGCCGCCAATGGCGCGCTGAAGGGCATCATGGGCTTCTGCGAAGAGCCGTTGGTTTCGACTGACTTCAACCACTGCCCGGCCAGCTCGACGGTCGATGCTTCGGGTACCTATGTGATTGAAAACCAGGTCAAGGTCCTGTCCTGGTACGACAACGAATGGGGCTACTCGAACCGCTGCATCGACTTGTGCGTCAAGTTGGGCTAAGGTTTCCCTTCTGCCTCGCGGCAGGATGAAAAAAACTCGAGGCCCGCCCGATCGACTTTCCGGTCTGGCGGGCCTTTTTCTCTTCCACGAAAATAGGAACGACAGGAGTTTCTCTGATGTCTCGCAAACCGTTTATTGCTGGTAACTGGAAAATGAACAAAACGGGCGCGGGCGCGACCGAGTTGATCGACGCGCTCAAACCCCTCGTTGCGGATGTGGATGGCGTGGATATCGCCGTTTGCCCGCCTTTCACGACGATCGCTGCGGCAACCGTCGCGCTTGAAGGCTCGAACATTCTGCTCGGCGCGCAAAACCTGCACACCGTGGAAAAAGACGGCAAGCTGGTTCAGAGCGGCGCCTACACAGGCGAAATCAGCGCTGAAATGCTGAAAGCTTCGGGCGTGCAATGCGTGATCCTGGGCCACAGCGAACGCCGCCAATACTTTGGCGAAACCGACGCTGGCGTGAACGTAAAAATCCGTTCGGCCTTTGAATTTGGTCTGCTGCCGATTATCTGCGTCGGCGAAACGCTTGCCGACCGCGACGGCGGCATCACAATGCCGGTCGTGGAAATCCAGGTGCGCGGCTGCTTTGCCGGAATTCCTGCCGACCAAGCCGCCCAGTGCGTCATTGCCTACGAACCCGTCTGGGCCATCGGCACCGGCCGCACAGCCACCCCGGATCAGGCGCAGGAAGTTCACGCCTTCATTCGTGGCGTGCTGACGGACCTGTACGGCGAAGCCACCGCCCAGGCGATTCGCATCCAGTACGGTGGATCGATGAATGCGGCGAACGCAGCCGAACTGCTGTCGCAGAAAGACATCGACGGCGGCCTGATCGGCGGCGCGGCGCTGAAAGCGGGCGATTTCTCGGTTATCGTCAAAGCCGCCCAAGGCGTAACGGCGTAAGCTGTCCCAACGAAAAACAACGATTGAGTCTGTTCCCCGCGCGGTACCAGGATTTCCTGGTACCGTGTTCGTTTTTACTCCAAAGCCTCCTGTGGAGAGCACGCGATGATCACCAAAGCCCGCTTTGAAAATTTCAAGACTCTCAAAGATGTCGAAATGGATTTCGAACGCCTGACGGTGATCGTCGGCCCGAACGGATGCGGAAAAACGAGCGTGCTGGAGGGGCTGGAGATACATTACAAGGTGGGAAATACGGTTCCTAAAGACGTGTTCACGGGGAAGTGGAGTATCGGAAATATCCTTTCCAAAAGCAAAGGTGAAGATTTCACCTCGCAACCTGGAAAAGTTCTATACTTTCAAGTATGGACTGGTGAACACCACAACATCGAACTAGATTTATATTTTGAAAGCGAAAACAGGAAAAAACCATTCAACTTTAATGGTCTAGAGCCTATATTAACAAAGAATTCAGGAAATGGTTTTCAATATTCATCGAGGAAATTTCCATCTGACAAACAAGAATGGTTGGAACCTATTGAACAAATTTCATATTATAGTGGGATTTGGCGTCTCAGAGCCTTGAAACTTCACCCCAATCGATTAGCTGCACCATCTTATATTTCCAAAGAACTTATCATTGTTGATGATGATGGCTACGGGCTACCCTCGTTTTTAGCAGAATTAAAACTTAATTCCGATGCCAATTTTAATTCGCTGGTAGATTCCATTCGTGCCGTTATTCCAGAACTTGAATCAATCAAGCTTGTTCCTGCTCAAGTAAATCGCGATGAAGTTGAAACAATCTCGATCAATAACCAGCAAATGGCCCACACGGTTTCAAGAACTTATATGGGCCGGAAAATGCTGGTTAGTATGAAAAACGCCCCCGAACTTTCGGCTGAATCCTTGAGTGAAGGAACCTTAATTGTTATTGGGTTATTGTCGGTTCTTCTTGGAGAGAAGTATATTAAGGTCTTATTAGTCGATGACATTGATCGCGGTCTTCACCCAAGAGCACATGAGAATCTGATTCTTCAAATTCGTAAAATCATGGAGATGTTTCCCGATTTGCAAATTATCGCAACCACGCATTCGCCTTATTTGCTCAACTATTTGAAGCCCGAGGAAATCCGCTTGATGACGCTTAAAGATGACGGCACGGCAGCCGTTGGTAAACTGACGGATCATCCCGAATTCGATGAGTGGAAGGAAATTATGCTACCCGGCGAGTTCTGGAGCGCCGTGGCAGAGGATTGGATTGTGAACAAGGAGCCACAATCCAATGAATCATGAGGCGGCGTATCATCTCGCGATTGTTTGCGAGGCTCAGGCAGATCAAATGATTGGGTCGGACTTGGCAGATCGCGTTATTATCGAAAATGCCGAATTGCATTGGATCGACAAAGACAATATAGACGATTATCGTGAATGGATTAGCTTCGATTCAGAACACAACTATATCAAGTGGGGTACATTGTCCAAAATAGTAAAAAAGTTTCAAGCTGACAATCGTTTCAATCTTGAAATTACTGGAAAATGGAAGAAGTTTCCTCATCTCAAGTGTGCCCGAATTATGTTAGCAGCATTGAAGAAAAACTCTTCAAGAAAGATTGATGCCGTAATTCTTTTATGTGATTCTGATAAAAAGAAATTGAGGCTTGAAGGTTTTGAAGAAGCACGCAACAGCAAACCGCTTGAAGAAAAACATGATGTTTCGGAGCCAAACCACTGGCCATTCGAAATCATCATCGGCGTGGCCCACCCAAAGCGCGAATGTTGGGTGTTGAACGGATTTTCTCCAAAAGACAAACGAGAAGAAACCGAATTAGAAAACATCAAAAACGAAATTTCATTCGATCCCTGCAAGGAAGCTGAACGGTTAAACGACGATAAAGGTAACCCACGCGACGCAAAACGGGTTCTGAAAAAACTGACAGGCGGGAATTTCGATCGGGAACGTGAATGTTGGAGTTCCTCTTCGTTAGAAGAATTGAAAATGCGGGGAACTAAAACCGGACTGACTAATTATATCACCGAACTGGGTGATCGATTGCCTCGCGTGTTTGGCGCGGGACTTCCTACTCCTTAACGGCGCGGCAGAAGCGATTCCACAACATCCACCATCTGTTTTTTTGCTCTTTCAGCGGTGAACCGGCGCGTGGCGCGAGCGCAGGCGCGTTTACCGTGGGCGCGGCGGTCGGCGGGGCGTTCGATGTAGCTTCCCAGCGCTCGCCCCAGCGCAGCAGGATTTTCCGGCGGCACAAGTCGTCCGGTCTGGCCGTCAATGACCATGTCGCTGATGGAGCCGACGTTGCTGGCGACAACGGGCAGGCCAGCAGCCATGGCTTCAACAATACTGAGCGGAAACGCTTCGAATCGCGAGGCGAGCACGAACACGTCGGCAGCCGCCAGCAACGCAGGCACGTCTTCGCGGTGACCGAGAAACCGAACGCTGTTTCCCATTTTATGACTTGTCACAAATTCACGCAACTCGCGGTGGTAAGCACGCGCAGCAGGGTGTTCGCCTCCGGCAATCCACAGGACAGCGTTGGGATGAACACGAAGCACGCGGCGGAAGGCTTCGAGCAAGACATCGATGCCTTTGTGCGGCAGCAAAAAAGCGACCGTAAGAATCACGATGTTTCCTGGTGCAGCTCCCAGGTCTCGTCGCAAAAGCACACGCGAATCGGAACGAACGGCCATGCGACCGGGGTCAACAAAGTTGGGAAGGTACACCCATTGTTGTCGCCTGGGGCGTGGACGAAAGGAAACTTTCCCTCGCCGAGCAGCAAAGACGATCACACACGAAAGTCGTTTGATCAGCCAGATACGAAAGCGATCGGTGCCGCGCGCGGCGACAACTTCGTGAATGTGAAAGACGACAGGTTTGCCCGCTAGCCATGCGCCAATTCCCGCAAAGATCGAAACGACAGAGCCAACCCAGACCACACCAACATCGCGACGACGCGCGATGCGGTAGTAGCCTAAAATGGACGTGAGGCGTTTGTATGCGAGGCGGAGCTTTCCGACGATGCCCTTTTCGCTCGTTAGCGACCGTGGCGGATTATCGACGACAACAGTTTCGATGCCCGCCCAACGCGCGTCTTCTTCGCAATCGCCTCGTCGCGGGAAACAAACGCGAACCCGGCGGCCCTCTTCTGCTAAAAGCCGCGCCAATTGCGTGGTAACGCGCGGCGCGCCGGACTTTTCGGCGTCGTGAGCGATGAACAACACGGTGGCAGGCGAAGAGCCGGACATGCGGACGGTGTCCTTGAAATGCTTCTGGGTGTTTCGTTACGATTATCCGAACACGTTTTGAATTCTGGGCAAAGCGAAAACACGAGGGGTGGATTTTGTATTTGGACGGGATAAGCAGGATAAGAAGGATGGAGAAACGCAAAATGCCAAAACGAATCGAAATACATTACCCGGCGCTGTTCATGCAAATCAATTACCCGAATTTTATCCTGTGAATCCCGTTTATTGTATCTACCCAAAAGTTCCGATTCCATCCCACAGACGTCAATCTCAGGGTTGCGCCCGTTGTGTGGGCAAATTCATAACCGCTCGCTGGTTTGATCCTCACCCTATGTCATGAAACGATAAGATGCCGAACGCGTTTTCTTTTCTCGCCGCCACGCACTGGGTTCACGACCTGGACCCTTTCCTGATCCAGTTCAGCGATAACTTTGGCATTCGCTATTATGGTTTGGCTTATGTGCTGGCATTCGTCACGGCGCTTTGGTTGCTGGCATTTTATCGCCGCAAAGGCCGTTCGTCGCTAACGCCGGACCAAGAGAGTAACCTGTTCACCGCGTTGATTCTCGGTGTGATGATCGGCGGACGGCTGGGTTACATGTTCTTGTATAATTTACCGGAATTTCTGGCGAATCCATTGGTTTTCATTCGGGTGTGGGAAGGCGGCATGGCCAGCCATGGTGGTTTTGCGGGCGTTTTCATTGCGGCGTTATGGTTTTGTCGCCGAGAGAAAATCCGCCTGTTTCAACTCGGCGATGTGTTGTGCACGCTTGCGCCTCCCGGGTTGATGCTGGGTCGGATTGCCAATTTTATAAACGGCGAGCTTTGGGGAAAACCCAGCGATGTGCCCTGGGCGGTGATTTTCCCGCAGTGCGCTCTCCAAGGCGCTCCGGTGGTTCCGCGCCATCCTTCACAGCTTTACGAAGCAGCTCTCGAAGGGTTGCTGCTCATCGTTTTCACCCAGTGGCGGTTCTGGAAAACGAGCGCCACGCGGCACGAAGGACGTCTGACGGGCGAGTTTTTCCTGCTTTACGCCGTGGTGCGAATGGTGGGTGAGCAATTTCGCGAGCCCGATGCTTCCTTAATCCTCGGAATGAGCCGCGGAACTTTTTATTCAATTTTCTTTGCCGCCGTGGGCATCGGGTTGATTTTATGGTCGCGTTATCATCCGGTAACAGGAACCGTTGGGGATTCTCAATCGGACGGCGAGATGCTTGATGAGAAAAAACTTGCGGGCCGGTGTAAGTCTTGATTGCGGTATGGCGAATTATCTGCCACGTTTTTCGGGCTTGAGGAATGTAAGGCGTTCTGGGTTGAAGATAAAAAAAGGCTAGTGGTCCTGAGGATGTCCCGTTTAAAGTGACCCGTTATTCACCTGCGGTTATCAGTTGCACCCTCAGCCGCGGTCTGTGTACTTCTGGCATGTGAGTCAGTCGAGACCCCACTTTTGGAAAGCGTTGTCAGGCATTGCGGATTTTTCGGCGCCATCAACCTAAGTCGAGGATTGTGAACCACCCATGGCGATGATTATCGTAAAGCTCGGGGACACTGTGATCCAGCAGTACGAGATCAATAAGGACGTGATTTCGATCGGTCGGGCACGCGATAATGACATTATCGTGGAGAACCTGTCCGTTTCGCGCAATCATTCGCGCATCCGTTATCAGGATGGAAATTACATTCTGACGGATTTGAACTCGGCAAACGGGTGCTTTGTCAACGGCGTCAAAGTGACGAAAACAGAGTTGGCCGACGACGATATTATCTCGATCGGCAAGCATAAACTGCACTTCGTGAACAAAGCTTCGACCTCCGCAATCGCCTCACGAGCCAACGAAGCCCCCCCACCCGCTGCCCCTCCCGTCGAGGGCTCCGTCGATCTGGCCGCCATGGGCGCCGACGATCAAGACGGTCTGGTGGCGGCTCTGGTTGTTACCCGTGGCAAGCAAGCCAATCAAATTTTCCGACTCGACAAAGCCGAAACAACCATCGGACGCGCCAATGAAAACGATGTGCGCCTCCACGATTGGTTTGTATCGAAAAAACACGCGGTGATCGTCAAAGAAGGCGGCAACCACACGTTGCGCGATTTGGGTTCCTGGCGTGGCACCACGCTGAACGGCGACCCCGTCAAAGAAGCCGTGCTTCAGGAAGAAGACGAGTTGATCTTCGGCACCACGGTACTCCAGTTCAAAGTCGGCCCCGAAGAAATGTTCGCCGAGGACCAGACCGCCGGGGTCGTCATGCCCAGCCCGGAACTGGCCGAAGAAGAAGGCGAACAGGAAGAAAGCTTCCATCCGGTCGGAGACGATTTCCGCCTGCCCAGCAGCGAAACGGTGGGACCGCTTTCGGGTCACATTGCCACACGAGTGGACGATGACGAATTTGCCCCCATGACCGAAGAAGAACTGGAAGCGTTGGAATCCGAGGCGGACGAAGCCTATGCGGATCACAGCGTGGATGAAGAAGCCGCCGCGCTTGAATGGGAACAAGTCGAAGCCGAAAAACTGATGGAAGAAGGAGGCGGTTGGTCGGCACAACGGCCTGGCGCGTTGATTGAAAACGAAAACGTGCTGTCCCTGGAAGAAGAACACGCCTTTGCCGAACCCGATTCGCACCAACTGCTCGAGGATCCGGAATTGGCGGGAACCGACGATGTCGAGGATGAGGACGCATCGGAAGAACATGCTCTGTTTGGTGGTGTCATTGCGGACGCAGAACCCGGTTCTGGCCCGATTGCCATGCCAGAGGGATTGATCATCGAGGACGAGCCGGAGGAAGAAGAAGCACCGCCTTCGAGACCCATCCCAGCAGGTGAAATTCAGGAAATCGCCGCCCCCAAAGAAACTCCAGTTGCCCCACTCGCCGCTTCGGGTGAAATCGCCGTGCCCGATGGCGTAGATGCAAAGATTTTCCGCCGCTGGATTCGTGCATTAGAAAATAAGAGCCCCGTTATTCGTCGGGAAGCAGCCAGAAAACTAAAAGAAATGACCGGTAATGACTATGAGTGGGAATCCGACCCAACAAACTAATAGTGTGATCACCACGCCGGCAAAACGCATTGCCGTTTTTTCGGATATTCACGGGAATTACCACGCGCTGCAGGCCGTTCTCGAAGCGATCGACAGCGAGAACGTGGATTTAACCGTTTGTTGCGGCGACGTGGTGGGATACGGAGCGCGCCCCAACGAATGCGTCGAAGCATTGCGCGAGCGCGAAATTCCGGTCATCGCGGGCAACCACGACCACGCTTGCCTTCTGCTGACGGATATCACGAATTTCAACGACATCGCCAAGGCAGCCGTGATCTGGACAAAAGAAGTCCTTTCCGAATCGAATATCGCGTTTCTGCGCCAGATGCCACTGACGATTGCCGATCAAGCCAACAATCTTTTCTACGTGCATGCCTCGCCCAAAGATCCCGGCGAATGGAACTATATCCTGACCATGGGCGAAGCCCGGTTGAATTTCAATTATTTCACCGAGCAGATTTGCTTCATCGGGCACAGCCATCAGCCCTTCATCATTGAAAACGAAGCCGGAAACCTGGCTTGCCCTTCGCGCCCGGAAATCGATCTGCGTGAAAATCGGCGTTATCTGGTGAACGTCGGCTCGGTCGGTCAACCGCGCGACCACAACCCGCACGCGTGCTTCGTGCTGCTGGACCTCGAGGAAAAACGCCTGGAAATTCGCCGTCTGCCGTACGATTTGGCCGCGGCCCAGAACGCAATTCTCGAAGCCGGTCTGCCGCGCGAACTGGCTGAACGTCTCGCCCACGGAATGTAAAGGGAAACGGGCCTCCTGTCCGTTTAAAGGAAACTTTGGAACGGGCAAAATGCCCGTTCTCCTTTTAAAGTCTCATCCGGCGGCTCTAACAAGATGACTTCCTCCACCGACTATGAATGGATGGGCCGTGCTTTGGATTTAGCACGCCGCGCCGAGGGACAAACGCGTCCCAATCCGGCTGTAGGTGCCGTTGTCGTACGCGATGGTAACCTGCTCGGCGAAGGCTACCACGAACGAGCAGGTCTCCCCCACGCCGAACGCAACGCCTTGGCCGCCTGCGACCAAGACCCGCGTGGCGCGACGATGTATGTCACCCTGGAACCCTGTAATCACCACGGGCGAACGCCTCCTTGTACCGACGCCATTCTCGAATCAGGCATTGCGCGCATGGTGATCGCTCAACGCGATCCGAATATTGAGGCTCGCGGCGGTGTCGAGCGATTACGCGCTGCGGGAATCGACGTAAAAACCGGTGTACGAGAAACCGAAGCCCGCCTGCTCAACCCGGCGTTCAACACGTTTCACGCAATGGGACGTCCGTTGGTTACGCTCAAGTGGGCAATGAGCCTCGACGGCTGCACATCGAGTTCCAGCGGTCATTCGGCGTGGATCAGCAATGAGGCCTCGCGTCGCCGGGCGCACGAACTTCGCGCCGCCCACGATGCGATTGTTGTCGGGGTGGAAACGGCGTTGCAAGACGGCACGCGGTTGAACGTTCGAGACGTTGAATTGGGCCATTTACCGCATCCCGCGCGTTTGGTGCTCGATTCGCGTTTGCGGTTACCGGAAGACCATCCGTTCGTCACCGAAACCGAAGGACAAGCCGTGGTGATTTGCGCTGAAGACGCATCGCACGAAGCCGAAGAGCGCTTGCGCGCACGCGGAGCCGACGTGTGGCGGTTGCGCCGCGCGGGAAATGGCCCCGGCGTGTCGATTCCCGATTTGCTGCTGACGCTGAGGGGACGGAATATCCAATCGCTACTGGTCGAAGGAGGCCGCCGTGTCGCCGGACAATTCGTGGCGTCGAACGCAGTGGACCGTGTCGCGGTTTTTGTCGCGCCTGTGCTGATCGGTTCGGGGACGGAGACACTTTCCGCGCTTGTGGGCGATAATCCGATTACATCGATGAGCAATGCCCTGCGCCTGCATCACGTAACAAGCGAACCGATCGAGGGCGATGTGCTCGTTCAAGGCTGGGTGAGTCAGCATTTGTTTGGTGAGTTGTAAGTTTACAGCTTTAGTTTTTGGCCACAGAACTCACCGAGCAAAGATAAAAAAACATCAAACTGTTCGGCTAATACCGCCATTTGAACAAAGCCCTTGAAATATTCTTAACATTGAGAATTCCCATGCCCCCCAAACCCCTTCAATCTCTCGATTCTTGGAAACCTCTGCGCGATGAACGTGCGATATTTGTCACCGGAACGGACACGGAAGTTGGGAAAACCGTGGTTTCAGCGGCGATTGCACGCGCATGGTGTGCGTTTGGATGCGCCGTTTGCGCGGTAAAACCCATCGCGTCGGATTGCACAATCAGACGAGGACGCTGGGTTTGCGACGACGCCAAAAAGCTAGACACTGCTTGTGGGGACGGAGCCGACGCAGTATGGCACGCCTGCGGGGAAACGCACGGCGAAGCGCTCTTGTCGTTCAAGGCGCCGCTTGGTCCAGTCAGCGCGGCGCGCGCCGAGGGACGGAGACTTCCATTAGGCGCAGTCGAACGGCGAGTGCAGCGTCTGGCTCGTGCATGCGAAAAAAACGACGCGCGATTTCTGGTTGAGGGAATTGGCGGACCGCTTGTGCCATTGTCGAACTCGGGAACGGTCGCCGACTGGATCGCGCGTCTGGGTTTGCCTGTCGTGTTGGCAACGCGCACGCGGCTCGGCACGATCAGTCATACGTTGATGGCGGTCGAATGTTTGAAAGCACGCGGAATCAGGATCGCGGGAATTGTCGCCAGTCGCCAGGAAGGCGGTCCCCTGGCCGAGGTAGAAATTTCCAGCCTGACGGAAATTCGCACTCACACGCGCGGCATTCCGCTGGCGGTTTTGGATTTTCAATCCTCGGAAGATTGACTGGCATGTTCGTTCGTTAAGATCGCCATCAGCTTTTCACGCAATTCCGATGGGCCAAAAGGTTTCGCTAGAAACCCCGCAAGATATTTGCCTTTGAATCGTTCGGTGATTTCCTGCTCGTTGTAGCCGCTCATCATAATAACGGGGACTTTTTCATCGATGCGACGAATTTCGTCGAACGTTTCTTCTCCGCTCAGATGAGGCATGGTGAGATCGAGTAAAATCGCTGCCAATTCTCCACGATTTTCGGAAACCATCACAATCGCTTCGAGCCCGTCCTGGGCCACAAGCGCTTCCAGCCCCATACGATTCAGGACACGTGCCGCCACGTTCCGTACGGATTCTTCATCATCGACAACAAGAACAGTCCCTTGCGGTTTCCAATCGTTTTTAAAGGAACGAACCGAAGATTCCGAACCGTGTTTCGTGGATTTGCGCGGAAAGTAAACGCGGAATGTCGTACCATCGTCTATCCTGCTTTCCACCTGAATCGCACCGCGGTGGGAACGCACAATACCCAGCACAGCGGCCAACCCCAACCCACGACCGGTGAATTTTGTGGTGAAGAACGGATCGAAAATTTTCTCGCGGGTGGCTTCATCCATCCCGCATCCGTTATCGGAAACTTCAAGCATCACGTATTCGCCTACTTGCAGTTCGCTCCGCCAGGGGACGGAGTGAAAATTTTCGGGTCCTGCATCGACAATGGAGGTTGAAATCGAGATGATCCCGCTTTGCTCCTCGAGCGCATCGGAGGCGTTGGTGATCAGGTTCATCAAAATCTGCTGGGCTTGTGTCGTATCGACTTCGATAAAGACCGGTTGAGCGGACAAATCGAATTTCAACTGGGCTTTTTTGCTGATCGTTACGTTGAGCAACTCGGCCATCTCTTGAACCATGTCATTCAAATTCACGGTGCGCACGTTGAATTTGCCACGACCGGAATAAGCAAGCATCTGGCGTGTCAAATCGCTCATCCGATGTGTGGTAACTTCGATTTGCTCGATGCTGTAACGCGCGGGCGAATCTTCCGGCATTTCCATCAGCGCCAGACCCGCATTGCCCATCACACTTGCGAGCAGATTGTTGAAGTCGTGTGCAATTCCACCCGCCAGGATGCCCAGGCTTTCGAGTTTCTGCGAATGCAACACTTGCGCTTCGAGTTCCAACCGTTGCTGTTCTGCCTGCATACGCGCCAGTTCGGCCTCTGCGCGGATGGCGAAAATTCGAATCATTGATTGAGCCATCGCAATGGATTCCAATGGCCGCCGGAACATCACCGACATCAATCCGTTGGTAGCTCCGCTGGAATCTCTCAGGGGAATTCCAATATAGGCTTCGACATCCAATTCGGCAAGCACGGTGTCTGGATACAATTTTTTCGCGTTGCGTGAAACAACGTTTAGTTGGCCTTCGACGACTTTTCGACAGGGCGTACCCTTGAGCTGATAATCGATATTTTCAACAATCTCGCCATCTGCATACATCGCAAGCGTACGAATTTCTCCTGGGTCCAGGTTTAGCAACTTGGCAACGAACACAATGTCAGCGCCCAGCGTCAGACCCAAATACTGAACGACGGAACGGAAGAATGCATCGCCTACCGCTCCGGAAACCCCTTCGGCAATCGTGCGTAAAATCAATTCGGCTTGTTTGCGCTCGGTAATATCCATCTGCGTCCCGGTTGCGCGCACCGGTTCACCTTCTTCGCTCTTCTCGACAACTTTGCCGCGCGACTGGACCCATTTCCAATCGCCTGTCTTTGTGCGAATGCGAAATTCCGCTTCGTGAAACGGAATCATTCCATTCAAGTGCGCATTCAACCGAGCGATCATTTCCGGCAAATCGTCCGGATGGACCAGATTCTTCCACCCCTGGAATGTCAGATCGACCTCAAGCGGATCGTATCCCGCCATGGTCGCCCAGTGATCGTTGATGACAATTCGGTCCGCAGGAATATTCCAGTCCCACAAGCCGAGATTCGCTCCACGAAGCGCCAATTCGAGGCGTTCTTCGCTCGCGGCAAGCGCCATGCTGGTGCTCTTGCGCTGTAACGCCGAATAGATGATTTCGCCAACCACACTGAGGCCAGTGATGTCTTGTTCCGTCCATGATTTTTCTTCGCGCACGGAATCGAATCCGATAAAGGCCAGCAAACGATTACCCGAACTGACTGGAATCAAAATCAACGATTGAATTGATTGAGCCAGCAATAATTCGCGGTCGCGCGCAGCCTCCTCACTCATGTCCGCAACACTTGGAATATAGAAAGCATCCAGCAATTCCAGGTTTTTCATGATGTACGGAACTTCGTCGTACGGAAGTTCCTGCAAATTTTCGATTTCGGATGCAATACCCGGCGCGCACCATTCGTGTGTGTTCGTAATAGTTTTCGCTTCGCTATCGACCGAGAAGAAATAACTGCGATCAACGTTGGTGAACTCGCCGAGCAATTTCAGCGCGGCATTGACACCTTCATCAACGAGTTCCGGCGGTTGTTCAACAAAATGCCGCAAGATATCGATGATCATCTCTTCCATCTTTACACGACGACGCAACGCTTCCTCCGCGCGCGTATTCGCAATGGCGGCGGCACAGGAATCGGCGAGCAATTGCAACGTCAGTAAAGCATTTTTGTCGTACTTGTTCGGCGTATAACTTTGAACTGACAAGACTCCAACGTTACGACCGCCTTTTTCACGCAGGGGAACGAAAAGGATATTCTCACTGGTGTGCGATTGATCGCCAAACCGATTCAGACGCTTGAGTTTTTTGCGCGCTTCCGGAGTAATAATCTGGGCGCCTTCTCGCAAAGTCTTCAGGAAGATCGGACTAGGCGTATGCGGCTTTTCCAACTCGGGTGTACAATCGAAACGAACGCCGTCCTGGCCGGTATCCATCGCATAGAGCCCAATGACGCGGTTCTCTTTTTCCTGATAAAACCCTACAAAACACACGTCCCAGCCCAATAAACGGTCGGCGGCCTGGGCCACGAGTTCCGCGACTTCGCGGCTCGATGACGCGCCACTCAAACGTTGCCCCAGATCGGCTAACGTGCGTTGCAGCGCATCGGCTTCGCGGCGTTTGCTGAGATCGCGCACAATGCCCTGTATCAAACCGCCAGGCAGTAATTTGGCGTTGATTTCAATATCGATCATCGAGCCGTCTTTGCGTCTCAGACGACGCTCGCTCATCAGACTTTGATCGGTGCGCAGGTCATCGATACGAAGCGGTGTGGCACGTAAATTGTCGGGATCAATCAGGTCGATCAACGACATGGAAAACAATTCTTCCTTCGTGTAACCGATCAACTCCGTCCCCACATGATTCACATCGACCAACTGGCCTTTTTGAGTAGCCACAAAAATCGCATCCGAAGCCTGCTCGATGATATTACGGTATTTTTCTTCGCTTTCGCGCAAAGCAACGAGAGCTTCTTGTTCCTCCGTTACATCATGAGCGACACCGACAAAATGCGTGACATCTTTTTTTTCGTTACAGACCGGTGCGACGTACAATTCGTTCCAGAACATCGATCCGTCTTTGCGGTAGTTGCGTAATCGAACCCGCGCAGGACATTTTTCACGAATAGCGGTGCGAATTGCTTCGACGCCTTCCTGGTCGTGGTCGTCACCCTGTAAAAAACGGCAATTTCGACCGATGATCTCGCTCGCGTCATATCCCGTCATGCGTTCGTAAGCGGCATTGACGTACACCGTCGGGACATCGGGTTGCCGGGCATCTTTGATGACAATTCCGTTGAAGGTGGATTCGAGTGCCCGTTCGGCCAATCGCAGCCATTTTTCGGACTTATACTGTTCGGTGATGTTAAGAATGGAATAAACCGCTCCGGAAAACTCCTCTTCCCCACTCTCCAACCGAGCAGCCTTAACCGATAGAATTCGCGACTCGCCATCCGCGGCCCGTATTTGCATAATCCGTTCGGAGATTTTTTCGTCATGGTCCTTGAGACGACTAAACATCATCTCGGCATAAGGAATCGGATCATTGTTCAAATCGCGTATGTCCCACGCGGGATCGGAACACAATCGTCCAAGGACTCGATCCATGGGAACGCCAAGCATTTTTTCCGTCGCCTCGTTACAATAAACGATCCGCCCTTCTTCGTTGAGCGCAATAATCGCCGTCATCCCCGTCTGTAAAATCCCCGACAGAAAATCATGCTCCTCGCGCAGTTTTTGCTCGATGTGTTTTAAATGGGTGATATCTCGATAGAGACCAACCTGAATCGGCGGCTGGGTTTCCAGGGTAAAGGATTTGCGGTGGACCAGACAGGTGGTGCCGTCGGGGCGGATAATTTCCAACTCGACCGTAGTAGTGGAATCGTGCAGTCCGTTGTCCCGAAGTTTGCGTTCGCTCCATGCTTGATCGATCCGGCGGCCCACTAATTTTTCAGCCGCTCGACCCGTCAACATCCCCATTGCAGGATTGACGAATTGAATCGCGCCGTCCATGTCGCACGCAACCACCCCGTCGCTCATGGTTTCGAACGCCAACCGCAGGAGTTGGTCCGATGGCTGAGGCAACGTGATGCGGTTCTTCGTATGCTGCGTGGACTCTTTTTGGTACCGTCGCACCAAGGCGATCAGTTCTTCGCGCGACAGATTTTCCAGATCCATGAATTATCGCCTCTGCGAGGGTGCCGTCCCGTTTATCGTAAATTGACGTAAATACTCTGCCGATTTTTCAGGCTACCAAAAGCCTGCTCCGATGGCAATCCCCATTGAAATTTCAACCCAAAATCCCTGTGTATCTTTTTCGGTCAGCCATGATCCGAAATGAGTCACTTTCCTGTTGTCATCTTGGTCATTTCATGGAACCCTTATTTCCGATTCACCAAAGTTCTAAACGCCTTTTTCTACCACTTCGTATATGGAGTTCGATGCGGTGGCTTCTATAATTGTTGTCGATGACGATGATAACATACGCAATTTGTTTGCCCGAATTTTGCAAAACGCCGGTCATCAGGTTCAAACCTCGACCAGCGTTGCCGGCTTTCTGGAGCTGATGGAAACCCAGACGGTGGACATCGTGCTGCTGGATATTCACCTGCCCGACGGGCGTGGCGACGAGGTCGTACCCGAGTTGATCGCCCGCGATCCCTATCTCCACGTGATCGTGATTTCAGGCGACGTTTCGGTGGCGACAGCCGTTTCCGCTACCAAAAAGGGTGCCTACGATTACCTGACCAAGCCTTTTACGGTGGATACGTTGCTCCACGTGGTGTCCCAGGCCATCGAAGCACGCCGTGTCGCCATCACGCGAGCCGCCGCCGAGCGAAATCCTCTCCGCGGGTTCCAAAATCAACGGCGCCTGGTGGGCTCGTCGCCGGAAATTTGCGCGGTGAACCTGATGATCGACCGGGTAGCCAAAACGCCTTCGACACCGGTTCTGATCACCGGCGAAAGCGGCACGGGGAAAGAAATGGCTGCCGAGTCCATCCACCAACTCAGCAGCCGACGCAATCAACCGCTGATCAAGGTCAACTGCTCGGCGATCCCCCGTCCCTTGGTCGAAGCGGAACTCTTCGGGCACGAGCGCGGTGCGTTCACCGATGCCCGCGAATCGCGCAAAGGCCTGTTCGAGCTTGCCGACGGCGGAACGATTTTTCTCGATGAGATCGGCGACCTGGACCTGAGCGTTCAACCCAAGCTGTTGCGGGTTTTGGAAGAAAAAATGGTCGCGCGTATTGGCTCGGAAAGAAGCCGCAAGGTCGATATCCGCGTGATTGCAGCCACCAATCGCGATCTCGAAAAGCTCTGCGGTCGAGGCGAATTCCGCGAAGATCTGTATTTCCGGCTCGCCGTCATGAAGATCGAAATGCCCCCGTTAAGAAGCCATATCGAGGACATGGAGAAGCTTGCCTACCTGTTTTTGCAGGAAAAAAGCATGGAATTGGGCAAGAAAGTTTACGGGTTTTCCCAGGAAGTTTTGGAATTTTTCCGCCTGTATGAATGGCCCGGCAACGTGCGCGAATTAAAAAATATGGTCGAGCGTTTGTTAATTTTGGCCGACTCCGACGTAATTCAGCTAGACGAAATGAGTCTAAGGCGATACTGTTTCATGTCGCCCGAGTCCTCGATCATGCCCTCCATCGAGCGAGAACTGGCTGGCGACATCGGGGGATCTTCACGCGTTACCACCGCGAAGGAACTCGAAGATATTCTGACACTGGAGGAAGTCGAAAAAAATTATATCAAGCACGCGATGGTACAATTGAATTTTAATAAGTCCAAGTGTGCCCGGCAGCTCGGTATTTCGCGCTCCACGTTGCAACGAAAATTGTCGGTTTACGATCTGGACAACTGGATCGAAACCGAAAGCTGTCGAGTGGGGTGAGGCGCAAGACACCGATAAAGCCGGACACCCAAGGGTGTACATATTGTAATGACTCGCAATAATATCTATACGCAGTTGCGCGGATTGCTGGTGGATTCTGGTGTGTCATCAGGCGGAGTCATCGATGCATTGGTGGCCGATGCCTATGAACTGGGCAAAAAATCGATCTGGAATTATCTGTTTGAAAAAGGCATCCTGTCGCGTTCGCAGTCGGAAATCCTCGAAATGGCCCAGAATCAGACCATTTCGATCGAAACCGCGCGCGTGTCGTTTGCCGCCACCCTGGTAACACCCGCGCCGGTCGATGGCAGCGGCCAGCCTAAGGCGGACATCGAGGCGCTTCTGGCGTCCTCGAACCAGGAATCCCCCCTGCCCACGCGCGCTTTTCTCGTTGGACGCCGCGTGGGAAACTATCATCTGGCGCGCCAGATCGGCAAAGGCTCCTTCGGCACGGTGTACCTGAGCTATCAGCCGGAGTTATACCTGCCCGTGGCGGTCAAAATACTCGATCCGGCATTGCGCATTCGATATCCCGATATTCAACGCCGTATGATGCACGAGGTGCGTTCAGCCTCGGCGATTACACACCCGAACGTGGTGCGCGTGCTGGATTGCGGCGAATCGGAAGGCATCTTCTTCATCGTCATGGAATACGTCGATGGCATCTCGGTCCAGGAGCTATTGAATATCAACGGCCAGATTGCCGAGGACCGCGCGTTGATCGTAGCGCAGGCGGTAGTCGAAGGGCTCGAAGCGGCGCACGAAGCCGGAATTATCCACCGGGACATCAAACCGTCCAATGTGATGATCACCCGCACGCGCCAAGTCAAAATCGCCGACCTCGGGTTGGCGCGACAGCTAAATGAGGCCAAAGAAACCGCCATCGCCCACCAAACGCCCACCGCAGGGGTTGGGACGCCGTTGTTTTTCTCACCTGAACAAGCCCACGACGCCAATGCCGCCGATGCGCGATCGGATATTTATTCACTCGGTGTGACGCTGTACACGATGCTGACGGGACGTTATCCCTTCCGTGGTCGCACGGTGGCCGACCTGATTTACATGCACGAAAACGCTCCGCCAGTTCCGCCCATACAACTGGCGCCTCACTTAGCCGCGGAAACCAACGATCTGGTGCTCCACATGATGGCAAAAGACCCCGAGGATCGGCCGCAGACCTACACCGACTTGATGATGGACATCCAAAAGTGCATCGTCGCCGTGCAACCGCGCGTCATCGACATTGAAAATCCTGTCAAACCACCTAAAATCATGAAGGAACTTTTCGGCGGGAGATGGCAGAATCGCCAACGCGCGAGTTCGTAAAAAACCAAATCGCTCGCCATTCTGGCGAGCGATTCCTAGTTTGTAAACAGAGCAAATTTTTACTCGGCTGCGGGCATCGCATCGAGCGCGTCCGTTGCAATGATCCGGCGATCGACTTTATCGGCCAATTGCGCCTGGATCGTTTCCAGGCTCCAGACGCTGCCCCTCAGACCAAAGAATCGCGAAAGCGCTGCCACGTAATCTTCCGCCTTGGTGGAATGACGCTCGCCGTTCATCCATTTTTCGATCGCGGCAATTTCCGCTTCGTCGGTTGGGGGGCCATGAAGGCGACAACTGATCGCACCCAGCAAGTGATTCAGTTCCTCGAGTGTGCGTCCCTCCGGTAAATATGGCTCGAAGAGTTTGGAATCCGGAAGCGCATCTTCGGACTGGGAGTCGTTGACGAAATCTTTGTACTCGCTGGATTCGCGGGCCTTTTTCAGAAAGGGCTCCTGCTCCTCCTCGGAAAGCGTCCAAAACGTCGTGGGTTGAGACACCGCCACGGGCTCTCCTTCTCCCTCGACGGTAGGTTTTTCAATGGCCGCTTTGCTGGCAAGTTCCGGGTTTTCTTTCTTCCAAATTTCTTCGGCGATTTCCAGGATCTGATCCTCTTCTTCCCCCACGTCGCCGCATCCGCTCTCGAACAGAAAAACCATGCGGTCGGAAGCATACACCCGCAAATCGAGCCCTTCGCTATCGTAACAATTCAGCTCGATATAGGTCGCCGTCGGAAGATCGAGCACGTCTTTGTAGGACAGCCCCATTTCCAGGTACACATTGATCCAACAATCGTAGGGTTTACAAATGATCAGGGACTGCTGGCTTTTCAGCAATCCAGTGGCTAGCAGCCGCCCCGTGTCCTTGTCAGGAACATGAAGATGAATGGCGTGTGCGTAGATCCCCAATGTTCCACGTCTCCTCAAGACGAAATGAGATTTGGCAAAACGATTATTTTGCGCGAATAGTTAGCGGAAGCAAGGAAAGAACGCACCCGGCGACGGAAATCCTCGTGCGGAATAGAGAGCGTCCCTCAACAAGTTTGAAAATATTTGGGATATGATTCTCGCAACTACCCCTTCAGGTAGCGACAATCGCCCTGATTCGAGTCATCAAATTCTCTATTCACAACTTTTTATCGCGCAATCGTTTCATAGTTGGACATTTTCTGTTTTTAAGACTTGTCGTGGCGGGTCAAAGTACCGTTTACTTCGCATGCATTGGAAACGGTACTTGTTGGGTGCCTCCCCTCTCCCCGCAACCGTTTTCGATCCTTGAAAATCGTCCACGATGCCAGCGTGACGAAAAAAAAACAAGTTTCTTTGCGAGAAGGACGCTGTTTCGAGCGCCATCCGCGAAGCACATGATTCCGCAAGAGACGGATTCGCCTTGAATCTGATCGAAGTGGTTTAATCAACTATCGAGGTCGAAGAGTCAAACGTGTCGGAAATGCGAATTTTAATCTTGGATCGTACCGCTCCAGATGTCGAGGCGACCCTTGCGTCGTTGCGACAGGGAGGTTTGCGTTTCACGCACGAGTTTCTCGTCGATCGCGGCGATTTTAATCGCCGACTGGCCGATGGTTGTCCGTTCGACGCGATTTTATCGGAAGTCGATTTAGGCGACTGGGAAGGCATCGAGGTCCTGCAAGACTTTCGTTCCACCCACCCGATGGTTCCGTTTATCGTGGTTTCTCACCATGAGGAAGACGCCACGGTGACCCGGTTTCTGAGCCAGGGCGCCACGGATTATATTTTCAAATCGCACCTTTGTTCACTTCCCCATGCGTTACAACGCGCGGTTGCGGAATCCGCCGAGTATCGTCGCCGCCAGCAGGCCGAAGAAGCCCTTGCCGAAAGCGAACGCCACAACAACACGATTTTGTCTGCTTTGCCCGATCTGCTGATGCTGCATCGAATTGATGGGTTGTATCAGGATTTCGCTGCGACCGAAGCGCAACGCGTAACGCAAATCCACAAGAACAGCTTTGGTTCCGATTTAAACAAATCGTTTCCCGAATCGATCGCTCCCCTGGCGGAAAAACAATACCACACGGCAATCGAAACCGGTGAAATACAAACACTGGAATACTCCCTTCCGCTGGATGGCGAAGTCCGTTTTTTCGAAGCCCGGCTGGTACCCTGCGACGACAATCAAATTCTGAGTATCGTGCGCGATGTCACCCATCAAAAGAAGGTCGAAAATGCGCTGCGCGAAAGTGAGGAGCGCTACACGCTGGCTGCTCGGGCTGCCAACGATGCACTTTGGGACTGTGAGTTGCCCACGGGACGAATTTTTTTCTCGCCGCGTTGGGCCGAAATGCTCGGGTACGAAGAGCACGAAATCACGGATTTGCTCAAAGACGCGTTGCGTTACGTGCACGAAGACGAACGAGCGGAAATGCGCGCGGGATTACGCGCCCACCTGAGCGGGAACTCGAATAAATTTTGCAGCGAACACCGCGTGCGGCGTAAAGACAGCACTTACATGTGGGTGATGGTCAGCGGTCTGACCGTGCGCAACGAACATGGGGTGGCGCTTCGCCTGATTGGCTCGATCACCGATATTACCGACCGCAAAGTCGCCGAGCAACAACTGCTGCACGACGCTTACCACGATGGTCTGACAGATTTACCCAATCGCGCGTTGCTGCTGGACCGATTGCGCGTGTGCATCAACCGCGCGAACCGCCATCCCAACTACCAGTTCGCCGTGTTGTTCATGGATCTCGATCGGTTCAAGAACATCAACGACAGTCTCGGGCACCTGGCGGGCGATATGCTGCTCCAGGAATTTTCCCGACGCATCCAGAAGATCATCCGCCCCGAGGATACGCTGGCCCGGCTGGGCGGCGACGAGTTCGTATTGTTGCTCGATGAAATCGAAAACGAAATGGTCCCCCTTCACGTGGCCAATCGCATAAAGGAAGGCTTTCAACAGGCTTTCGAGATCGAAAACCAGATGGTCCACGTCACCACGAGTATCGGCATCGCCATTGGTCCAAGCGATTACAGCCGCCCCGATCACATTTTACGCGACGCCGACACGGCAATGTATCACGCCAAAGAATGCGGGCGCGACCGCTTCTCGGTGTTCGACGAGCCCATGCACCAACGCGCCGTCAACACGCTGGATTTGGAGAGCGCCTTGCGCGGCGCCGTGGGACGAAACGAGTTGGAACTCTATTATCAACCCATCATGAACATCAACGATGGCTCGGTGGCGGGATTTGAAGCGCTCGTGCGATGGAACCATCCGAAGCGCGGTCTGATTTCTCCGGCGGAATTCATTCCCATTGCCGAAGATACAGGAATGATCGTTGAAGTAGGACGTTGGGTGTTGTTGCAGGCCTGCCACCAACTCAAACAATGGCAGCGCGAGTTTCCTCAACTACCTCCGCTCACCATGAGCGTTAACGCCTCGGTCCGCCAGGCAATGTTGAACTCGTTCCCACGTGAAGTGTGGGATATTCTCGAAGAAACGCAGTTGCCGCCCAACACGTTGAAGATCGAAATCACGGAAAGCGTCCTGATGGAGCAACCCGAGATTGCCGCGCCGATTCTTTCCCGCTTGCGCGAGCTCGGCGTTCGCTTGGTGCTCGACGATTTCGGCACCGGATATTCGTCGCTCGGATATTTGCTGCGATTCCCGATGCAGGAATTAAAAATCGATCGATCGTTCATCGACCGCATCGAGCACGGAGGACGCGAAGCCGTTCTGGTGCAAACCATCATCCGATTGGCGGCTGATCTGGGCATGCGCGTCACTGCCGAAGGGGTGGAAAACGAAGCCCAACTGGCATGGCTGGAGCGTCTTGGGTGCGATTATGCCCAAGGCAATTATTTCTCCCTCGCGGCGCCGCTTCCTGTCGCCCAAAAATACCTCGATATCGAATCGCAACCCGCGTAAGCTTCCGCAGTCAACAACTTGTTGAAAGGGGGCTGGTCAGATGAAGAATCTTTGGCAAGCGGGAGCTTGGTTTGGCAGCCAAATCGGTGGGACGACATGGATTTTAGTGGCTTCGATCCTGACCTGGGTCCGAAGCCCCATGCCAGGCATGATGCTGCTCGCCATGTTTATCATCCCAAACACCGTCGGCACGCTGTTGTGGATGCGGCGTGAACGCTTATCGTTTCATGCGGCGCTCCAGATGCTGATGGTCACCATGTGCGTGTTCAGTTTGATGACCGTGTTCATCCTCGACGTAACTGGATACTGGTTTGAAATTCAGGTTGGCAGTTCCATCGCCGCAGGCCCGGCGTATTGGCTGATTCTACTCATGTTCGCCGCATTAATGTGGATGTTCTATTTTCAATTCGGACGGACGAAGCCAAACTCGGAAGAGTAGCCCCTGCTCTAAGGCATCTGGTCTTATTTGCCGAACAATAAGTGAACGCCCGAAATGGCAAGCGCCATTTCTCTTGGATCGCCTTCCACATTCCAGGAATTTTCCATCGTTATTTCTAATCGAATCTCGGAACCATTCACATGATCGAGGGGGAAATGCACTTCCGTGCAGGTGTTATCGAACGGTTCTGCGGGTCCGCCGTTAATCACTGCTTTGCCAGGATTCACGGAATCATGAAGTGGAGCATGAGGAATGACATTGAGTCGTAAAAATCGCGCACCTGAACGCATGGGAACGCGAACGACGATCTGTTTCTTGGCCCAGCGATGGCTTGGCGTGCCATCTGCCTTTTTCTCAAGCTCGTAAAAGCCCTCGTCGAAACCGATTTCAGACGAATCGAGAGGGATTTCTTCGCGGCGATAACGATTGAAATAGCGCTCGACATAGTGCTCGTCCCCACCAGTGATTCCAATGGGAATATGGCAAAATCGGCATACGCTGGAAGGGTTCCAGCTATGTATCGTGCGACGAATATTCCGATAGGCCTGCCCGTTCCAAATATCTTCCCAGGATTGCTTGGTCAAATCACCGAGTTTTGTTTCGCACCGACAACAGGGGTAAACAGATCCATCCGCATTAATGTGCGTTTGCGACCAGGGTAGCTTGCACCACGTCCGTCCGACTTTGGCTCGAGGACCAAATCCATAGAGAGCGATCTGAGCGACGCGTTGAAATCGCATCCGGCGAATCCATGCAGCGCTCAACCGGGCTCGACGTTGCAACTTGCCCAGGGGGTTTTTTGCAGCTTGTTCATCCCCACCCTGGCGAGCAATAAGAACATCTCGAAACGAAGTCGGCAAATCCAGTTCGATACCGAGTTCTCTGGCTAAAGGAATTGCCTTGAGAACGGGCCCTTCAATCAACTCTGGGGCACCGTCCAGTGACTGGTCTTTCACCAGTTCAAGTTCGTCAACCATTCCCAACGGAAGAACTTTCACAATACTGAATCGATGTTTGGCTGCAAGATTGACGATTTCGGGCAAATCCTGGATGTTTAGTTTCATCGCGACAAAATGCATCATCAGTGTCGCGCGACATTCGTCACCGAGTTCGTCGATATTACGACGAATGCAATCCAACGTTTTGAGCATATCGGTCCATTTGATTTTTGGCCGGACAAACTCGAATGTTTCCGCTGTGGCCCCATCGACGGAAACACGCAGCAAAATCCGGGAACGCAGCAATTTCCGAACGAGTTCGTCATCGCGCAATTTGATTCCGTTCGAGGTAAACGAAACGCGAAGATCGCGCTTTGAACACTCGTCAAACATTGCCGGAAATTGCCGCGCGATCAAAGGTTCTCCCCAGCCCGTCAGGTCCACGGACTCCGCTTCGTCCAGAAGGCTGGCGCGGATTAGCTCAAAGACTTCCGCCGGCATGTGTTCGCCGGCATTCACATAAAAGTGACCGCAATGCTTGCATTTCGTATTACAAACCGATGTGGGTTCGATCGCCAAATGCTCCGGATTTCGATCGGCCTTTTCCTGCAAAGCGTCCAAATCCGGATAGGGATTGGTAAATAAGCCATTCAGCATTTTAACGACAACTCCACGTATAATTTATCTTTTGCATTCTAATGGCTTCCATTTGATGCAATGCAAGTACAAGTTCTCGCGCCGAACGACGACAAACCAGGCGATTTAGAAAAAAAGCGTACCTTTCAGTAACTCACCGGCGGGGCGGGAATGGTAAGCATCAGTCGGTTAATCAACTTCATTTCTCTGAGAAGATGGCGTTTGTCGTCGGGGATTTCCAGGTCGCCTTTGGCCAGACGGTCCTCGAACGCAAAGGTGCGCTCGAACATTTTTTCCAGCTCGTCCGGTTCCGGTTCAAAATCCCCCAGATACTGCCGCACGCGATGAAAAAAACGCCCGAGTTTTTCGTCTTCTCCAAATTCCGTTTCCAGATACGCCGCCAAAGCGGTCGAGGCAAGCAGGGGTTCGTCTTCGAGCGCTCCTCGATGCCGCCAGTTCGACTGGCAATCGGGCAATGGATCAGCCGAAGGATCGTCGAGCGGTTCGATCACGGCAAAGCCGGGGGTTGGGGCCTTGGCCAATTGCGTATCGGCTTCGTGCAACGTCGCTTCGTTTTCATACACCGGCATCGTTAGCATTCGGCGCCCGGCAATCTGGTCGATCTGGTCGATTAACGCCGAAACCGTCGGCGTTCGCCCATCGTTTGCCACCATCAACTCGTCCATCAATCCTTCGTCGAACCAATCGAACCACGGCATGGATTCCGAACTGCTCTTTGTGGGCATTCGGGGGATAAGCAGTTTCCAAGAGAGGTCGCTGCGAGCCACATGAGTGCGGGCTTTCAGATAGGAGAGAAATTCGCCTAATTCATCGAGCACCCATTTTTTCCAATCGGCAATTTGCTTTCGACTGCCTTCGCTGAGCAGTTGCTCGAAATCGAGCCCAAGCGCTTGTTCGGCGCGTGTCTGACTTTCGTAAGAACAACAATACCAGAAATCCTGGTTATCGGACATCCCAGGGAAACAGCGAAGATCGAGGACAATTCCTGAAAACGGCTGGGTTTCTGCCATCACAACCAGCAAATCCGCCAAGTAACGCCGGTATGAGGTGTTCATCCAGGAAAAAAGCGGGTAGGTATATTCGTCGCCGATGGGTGTTAAGTGCCCTTGGGTGTTACGAATCAGCCAATCGCGATGCTCTTTTGCCAACGACCCCAGCCGGGCCTCGCCCGTAGTGCTTGCCGAAAGCGGATCGATATACAACCACACCGAGCAGCGTTCCTGCGTAAAGATGTGTGGAAGCACGTCGGCCAATGGCCCCTCGAGTTCGCCAGCTTTACGCAGGCGAACCGTCACCCCACCGTGCTGCATCAACGGTAAAATCAAGGAGTTGTATCCCCGCTGGACCAAACGATGCAGGCGGGCGCGCGCATCGCGGCGATGCTCCTTGGCCTGGAGCGACACAAACGCGGCACGGGTCATCAGCGGTCGATTCGGCATGGCAAAATCCTCGGTCGATTCAGGCGGGGAAATAATCGTACCCTTTAGTGGTTCGCCCCCTCGCAACCCCATGTTCAGCCTTTACAGCAGCGGTATTTGTGCTACCAGGATAATCTTCAACTGACAATCCCTTAACAGAAGGGATTGCCAAAATGAGTTGTCTTTCCTATACTCTGTGTATAGGAATTTGAAGTCCTTCCCCGATGGGGCAAGGCTTCTCCAGCGCCAGAAGGAGCAATGCACGTGGCTTCGGACGCCGTCCAGCAGCAAGATGCCATCCAGGAAAGTCTGGAGCGGTTGCTATCGAAGATCCCCGAAACCGACGGGGGGCGCGAGATGGTGCGCCAGGCGTTCGACGTGGCAGACCGGCTGCATGTCAGCCAGGTGCGTAAATCCGGCGAACTGTACATCGAGCACCCCTTGGCCGTGGCGCACTTGTTGTGCGATCTGCGCCTGGACCCCGCCAGTATCGCCGCGGGATTGCTGCACGACGTGCTCGAAGATACGCCGATGACGCTCGACGAACTGCGCAGCATGTTCCCCGAGCCTATTCCGGCGCTCGTCGAAGGTGTGACAAAAATCAGCCGCATTCATTTCGATACCTCGCGCGAACACCAGATTGAAAACCTGAGAAAAATCATCGTCGCGATGGCCAAAGACATTCGCGTTCTGATGGTCAAACTGTGCGACCGGTTGCATAATATGCGCACGTTGCGCCCACTGAATTCCGACCGACGTCTGGCGATCTCGCGCGAGACATTGGACATCTACGCGCCGCTGGCGAACCGGCTCGGTATGGTGCGCATCAAGAGTGAACTCGAAGACTTGTCGATGTATTACCTCTACCCCGAGGAATACCAGGAAATCACGCGCTACATCGCGCGTAAAAAACGCGAGCGCGAAAACGTTATCCAAAATTCGATCGAATACCTGCACAATTACCTGGGCGAACTCGGGCACACGAACATTGAAATCAAAGGCCGCCCGAAACACTTTTACTCGATCCATCGCAAAATGGCGCGCGACCGTCTGACACTGGAGGAAATTTACGATCTGAACGCCTTGCGCGTGCTCTGCGACACGGAATCGCAATGTTACGAAATCCTGGGGCAAATCCATGCCATCTGGCAGCCGAAGCCGGGACGCTTCAAGGATTACATCGGCATGCCAAAGCCCAATCTGTACCAGTCCATCCACACGACGGTGGTCGGGTACGAGGGCATCATGACGGAAATCCAGATTCGCACACGCCAGATGGATCAGGTGGCGGAATTCGGTATCGCCGCGCACTGGAAATACAAGGAAGGGCGCATCGATCAGTTCGAGGACAAACGCCTCGATTGGTTGCGCCAGGTTTCCGAATGGATTCAGGATCCGGGCGACCCAAACAGCATGTTGGACTTGCTGAAAAAAGACGTCTTTGCGGACACGGCGTTGTGTTTCACGCCGAAAGGCGACGTGATCGAACTCCCAGCCGACGCCACTCCGATCGACTTCGCCTTCGCAATTCACACGCAGGTGGGCTTTCACTGTACCGGCGCGCGGGTGAATCGCCGCATGGTTACGTTGCGCACGCCATTGCAACATGGCGATGAGGTGGAAATCCTCACGAGCAAGGCCGGCCATCCCAGCCGCGACTGGCTCGATATCGTACAAACGGGTCGCGCCCGAAGTAAAATCAAGCATTGGCTGAAATCCAAGCAGATGGAAACCTGGGTCGCGGATGGACGCGCGGCGCTGATGAAGCTTCTGAAGGAACGCAATATCGAAGTCAGCAAGGCAGAACTGGATCAGCATCTGGACGAATTGCTGAAGCCGTACCGGCTACGAACGATCGACGATTTGCTGGCGGAAATCGGATTCGGCACGATCAGCGCCCAGGCAGCGCTGACGCGCATGAACCCCGATTGGTCGAAAGCTCGCCGCCCACCGCGTAAGACGAAAAAGGGCACCACGGGATCGAAAGCGCTGATCCATGTAGAGGGCGTCGAAGGCATTCAGGTCCGAATCGCGAACTGTTGCAAACCTATCCAAGGCGATCCCATCGTCGGATTCGTCACCCGGGGCCGAGGGATCAGCATCCATCACGCCGATTGCCCCAGCATCACCCGTTTGACCAGCCATATCGAGGAGTCGGAACGCATTTTGCCCGCACACTGGAACAACGATGAACCCGCGAGCCATCTGGTGTGGATGCGCATCGAAGCCGTGGACCGCACAGGGTTGCTGGCTGAAATTTCCAGCATTCTGTCGGCACGTAACATCTCGATCCAGTGCTGCAACACCAGGTCCGACAAGCGTAAAGGCACTGCCGTCATGCGCTATGAGGTCGAGGTGACCGACATTCGCGAGGTGGTTGGTGTTTTGGCTGCCCTGCGCGAAACCAAGGGCGTCATCACCGCCGAACGCGTCAGTCGCGCGACTTCGTAAAGAAAACTCGGATTACATTTTTTTGCCGATTGGCCTTCTTGCTTCAGGCCATCCCATTCCTCCTTGCGTTCGACCGGTGAGCTCGCCACCATTCGGGCCATTGAGCTTTACAGATTCATTCTGGCTAAGGAGCACCCCCACCGATGGCAATTCGGAATGTCTTGCGTACCACCCTGATGGCGGCTTTCGCAGCGCTGGCACTGGCCGGTTGCGCGCACAAAATCCCCTGGGGACAGGTCGAGGTGAAGGTGGTCAATGAAAGCGAACGCCCGATGAAGGACATCCGCATCGAATACGGTAGCGATTTTTTCATGGTGGATCATCTGGACCCGAATAATCAGCAAACGTACACGTTCTTTCTTCTGCCCGAGGAACCGATCAATTTGGAATATACGGATTTTCGGAACGAAAAAATCTCGAAAGCTTATCAAATGCGTCTGAAGCCAGAACATCGCGGTGAATTGGAATTCCGATTCAACCGCGAAGGTCGCGTGAAACCGATCAGCCGGTTCGACGTGTACTGAAATCCCCTTCGACGAAGTTGGAGAACCCGCGATGAGTGAAATTGCCTACGTAATCGGTGTAGATGGTGGTGGAACCAAAACACTCGCCTCGTTAGCCGATGGAACGGGTCGGGAATTGGCTCGTTTGACGTTGCCTTCCACGAACATTCACGCCAATACGCACCGCGATGTGGAGCAAGTGATGCACACCATGCTCTCGCGCTTGTGCGACGAAGGCGGCATTACTCCGAACCAGTTGAACGCCATTTGCCTGGGCATGGCGGGATGCGATAGTCCCGGCGATCAAGCCGCCATTCATGGGTTTTTAGCGCCGATTCTCCATTCTTCGACCCAGATCATCGTGATCAACGACGCCATCGTTGCGATGCGCGCATTGCTCAAACGATTGCACGGATTGCTGTTGATTGCCGGAACGGGATCGATTTGTTTTGGATGGAACGATGAAACCGACGCCACGGCGCGTTGCGGCGGATGGGGCCACATTCTGGCAGATGAAGGCAGCGGTTACAAAATTGGTCTCGAAGCCCTGCGCGCGGTGCTGAAAAGCGTAGATGGGCGCGGGCCCAAGACAAATCTCAAACCACGCATCATGGAATCGCTTGGAATCGAAGATCCACGTGGCATCATTCAATTTGTCTATGGCCAGGAGGGCACAAAAACCAACATTGCCTCCTTTGCCCCGATGGTGATGGAAGAGGACCGGAATAACGACAAAGCCGCCGCTCAGATTCTCGATGCGCAAGCCGCCGAGCTGTTCGACTTGATTTGTCCCGTGGCGAAAAACCTGTTTGCCGATTCCGAGGAACGCATTCCTCTCGGTTTGTGGGGCGGCAATCTGGTGCACGTGGAAAATTACCGGAACCGGTTGCTGAAACACATCGAGGAAAGCGGATTGCCGCTCGATCCCGTGTACGATAATAACGCCAGCGCCGTGACAGGTGCCGTGGCACACGCGCTCGACGTGTTGCAGCACCAGCAAGCCGCCCAATAAACGCCGAGCAGGCCAGGACGCTCATGACGCCGCTGCCCCCTTACCGCCTTCGTGATCTGCCGCCGCCTCCACCAGGCAATCACGGATGGCCGTGGACCAAACGCTACCGATTGCTTCCCCCAACAATGCCTGACGGACGTCCCTGGCCCGTGCTCGGGATCGTGACACCCAGCTATAACCAGGGAGCGTTTCTCGAAAAAACAATCCGTTCGGTTCTCCTGCAGGGATACCCCAACCTGGAATTTATCATCGAAGACGGTGGTTCTACCGATACATCTCGGGCGATTTTGGAAAAATATGCGCCACTGGTTACCCACTGCATCAGCGAAAAGGATCGCGGCCAAAGTCACGCGATCAACAAGGGAATGGCACGGCTCGAAAAGGCCGAATGGGTGACGTGGTTGAATTCCGACGATATTTTTCTGCCCGGCGCATTGCGCTCTGTCGGTGAATGGGTGGCAAAAGATCAAGATGCCGTCGCGTTGGTAGGGCGGGGTTTTCATTACATTCTGAAAAAAAATAAACGCGTTGCCGCCAAACGGCGCGGGGACCTCGACAACGTGAATGTACGCAACTGGATGCGGAGTTCGTTTTTGCAACCGGCATGTTTTTTCTCGAAAGCGGCGTTCGATGAAATCGGCGGTGTAAACGAATCGCTGCATTACGCAATGGATTTCGAGTTGTGGGTAAAACTGGGTGAGCGCGGACGCTTCGATCTGATCGACACGTACCTGGCACAGGACCTCTGGCACGAGGACGCAAAAACTCAACTGGCCATGGGGAAATATTACGCCGAAACCGCAGAGGTGCTTTTCAAATTGGGCTATGTTGAAGAAGCCCGCCAGATGATCGCCGATATGTACAACGAATGGAAGTATCTGGCGAGCATCACATCGAGGCTGACAGATAGCGCATTTTACCAGAACTGGGTTCAACCCATCGCGCGGCGCTTTCTCGGCGCCCCAGAGCATCTGCAACGTGCTCACCCACCGGGATCGGAAAAATGAATCCTCCAATACCGATCGTTAGTATCGTCACGCCGTGCTGGAACGCTGCCGAGTTTTTGCACGAGACATACACTTCGATCAAAAACCAAACGCTGCGCCGATGGGAATGGATCGTTGTCGATGACGGTTCGACCGACGAAAGTGTCGCAGTCCTCGAACGAATCGCCCTGCAAGACAAACGCGTTCACGTCATTCGAAACGAGCGAGCCGGTCGCCCCAGCGTGGGACGCAATGTGGGCATTCGACATGCCCGGGGAAAGTTCATCGCCTTCCTGGACGCAGACGATTTATTCCTGCCAAATAAACTCAAACAGCAGGTCTTGTATCTGAAAAAAAATCCTCAAACGGCGCTCTGTTATCACTTCGTACAGGAATTTTGGAACAAAAAGAGTTCTGATTCACCACCTCCAACATATTGGGCAAGAATCGATTTGGAGCGGAACGCGTTCGAGACACTCATGACGCGTGGAAACACGGTCTGCACATCGAGCATTCTTGTACGGCGAAGCGTGCTCGAAGCGATTGGTCCCATTGATGAAGCGCCTGAATTACGCGCAGTAGAAGACTACGATATCTTGTTGCGCATTGCACACCGCTATCGAATCGGCCGCGTTCCTGGCGTGCTGGGGCGTTATCGTGTGCATCCGTCGAATATTACCAAGTCCATCGATTTGACTAAAAACGAGGCCATTCTGGAACGGCTCAAGGCGCGCGGTCATCTAAAAGGCCGTCCCGGAGCCAAGTATCTCTCCTCCTATCATTTTATCCGCGCGGAATACGGCTTGAACAATCCCAGTCATATTGTAGTCCGGTATGAATTCACTCAAGCCTGGCGGTACGATCCGCTCAATCCACGCAGATGGCTTGGAATGTTGGCGTGGTTTATGCCGCTCACAACGTTTACGTCCCTGTATTGTCGGTTGAAAAAATTGCAAGCACGCCTGGAGGGCAAAAAAGCTTCGCCGCACCGGTTTGCTCTCAGTGATGACGGCGCTTGAACGCTAATCCAACCCCGTACATTTTTCGCGCCCAGGATTCGGGCAATCCCGCCAACGACGCTAAATAAACGTCGCGCACCGATATGGGAGGACGGAGACACGCGCGAAATAATTCGCCTCTCCAGGCACCGCGCCCGGCAAGCAAACACTCAGCGGCGTATTTTGAACGCTGAAGCGCATCGGCTCGATTACACACCGCAGGCAACGCTCCCAAGCGCCTGAACTTTTGAATCAAAAATAGACGGGTTTGAAAATTAGCTTCCGGGTTTTTACTGATTCCGCCCGCGTGAGCCCGATACCGCGCAATCGGTTTCGGGCAGTAATCCGGTTCGGCCCACTGCGCCAATCGAAGCGCGAGGTCCCAGTCTTCGACTGCTTTCAGACGAGGGTCTTCATCGAACGCCTGGGCGATGACTTCGCCGGGCGATATGCGTTCAAGCAAACGACGCGTGACGATGATCGTAAGACAGGGAACGCCTTCGCCCGCCAGCAACTCGTTGAAAAACGGCTTTCCTGGCCTCCAAGCAAGAGGGTAATTCGACCCGTCGGGCAGATAGTCTCCCCCGCCGAAGGACTCGACATTTGCAAATCCCCATTGGCGACGCGTACGTTTCAAACGAGCCAATTGCACGGCCAGTTTGTTGGGCTTCCAGATGTCATCCGCGTCGAGAAACGCCAGGACTTTTCCATGCGCATGACCAAGCGCATGATTGCGTACAATCGACGGTATCCCACTATTGCGTCCCAGCGGCAGCACACAAATGCGGGGATCTTTTTCGGCGAACGAACGCGCAACGGCGACGGAATCGTCTGTGGAGCCGTCGTCGGCGATCAGCATTTCCCACCGTTTGAAGGATTGCGCCTGAACCGAACGAATCGTTTCCGGTAAAAATGCGGCCGCATTGTAACACGGGGTGATGATGGAAACGATGGGCGAACGGGATTCGGGAGTCATCAAAATGCTTGGCCACGTGGGTTTGGTGCTTCAAACTCAGGCGCTGGCACCAGTTGCTCAACGGGAATTTATCGGACGCTTGCATGGCAAATTGCAAAAAAATCAAAGTCGTGCACTTAATCGACTCGCTCGGCCTGGGCGGCGCGCAGACGGTGGTCGTCAATCTGGCCAAATACGCCGACCGCGAACGTTTCGATCTTGAAGTCTGGTCGCTGCACGGACCGGGGCCTTATGCGGAACGGTTACAGGAACTGGGCATTCGTGTTCGGGCTCTGTGCCGTACGAAAACCGACCCGCGATTGCCGTGGCGTCTGATTCGCGCGGTTCGCCGAGCGCGACCCGACGTTCTCCACACACACCTGGTAGTATCGTGCTTTCTTGCCGAGTACCTGCGATGGGCCATGCCGCAAAGGACGAAGTTGGTTTGCCATGTGCATAACATCCTGAGCCATCATGAAGAAGATCAGTATCAAAATCGGTTGGAACGTTGCCTCTATCGACGGGGAGATGTCATTGTAACTTGCGGAAAACAAGTCGCCCGCAGCCTGAATGATTTGAAGATCAATCGACGCCGGTTGATCGCGATTCGCAATGGTATTGACGACGACTTGATGACCGATCGTCTTCCTCAGATCCGCAATCGTCAACGCACTGCCGCGTTTCTTGATAACAAACAGCCCTTGTTAGTTTCCGCCAGTCGCCTGATGAACCAGAAGAACCTGGAATATGCCCTAGTGATTCTACAATCATTGATTCGACACCATCCGAAAGTACGTTACTGGATTGCCGGATCGGGACCAAAAGAGCAGGAGCTAAAAAATCAATCCTCGCGGCTAAGATTGACAACCGTTGTTGATTTTCTTGGCTTCCGCGACGATGTGCCGGACCTTTATCAAGCTGCCGATCTCCTATTGATGCCTTCGCTTCACGAGGGCCTGTCTCTCACAATGGTGGAAGCAATGGGAACAGGGTTGATTCCCATCGCGACGCCATTCGAAGGTGTCGAAGAGGTCATTACCGATGACGTCAACGGGTTGATCATCCCGTTCAATGACGCAGTGGAAAGCGCCAGAAAAATTTCCGCGCTGTTGAACGATCCTGCCCGCTGCGAGCGCTTGCGTCGCGCAGCGTTCCACACCGCTCGAACACGTTTCAGCGCTTCCCGGATGACACGGAGGGTGGAAGCCTTATATCAGAAGCTGGTTGAGAAATAACAACGCTCCAAATGGGAAAAGTACCTGGACGAAACGGCGCCAGCCCAAATACAAACCATTTTTGATTTGCACTTTGCCCCCCACACCCCCACCTTAGAGGTGTGTATTTCGTTGTGCTATGGGTAAATGCAACTCGTACGAATTCAATCTTATAACTAAACCAGTGCGAATATCCCGGGCCGAAACATGCTGATAGCCGAACCACTGCCAAAAATCCTGTTCATGGGAAACGTATTCACCCGCAAGTGGGGGGTGTTGCGCGAAGCGGCAAGTGAGTTGCTCGCGGCTTCTATCCCGTTTCTGGAAGAAACCAAACGCCCGATCGAGGTTCTGGTACCGTATCGGGGCATTTGCCCTGTGGCGTCGCCGGAAATCTACGAAGTTGTTCTGCCACAATTCCGTTACAGCTGGTTTCTGTGGGAACACGATGCGGTTACCTATTACGGCAATAAAAACTCACGCCGCACGGTTCTGTATAACATGGACAGTGTCCTGCCCGAACGATTGAAAATCCCCGGTGTTGTCGGCCTGAACAATTTAATGGCCTTCCCCCAGCCGGAAAAATATAACTGGCGAGAATACGAACGCATGGAAGCCATGTACCGGCGTTTTTTCACGCGCCGGTCGGTGCGACGCGCTCAGAGAATTCATACGCACACGCATTTTACCGAACGAGACGCGAAAGATTTGTTCGCGGATGTTCCAACCGAAAAATATCGCACAATTCATTTTGGGATAAATCCCGAACAGTGGGCACCGGGGAATTGGTCTCAAACCGACCACGATTCCTGGAAACTGCTCGAAGATCACGGCGTGACCGGCAAGTACGTTTTCTACAGTGGCTCGTTGTCCATGCGGCGTAATCTGACTGTTTTGGTCAATGCCTTCCGGCAATTCCACGAACGTCATCCGGATTATAAACTCGTGCTGGCTGGCGGCCATACCGGAACCAATCCGGACCCTAAATTCGAGAAAGCCCTCGCCGGTTTGCCCCCCGAATCGGTTACTCGTCTGGCTCTGGTGCAACCACGAGCCCTGGCGTTGCTTTATCAGAAAGCCGAATTCTTTGTCTTCCCTTCACAATACGATGGATTCCCTCTTTCCGTGCTCGAAGCCCAGGCCTCCGGTTGTCCAGTCATTGCATCGAACGCCACCTCGCTGCCCGAGGTTCTGGGTGAATCGGCCAAGCTGTTTTTCCCAACTGCCGAGGACGAATTACTGAAACACATGGAGTTGTTGAGCAATGAAACCGAACGTCAAAAGGTCATCGCTGCTGGATGGGAAAACATCAAACGATTTACTTGGGAAAAAGCCGCTAAAAGCTGGTTGGAATTGATGGACGACGCTTATCGAATCGGGAATAAAAGCGCCTGATCGGGCGTCAATCTCCGGGCTGCCGAACCGAACCTCGGATTGACACCCTCGAAACAATCGGCATGGATGATTTGAAGGGAATTCGAGGTACACCGAGAAGGGTTTCAGGATGGGAACGAAAAGCTTTCGCATCATGATTGTGGACGACGAACCGGACATTCGGACGTTGCTGTCGGTCGCGTTGACCCACCAGTACGAAGTGTTCGAAGCCAGCAATGGACTGGACGCCATGCTGAAGCTGGAGAAGTACGAACCCGATCTGGCGATTATCGATATCATGATGCCGCTGATGAATGGGATGGAGCTGATCAAAAAGATCCGCGAAACACCCCCGATGAAAGATTTGCCGATTATTGCACTTTCGGCGCTGAATTCCACGGAAGACATCAAACGTGGTTATTCGGCTGGCGCGAATTTGTATCTCACCAAGCCATTTCAGCCAGATCGCGTGGTTAAAAATGTGGAGTTCAACCTGAAGAACGCCACCCCGCGCCCAAAAACTTTAACAATGGCGGAAATTCGCGAACGCGAACATCGACACGCGGAACAGCTCAAGCGCGCATTGAGCCAAAAACCGGGCCAGCGCTACCAGACATCCTCCATGCCAAAGCTGGAAATTCCGCCCAAGTCTCCTCCTTCGCCTCCTGTTCCCCCGGCACCGGCTCCAAAGCCAATGACCGAAGATCGTCCCGCACGTCCCGCAACAGACAGTGAAGAATTCAACGATTTGATCGCCAAATCGCCTGTTTTGAAGTCCCATCGCAGCCCCAAGCCGGGCATCGACACACCCAGTATCAGCCCTGTGATGCCCTCGGGTCCTCGACCACGCATTTTACTGGTCGATGATGACGAAGATTTTCTGACCATCCAACGCACGATACTCGAAGAACACTACGAAGTCGTCACCGCCACCGATGGCCTGGATGCGCTCAACAAAATCCCCGAGGTCGAACCCGATTTGTACATCATCGACGGGATGATGCCCAAAATGAGCGGCTACCAACTGATCGACATGATCCATGGCGCGCTCGAAACGCGCGGAAAACCGATCATCTTTGCCTCGGCGAAAGGCAGCCCTCGCGACAAACGCATGATGGAACAAAAAGGCGTTTACAAGTATCTGGTCAAACCGTTCGATTCAAAAACCTTGCTGGATGCCGTACACGACATTGTGCATTCGGCGGGATTTCGTGTATCCGGTAAAAAGCAGGACATTGGCGACATCCTGTACCGTGAAGGGAAACGCCGCGCCGAAGTGGCCAGCACCACGGACATGAAAAAACGATGGAAGTCCTACGGGAAGCTGGAAAATTTCCTCAAGAGCAACAAACAGCGCGACCCGTTCGACAAGGAAATCACAACTTCGGACGAAGAAGAGTGGTAAACCGTTCGGCCGGACATATCTTGCGTTTGACACCAAAACGAAGGAAAAATCAAACCACGAAGGCACGAAGACACAAAGAAACACGAAGAGTCTTTTTACCAGCATACAATTTTCACGCTCTTCGATGGCGAGCGAGCGAAAAAAATCCATCAAAAACGGAGTTTTCAATTTTCCAGGAAGCTTTGGATAAAAATAGGTAAAAACAGTTTTTTCTTCGTGTTCCTTTGTGACCTTCGTGGCTTCGTGGTGAATCTTTTCATCTTTGGTAACAAAGTTGAGATACGCCCCGTTCGGCCGGGCTCAAAAGCCTCCTTGAATAAATCCCCCGTTGAGGCGTAATATAGTCGAAGGATGAACACGGCTCTGCAAGGAGGCCCCCCGATGACCACCATTCGACCCGAAAACATTCACGCGCAGGAAGTCCGTCCCGAAGACGAACAACGCGTGCATGAAAAACTCGACGCGAAGATCAAATCCGTTGCGGGTAAACCGGGCGGGATGTTGGACAAACTCATCGCCGACGTGCGCACGCTTTACGATCTGATCACCGACGATGGGTTCCAGGTCGAATGGGCCGACAAAGCCAAGATCATCGCCTGCTTGCTGTACTTTATCACGCCAATCGACCTGATTCCCGATTTCATCGTGGGCGTCGGCTATCTCGACGACGCCGTGGTAATTGGTTACACATTAAAAGTGCTCTCCGACCTCGTAACGCGATACCGAAATTACCGCGCCACCAACCCCAAACGCGACGGATTCAAAAATGTGAAACGGGTGGTGGTGGAGGAAGGGTGAGCAAAGGTTGAAAAACAGACGATGGCGATAAGGTTATATAAATGAACATAAGCATCAAAACTCTGATCGCCATACTGATCTGGAGTTTCATTACTTTATGTTTACCTGCATCGCCATCCGATGAAATAACTTCAGAAACAGCAACTTTAATTCTTGATGAATTTAAAAATTGCCCAACTGAGTTGCATCGTTCGGAATTTATTGAACCCTATCTAAGTTCAATAAAGCTCCATAATAATGACGAGTTCGTTTTAAATCTTTTGCGAACACCTCCAAAAATAGAAGGAGACATAAGATGGTTTTGGCTAGACCAGATCGTATTTCTTTACGAAAATGATGTTTGTCATTTCATCCATATTATTGCAAATGACGCATGGAATTGGGATCAAAACTTAACAAATGAAGTTTTCACCACAATTTACAACAACCACTGGGATGTAAAAGACTGCCTTGATGATTTACAAATATTTTATAGCTATTCAACCACTAGAAACTGCATGCCCTTAACAACATTGCTGAATCAGTACGATGACTTGACAGCTCTTGATCCACATATTATAATGGCCCTAATTCTTGACACAAACGCTGATGACATGGTAAAAAGCTTTTTTATTCGTAGCACTGGGCAACTTACACCCAAATTTTCTGAATATCTTTGGGATTATCTTCCTTTCTTGATTACCAACATGCAATATTCAGCCGAAATGGTAGATTTAATTAGTTTCGGCATGCAGTATAACAGGTCTGAAATGAAAAATATGTTGATTGCACTTATGCAAGGTGAGGACCAGGATTTATCATTAAGTATTGTTCGTGATGTTATAGTTTCAGGTCCACTCAACGATCCTGAAATTTTTGAAGGTATTATTAATGCACTTGCAAAAAACCGACTGCCTAACAGAATAATAGTATGGGAATTTTTATTCCAAAGCATTTTGAATTTCAACGGTAGTGAATTATTCTGTAGTCAAGTAGATGAATCAATGCTTCAATTGATAAGAATAGAACTGGGCGAATACGAGGAAATGCACCCAAACATAAAGACACAGGATGTTGACTACACAAGAGAATATCTCAGACAATTAATCCTTAGATGCTCCAAGAAAGATAATGATGGTTGAGTGGCGCGGGAGGGAGATTGACTGATGGGTTGAAAATTATGCGCACACCCCGAATTCGAAGTATAATTTCACGAATCGGGAAAATGGTCAAGCGATTATCGGAAAGAGAAAAGGTACTGTCCCTATCATATCTCCCCCGCCTTCTTCCGCTCCTCGAACCGTTTGCGTTTTTCCATGAATCGCAGCACTTCTTCTTCTAAAAATTTCCCTGTGGCGACTTCTTCGTCGTAAACTGCCGTGGCGCCGGTTTTTAGCAGGTCGCCCGCGAACCGATGATACCGCGCGCGCACCATGACGGGCACTTCAGGCGCCAACGCGCGAGATTGGTGGATGATTTCTCGCGCGGTTTTATGATCGGGCAACGTGATCACCAACGCAATCGCGTGCTCCAGATGCGCATGGCGCAGAATTTCAATTTTCGACGCGTCGCCCACATGAAACGGCACACCCAGCCGCTCGGCTTCGGCGGCGCTTCGCGGGTTCAAATCGACTACCAAAACGGGAACGCCTTGCCGGATCATTCCACGCGCCACGCCCTGGCCAGCCGGACCGAATCCAACAATGATCAAGTGATCATGAGTCGCTTCGCTGACATGGCCGGATTCCTCCACATCGGAGGGCGCCTTCCAGCCAACACGGGCGAGCAAGCCTTCGACTTTACGCCCGGCAGGCAACGCCCCACGCACCAGGAACGGTGTCAGGAACAACGTGCCGAACGTTGCGAGCATAAACACTTCAAACGTGTCGTTGGAAAGCACCCCGCCATTGTGGGCGCTTTCGGCCAGAACGAACGAAAACTCTCCGATTTGGCTGACGATCAATCCGGTCGCCAGAGCATGACGCGGCGCGACGTTGAAAATGCGCCCAATCATCAGGATGACGAGAGCTTTGATCGATAAAATCGCCACGATGACAAACGGAAGCACCAGGATATGCTTCTGCACCCAGGACCATTCGGCCAGCATGCCGATGGCGACAAAGAATAACGTGACGAAGAGAGTTTTAAAACTGCCCACGTCGGCTCGAATCTGCGTGGCGAGGGACGACTCCGCGAGGAGCACACCCGCCACGAAGGCCCCAAGCGCGGGCGACAGCCCAAACGCGTGCGCCAGCCAGGTGGCGCCAAGACAAGTCGCCAATGCGAGCAAAATGGGGAGCTCGTGGTTTTTCGTCAAGTGCGCGGCGTCGAACAACCGCGGCAGCAGGAATCGGCTGATGAGGAAAAATCCGCCTATCAATAACGCGCCAAATCCCAGTGCCTTTCCAAGGTCGATCACAATACTGGCAGCCGTTCCTCCACTGCCAAGAACGGTGATCAGCAACACCAGCGGGACGACAGCAATGTCCTGGAGCAGCAAAATGCCAAGCGCCTGGCGTCCCTGATTGGTTTCCAGTTCTGTACGTTCGCCAAGAAGGCGCAAGACGCACGCCGTGCTGCTGAGAGGGATCATCGCGCCGAGCGCAAGGCTTTCGCGTCCATCGAACCCCAGCAAAAGAGCGATCCCCGTCACCAACGCGCCTGTGAGCAGGACTTGAAGCGCCCCTCCCCAGATGGCCATGGCGCCAAGTTTACGCAGGCGCCCGATTGAAAATTCGAGCCCGATGGTGAAGAGAAGCAACGCGACTCCCAGTTCAGCCACCGGCGCCACGGAACCGGGATCGACGACTTTGAATCCGCCCGGGCCAAGCAGCATCCCGGCCAGCAGATAGCCGAGCAATGCGCTTTGACGCAGACGTTCAAAGAGAATTCCCAGCAGCATGGCTGCTGCGACCAGAACCGCGATTTCTAAAAAGAGATGCCAGATGTCCATTCGTTGTCACTATTTCCCAAGCGTTAACCATGGATTGAACCAACAAGGCTGCGTCGGCAAGATCAATACCCGATATCAAACGGAAAAAAAATGACGAAAGCGGTGTTTCCTTTTGCTCTTGTTGGATCAAATCCCCTAATCATTGGATTGAACTCTTCAGAGTAATGGGGCACTCGATCGTTTGCCAATGCGCAATCCATTCCGAGTTGCCTCTCAAACCCCACCCAACTGGGATCGCGTCATGACTCAGCACCCCTTCAAGGATGACAGCTTCTTTCGCGATATCGTCGAAAACATCCCCGGCATTGTGTATCGTTGCGCGCTCGATTCATCCTGGACGATGCACTATATTAACGATGCGATAGAAGAATTCACCGGATATCCTGCCAGCGATTTCGTCGGGAATAACGCCCGTTCGTTTGCTAATATCATCCACCCGGACGACCAGGAATTCGTCACCCAGTGCGTGTACGAGGGCACTTCCAGGGGACTGCCTTACACAATCGAATACCGAATCATTCATCGCGACGGTTCGACAAAATGGGTGTTTGAAAAAGGAAAAGGCATTACCGACGACCAAGGGAAAATCAAGTGGCTGGATGGAGCCATTTTCGATATTTCCGACCGTAAACGAACTGAAGCATTTCTGAAGGCCGCCAAGGAAGAAGCCGAAGCCGCCGCGCTGGCAAAATCGGAATTCCTCGCAAGCATGAGTCACGACATCCGCACGCCACTGAACGCGATTATCGGTATGACGGGTCTGCTGATGGATTCCGGTCTGACAGCTCAACAACGCGAAAGCACCGAAATTGTCCAGAACTCGGGCGAAGCGCTGCTTTCGATCATCAACGACATTCTGGACTTCTCAAAAATCGAAGCCGGGCGAATCGAGTTTGAAAAAATCGAATTCGACCCGCGCGCTTGTGTGGAAGAAGCCGGCGATTTGCTTGCTCAGAAAGCCGACGACAAAAAAATCGAGCTGGCGATTCTCGTCGGTCCACGCGTACCGGCTCGCGTCAAGGGCGATCCGGGACGTTTGCGCCAAATTTTGATCAATTTGATCAATAACGCGATCAAGTACACTCAGGAAGGCGAAGTGGTAATCCGTGCGGAATTCGCGGCCATCCATGACAAACGCGTGCTCCTGCGCTTCACGGTTTCCGATACGGGAATCGGCATCGCGCCGAGCCGCATCCATACGCTGTTCAACATGTTCGCCCAACCGGACACTTCGACGACGCGAAAATTCGGCGGCACCGGACTGGGACTGGCGATTTGCAAACAATTGGTCGAGTTGATGGGAGGCGAAATCGGCGCCGAAAGCAAGGAAGGCAAAGGTTCAACTTTCTGGTGCCAGATTCCTTTTGAAATTGCCTCGGAAAAGGAAGAATCCGACTCCACGCCCAACGGCGATATTTTCGGTAAACGCGTTCTCGTGGTGGACGATAACGATACGTGTCGCCATCTGGTGCGCGAACTTCTTTTTAGCTGGGGCTGTCATTGCGTGGAGGCCAGCGACGGTGTCGAGGGATTGAAAATCCTGAAAGAGCGCGCCGAGGGAGATAAACCACCCATCGATCTGGCGATTTTGGACAACAACATGCCCGGGCTCGACGGCGTCATGCTGGCGAAGGAAATCAAAGCGGACGAGCGGCTGGCGTCGCTGCCGCTGATCATGGTGACCTCGATGCCGCGAAGCGGCGACGGCACCCGCGTACACGAAGCCGGATTTGCCGCCTACCTGACCAAGCCGCTCAAGCGCTCGTTGCTGTTCGATGCCATGGCCACGGTTCTGAGTACAAATGCAGAGGATTCCGAATCCAGCGAACCGAAATCCTTGATCACGCAACACACGCTAAACGAATCGCGCCGATCGAAAGTTCGTATTCTGGTCGTGGAAGACAATATTGCGAACCAGAAAGTCGCCGCTCGCATGTTCGAGCGCCTCGGGTTTCGGTGCGACATGGTTGGAAACGGCATCGAAGCGGTGGAAACCCTGCGGCAAATTCCCTACGACATCGTTTTTATGGACTGCCAGATGTCCGAAATGGACGGCTACGAAGCCACGCGCCGCATCCGCCAATGGGAAGAAGGCAAACGCCATACGCCCATTATCGCCATGACCGCCGAAGCCGATAAAAGCGATCGGGAGAAATGCCTCGCCGCGGGCATGGACGACTACGTGATGAAACCCATCCGGATGGAAATCCTGTACGAAATGCTCGAACGGTTCCTTCGCGCGAAAATGAATAACGAGAGCGAAGGGGATCAATTCGACGATCTGGCCCACGAGGATATTTTGGAGCTGTGATCAAACCGAAGTCATTTATTTTCAACGATCTACATATACTTTCCATTTGGTTTTTTCATGAAATCGCTCAGATTAATCCGTCAAAGGGGAACGGGCGTCCCGCCCGTTTTTAATAATTTTAATTTGAACGGGCAGGATGCCCGTTCTCCTTTGATGTACGCCTTTACTCCTCCAATCCCCCTCTCAAAAATCGCCTAAAATTAGCCTTGGATTAACCAGGGGCCATCCCTCAGGATGCACCTCGGAGCCATTCCGTCCAAATCCGGCGCTTCAGCCCGCGCGCCGGTCGTAACCCGCCCCAGGTGAACCGCCCCGATGTCGCCCGCCGCCAACGATTTTGTCCATCTGCACGTGCATTCCGAGTACAGTTTGCTCGATGGCGCCAACCGTATCGGGCCAATGCTCGAATACGTCAAGACGCTCGGCCAGGACACCATCGCGCTGACCGATCACGGCGTTTTGTTCGGGGCGCTTGAGTTCTACAACAAAGCCACCGCCAACGGCATCAAGCCCATCATCGGGTGCGAAGTTTACATCACGCCGAAACACCGCACGACGCGCGGCGCGGGCGAGCAAAAGAATACGCATCACTTGCTATTGCTGGCGGAAAATTACACCGGCTATCTGAATTTGTGTAAGCTGTCGTCGATTGGCTACACCGAGGGTTTCTATTACAAGCCACGCATCGATTTTGAAACACTGGAAAAACACAAAGAAGGTCTGATTGCCACGTCGTCGTGTCTGGCGGGGCTGATTCCGCAACGCCTGTTGGCGAACGATTTCAAACGCGCCGCCGAATACACCGGCCAGTTTGTCGATATGTTTGGCAAAGAGCGCTTTTTCATGGAGTTGATGGACCACGGCATCCGCGAGCAGTCGGAAGCTAATTCCGGCATCATCGAACTCGCCCGCAAGCAGGACCTTCGGCTGATCGCAACAAACGATTGTCACTACATGCGGCGCGAGGACGCGGAAATGCACGACGCATTGCTGTGCGTGCAAATGGGCGCGCGACTGGCCGACCGCGACCGTATGCGTTTCGATACGTCCGAGTTTTACGTCAAGTCCACGGAGGAAATGGCGGCGCTGTTCAAAGATTTGCCCGAAGCAATTTTGAACACGCGGCTCGTGGCCGAGATGTGCAACCTTCAAATGCCCAAGATGCAATACCGGTTGCCGAAGTTCCCGTGCCCTGAAGGCATGACCGAAACGGATTTGCTGACGAAAAACGTCTGGGACGGCGCGCGCGAACGTTATGGCGACGATATCCCCGATTCGCTCAAGGATCGCATCCAGTTTGAACTCGACACGATTATCCGCATGGGTTTCCCGGCGTATTTCCTGATCGTGGCCGACTTCATCAATCACGCGCGCAGCGTCGGTATTCCAGTCGGCCCGGGTCGCGGTTCCGCAGCAGGGTCGGTGGTTGCGTATTCGCTGAAAATCACGCAGCTCGATCCACTGGAGCACGGGCTGCTGTTCGAACGTTTCCTGAATCCCGACCGACTCTCGATGCCGGATATCGATATCGACTTCTGCTTTGAACGCCGCAGCGACGTGATCGAGTACGTGCGCCAGAAATACGGCGACAAGTGCGTCGCTCAGATCATCACGTTTGGAACGATGAAGGCCAAAGCCGCCGTGCGCGACATCGGGCGCGTGATGGACATTCCGCTGAATGTGGTCGATAAAGTCGCCAAGGCGATTCCGAACGACTTGAAGATGACTTTGCCGAAAGCGGTGAACGAGTCGAACGAACTGCGCGGCATGATGGAGCAGGACCCACAGATCGACAAGCTGGTCAAGATGGCGATGCGTATCGAAGGCATGGTGCGCCACGCCAGCACGCACGCGGCGGGGATTATTATCTCGGACCGCGATATCACAGATTATTGCCCGCTTTACAAGGCCCCGAACGAAGATCGCGCCGCCACACAGTTCACGATGACCGAGTGCGAAGAGCACCTCGGGCTGCTGAAGATGGACTTCCTCGGCATCAAGAACCTGACGATCATCGACCGCGTGGTGAAGTGGCTGCGCGAGCGCGACGGCATCGACATCGATTGGGATAAAATCCCGATGTCGGACCCGAAGACGTATCAGGTGTTGCAGTTGGGCCAGACACCCGGCGTGTTCCAGCTCGAATCCGACGGTATGACGAATCTAGTCAAGCGGCTCAAGCCTTCGGAATTCGCGGATTTAACCGCGTTGCTCGCGATTTACCGCCCCGGCCCGCTCCAGGCCGGCATGCACGATATGTACGTGGAACGTAAACACGGTCGCCAAAAAGTCGAGTACGATCACCCGACCATGGAACCGATTTTGAAAGAAACGTACGGCGTTATCCTGTACCAGGAACAGGTGATGCGCATTTCGATGGACATGTGCGGGTTCACGCGCGGCCAAGCGGACATGCTGCGCAAGGCGATGGGCAAGAAAAAGAAAGACGTGATGGACAAGATGGAGGCGCAGTTCATCGAGGGCGCGGCAAAGACCAGCAATGTGCCCGGTGATCTGGCAAAACGTATCTGGGACAACATCGTGACGTTCGCGGGGTACGGTTTCAACAAGTCGCACTCGGCGGCGTATGCGGTGGTAACGTTTCAAACGGCTTATCTGCGCGCCCATTACCAGACGTATTTCCTGGCGGCGCTGCTGACGAACGAAATCAGCGGCACGTCCGAGGCCATCGCCAAATACGTCGCGAATTGCCGCGAAGTTGGCGTTGAAGTATTGCCCGCGAACGTGAATCGCTCGCGCGAGTATTTCAATCCGGACGACGACCGCATCTGGTTTGCGTTGAACGGCGTAAAAGGCGTCGGCACCGGCTTCGCCCAGGCCATTGTGCGTGAACGCGAAGCGGATGGGCCGTTCAAATCGCTCCAGGATTTCTGCATGCGCATTCCGCGCGAGGAAATCAACTCGCGCATGGTCGAAGCGCTGATCAAAGTCGGCGCGTTCGATGAACTGCATAAAAACCGCGCATCGCTGCTGGCGGCGTTGCCGGAAATCATGCAGCTTGCCAGCGACGTGCAAAAGCAGGCCGACACGGCACAGGACGATATGTTTAATCTGGGTGGCGAGGACGCCGAGCCGCTGATTCCAAACATTCAACTGCCCAATATTCCTCCTTGGGACGACAAAGAACGCGCCGCGTTCGAGAAAGAGTTTCTCGGGTTTTATCTGAGTGATCATCCGCTCAAACGTTACGAGATTGAGCTGCGCTCGTTTTCGTCGGTGCATAGCGGTCAACTTGAAGAAATGACCGAGGGTCTGAATGACAAGAGCCGTGTGCCGATCACAATCGTTGGTTACATTACGGACATCCGGGTGTTGACCAACAAGCAGGGCGATCCGTGGGGCATCGTGCAATTCGAGGATTTGCAGGGGCATTTCGACTGCAAATTCTGGAGCAAAGAATTCGAGACGTACCGCACGGATTTGCAACTCGATACGGTGGTGCAAGTCGAGGGGTCGTTGAGCGTTTGGAACAGTCGCCCTTCGATCACCGGCAATGTGGTACGACGCGCGGAAGAGTTGCGCGGCGCAGCACGAGGCGTGGAACTCGATTGGCCAGCGGAAAAACTCACGCGCCAGGCGTTGTTTGAACTGACAGAGATTTGCAAACGATTCCCCGGGCCCAAATCGGTCCGCGTGTGCGTACACGAAAAGGACAAAGCCCGCGTGGATTACCCGCTGGGAACGGGAGTCAAACTGGGCTTGTCAGCGGGAGCGCTCGAAGCTTTAGTGAAATTACCTGGATTGCCCAAAGTGCGATTTATTACCGACTTCGAGAAAAACGCGGAAACTCCCGCACCCACTCGTGCTCGGGCAATGTCGGCTCGCTAGTTTAATCGTGATCTGAATATGAGGTCAGCCTCATGGAACACACAATCGCTCTTTGCCCCGAGAATGAGCAAATTCTCGAAGTTCATTTTTCCGGAAATTACGACTACGATCAAACCATTTGTGTGATGGATGAAATCGCCGCCGAATGTGGAAATCGGGAAATTCATCGAGTGCTTCTCGATTTGACAGAACTCGACGATATTCCGGACATGGACCGTTATCGACTCGCCATGTACAGCACCAAAATCTGGCGTTTTCCCATTCGCCTTGGCGCCACGGCACGTCCGGAAAAAATCAACCGGTTCTTCGAAACCGTGGCAAAAAACCGGGGTGTGCAAATCAAAGTCGATCCCAACCGGGAAGTAGTGATTGAATATCTCTCCAATCCTTTGTAGCCGTCTGGATTGATCGAGAACCAATCATGAAACTGTGCTTGTCAACGAGGGGATTTTCTGCTTCAATGCCATTGTTTAATATGTTTTGAATATACTTGATTATGGCCTTTGAACAGAGCGCCAAAGTGCCCGTTTTGTTTGGACACGCGCGATGCGCGGCCACGGATCATTTACAAAATAGTCGCCCTCAGAAAGCGAGGTCGCACGATGGAATATTTTTTTCAGCGGTGTCCGGAAAACGAACAGATTCTGGAAGTCCTCGTCGAGGGAAGCTACGAGTTCAATGAGATGATCCAATTGATGAAAAGGATCGCCAATGAGTGCGCCCGATTGGCGATCGATAAAGTGTTGGTGGACTTGACGGAACTCGACGATCGCGTTCCCGACATGGACCGTTTCCGTTTGGGAGAACATAGCGCGAAATTGAGGAAATCGCCGATTCGAGTCGGCATTGTGGATCGGCTGGAGAAAATCAATCACTTCTTTGAAACAGTCGCGCGCAACCGGGGCGTGCAAGTTGATGTTGGCACAAACCGGAACGCTGTCCTGGAAACCTTGACAACCGCCGTGTGAATCAGCGGTTGGTTTCAGCAAGAGTCAATACTTGTACCACGTCGGGTACCAGATACCCGGCCACAGGAAGGCTTCCAGCTTGGCCATTCCATACCTTTTCTGAATTTCTTCTTCGTCCACGTCCTCGACCACCTCGACGACTTCGGGCATGGGTTGTCCCTCGAAGGCCTCGGTGCGCAACATATCGATCGCATCCTCTCGGCTGAAGGCCGTGATGCCGTAGCCCAGGGCGCTGATCCAGGAATTCGTATCGTGCGCGCTGGTTTCCACGCGAATCCAGTATTTTTTCAAAGCGGCTGCCATACGACTCTCTTCTTTTTCCCCAAAATGAACTTCAGAACAACTTAACCAAGCCCCCGGCGCGGAATCGACTCTTTTTTGCACAAAAGTGCGATTTTCAGCGAATTTCTCTCCTCTGCAACCCAATCGAAAGGAGGGGCATTTTGCCGCTCAAACGATCTCAAATGCATCATTTGGGCTGTACTTCTCTTCAAGAATGAGAAAGAAATCCTCCGCCCTCAAAAAAATTCAAAGCTAATCAACCGGGAAGGTTTTCAAATGAAAAAGCGATGGGGTCGTTCGACACGCACCATGATGCTGGCGGGAATGGTGGCGCTCGCCCCCCTGACAATGCCGATTCACGCCCAAACGCAAGTGATTGAATTGAAAGACCTGGGAACGGTGCATCCGGGGTTTCGGATCGAGGGAGCCAACGCCAAAGATTATTCGGGTATCAGTGTTTCAGGTGCCGGAGATGTGAATGGAGATGGATTGTCAGATTTGATTATAGGGGCCTATGGTGCCGACCCGAAAGGAAAAAACAGAGCAGGTGAGAGTTATCTTATTTTTGGAAAAACTGATGGAGATTCAATCGATCTCAATAACATCGGTACACAAGGGATTAAAATTGACGGGATTGATGTATTTGATTTTTCTGGGATTGATGTTGCCGGGGTCGGCGATGTTAATGGCGATGGATTAACAGATTTTATCATAAACTCTGTATATGCCGATCCATCGGGAAAATCGAACGCGGGCGAATCCTATGTTATCTTCGGCAATCAAACTTATCAAGATATAGACTTGAATAATCTGGGTAATGCGGGCTTCAGAATTGATGGTGCAAACACCGGTGATTTCTCTGGATTTAGTGTTTCCGGGTTGGGTGATATGAATGGTGATAGTTTGGACGACTTGCTCATTGGCGCTTTTCGAGCAAATCCAAATTCGAAGAAGGACGCCGGAATCACTTATGTAGTCTATGGTAAGGTAGACACTTCAGTTGTCGATCTCAGCAATCTTGGGCCGGAAGGTTTTCTTATTGAGGGTATCGATATAAACGATTATTCAGGAGTTTGTGTTTCGGGAACTGGAGATGTGAACGGAGACGGTATTGTTGACCTCCTAATAGGTGCCAGTGATGCAGATCCCGGTGGGAGAATAGATGCAGGTGAGTCTTATGTCATTTTTGGAAAAAACGACACTTTGCCAGTTAGTTTGTCAAATTTGGGAACTAGTGGTTTCCGAATCGATGGTATTGATCGGGGTGATCTTTCAGGAAGAGCTCTACGCGGAGCAGGAGACGTGAACGGAGATGGACTAAACGATATAATTATCGGAGCATTTCATGCTGATCCTAACGGACATTCCAATGCAGGAGAATCGTATGTTGTATTTGGCAAATCAAACAACGACAATGTGGAACTTGCAAACCTTGGTTCGGGAGGTTTCCGCATAGAGGGCGTTGACTCTCTTGACTTTTCCGGGTTAAGTGCTTGTGGGGCTGGAGATCTAAACGGAGATGGGTTTGGTGATTTAATTATCGGCGCGCGATTCGCCGACCCTGATGGTGTCTCCAATGCCGGTGAATCATATATAGTATTTGGCAAAATGGACAACACAACTGTTGAACTCGAAAGCCTAGGTTTGGGAGGCATTTATATTAAGGGAGTAAATTCAAAAGACTACTCTGGGCATTGTGTTTCTGGAGTTGGCGATGTAAATGGTGATGGGTTGAGTGATTTTATTATTGGAGGCGACGCCGCTGATCCAAATGGTCGTGGTAATGCGGGTGAATCGTATGTCGTTTTCAATCCCTGGCGACTTCCTATGTCTGCGACATATCGTGCCACTACCAGAGCAGGCGATGCACCTCGCCTAGCTGTAGGCATAATTGGCGATGGCAGCAATGATTCGTCGCCGGATGCGCGCGCGTGGATTGATTTTGTGGACGGGGACAATGTGTCGCTGCAAACGGTAACGCTAACGCGAAACAATTCGAGCATCGCCGGGATTCCCAGAATTCCCGACGACACGTCGCCCAGCCTTGGTAACGTCCACTTGCTTAATCCTATTCCTGCCAATGTCATGTGGCAGCTTTCCACTACGCGCACCGGCTGGACGAACGCGGAGGTGACGTTCAAGTACACGAACGCGGAAATTGCGAGGTTGGAGGAAAGCGGCTTAAAAATCTACCAAGCTTCCTCCCCCACGGGCCCATGGAGCAAGCTACCGACGACGCTCAACGCCTCGCGCAACACTGCATCGGCAACGGTAACGTCGTTGTCGTACTTTGCCTTGGCGGCTCCTGCTCTTCCAATAACGATGGACGCGTGGATGGTGCATTGAGCGACCGATCAACCACCGCCTGTCATTCCCGAATTGACACGCCGCCGCGCGGTGGGAACCGTTTGCCCCACGATTTTCCGAACGTCGAAAGGGAACACAGACATGCCTTTGATTACTCTGCGCCAGGCGCTTGAAGAAGCAGCCAAGGGCGGCTATGGCGTTGGCGCCTTCAACGTCAACAACATGGAACAAATTCAGGCCATTATGAAGGCCGCCGAGGAACTCGACGCGCCAGTCATTATCCAGGCCAGCCGTGGGGCGCTTGCTTACTCGGAACTGATTTACCTCAAGAAGTTGATGGAAGCCGCTGTCGAGCGCCATCCAGACGTCAAGGTGGTGCTGCACCTGGACCACGGCAATTCGCCCGAAACCTGCAAGCAAGCGATCGATCTTGGCTTTACGTCGGTGATGATGGACGGCTCGCTGATGCCTGACGGCAAGACGGTTGCCAGCTACGAGTACAACGTGGAAGTCACCGCCGAGGTGGTGGAATTCGCGCACGCGGCGGGCGTCAGCGTCGAAGGCGAATTGGGTTGCCTGGGCGGTATCGAAGACGGCCACGGCGCGGGCATTGCCCTGGACGACGATTCGCACCTGACCGACCCGGTTCAGGCGGTGGATTTCGTGAAGAAAACCGGCATCGACACGTTGGCGCTTGCGATTGGCACCAGCCACGGCGCCTACAAAACGATGCGTTACGACAAGGACGGCAATGCGTTGCCCCCGCGTCTGGCGCTTGACCGTATCGAGCTGATCGAGAAGAACCTCGCCGAAGCGGGTTACCCGAATTTCCCACTCGTGATGCACGGCAGCTCGTCCGTGCCGCAGGAACTGGTCGCCGAAGTGAACAAATACGGCGGCGCGATGAAAAACAGCATGGGCATTCCGATTCCCGACATCCAGTTCGGCATCGCGCGCGGCGTGCGCAAAATCAACGTCGATACGGACGGCCGTATCGCGATGACGGCAGCGGTGCGCAAGCTGCTGTGGACCAAGCCGGACCTGTTCGATCCGCGCGATTGGCTCAAGCCCGCCCGCACGGCGCTCTATGAACTGATCAAGGGCAAGATGACCGACTTTGGGCAAGCTGGACACGGCAAGGATTACGCGCCGTTGTCGCTTGCCGAGGTTGCCGCGCAGTATAAGAAGTAAATACGGCTGCTAAATTATTTCAGCCTAACGATGTAATAACTTCCGGCGGGAGAAGAATACGATCTTTTCCCGCCGTTTGATTTGATTGCTTCCGGGAACCCTATCTCTCCCCTTGAATAATACTTTCAACTGGCCGTAAGTCATTGGCATCAAACTTGTACGGATATTGGAGCTCGACGATCCGATTTTCTCTAGCGCGACTCCTTTGCTTACAAGGCCAGGACTTAAATGAGTTCTTCTCACGAAGCCGCAAGCGCTGCAAACCAAGGGGCAGGCTCCGAAAAGCCACTTCCGCACTGGCTCGAACGCCCTTGGATGCCACCTCTGATACTGGTGGTATTTTTTTGTCTCTATTGGACCTCGACATGTGGTCTTTGGGATTTGTGGGGTGCCGATGAAACCCGTTATACGATGGTCGCGCGCGAATTGCTTGGGCGCGGCAATTGGTTTTTGCTCACGCTGTTTGGAGAACCCTATGATCAGAAGCCTCCTCTGCCGTTCTGGTTAATAGCGGGTACGGTAAAGGTTTTTGGAGGGATTTCGCTCGCGTGGGCCGCGCGATTGCCTTCGGTTCTGGCAGCGGTAGGAGCTATTGTTGGAACATTCGCCATTGGGCGTCATCTTTACAGTCGCCGCGTGGGATGGGTAGCAGCCTTATTGACAGGCGCTTCGGCGGCTTTTTTAAGCAACGCCCCGGACGCCAAGCTGGACATGATGTTCACCGGGTGGATTGTGGCCTCGTTAGCAGCGTGGATGACGCGACCTAACAACGAACGACTTTCACCCGCCCGATCGTTCTGGCTTTGGGGAGCATTGGCTGCGGCGATGCTCACCAAGGGACCCTTGGCAATTTTGATCGTGATATCGGTTGTATTGGCCGAATGCCTCTTTGCTCGGTCCCCTCGCCCGTTCTTGAACGCACGCCCCTTGATGGGGCTTATCATCGTGGGGGGATTGACTGGGATATGGCTATACATGCAAGGAAAAGCCGCAGGCGCAAGTTTTGTCGAGGGACAGGTAAAAGGCGAAACGGTTGATCGATTGCTGCACGGCGATCACGCCGAACCGTTTTGGTATTATATCCCTCGGATTTTTACTGCGATTTATTTCCCATGGGCATTTCTACTGATTCCCATTGGGATCTTTGTTTACAAAAAACGCAAGCAATTGGATCTCGGCAGACTCGTTCCACTGGTAGGCTGGTTTGCGGTTCCATTTTTAGTTTTATGTCTTGCCCATGGAAAACGCCAAACGTACATGCTGCCGTTGATCCCCAGCATGTCGCTTTTCGTTGCCTGGGGACTGGAAAAAATCACCCGCTGGGAAGACCCATCGCCCCGATTAGCGCGCACCATTTTCAGCCTTTCTATTCTGTCGGGAATTCTTCTGATTTCAGTGGGAATTTTTTCTTTGATACGGCCTGATATACTTTGGAATCAAAATATCTTTATCACTATTCCTTGTGGAATCGGTGCCATTGTTTTGGGTTTCGGAGCCTTGGGCTCACTTCTAAAGCTACGCTCACATATGAGAACGAATTGGCAGATTTTACATACTATGGTGGGGCTTGTTTTGTTCATGGGGTTGGCGGATTACATCGTAATGAGACCGGCAATCAATCCGATCTATTCTACTCGCGCGTTTGGTGAAATGTTCACCAGGGATTTTGCCAAATCCTTACCCGAATCGGAAGCTATTGCTGCTTTCGGAAGCGCAGACAAACCAGAATTCCATGCTTATCATGCACTTCCCCTCAAGCCTTTTGAGAAAAAACTCTGGAAAGAAAACAACGCCACCTCCTTGCCGACTTTGTTGCTTTTTCGAGGCGATGATATTGAGCAGTTCAATGAACAAGCGACCGCAAAGGGTTACCGCAAAGCATGGGAAGGTATTGTGACCGACGAACGATTGGGGTTGTTTGAAAAAGGGGCGCCGCAATCTCCTCTGGGATTGGAAGACCGGCAGCTTTCGTTCGTCCTGGTTGGCGACACGGGTGAAAACAGCAAACGCCAATATCGATTGGCCGACCAAATGGTGGCACTCAATGCAAAAACGCCTATCGATGCAATGTTGCTGCTGGGCGATCAAGTATATGTGGATGTATCAACAATCGCGGAAGGTTTGGACCAATGCCTGGTGGGTCCGTACGGTTCGTTAATTGGGTCCGGCGTGGATGTGCACGCCACACTCGGCAACCACGATTATTCCAATAAGTTTTCGACAGACGAACTAAACAGCCCAGCACTCGGGATGGGAGGAAAACGATATTACAGCGTCACATATGGCGATAAAATGGTGACGTTTTTCATGTTAGACTCTGCGACGCTTGAACATGATCCCTACCAGTATGTTTGGTTTAAAAATGAGCTGGAGGCCTGCACCTCTCATTGGAAAATTTTACTGATTCACACACCTTTGCAGGCGTCAAACGTCAGCCACGGAGCGAACAAACGACTTTATCAACTGCTGAAACCGGTCATCCTCGGGAAAAACGATATCGATGTCGTCTTTGCCGGACACAATCATATCTACGAACGCCTGCGACCTCACGAAGGCATTGTTCATATTACCGCAGGCGCCGGTTCGGTGGTATCGAAAGGTCCCTTTCCCCCTAATGAGGAACGGATCGCTTACGATAACGACAAATGCACGTTCGTGAATGTACGATTCGAGGGCGAAAACCTTATCGCCCAAACCATCGACGAAGATGGCAAGATCGTGGATAACTTTGTCCTGCGCGATTTAGAAAATCCACACGGCATCGAAGTTGTTTACGATATGGCCAGCAACCCCAGGACCGGTTTTCCGATGGTGCGGTAGGTTATCCCGTTCACAACGCGTGCATCCACTGCTCCATCACGGGCAGGAACGCTTCAATGGATTGGTAGCGTTCTCCCTGGTCGCGGCGGGTGCAGTATTGGTACGTCTGGTCGATGGCGGCGGGCACGTCGGGAACGAATTCTTTCAGCGTGGGCAATTCGCCCGTGAGCTGAAACTCGACGACGCCCCCTTGCGTGTTGATACCACGCGTTTGATGCGGTGGTTTGCCAACCAACATGGCGAACAACGTAATTCCCAAGGCGTAAATATCGCACGCGGGCAGCAAATCGCCCCCAACGATTTGCTCGGGCGCCATGTATCCCGGTGTGCCTGCGGTGCGGAAATGCGTTTCTGGACTAACGGCTTTGTTGGAATCCGCCGATAGTTTCGCGAGTCCGAAATCGACGATTTTTACCTGTTGTTTCGATGTCAGCAGTATATTCGCCGGTTTGATATCGCGGTGAACCACCCCGGCTTCGTGCGCCACCTGGAGCCCTCGTGCAATTTCAATAAACAATCGCAGGGCTTCTTTCAGTGGAAGTTTCTTCTCCTGGCTAACCATTTGGCGCAAGTCGTTGCCTTGTACCAATTCCATCGCAATGTAGTGCTTCAGATTCATCATGCCGAAATCGTACACAGCGACGATGTTCTGATGGTTGAGGCGAGCAATCGCCCGCGCTTCCATCAAAAATTGTTCGAGATCCTGCTCGCTTGCCGATGTCTGGTTGATCAATTTGATCGCAAGTGGACGAGACAATGCACGATCTTCGGCTTCATAGACGATGCCCATGCCACCACGCGCCAGTTCGCGTATCAGGCGATAACGCTGGGCTGGGGCAAATGGGTCGCGTGGGGCTGCGACATCACCCAGTACGTTTGGACGCGGAATCGTTTTAAGGGATTCGGGATCGCCAAACAGGGAAAGCTCGCGCTGCACCAAGGGGGCAATCGTCCCCGGACTTGCCTTGGCTTCTTCGACCTCGTATTTCGCAACGATATGAGGCGGAGAAAAGGGAAACGGGTGTATTTTTGCCGGTGGCTGCTCGGCTGGGGTTTCTTCCTTTTCCGTTTCCGGTTCGGGTTTATCCTCCGATTCGTCATCGGTGAGAAAACCGGACGTTTCATCGAATTCCATCCGGAGGAAATCCGCTGCTGAAACCCGTCCATCATTGTTTTCTTTTTTCTTCTTCTGATCCATCAACATCGTCAGATGTCGTTCGGGTGAATTGCGCGGAATGTTCAGTTTTTTTTCCAGCTTTTCCATCCGCTCGGTAACTTCCGTGGAAATTGCGCCACAGGCGAGCATTTCATCGTAGAGAGCCAATGCTTCCCGATCGGCTCCCGCCATTTCAAACCGCCGCGCAAAATGATAGAACAACTGGGCGTTGTCCTCATTGCAGCCATTGCGCGCCAATTTGCCTTTCAAGACGCGCAATGCCTGGAAGTATTTGCCTTGGGCGATGAAAAATTCGCCTAGCAGGCACCCGATTTCGTTGTCGGTTTTTTCCTCCAGGCTTTGTTTCAACACACGAAGCGCCCGTTGGCGCTCTCCCATGCCGTAGGCAAGTAAAGCGGCTTCCATTGCACGCCCTGCTTTTGTCAAACACGATTCTGCCTGAACAATTTGCCCCATCTGGCGATACAGGTCAGCGGCGGCCAGCAAGTTGCCTTCTTTTTCTGACGTCACGGCGGCTTGCATCCATTGGCCAGAGGAAATCCCTGCCATGGCAGGTGACAAGACAGCAAAGTTTCCCTTTTGAATCATCTGAGCCAGGGCCTCGGAGGAAACCTGAGGCGGAGCCTGGCCCGCAGGCGATGCACCCGCAGGAGAGTCTATCCCTGGTCCTGCGGTCAAAAAAATCGGAATGGGCTGGGCTTGTTGAATCACGCTAACGAACTGCACGGGTGCGGCCATGGAAGGCGCCACCGGCATGGGAGGCGGCGCCATGGGCGATTGAGCATAAATAAACGGAGCAGGTTGGGGCGGAGTTGGTTGACCAGCAGAAGCGGCAGCAGGTGCAGGTGGAGCAGCGGGCATCATGGGCGGCGCGACTGGAGGCGGTGGAGGCATTGGAGGCAATGCCGCAACCGGTGATGGAGGCGCCGGAGCAGGCGCCGCATTCAGCGCGGGCATAGCAGCCGAAGCCGGGGGGGCGTGTTGTTGAACGGGCGACGGTGCCCGTGCTTCGGGAGAATCGGAAGCGGCGCGGGCAGCTTCTTCTTTGGCCTTGGCTAACTCTCTAAGCTCCCGAGCCTTTTCCTCTTTGTGGATTTTTTCGTAACACCGGGCGGCGCGTTCCCATTCTTCGAATCGTTCAAACAAAAAAGCGGCTTTTCCATAATCTTTGGCTTCCCGATAGGAAACTGCCGCCCCAAACAGGTCTCCCATGGTTTCCAATAATTCACCTGATTGTTTGGAGGTGGCATTCATATCGGCCAGCGTCGGCGCCCCTGTTTGCTGACCGCTTTTTCGCTTTTCGTAAGCGTTGATGATTTCCGCGCGATCGAGCAATACCTTGCCTCGTTCGGTTTCGCCGATGAGCTCCAGGCATTCGCTGGCCATCATCAGATTACCGGCTTCTTCATACAATTCCGCCGCCCGACTGCGCTGTCCTGCTCGATCCCACAATCCCGCGCGCATATCTGCCGGGGAAGCCTCACTGCAATTGAGCGCAGCCTCGTGATAATACTTTCGTGCCTTGCTCATTTCACCCATCAAAACCGCTGTGTTGGCGGCAGCCTCGAATTCGCGCAACTCATCGTATAATTTCAACGCCTTGGCGTGGCGTCCTACTCGAAAATACAGCCGCGCCATTGCCGCCTTGTCCTGATGATTCTGGGCGACTTCGAGGGCCTTGTAATACAATCCGGCACTTTCGTAGTGCTGAATGGCCAGTTTGGGACGCCCGTCTTTGAGTGCAAGTTTGACTTCCTGTTCCACCTCCGCCAATTTTTCTTCGTCTGTCTGTTTACGAAAACCAATTTGACGAGGCGCCAATTTTTCTGCCAATAGTGCATGCACGATAATTCCAGTCAAAAGGCCGAAAAAAACCAGCGCAAAGGCCAATTCTTTTCCACCATCTGGAAACCGCGACGAGCACATCGAGACTAATGTTGGCCAGAAAGAATACGCAAATCCGGCCAATAAAAGCCATACTACGGCTGCAATGCCATTATAAATTTGTCGCGTCACTGATTCCTCGATGCATATCAATTCAAACTATACGGATTATATCTATCTCATCCATACAAAGAGCCTTGCATCGAATCAAGTGAGAAAATAGGAAGTTGGCAGATTCAAAAGAACTTGCGGTTGTGCCTTGCGGAAAACAACGCGACTAAAAAAAGGGAACCGGGGACGATCCCAAACATGGACGCCCCCGGCATATTTTTCCCATCGAGATTTTTTTACGGGGTATCTTCTGTTACAAGTAAATCATAGAAGTTCGTTCCTCGTGTGGCACCGAAAACACGAATCACTACACTCTCTCGATCGCCAACCCAGATTCCTCCCATTTCCATCTCGCTTTGGTTTGGAGTATAAAACGCCGAGGAGCCCCCATTGATGACGGTGTAGGAATCGTTGTCTTCAAGTACCTGGAAGTAAAGTTGTCCCAGGTGGAAGTAGTGATCCACATTGACTTTGATATAATCGACACCCGTGACATCGTATGTAAAAAAATCGTCATCCTTAACCACGAGATCGTTATACTGCTGACCCAAGACCAATGGGATGTCCTGATATGGGGTACTGTTAGGTTCATACGGATCGTCGTTCCCGAGCGTTTCGATCAAGACGCCATAGGATGATAACGTAGCAGCTCCTTGCTCGCCATAGACACGAAGGAACAATTCATAGTTCCCCGTGTTATTAACATAGGTGACAATTTCATTGTTCGTTTGTGAGTAACTTTCAGCAATTCGGAAAGGCTCGCTGGCAGGATAACAACGCGCGTCGTAGAGCTCAATATTAATATCGCCCTGTGAATGATTAAACAAAACGGTAATGCGCAGATTATCGCAATCCGATAACGCAATCCGGTACCAATCTTCGTCCAAAAGCGCCAAATTCGGCTCCAACACGTTCATCGGTAAAGGAGAAGCGTTCAAAACATCATTAATGGTTTCGTTATCCTCATAAGAATCTTCGAGATCATTGAACGATACGGTCATGGTATAGGAAGAATTAAGACCGGAAACAAGAATTTTATATGTACGTTCGGTGCCGCCGAAATTAAATCCCGTGATGGATTCGGTATCATTCAGCGTGGCCGAACTTCCCACCAGAGATTGACAATCATCTTCATAAAGATAAAGATCTAGATCTCCGTTAGAATGAAGAAAATCGATATCGACCGAGATTCTTTTATTCTCTGGAACAAGTATTTCATACCAATCGTCATCGGCTGCAAGCAATCCGGTGTAAGTGTTTGGAATGATTAGCTGGGCATTCTCACACAAATTGTTCGATTCTTCCAAATAATCGTCATTTGAAGAACCTTCAATCTGTCGGAAATACATCCCGTAACCATCACCATCCTGGCCTCTACTCGTCCATGCAGCAACTCCATTTCCATTGTTATCCAAGGCGAGTGCGGGAAACTGCTGATTCTCTTCATTTGTTAAATTCAACCGATATTCCGGTGTTTGGGCGACACCGCTTGAATTATACAAACGGCCATAAATTTCTCTCAATTCAGGAGAGATAATGGACTCATACGCAATAAAATAGTTACCCGAATTATCGATCCAAACAGTGGGAAATCCCTGCAAGCTTGTCGTATATTGATTTACTTGAAACTCACTTCCAACCTTGCTGAAGGAAGTATTGAAGCGTTGACCATAAACGCCAAAATTGTCTCCATCCTGATCGATGCTATGCCAAACAACAACCGCCTGTCCGGATGAGTTTACAGCAATATCGCCGAATTGTTGATGATTAGTTGTATACGTATTTGCACGAATACTTGACGTCAAAGGAGCAAATGACGAATTAAATTTACGTACATACCAATCAACCGTAGCATAGTCCGGTGGTTCTGTGTTTTGCCAAGCTATATAAATATTATTATTACCATCAATCGCAAGGCAAGGTTGAGTTTGATAAGATGTGGTCTTATCGGAATTCATTACGGTTTCCCCGATTAATACATTTCTATTGGTGTCATATTTTTTGGCGAAAACATCCTTGTTATTGGTAGTGTATTCTTTGCCTGTCCAAATGATAATGAAATTTCCGAGTGTGTCATACACTGCTTTTGGGTGAAACTGCTCCCCTGTGGTGTACGTATTTACCAAGAACTCATTTTCCAACGGTGTGCCGTTAATATTAAACCGGCGCGCATAAACACCGGTCATATCCCCATCCTGGTTTGTGCTTTCCCAGCATACCAGGAACTCACCATTTGGACGAACGGTTACACAGGCATTATACTGATCGTTTGCCGTAACCTGGTTTACCAGAATTTCCGATGTCAATGGCTCACCGGTGTTGTCAAAAATCCGTGCATAAACATCCCAGCCGGAACTTCCCGACACTTGATTCTGACTGTTCCAAACAACAAAAATATTACCTGACGAATCCAACCCTACGACTTTCCGACCTTCAAGTCCTGGTTTCTGATCGCCTGTCGTGTATTCATTGACTTGAATTTCCGGGCCGACGGGAAAATGCGCCCATGCTTTCGATGCACCGCCCAGCGTTCCCATTCCAAACGTAATTCCTAAAGCAACTATTCCCAAACATGCTGATCCCACCAATTGCCTGCTCATGATCTGCTCCTATACCAGCCGATCCCGATTCGAACCGCCGTGTTGATGAAGTTATTTGGACAGCCAGGGGTACTATCCAGAAAGATTAGTTGGATTTTACACAACGAAATTACAATACCGCAATCAAAAGCGGACAAGAAAGACTATTTTTAGATGCTTTTCAGCATTACAGTCATTTTTGTTATCAATACTTGAACCAGCCCCTGTCATTCCCTCGAGCTCAAAGTCCTCAATTCCTCCTCGCTAATCCAGTCGAATGATTCGGTTTCTCTTGCCATTGTACGCCCCCGGAGAGCATGGCGTCACTTACCATCGTAATTGCCCACGGCGATTTCCCCGAAGAGTTGCCCATGAAAATCCTCCGTGTCATTTCCCATCTCGGCGTCGGCGGCGTACAACGCCAAATGTTACTCGCCTTTCGGCAATTGCGTCAGATGGGAGTGGAATGCGAGGTCTGCTGCATCCATGAACTCGGCAAGCAAGCCCCCGATTTCGTCACCGAAGGCTTTCCCGTCCATTTGGTCAAACATCGCGGGCGTTTCGATCCCCTGGCGATCCTCAAATTACGTCGGTTGGTAAAAACCAAAGGTTTCGATGTGGTTCATGGCCAGATGTACGCGGGATGCATGGCGGTAAATTACGCTCTTGCATGGGGGCCACGCCGGGCAATAATTGTAAACGGTTATCACAATCAAATTTTGGTCGATGGACCCGGGCAGGAAGCGCGTCTGCAAAAATCCATCCATCGTCCCGACGCTTTTTTAGCCGTCGGCGAAACCGTTCGCGACACACTCACACGCCTGGGTGTGCCAAAAGAAAAAATTTCTGTCGTTCAAAATGGAGTGGTCGGTCCCTCTAATCCATTACCCATTGCCAAACGCCCCAACAACTCGCCGCTCGATTTGCTTTGGATGGGTCGGTTCGTTCCCGCCAAACAAGTCGGTTTTTTGATCAGCGTTGTTAAACAATGCCATGAAACAGGCATTCCAGTGCAACTGACGCTATTAGGCCATGGTCCTCAATGGAATGAAATCGACCGGATGGTCAAGGATATGAGCTTGACCGAGATCGTTCGGCTCCCTGGTGTCAGCAACAACGTTTTCGAGTGGCTGGAAAACGCCGACCTCTATGTTTCAGCCAGCAAACGCGAAGGATTTCCCAACGCGCTTCTCGAAGCATGCTCGGCTCGCCGACCGTTCATGGTCAGCGATATCGAGCCTCACAAGGAAGTCCTCGGAGCCCATCACGCGGGATTCGCTCTCGAACTCGATGTGGATTTGTGGGTCCGAACGCTTGGTGAACTGGCCCAGAATCGCAACCTTCTATCCATCATGTCCGAAGAAGCCCTCGCCATTGGTCAAAAGCACAGCATGGAAGCCACGTGCAGAAAAACCCTGGACCTGTATGAGCGACTGGTGAAGCAATAAGAAGGATGAAGGATGCAAAATCTAACCGCAAAGTCGCAAAGATGCGAAGGTACGCAAAGAAAAAAACAAGGGAGAATCCCCGGGATTGCCGATCACCTGATCGGCGATAGGCAAAGCAATCTCGCGCCGAGGCGCAGAGGCGCGAAAAAAAGCAGAATAAAGTAAAGTACATTCGTCTCGAAAGAGCTAATTTGCCGATACACTACTTTCGCCGATCAGGAGATCGGCGTTCCCAGGGATGATCGGTGGCTCCTTCACCTTTCATCCGTTATCTTTCGATCCCCCCATCGCCCTTGCAACGAAGAGACGCCCTGTATGGTTTTCAACTCCCTCGAATTCGCTCTCTTCTTTCTTATTGTTTATTCATTATACATCTGCCTGAAAGTCCGTTGGCAGAATATTTTGTTATTAATTTCGTCGTATTTTTTTTACGGCTGGTGGGACTGGCGATTTCTCAGCCTGCTGTGGATTTCGACGATTATCGATTATTACGTCGGTGGGAAACTTCCCCAAGCCGAGGGAGCTCGCCGCAAACATTTGCTTCTGCTGAGTTTAATCACCAATCTTGGCATCTTGGGCTTCTTCAAGTATTTCAACTTCTTCGTCGATTCCACCGTCCACCTGCTCAACACGATCGGACTGCAACCCAACGCCCCAGTGCTCAATATTATTCTGCCCGTGGGGATTAGTTTCTATACGTTCCAGACCATGGCGTACACGATTGACGTGTATCGCAAAAAAATGGAACCGACACGCAATTTCCTGACGTTTGCCATTTACGTGGCGTACTTTCCACAACTCGTAGCCGGGCCCATCGAGCGTGCCCAGCACTTGATTCCTCAGTTTGAAAAACCCCGCCGCGTAACAACCGAGGACTTTTCTTCCGGCGCTTTGCTGGTGCTGATCGGTTTGGTGCGCAAAGTCGCCATTGCCGATTTCGTCGCTCCCTATGTGGACGAGGCGTTCAACGATCCCGCCGCCATGAGTTCCATGGGGCTGTTTCTCAGCGTCGTGTTGTTTTCCATCCAGATTTACGGCGACTTTGCGGGCTATACCGACATCGCACGCGGAGTCAGTCGCATGATCGGCATCGATCTGATGGAAAACTTCAACCACCCGTATTTCGCCACCACGATCACCGAGTTCTGGCACCGCTGGCACATCTCGCTTTCCACGTGGCTGCGCGATTATTTGTACATACCACTCGGCGGAAATCGCGGCTCGCGGATGTTTGTTTATCGCAACCTGATGCTGACGATGTTACTCGGCGGATTGTGGCACGGCGCAGCATGGACTTTCGTCATTTGGGGCGGATTGCATGGCGTTGCGCTGATTACGCACAAGCTTTGGATCGAATTTGGCCCACACAAAAACGCGGAGAACCCCTCGCTGAGCAAACGCTTGCCCGGCATGATCTTCTCGTGGCTGGTGACAATGTTCCTGGTCGGTGTGACCTGGGTATTTTTCCGCGCCTCGAGTTTTGAAAACGCCTTCGACGTGCTCGGCGGAATTTTCATTCCGCAAGACGGCGAGAAAGTTTCCACCAAGATCGTTGCGTATGCCGTGGCGATGCTCTTGTTTATCGATATTCCTCAAACCATGAAACGCAACCACACGATCATGCTACGCTGGCCGGTGGCGGTGCGGGGTCTTGCGTATGCGTTGATGATTTTCACTCTCCTGGCGACGAAGACAAATGAAGAGATCCCCTTCATCTATTTTCAGTTTTGAGACGCTCGACCTGAGCGGCTTCCGTCCATGGGCGGTCGTGGTGTGCCTTGGCGTGCTGGTGGCGATCGAGGTCGGCATCGCCCGTCAGGACTGGGTCTGGAAACGTCTGCCCCGTAGCGACGCGGGCATTATCGATGCCCTTGAACGCAAAGTGATCCACAAAGCCGGGCCGCTCGATGTCGTGATTCTCGGCAACAGCCGCACGCGCGACGCCATCCCGCCGCGATCATTGGAAGCGGAATTAGGCCTGGCCGAAGGCAAAGTTCTCAATGCCAGTCTGACCGAGGGCTCGTTGTTCGATTCCGCCATGATGTATCGGCGCAACCGAGACCAGTTCAAAGAGGCAAGGCTGTTACTTGTCGGGATCGATTTGTGGAACCTGCAATTGAACGACGAACCAGGCACGCGCGAAAGGCGTTTCACCCCGCTTGAATATCGTTGGAGTGCCTATCGAGGAAAAAACCGCGCCGATATGCTGATCAACTGGGCGTGGCGATCGTACGATTATCCGTGGGTCGAAACGATTCTCGATCCATCGAAGAAAGAAAGTAAAAAACTGGCAATCGATGAGCAGGGGCGCGTTGCCTGGCGCGATGGAGACGATCCGGAATTCGGTCCCGAAACCATCGACGTAGCCGACGAAATCGAGGGCCGGTACGCCGAGTTTCAATTCAGCGAAACCGAACTGGATTGTTTGCGCCAGTTGGTGAATATGGCACGCGAGGACGGCTTGGATGTCGTTATCGTCCGTCCCCCGTTACGCAACGTGTTCATCGACGCGCGCGACGCCGTTCGTCCCCACATTGAAGATCAGTTCCGTCAACGCCTGGAAGAATTCGTTTCGGAGTTCGATCATGTGTACCTGGTGATTGACGAACGCGCCAGCGATTGCGGGCTGAAAGAGGTCGATTTTCTCGATTACGGACACATGACAGCCCATGGCGCCGAGATTTACACAACCCGCCTTGCCCAGGACCTGCGGGTGTCCGGAGCCACCGCTTCGCTCGGGATCGATTGACGGGCGGTCCAATCGTTGCTTAGACTCTTCTCAGAAGCCTGAGATGTCCCCGATCAGGCAAGGGACCTCCATCGATTCCCTGCACATTTCCGATCTCAGGACGAGGCAACCATGCCGCAACTGTACACGATACCCGAAGCCATCGAGGACCTTGCCGCTGGCAAATTGGTCATCATTATCGACGATGAACAGCGCGAAAACGAAGGCGATATCGCCGTCGCTGCGGAATTCGTCACCGCCGAGGCGATCAATTTCATGGCAAAATTCGGGCGAGGGCTGATCTGTGTGGCCGCGCCGAGCGAACGGCTCGAGGAGCTGGAGCTCCAGCCCATGGTGATGAATAATACGTCGCATTTGACTACGAATTTCACGGTTTCGGTGGACGCCAAAAACGCCGGCACGGGGATCAGCGCCGCCGATCGAGCCAACACATGCAAGGTTTTCGTCGATCCCGCTGCCAAGCCCAGCGACTTGCTACGCCCCGGACATATTTTCCCCCTCGGAGCCCAGGATGGCGGCGTGCTGGTCCGCGCCGGACACACGGAAGCCATCGTCGATTTGTGTCGGTTGGCAAAAATCTCGCCCGTCGGCGTGATCTGCGAAATTTTGAACGACGACGGCACGATGGCTCGCCTGCCCGACCTGAGAAAATTCGCCGACGAACACGGATTGAAAATCCTGACGATCCGCGACCTGATCGCGTGGCGCACGCAAAACGAAACGCTTGTCAAACGGGTGGTTACCACCACTATTCCCAATCCCTACGGATTGTGGAAGATGCACTTGTACGAAAATTTGCTCAACGGCGAGGAACACGTCGTCCTGGAAATGGGCGAGCCCTCGCAACATGACGCAACCCTGGTGCGCGTACACAGCAAGTGCTTCACCGGCGACACGTTGATGAGCTATCGGTGCGATTGCGGGCCCCAGCTTGAAGCCGCCATGGCGATGATCGCCAAAGAAGGCCACGGGGTGATTATTTACATGGATCAGGAAGGCCGCGGTATCGGTTTGCGCGCTAAGATGATGGCGTACAACCTGCAGGAGCAGGGCCGCGACACCGTTGAGGCCAACATTGAGCTGGGATTCAAGGCCGACCTGCGCGAGTACGGTATCGGTGCACAAATTCTGCGCGATCTGGGACTCAAGCGTATCCGCATCCTGACCAATAATCCCAAAAAGGTCGTGGGTATCAAAGGCTTTGGCCTCGAAATTATCGACCGCGTGCCAATCGAGACAGGCGCTAACGAGCACAATCACGAGTATCTGCGCACGAAGGCCGAAAAAATGGGCCATGATTTCCGCAAAAACCTCGAAGTCCACCACTGCTCGAACGCCTTGCTTCACCATAACGAAGACTGCGAATGCGAAGGATCGGGTAAAGAAGAAGGATGATTGATCGGAATTCCGAAATATCGTTATCCTTCATCCATTCCTTGCATTTTGCCTTTCTCCCTCACCCGTTTCCTGCTTGGGTGAGTGAACTAAACTGACGATGGAGCCCAACCCGCCATGCCGAACGTAATCGAAGGCGATCTGAACGCCGCCGGAATGAAATTCACCCTGGTGGTGAGCCGATTCAACTCGCTGGTGACCGAGGCGCTGCTCAAAGGCGCAATCGATTGCCTGGTGCGTCATGGCGCCAAAGACACGGATCTGACCGTGGTCTGGGTGCCCGGAGGGTGGGAACTCGTCGCCGCCGTCCAAGCCGTCATTGCGCGCGGAGGCCAGGATGCCGTGATCGCCCTCGGGTGTGTGATGCGCGGCGAAACGCCTCACAACGAATTTATCACCGCCGAAGCCACCAAAGGCATCGCCGCGCTGAGCATGCAATCGGGCGTGCCGGTAACGTTCGGAGTTTTGACGCCGAATACGCTCGAACAAGCGCTGGAACGCGCGGGCCTCAAAATGGGTAACAAAGGCGCCGAAGCCGCCCAAGCCGCGATCGAGATTGTGAACGTGGTGAAGAAGCTGAAGGGGTGAGGGCTTAATTTAGACAGGATTCACGGGATGGACAGGATATTGAAACTGCAATAGCCGATTTTCTTCTTTCTATGGGCGCATCTTGGGATTGTACCCAAAAAAGCAAACCACGAAGGCACCCGCCTGCGCCAAGGCTATGGCGGACAAGCTGGAAGACACAAAGAAAACACGAAGAGCCTTTTTGCCAACCACCAATTTTTTCGCTCTTCAATGGCGAACGAGCGAAAAAAATCCATCAAAAAAAACAGAGTTTTCAACTTTTCAGGAAGCTCTGGTTGAAAATAAGCGAATACATTTTTTTCGTGTTTCTTTGTGTTGCTTTGTGACCTTCGTGGCTTTGTGGTGAATCTTTAAATCTTTGGCAACAAAGTTGAGATACGCCCGCTTTCTATTCAACAATCAAATACCCCTTGCCGTTGTTGGGGGGCTCCTGGGACGGGGAAAGCGCCCAAACTTGGGTTGGAGCAAGCTTTCCCGTGGCCTCGAAATCGACTGGCAACGCCATCCTCGGCGGAGTGATTTTCCCCGAAAATACCCGCCGCTCTGCTTCCCGAGCAGAAACCGAACGCTTCTTGCCTGCCGGAGCGATGACGCGCGTCCTCTGGTGGACAGGCGCGATGGCGATTTCGCTTGGGCTGGGGGTAGCAGGATTTGCCACGGGAGGACTAGCGGCGTTTTTGATGTATGCGCCGCCGATTCCCCAAATGGAACACTATAAACCGCCCGAAATGACGGTGCTGCTCGACCGCGAAGGCGAGCCGTTCGCGCGTCTGTTCGAGGAACAACGCCGCGTGGTGGCTCTGCACGAGTTGCCCGATTACCTGCCCGAATCTTTTATCGCCATCGAAGACACGGATTTTCCCCATCATGTGGGCGTAAACCCGAAGGCTGTCGCTCGGGCGGCCGTGGCAAACGCGACGTCGCGGTCTGCATCGCAGGGCGCGAGCACGATCACTCAACAACTGGCGCGCAACCTGCCCACGGGTATCGGGCGCGAGAAAACCGTCCAGCGCAAGGTACGCGAGATGCTGCTGGCGCTTCAGATGGAGCGCCGGTACTCAAAGGACCAGATTCTTGAAGTTTACTTGAACCAGATATATCTGGGCAGCGGCACGTACGGTGTCGAAGCGGCGTCTCAGGTGTATTTCGGTAAATCGGCAACGGAGCTGGATCGCGCCGAGGCAGCACTTTTAGCCGGGTTACCGCAATTGCCCGAGGTGTATTCGCCGCTCAACAACCCGGACCGCGCCATCGAGCGTCGCAACCAGGTGCTCGAACGCCTGCATACGCTCGGGTGGGTCGGCGATTCGGCCTATGACGAAGCCCATGCGGCCGAATTGCATCTGGAAAACGCCGCAGGTGCAGGGCCGACTTCCGAACCGTGGGCTCGATATTTCGCCGATGCGGTGCGCGGTGAATTGCTGCGCTCGGCGCCAGTGGACGACCGCAGTTTACGCGCCGATGGATGGCGTGTTCGCACGACCATGGACAGCGGGTTGCAGAAGCTGGCCATGCGAACGCTGGTGGCGGGGCTCGACACACAGGAAGTCGCCTGGACCGAAGACCGTCAGCCGCGATTCGAGAAAGCCCTGGCGGATTCCAAGTGGAATGAACCGCCGGAACCCGGCCAAGTGCGCATGGGTCGCGTGGTGCGCGTATTCCCGGGTTCGGTGGTGGTGGAATTGGCCGGTGGATGGCGCGCGGATCTGTCGATTCCGGACGCCACCGCGCATCTTTTTACCGAACAGACAGGCATCGTACCCGGCGCGGGAGTCGATGTAGAAGTCACGCGCATCGAAACCGGTGGACGACAGCTTTGGCGTGGACGACTTCTCCCCCAGCAACGGCTCCAGGGTGCGCTCGTTTGCCTGGACCGTCGTACGGGCGAGTTGCGGGCGTTGGCGGGCGGACGTGAATGGGGCGACCGGCCGAACAATGGGTATTTCAATCGGGCGATGAACGCGCGTCGCCAGGCGGGCTCGACGATCAAGCCGTTATTCTACGCCACCGCGCTCGAAATGGGTCTGACACCGGATTCGATCGTCATGGACGCACCGCTGGAATTCGGAAATGGGTACCGTCCGAATAATTACGACAACCAGTTCCATGGTCCGACAACGCTCCAGGATTCGCTCGCCCATTCATACAATGTTTCAACCATGCGTATGGTTCATGACCTGGGGCTGAGACGAATGCTCGAGCGCGTGCGGCAGTTCGACGATGTCAACGGGGGTGAAAACTGGCGGATTCCGCTGGAAATGCCCGTCGTGCTGGGCACGTCGGGGGTGACGCCGCTGGAATTGGCGTCGGCGTTCCAGGCGTTTGCAAACGCGGGAGCCCAAACACCTCCAACCACATTGACGCGGTTGGAAAATTCCGAAAGCCGCCCGATTCCGATCCCGCGACCTCGCGAACGTCAATTGCTCGACGCAACAACCAGTGCCCACATGACACAGATGTTGATTCGAGTGATGACGCACGGCACCGGTCGCGGCGTGCGTTCGCAATTGCCCGAAGCGCTGCAGGACGCCGTGGCGGGCAAGTCAGGCACGACGAGCGACAATCGCGATGCGTGGTTTGTGGGTTTCACGCCGGATTATGTGGTGGCGGTTTGGATCGGTTTCGACCAGCCGTTGCCGCTGGGAGCGACGCGCACGGGCGGACGTGCCGCCGGGACGATCTGGGGCCAGTTTGTCGCCGATGCCTGGAATGAACTGCCGCATGGGGACGGAGACCCGGCACTCTCGATGCCGGAAGGTTGGACGCTGGCGTTGCTCGATACGGAAACAGGCGAACGGCTCGATCCCACCGAATGGACAGCAGGCGGTACGGCGGTTTGGCGGGCGAAGTTGGTGGGGCGGTGAAGAATGAGAACTTATAGAAAGGACGGGGGAATGCAATCTGTTGTACGGTTCCGATTACAGTTCATTTTCCTCGATTTCAGCGATTTTCATTAAGTGTCTGAGCAGGCCGATTTTCAACGAGGTGTTTCCATGAATGGGCACCGATATCCGGGCTGAATTCCCCGACTTTATGTAAATATGATGGCTTCCTTAAATCCGACCCAGTTCCCATCCTTTTCGCTCAAGAAGTTTTGCGAAGTCCTTTCCCGAAATGGTTTTCAAACGACAATCTCCATCACTTTATCTCTTGCCGACAGCTCGATGTCCTTGACGTCCAAAGACAAACATCCCTCGACCGCCTCATAGATGTTGCCAAGAAGTTCGTCGAATGTATCACCCTGAGTGGCGCAGCCGGGAATGGAAGGGACTTCAGCCCAAAAGCCGCCCTCTTCCGCTTCATGGATAATCACTTTCAGTTTCATTCTTCGTTCTCGCTTTAGTGACGCGTTTAACCACACAATGAATTACTTACCGTCATATTTTCAACCACGACCGTTTTACTGTCAACTGGTTCCCTGCCAGATACGGACATGGGCGCAGGACCCGATCCCGACGAATGGACGGCGGGCGGTACGGTGGTTTGACGGGCGGAATTGGTGGGGTGGTAGCACGAGACCGGAGGCTCCCCTATCTTCTTGTGAGTCCTCGAAAGTGCAAAATGAGAAACCGGTGGTTAGAAGGTGAAACAGCCTATTTCCTTCCAGTTGAAGCCCTCTGCCAAGACTTCAACTGAGCAGTCATGACCCCGCATATAAAAATGCTTCATATCTTTGAAGTTGTCGGGATAGTTTGGGTAAGAAATTATTTGTTGTTTGTTCGTCTCAGTAAGCCACTTACTATCTTTCACCATTCCAATACCCATTCCAGCCTCGCCTCCGTTTGCAAGTAAACGGGCAGAGATGCAGCAGAAGAATTCGAATCGAATTGTCGCGTGTCGATTCTCAACTTGGAACCAACCAGTAAATTCGACGGTAGTATTGACTCCAACCTCATAGGTATTAAGGCGAAGAAATGACGTGGAAGGTGAGATTGTAAATGGCAAGCCTTCAAATGAAGTTAGCATGTCCTTTGGTGTTTTTGGCATGAGTACGGTGATTTCTTTCACTTGGGAATTAAGTACGAACCAAGCTGATCATTTAAGTACTGAGTTGAATCGTCACAACACAAATTCGGTCCGTGGCACACCTAACTGGCAAATGATGGAGTGAAGTGTACCCATCCATAACTCTGGATGGGCCGGAACCGGCACGGTAACGTCGTGTCCGAGAGCTGTTTTTGCGTAGTAACGACTCCAATATTCTAAACTGTGACTCCTCTCTCAAAGAATTGCACAGTGAACGTATAATCAAAAACTCGTCAGTCAGGGCGTTTTGGTCAAGTCGACTTTACTCACGCGCACCATCGATGATTTCAAAGCCGTTTGAAAGCGAGAGGAGTCGTTTATCCCCGTTTTTCCTCGGTCAACGCTCCGGCTGATAGTTGCTCCGAACCATTTTGGGATGCGATCGTGGCATTTTGCCTTTTCTCCACCACGGCGGCGCGGGCGCGATGGTATGTCATGAAAAACACCATGCGGGCCTGGTTGCGCGCGAGTGGCAGGTCGTGCCACGGCACGTCGGCCCAGATGCGCGGGTTCAGGCATTGCAGCAGGTGGTGGCCAAACGTTTCGTCGCGCACGGTGCGGGTGAGCTCTTCGGGAAAAAGCAGGTAGTCCGGCGTGTCGGGCGGCAGCGGGCGCGGGCCCTGGATGTCGCGCGTACCGTCGGCGATGGACTTTAAGCTACGTGAAAAATCCACTCCAACACGCCGCGCCACATGGAAAATCGGCGAAGGGCGCGGGTTGAATTCGATCATCAGTTTTCGTCCGTCCTTGCACGCCATGTAGTCCATGCCGCAAAGCCCGTGGAATTCGGCAAATCGCCCGAAGGTTTCGAAAATGGGAACCAGATCGGGATGGTGGACAAAGCCGCGCGCGGTCGAGGCGCCATAAGGCCCGGGCCATGTGCGGGCTTTGGTCAGGCTGGACCACGCGATCAGCTCGCCATGGTTGTAGAGCAATTGCGCCGAACATATCTGGCCGTCGAGAAATTCTTGAACGATGCCTTTGGCGTCGGGTTGGGCGGCGAGTTGCCGCTCGATGTCGGCTTGCGCATCCGCGCGAAAAACGCCTACGCCGCCAGCGCCGCCTCGTGGTTTGAAAATCACGGGATAGGCAATCGATTCGGCGGCGTCGAGGACCTCGTCGCGCGATTCCACCATGATTGTTTTTGGAACCGGCAGGCCCAGAGTCAGCATCGTGGCGGTAAATTCGGCTTTCGAGCAGAGAACGCGCAGGACCTCGGGGCGGTTGGGCGTGGGAAATCGCCCCGCCAGCCAATCGGACCCGGCATGTGGAATCAGCGCCGAGACCGTGGGTTCATCGCAGGGCACGATCCAGTCGTAATGGTGAAGTTTGAGATGCGCTCGCAAACGATCTGCGAACGTGGTCGGTTCCCAGGCTTTGGCGAATTTGTGGCGCGGAAACCGGGAGTAATGCACCATCGTGCGCGGTGGAGCCCAGACATCGACGATATAGCCGCCGTGATGAAACATGGCTGGCAGACGCGACATGCCGATGAGTTGTTGGCTGCCAAGCAATAATACGATACGCCGCATGCTGGGACGACGACGAGCCATGGGTAAACGCCTTTTGGCTGTAAACTTTTCTCGATTACGCGTTGGGGAATGTTCCAAATTCAAGGGAAATCGATGCGCAATGGCGTTGCCCGACGGGAAATTCCGTAAGAGGATTCTGGCACTGTGAAGAAGGATCATCCATGAACGCCGAAACGCCTCAACACGATACCTTGCGATCCGAATTACAGCGACTGCTGCCCGGGGAAGCATTGGTCGATACTGTTTCACGCGGCATGTACGCCACCGATGCCAGCGTGTACCAGTTTATGCCCATTGCCGTGGTGACGCCCCGGGGAGCGGAAGACATCGCGGCGGTGCTGCGCCTGACGCGTGAGCACCGCGCCCCAGTGTTAGCGCGTGGCGGAGGGACCAGCTTGGCGGGTCAGGCGGCAAACCACGCCGTGGTGCTCGATGTGTCCAAACACATGAACCGCGTGTTGGAAATCAACGCGGACGAGATGTGGGTACGTGTCCAACCGGGCGTGGTGCGCGACGAGTTGAACGCGCGCCTTAAACCGTTGGGGTTGGAATTTGCGCCCGAAACGGCGACGAGCAATCGCGCGAATATCGGCGGCATGATCGGCAATAATTCCAGTGGCGCGCGTAGCGTGCGGTACGGGCGGACGCTCGAACACGTGCTGGAAACACGCGTCATGCTTGCCAACGGAGAGATCATCGATTGCACGCCGCGTACGCGCGGGGAAATCGACGCAATGATGGAAACGGATTCGGAGGAAGGCAAGCTATGGCGCGCACTCGTCCCGTTGATCGAAGGTAACCGTGTGTTGATCGACGAACGATTCCCAAAAGTACTGCGCCGAGTGGGCGGGTATTCGCTCGACGAATTTCCGGAGGGACGGAGTTGGAATCTGGCGCACTTGATTTGCGGGTCCGAGGGAACGCTGGGGGTAATCTTAGAAGCCAAGCTGCGACTTCTCCGTCCCCCTGAAAACATTGCGATGCTAGCGGTGCATTATGACGACTTGATCGGGTCGTTGCACACCGTCCCCGCGATTTTAAAACACGATCCGTTATCGGTGGAATTTATGGACGGCGGCGTGCTGGAATTGGCACGCGAAAACGCCAGCACCCGCGCAGCCTGCGGTTTTATCGAAGGCCATCCTGCCGCTGTTTTATTTGTCGAAATGGACGGGGCAACGAAGGCAGAGACCGAGGAGAAATTACAACGCCTCGCAGAAGATTTGCAGGTACACGGTATTGGTTACGCACATGTAGCTTTGAAAACAGAGGCCGAATGTGCGGCGGCAAGCGATGTTCGCAAGAAAGGCCTGGGCATCAGCGCCAAAATCCCCGGCGAGGCAAAACCCATTTCGTGGATCGAAGATGCCTGCGTCCCTGTTGCGCATTTGGCGGAATACACGCGGCGTGTGCTCGATGTTGTTGCACGTTATCGATTGAATTTCGCGATATACGGGCACGCCAGTGTCGGTGTGTTGCACATCAAACCCGCGATCAACCTGAAAGACCCGGCTCATATTCGGGCAATGGCGGAAATCTCGCACGAAGTGATGGAAATCTGTCGCGAATATGGCGGTTCGTGGAGCGGCGAACATGGGGACGGAGTCGCACGCGGGGCACAGAACGAAGAGTTCTGGGGGGCGGAGATGATGGCGCTGTTCCGGGCGGTCAAATCGACGTTCGATCCGTTGAATATTTTAAATCCTGGACGCATTATCGACACACCCGCCGTAAATGCGAATCTCCGCTTCGGAGAAGCCTATCGCGTCTCCGTCCCCGATACGCATTTCCACTTTCGCGATACCGATGGTTTCGCGCGCGCAGTCGAACAATGTAACGGTGTGGGTGCGTGCCGCAAAACGCTTGGCGGAACGATGTGCCCGTCATACATGGCAACGCGCAACGAGAAAGACTCGACTCGAGGGCGTGCCAACGCGTTGCGATTGGCGATGGCAGGGCATTTCGGCAAAGACGGCCTCGATGATCCGCAGGTGCACGACGCGTTGGATTTGTGCCTGCAATGCAAGGCGTGCAAAACGGAATGTCCAAGCAACGTCGATATGGCGCGTCTAAAGAGCGAGCACTTGGCGCTTCATCATTCACGACACGGTTCATCATTGCGAGATCGTTTGTTCGCCGCCGCGCCTTTAGCGGCAAAATGGGGAAGCGGTCGATGGGCACCGCTATGGAATTCGATCCTGCAATCACGCTTAGTACGATTTGCGTCCGGACGCATCGGCATTGCTTCCGAACGAACGATGCCAGCGTTCGCAACAACGACCTTAGAGAAATGGCACCGCAAACGCGCTCGATATGTTCACAAGGGACGGAGACGAGAGGTGGTTTTATTCGCGGATTGCTGGTCAAATTTTCACGACACGGCACCGGGACGATGGGCAATTCGCGCGTTGGAGCATCACGGATATCGCATTGCATTCATAGCGGGCGAATGTTGCCAACGGCCCCGAATTTCAAGGGGTTTTCTCGCCGATGCCAAAAGGGACGGAGCGGCTACGGTGAATCGACTGGCTGAATTTGCCACGCGCGGCATTCCCATTTTAACGTTGGAGCCGAGTTGCCAATCCGCACTGACGGACGACTTGCCCGACTTGTTAGAGCGCCACGATGAAGCCCGTTGCGTAGCGAATGCGTGCATCGCAGTCGAAGATTTTATCGCGGCGGAATTTCGCGCCGATGTCCTCCGTCCCCCTCGAAAAACTCAACACGCCAGACATTATTTGCTACACGGCCACTGTCATCAGAAATCGCTGTTTTCTACCTCGCCGACCAAGCTCTTGCTGGATGGGGACGGAGCCGACCGCGTGGAGGAAATCGATTCGGGTTGTTGTGGGATGGCAGGCTCGTTCGGATACGAAGCCGATCATTTCGATGTTTCCATGCAGATCGGCGAAAGGCGATTATTTCCCGCTATTCGCGAACAAAATGAAGAAACGTTGATCGTGACAAACGGATTCAGTTGCCGTCATCAAATATACGACGCAACAGGTCGTCGTGCGATGCACGCAATCGAGGCTTATGCTCGTGAAATGCTGGGATTGTGGCATCGAAAGTAAACGACTCGGGTGTAGCGACCGTCTGGTGGTTTGATGGGGGCCGGAGAAGGTCGCAGCCATCGCT
>CAZOKZ010000006.1:0-109491 GCA_964580585.1 uncultured Candidatus Sumerlaeota bacterium | reverse complement strand
CCTCGCTCTAGCCATCTGAGCTATCTCGCCACTTTGGGGGACACCGGACGCAAAAACAAGCGGAGAAGGCTTCTCTCCGCTTTGCTTATTTTTTGTTGGTAGCGGGGGCCGGATTCGAACCGACGACCTTTGGGTTATGAGCCCAACGAGCTACCATCTGCTCCACCCCGCGTCACTTCCCCTCGAAGGGGAGCAGTTGTGTAGCGGTGAATGCCCCCGCGTGTCAAGCCCCTCTTTCGATTATTTTTTTAATAATTCGTTGTTCGTTTAAAGTCGATGATTCGAGCGAAGTTCAACAAAATCAGAGGTTTTTTTATTCCACCCGTATATAACTTCTTTCTCAGAAAAATCCCGCTCAGAACCGTTTCGCGAATTCGCCAAGGTGGCTCCATTCGCTTCACAAAATAGATTTTCGCATCGAAAATCGCAGGAACGCAACCCCTCGGAGCGACACGCGTTGTTCCTCGATTGTTTTGAAACCCTGTTTTTCAAAAAATGAACGGGCGACCAAGCTTGCTTCGGTGAATATCTCGCAAATTCCAGCGGAAACCAACCTCGATTCAACCTGACGATAAAGTGCCGAGGCTACTCCGCGACGCTCGCAGGCCGGATGAGTGTAGAGAAATTCAATATGGCCGTTTGATTCAAACGAAATGAAACCAACGAGATGCCCCCCTTCCTCTGCGACGAGGGTTTGAAGGACCGAGAGCCGCCGCTGCCAGATTTCCAGGTCAATCGGTTGGGGTGCCCACGCGGCGCGTTGAGACTCGTTATAGAACCGATCCTCAACGGAGCGCACCGAGTCCACGAAAAGGTGCGCCACGGACCGAAGATCCGAGTCCCGATATTGGCGAACTTTCATCATGAGACTCATGAGAACGTCCGGTTGGAAGTTGCATGGAAAGAAAAAAGATGGTGGGCAGGGCTGGATTCGAACCAACGTAGAGCTTCCGCTCGGCAGATTTACAGTCTGCTGCCATTAACCGCTCGGCCACCTGCCCACAAGCTATAAGAACCGTCAAATTGGTGGAGCTGGTGATGGGACTCGAACCCGCAACCGCCTGATTACAAATCAGGTGCTCTGCCAATTGAGCTACACCAGCATGTCATCGAAAGAAATCTTTGGACGACCGCCTCAGCGCTATGACCCGGATGGCCTCGGGCGTTCCGCGAAAGCGGCGTCTTGTTTAGGTCCCTCCTTATCCCAGGTCAATGATTAAGTGAGAGGTCATTCACGATTTTTCTCGCCAAATCACAGGAACGGATTTCAGTTATTCGAGAGGAAAATTATCTCGGTGTCGGCAAAGAGGATTCCTCGAACGTTTTCGTATTGAAACAATCAGGCGCAAAGTTTCGTCCTAATTCCAACAGGGACTTGATTTCGGGAAGAAATCTCTCGCCATCACTAAAGGTTCTCGCCTAAACAATCGACTTGGGATGTGTTGCTTTACCATACCGGCATAGGAGCCAGATGAATGATCGAAATTCGCAACGTGACGAAGGTTTACAAGGACCTGGTGGCAGTCAATAATTTGTCGTTTGAAATCGACAAAGGCGACATTTTCGGGTTCATCGGCCCCAACGGCGCCGGAAAAACGACCACGATCAAAATTCTGGCGACGCTGCTCAAGCCCACCCAAGGCTACGCGCTCGTTTGTGGGTACAATGTGCTGACCCAGGCCGACGACGTGAAACGCGTGATGGGTTACATGCCCGATAGCTTTGGCGTGTACGACGACATGAAGGTCTGGGAGTACCTGGATTTCTTCGCCGCCGCCTACAAAATCGAAAAGGCCCGCCGTAAGCAAATCATCGACGACGTGCTGGAGCTGACCGATCTGACGCACAAAAAGAACGACTATGTCGAGGCGCTCTCGCGCGGCATGAAGCAACGTCTTTGCCTCGCGAAAACACTCGTGCACGATCCCCAGGTGCTCTTACTCGATGAACCGGCCTCGGGTCTCGACCCGCGCGCGCGCATCGAACTGCGCGAGTTGCTCAAAGAACTGCGCAACATGGGCAAGACAATCCTGATCAGCTCGCACATCCTGACCGAACTCGCCGACTTCTGTAACAAGGTCGGCATCATGGAGCAGGGCAAATTGCACTATGCCGGCGACATCAAGGCGATCACCGAACAATTGCGTGGCGCGCGCATCGTCGAAGTAAAGGTCAAAGAAGGTTTCGAGCAAAAAGCGGAGGATGTTTTCCTGAACGACAAAAACGTGGTCGAAGTCGAACGCGACGGCAAAGTGCTGCAAATTCACCTGCCTGTGGATTTCGATCAGGAAGATTATGTAATCGAAAAATTGCAGGAACACGGCATCAAATTCACCAGCGTTCAGGAACAGGAAATCGATCTGGAAGACGTGTTCATGAAAGTCACAAAGGGCATCGTTCAGTAATATTAATTCATGCCATTCAGTGTGCTATCTGATATCATGATGTGTGAATATTATTAACGTTTGGCCCAAACATTAATAGCGTTTTTGCAAACTATACTAACACTACGCCGCGATGAATTTCGCGGCGTATGTTTGTTAATGAAATTTAAATTCACATCGGTGCAATTTTTCTCTTGCACTCTCGCACCGAACTTTCTACACATCGCAAATCTTTTTCACACACCTCTCGAAGGAATCGCAGGACCATGATGCGGCACGAACATAATTACCAGGATCCATGTTGCCTCCCCGGAAACGGGTTTGCAGGCAGTGTCAGTTCCTCGGCCGCAATCTATTGGTCCGAGGACACGCTGCAACCCGAACGAGATTGCAACGGTTTGCGATTCACCGGATCATCGGCGCAATAATCAGCCCGATTTTCACGCTCGGCAAACCCCGTAACAGCTCTCGGTAGCGAACTTTCGCCTGCAAACGGCAGTGGTCTTTCCGTTGTCTGCAAAATAAAATCGTTCGACGGTTACTTTGACGTCGAACAAAGAAACTCGTGCAGTTTTGAACGGCGCGGGGTGCTCTTTGACATTGCCAAGTGTATTAACACACTTTTCGTTTTTGCCGCGAGGATCGCCGAGAACTCGAAGGGGATAGGGATGGTCGCGAGTCGTTTTCGACTCGCGCATGGGGATGGTAATGAATCCAACTTCGAGTTCTCTGCTGTCTTCGTGGCACGCAATTCAAACTATATTAAGAAAGATCTGCACTTATATTAACAAAGAAAGGAGGCGCGCACGATGATCGTTCACGTTTCGCAAAAAAGTCTGCATCGCGTTTTTTGGTTCGAAGAATACGACGAAGAATTTATCACCTATTTAACATTCTCCGTCGAATCGAACGACGCGAACGATGGCTCGCGGTTGCGCAAGGCCGAAATCGTGCGCAACAAGTACGAGTCCTACGCAATTTTGCATCACACACAGGAGCCGATAATTCCAGAGGGCAATTGACTCCGTTCCATTGGAAAAATCGGCAACGAGCAGGGGGCGCGGCGCCCGAGTAACAGGCCGGGCGCCGCGAATTCTCTGCGTTATCCATGCGCTCCGGTAGCTTAATTGGCGAGAGCGTCGCCCTGTCGAGGCGAAAGATGAGGGTTCAAATCCCTTCTGGAGCGCCAATCATCCATCGGCATCCTTGGAGAACTCCGGCGGCAGGCGTTTCCGCTACGGCGTCGAAAGCAGTCTGTACCGCGCAACGGGTTCTGAAAGTTCTCCTTCGTGCACCACCACTTTCAAGTGGGAATAGAAGCTCAATTGGTCAGAGCGACAGGCATGGACCTGTAGGTAGCCGGTTCGATTCCGGTCTATTCGACAAGCAAAGGTGAGCAACGCTTTTCTTTGCATCTCGCTTGAGAAGACGAACCGCCATTCGCCTGCCGATTCGCTCCCCCGCTTTCGGGCGCGGGGACGGAGACGCAGCGCGCGGCGGCCATGAAACGCCGGGGATACCGGCACGAGATAACCGCTACCCGGCAGCAATGTTTTGGTGGCGCCGCCCCATCGGGGGACAGAGTTGGAGATGGAGATGGAACAGTGGGTTGTGCTCCGTCCCCCCGGTGAAGGCGCCGCCAACGCGCGCGGCCAGGCAGTGGACACCTTGTGTCTCAACCGGCGTTCCGCACGCCAAGCGTGGCGAGGCGGTTCGTTTTCTCTCAATAATTGGCTGTTTTCGGAAACCAAACGGTTTTCGTTTTTTTGAAGGTAGGGAGGGAGAAGCTTTGGAACTTCTCCACATCATTTTCTTTTGGAAAGGAGGGAAGCCTGATGACGTTTCTCTTCACTCGTACCACCATTACCAAGTCCGAACGCGGGTTTTTGTTCCGCAATCGCGACTTCGTAGAAATTCTCGAACCGGGCGTGCATAAGTTTTTCGACCCGGTTAATCGTCTTCGTATCGATGTGATACCGGTCAACCGTCCGGTTGTCGTGCATCGCGAACTCGATTCGATTATCCGCAGCGGAGCGTTCGGCGATTTGGCCGAAATCGTTGACGTGAAGGACAACGAGCGCGCGCTCGTGTGGATCGATGGACGATTCACTGCGATTCTTTCGCCGGGCATGGCAGCCCTCTGGAAGATCATGAACGATGTGCGCGTCGAAAAGATCAATATCGCGACGGCACAGTTCGAACACGCGGATTTCCGTACGATCGTCAACTCGCCGGTCGCACGCGAACATCTCGATTTGTTCGTGGTTGAAAATCACCAGACCGGTTTGCTCTTTGTGGACGGCCGATTCGTCGATTCGTTCGCGCCGGGCGTGTACGCGTTCTGGAAAGCAGCGGGCCGCGTGACGTTCCGTCTGGCCGACCGCCGCGAGCAGTCGCTTGATGTCGCTGGCCAGGATATCATGACTTCCGACCGCGTAACACTACGTTTGAACGCGCTGGTCAAGTACCGTATCGTCGATCCGGTCGTAGCCCTGAGCGAAGTTGCCGATTGCGGCGCGGCGCTCTACCGCGAGGCGCAGCTTGCTCTACGCGCCGCGATTGGCACCCGCGATCTGGACGCCGTGCTGGCCGATAAAGACGCGCTGACGAACGAACTGCACGCTGCCCTGGCGGTGCGCGGGTCGGGCATCGGCGTCGAAGTCACCGGCTTCGGTATCCGCGACGTGATTCTGCCGGGCGATATGCGTGAACTGCTCAACAAGGTAACCGAGGCTCGCAAGAGCGCGGAAGCCGCGTTGATCACGCGTCGCGAGGAAACGGCGGCCATGCGTCACCAGGCCAACTCGGCCAAGCTGCTCGACGCCAACCCGGCGTTGCTGCGCCTGCGCGAGTTGGAAACGCTGGAGAAGATCGCGCCGAAGACCAACCTGACGGTCATCCTGGGCGAGAAGGGCCTCGCCGAGCACGTGACCAAGCTTGTTTGACCGCCGGAGGAGCCACGGGGACGCCCGCGTGTTCTTCCGGTGTTTTTATTTTTAACTGGGATGGACAGGATGTGCAGGATTAAGAATATTCATGTACACGATTTGATCATTCGTTCCGTTTCATTAAGGGCAGGCACCCATGGAACACGACGCCCAATCAGAAAATCAACCCCACCCACAACCGAAACGCTCACACCGCTTCGTAGTAGTCCTTTTTTTAGTGATTGTATTCACCGCAGGCGTTTTGTTCGCAGGCGTTTTGTTCACGAGACATGTCACGTATGGCCCCGGTCCGTTCGTGGTAACCGTAAAACGTATCGACCCAAAATGGATCGAGTTGACCGTCGCCACAAAGGAAGAGGGAGTTATCGATACCCTGAAATTGGAGGTTTCTCCCGACTGCGAAATCGACGATTTCGAGACAATCTTCGACCGAAACGATGTGCAGATGCCATACGGGGAGGTTGGGTTCATCGATTTGACACTCCTTCCTGGAAGAGTGGATTTTTATCTGTGCGACTATAAGATTCTTCTAACCAAGTTTGAGATCAGTTGCGAGAAATCAGGTCTGCCTTTACCTTCCGAGCACGAGCCTCCTTCAGATTTTTTACTCGTCGAACCTTGAAGACAGAGGATTTCTCGGGCAATTAAGCGCAAAAAACTCGAAAGCGGCGCATTTTTCCTTTGACCTGAGCGGTCGGGGTGCGGACTCTTCCCTTCCCCGCTATGCGGGCAAATCTGTGTTCATGGTGCGTTCAGTCATGGCTAAGTGCGAAGTTACCGGCAAAAAGCGGACGACGGGCAATAACGTCAGTCACGCCAATAATAGAACCAAACGCGTGTTTGGCGCGAATATCCAGAAAGTCAAAATCGTGGACGAAACCGGCACGGTTCGCCGCGCGTATGTTTCGACCAAGGCGTTGAAGAGCAATTCGGTGGATAAAGCCGCTCCGCGCAAGGTTTTGCGTCAATTGGAAGAAGAATCGATCTAATCGGTTCGATTTTTCGGCGAGACCGGCGGAGCGGACAATCGGGCTCCGCGCGACGGACGGCGACGAACCTGGTCAGATCCGGAAGGAAGCAGCCATAAGTTTTCCGTTCCGGGTGCGCGAACGGTCCGGTTGTCCGCTCCCTCGGTCTCTCCAACAAGCAAATTGCAGCCTCTTTCCCTCGGTGGAAAGGGGCTTTTTTGCGTTTCAAAAGCAATCCACAGACTCACGGAGTTTCAATAACTCGCGCAGAGACGCGGAGTCGCAGAGGTAAATTTAATCCGAAACCCATAAAGTAATCGGAATCCTCACGTTTTCTTTCACTTTTATTGTTTGATCTCCGCGCCTCTGCGTCTCTGCGCGAGAATTCATTTTCTACACTGCTTTGCGTCTTGACGGTCGATCCCCCGGTTTCCGCTTTCCCCCTGCCAATGCCCGTCCTATGGTCAATTCTAAGCAGGGGTTGAATATCTGGCGTCTGGCATCGTATAAGCTGTGAACGCAATCGGGCGGACAATCGAGGGGGCGTAACTTTCAACGGGAGCACCAGAAAAAATGGGTCTGATGGACTTTCTCAAAAATGAACTTGTCGATATTATCGAGTGGAATCAACCGCCCGAAAGCGACGAAATGGCGTGGCGTTTTCCGCGTCGCGATAACGAAATCAAAAATGGCGCGAAGCTGATCGTCCGCGAGGGCCAACAGGCAATTTTGGTCAATATGGGCAAGATCGCGGATATTTATGCGCCGGGAATGTATTCGCTCGAAACCAAGAATATGCCCATTTTATCCACCATCATGGGCTGGAAGTACGGTTTCGATTCGCCGTTCAAGTGCGAGGTTTACTTCATTTCCACACGTCGGTTCACGGACCTGAAATGGGGCACATCAAACCCGATCACGATGCGCGACAAGGAATTCGGCATGGTGCGGGTGCGAGCGTTCGGAACGTACGCCCTTCAGGTAACGAATCCGACGGCGCTTCTGCGCCAGTTGATCTCGACGGACCCGTCGTTCACGACGATGGAAATTTCGGGCCAGCTGCGCGGCATGATTGTTACGCGTTTTTCCGACGCGGTAGCCAGTTCCGGCATTCCGGTGTTGGACATGGCGGCCAACCTGGACGAGTTGAGCGCTTTTTCGCAAAAGAAGCTGACCGACGAATTCGCCGAGATGGGTCTGTCGCTGCCGATATTCCTGATCGAAAATATTTCGCTGCCCAACGAAGTCGAGCGCGCGCTCGATAAGCGCACGTCGATGGGCGTTGTCGGAAATCTGGACCAATACATGAAGTTCCAAGCCGCCGAAGCGCTGGAAAAAGCGGCGGAAAATCCCGCCGATGGCGGCGCGGGGATGGGCGCGGGGCTGGGTGTCGGCCTTGGCATGGCGCAGCAGATGATGCACTCGATGAACACCGCGTCTCAACCTTCGGCACCCGCGCCGGGTGGACCGCCTCCCCTGCCGACCGCCGTTCAATATTATGCGGGCATCAATGGCCAGCAAGCCGGACCGTTCGACATGGCGGCGCTTCAGCAACAGGTCGCCAGCGGAGCGATCTCGCGCGAGACGCTGGTGTGGAAACAAGGGATGTCGGCGTGGATAAAAGCCGGTGATGTGGCGGAATTGAGCAGTTTGTTTGCGAGTATGCCGCCGCCGCTTCCCCCACTGTAACAGGAAGAAAAAAGACAAACTACGAAGGCACGAAGGAACACGAAAAAACACGCTCTTTGTGGTTTCGATTACCAAGATACTGTTTTGCGTAATGAACGCGAGCAATGAGCGGGACAACGAATCATGTCTGAAGAATACCCACGGGTGATGCCGCCGGGTGGTTCGCGGTTGAAGAAGAGCGACGGGAATTTCCCGTTCTCTCCGAAACCAAAAGCACCCGAACCGCCAAAACCAAAACTGGAACCGCAAACAACAGTGCGCGACGGACGAGAGTTTCCGTGCGGGCAATGCGGCGCGGCGCTGAATTACGATCCAACGTTGGCAGTATTAAAATGCCAGTACTGTGGGCACGAACAATCCGTTCCTCAATCCGCCGATCAAGTAAACGAGCTGTGTTTCAAGACCTATTTTGAGCATGGCAGCGTCGCGGAGGAAGTTCTGGCGGGAACGGAAGGTGAACGCCGATGCGATGGATGCGGGGCAAATGTGCTCATCACGGCGGAAAAGGCAACAGACGCGTGTCCATTCTGTGGCACGCACTTGGACAACCCCGTAACGGCTGCCAAACCGATGATGGCGCCAGGCGGATTATTACCGTTCATGGTCGATAAGCAAGGTGCGCAAACAGAGTTTCGCAAATGGGTAAATTCGCGTTGGTTTGCACCAAATGCGTTTAAGGATATGGATCGCCTGGATCGCGTGAATGGCTTGTATGTTCCATATTGGACATACGACGCGATGACGTGGTCGTTTTACACGGGCCAACGCGGCGATCATTATTATGTGACCGTTGGAAGCGGAAAAAATCGCCGCACAGAGCAACGCACTCGGTGGACGTCCGTGAGTGGACGTGTGGATCACTGGTTCGACGACGTGCTGGTTTGCGCATCGAAATCGTTACCGGATAAACAGGTGGAAGAACTCGAACCATGGGATTTGAAAGGCGCAGTGCCCTATCAACCAGCCTACTTAAGCGGCTTTCAAACCGAACGTTATCAGGTTAGCGCACAAGATGGTTTCGATTTGGCCAAGGTACGTATGGACAAACAGATTCGCGAGTTCATTTGCCAACAAATCGGTGGCGACGTTCAACGCATCAGTTCTGTGCAAACCCAAATCGATGGGGTGACGTTCAAATATTTGCTGCTCCCCATCTGGCTGGCGGTTTATCGGTACGATAACAAGCCATACCGCGTTTTAGTAAATGCTCGCACGGGGGAAGTCCAAGGCGAGCGTCCGTGGAGTTGGGTGAAGATTGCGCTCGCGGTTATTGCGGGATCTGGCCTGATTGGGCTAATCGTTTATTACTTTATGCAGGCACAGTAAAAATGGAAAGAGGGACGGAATCGAGGTGCTCCGTCCCTCAGTATGATTTTACGTGGGACTGAAAAAAACACCTCGGATGAAAATGCGTAAAAAGCGCATGGTGTAAACGACTTCGGTCATCGCGTGTGGCACCATATTAATGTGCCAGCGAAAACTGCTGAATGGATTCAGCAATCGCCATTTTTGCGAGCCGTATTTCACCCAAAAACCGTTCAGCCAAGCGCGGCGCATGGGTGCTCGGAACGTGCGTTCGAACCAATCGTATAGATTTTTAGGTTCGCTTTCCAAGCGTGCGCGCATGTCGTCGAAGCGCAGGCGGCATTCGGTTTCCAAAATGACCTGTTGGAAGATGTAGAACTCGCGGAACAAGTGCCCGACATAGCGTAGATGTCGCCATGTTTCACCGAGCATATAACGTCCGAAAGAGAGCGATTTTTGTCGCGGGCGACGTTCGCCGAAGGGACGGTAGCGATAAAATCCCGCAATCATCGGATGCGATTTTTCGGTAAGATACGCCCACCTGCACCACATGAATCCCTTGATCAGGCGCCAACGTTGCAACGCATCCTGGTAAGTGGAAAGAATGCTCACCATGCTGCGTGAGCTATAAAACGTGCGAATCGCCGTGTCGTAGGCATGTTGCCATTCTTCGCACGTCATGTGCTCGTGTTCGTAACCCACAACGGTGGAATCGAAATCGTTCAAGTCGTCGCTGACGGTTTTGCCGTCTCGACGGGCTTCGGCCCAGTCTTCGCTGCCCGGCAAAAGTGTTTTTACAAAAAACCATGCGCGTGCCAGACCGGCTTCTGCCAACGTTGTCACATCGCGCGCGATGGATTGTGGAGTATCGTGTTCGAAACCGATGATGTAACCACCTTCGGGAGCAATGCCATGGCGGCGACACTCGGCGAAAAACGCAGGCAACTCATCGACAGCGTTTTGTTTTTTGCCCGCCTCGACAATGTTATCGGGATTCATGGATTCGATGCCGAGAAAAAGCCCCTGGCCACCGGCCTTGGCGTATTCTTCGAGAAACCCACGATTCGGGCCACTATTGCACCGCACATCGGCTTCGGCCCAAATGGTGAAGTCGTATCCTTGCGCAAGAAGGTCCTGAAGGCCCTTGAGCAATTGACGCCAGTGCGGATTACGCGCCAGATTATCCGACGCGAACAACACGGTGATCGGCTTACCGTATGACTCGCATTGCCGACGAATCCAATCGACAATCCCGGGCGAGGGTCGGCATCGCACCGTGCGTCCGTGGGCCTGGATTGCGGCGCAGAATTTGCACTTGAACGGGCAGCCACGCTCGGTATCCACCGCCGCAACGGGAGTAACGTAATCGTCGAGATATGCGCTATCGTAAAGACAACCGGGTGCCGTTAATTCGTTCGCCAGTCCGGCTTCATAATAGGGTTTCGGGCGACCCGCGAAAATATCGCTGAGCACCCCATGCCAGGCGCCGTTGTTATCGGCGTCGCCATGAAACACCACGACGTCGGGGTCGTCGATTAAGTGTTGGATTTCCGGCGGCATCGTGTTGGCGCATGAAACCCCGGCACGCAAGGGGTCAATGGCGCTGATGCCGTAAAAATCCGTGTTGATACTGGCGGTGACATGAGGGCCTCCGATGACGGAGATCGCTCCGTGACGCTTGGCATAATCGATTAAATCCAACGCGCGGGGGAATTGGTTACTTTGAACAGCGACAAGTCCGACGACTAACTGTGCATCGCGTTGAGGAAATTTCCTGAGCAAGCGACGAAACGCACGTTGCTGACCACGGATGCTATCCTCGAAAATGTGGACTTCGGTCCTTACGTTGTCGAAGGGTTCTTGAGAAAAAGCATCGAGGGTCAAGCTCTGCATCACGCGCAAGGTATTGGACGGAATCACTCCCAGCCGGTATGTCTGAACAAACGAACCCATTGCTCCACGTTTTTGATGATCATAGTTAGATGGATGAATCAACGCCACCACTAACCGGCGTGTCTGAACACCGGATGTAGTCGTACGCATCCGCTTTTTAGCGAACAAATTCATATAATTTCACTCCCTTTATTTTACGATAATTCACGGTACGCCCGGGCACGGCGCATTACAAGGGAAAGCGGGCGATTCCCTGGATAGCGTTCACGAATTGGCTGAACACCGGTCGGAACAAATTTCCGATACAATTCCGAGAACCCGGAAATAAAGTTTATTTCCTGATAAACAATACCACTTTACTTTCCACTCCAGTTCATCGATCATCGCGTTCGGTAGCAGTTAAGATTATCGAACTGTGGCCATCCGATAAAACCTTCCGAGGTATCCCGCCCCCCAAAACAATTGTCCAATACGCGAGACGTTTTTTCGTCCCGGCAATTGTTCGCCATACCTGCCACACGATACTGGTCGCCTCTTTCGAGGTAATTCGACATGTTCTCCCCATTGACGCGTCCGACCGCTTTCGAGCGGACCGTGGCGGTTGTCGTTGTACTTATCTTTGTCGTTATTTCCAATCTTGCCGAATCCGCGCCCGTCACAACGCATCCGCGTTTGTTTGTGCGCCAGGAAGATTTGCCGCGTTTGAAATCCTGGGCGGTGAGTGCGAACCCCGTGTTCCAGAACGGTTTGCTTCAGGCCGCTGAAACCGCCAAAACGACAATGGATACGCCGATTGCGACAAACAATATTCCGTACTTGGGAGCGGGATTCGCCGGATTGCCATCGCTCCCCTATCGCGATGATGGCACCAATGGTTTTGTGGCATATCCGTGCGAAGATTACGCAATGCTGTTCGCCTTCATGTCGCTGTTGTACGACGAAGGCACCCCAGAGCACGAGGACTACGCCTCGCGCGCCAAGACATTAATCATGCATGTGATGGATGCGGCGATTCAGGGCCCGCCCGATCCCGCGCCCGCCGCGCCGACGGATTGGAATGATCCGGCGCAGGTTTCCTCATGGTATTCGGGAAACGCGTGGCGCCGCACAACATTCGCAGCGGGCGACCGTTCGCGCTGGCATGGGCATTGTTTTCCGTTGGTGGTGGATTGGATTTACGATGAGTTCACAACCGCAGAACTTGAGGAAATCCGTCATGTGTTCCTGCTTTGGATGGAGCAGAACATTTCCGCTTCGCGTGTCGGAGGCGGATCTTTCACCACGAGCTACAACGACCCTGTGTACTTGACTCATTACTCGATAAGGTACGCGGTGAACAACTATCAAACGGCACACATTCGCAACATGGCAATGATGTCGATCGCGCTCGATGCGTCGGACGACGATCCTTACCCTGTCGGACCACGCGGCATTGGAGTACGCGGGTATCTGGAAAACACCATTGGACTATGGTTATTTCAAACAGACTTCATTTTACGAACCTATTGCCAGGGAGGTTTTTCGCCCGAGGGCTTCAGCTATGGCCCTTCCAATGTCGGGCGCATGTTGCAACTGATGTTGGCCTTGCACACGTCGGGGTACGACGACCCGAACGCGTTCTCCGTCCCCATGCCCCAAGTAAAACTGGAAAACAGCGGTTTTTATCAGGATTTTCTGCCCGGGTTGTTGCATTCTATCAGCCCGAGCAAACTTACCGTCCCCGGTTGGGAATGGCGCGGCGAGATGTATCAACCGGCGTATTTTGGCGATGCGAATCGGTACGAGCTTGCTGAAACGATCAATGCGCTGGGGCCGCTGGGCGTTTACAGTTATCTAAACGGCAACACGGACGAATGGAATGCCACACGGTATGTACAAACATTCATGATGGAAGGTGGCGAAGAGAAATTGGAAAGCCGCGTTCGCTGGAACGAGGACTTCACGCACGCGATTTTCTATTTCCTGATAATGGACCCAAACGAAACGGCACCTGTCGATCCACGTCCGACGATGACAACTTCCCATTTCGGCACGGGGTTGAATCGATTGCTTTCGCGCACGAGTTGGAACGAAGACGCGAATTGGTTCACGTACAAAATGAGTTGGAATAACATCGACCATCAATTCGGCGATGCCAATATGTTCGAGTTCTGGCGCGAGGGCGAATGGCTAACCAAGGAATGGAGCGGTTACGCGTTCGCCTACCAGAACGCGTGCTCGGAATGGCATAACACGCTGTCGATCGAAAACGATTTCGTCGATGCCGGGACGGGACACAACCGCACGGTAACTTCGGCCAACGGTTCGCAGTTTTTGCTCGGCAATCCGGCAGGCGACCCCGTGCTGGTGGCGCGGTCTTTGACACCGGAATTCGACTACCTGTGCGGCGACGCCACAGGTCAGTACAATTACAACCCGCTCGCCATGCAAGTCACCCATGCCAGCCGATCGATCCTGTGGCTGAAACCCGATCATCTCTTCGTGTATGACCGCGCGGAAACGCAAACTGATGGTTATACCAAACGGTTCTGGCTCGGATTGCCTGGTGATCCAGGAGATACGATGATTGCGGGTAACGTGACCACCGGTACGACACCAAAAGGCCAACATCTGTACGTGACGACACTGCTGCCCGAAATGGGTACGCCGGTCCTCGATCTAACCGAGCCCATCAGCGATTACGGAGAGGAAGGCGCTGAAGGCGAGTGGACAAGACACCGCCTGATGGTAGAAGCGCCCGGCGATCCTGCGTCGGCGCGGTTCCTGCACGTGTTGCAGGGCACTGACGCAGGCCAATCGCGCGACAACACGGGGACGGTGGATACGACTTCCAGCACAACATCGTTCGCCGGGGCATTCGCAGGCGATACAGCGGTGCTCTTTCCCGTGAATCTGGACGAACCGTTTGTTGAACTTACCTACGAGACGCCGGGCGATGCCACGCGGCACCTGATAACGGGACTCGATCCAGGCGCGGGTTACACGGTGGAGATTTCAGGTACGTGTGGTGGGGACGATCCGATTTCTGTCACCGTCACTCAAGGCGGTGATGAAATCGCCGACACAGGTGGAGTGCTGATCGTCGAATGTGTCGCCGAAAACGCGGGCGTGGAGGATTGGGAGTCTTACTGACCTCACATCAGAATGTACCCGATTTGATCGAGTTTGCTTCCCATCCTGCTTCTAAATTCCTCGAATCGGTCCGGTTCGGAAACATTGCGTTCGATGTCATCGATTACCTGAGCAATCATTGCTTGAACCAATCTGGCAATTTCATCGGAAGGTGTGTCCGTCACTCGACTGGCGGCACGGTTAATTGCTTCAACATCCTCTGTGTTTAAAGCGACAGTGATACTCGGAGGCATGTAGTCACGCCGATCATCAATGCTCACTACCAGTGGATTGGCTTCCAGCATCCCGACAGTTTCCAATATCGGCCAGACAAAGACACCGCTTCCTCGGACAATTCGATAACCGCGAGGAGCAGGCAATTCGCGCATTTCTCCCGGCTCCAGATCGAGATTTTGCGTGGGAAGATGATGGATTAATTTGCCCGAAATAACCATGACTTTGTTCGGAGGTACTTTTTTGTAACGCATCACCATCAACACAATATTGGAAACAACAAAGAAAACGGCCAACCCAAGACACATATCGAACGGAATCACGCCAAACACCTCATGTCTTTGTATTTGAGTTGTAACTCAGACATCCTCCGAACCGGACGGGCCATCGAAATTGAGCTCATCGAGCACAAATTCTCCTTCTTTTCCCCGAATCTTTTACTGGACAGTGTCAGCGAGGAGGTGCTGGCATGGTTCCAGATCGTGGTGGTCCCAACGGGACATGCCGCGTGCGATTTTCCCCATGGCCGGGCGATCGATGCCCGGTGTTCCATGGCCTGGAGACATGCCGTGACCGATAAGTTTGCGTCCGATTACCTGCCCGTACTGCCGCTGAGAGAAATGGTGGTTTTTCCCGGTGCGATAACGCCTCTTTTTGTGATGCGAGACATTTCGCTCAAAACGCTGGAAGAAGCGCTCGCCAAGGACAAGCGCGTGTTCCTCGTTTGCCAGAAAGACGCGGAGATCGAGGACCCCGATCCGTCGAATCTCTATACGGTCGGCACGGTGGCGGAAATACTCCAGGTCCTGCGTGTGCCCGACGGCTCGGTCAAGGTGCTCATCGAAGGCACGTATGCCGCTCGTGCGATTGAAACCACCCGTCGCGATGGGTATTTGCAATCGTTCGTCGTCTTGAATCAGGTTTCCGGCGTCAACAGCCGCAGCATTCCCGCCCACATGCGCAGTACAATGTCATTGTTCGAGCGCTATACATTGCTGTCGGACAAAATCCCGCCCGACCTGTTTACAAGCATCAAAAACACCAAAGACGCTCAGGCTTTCCTGAATTCCGTAACGCATTATGTCACAATGAAAGTCGAAGAAAAGCAGGAAATCCTCGAATCCAATTCGCTCGAAGAAAAATTTATTCTGCTCAACCAATCGCTCGAAGCCGAATTGCAATTGTTGGAACTCGAATCGAAAATCGCCGATCAGGTCAAACACCAGATTGGCCGCAGCCAACGCGAATATTATTTGAATGAACAATTGAAAGCCATCGAACGCGAATTGGGCATCGGAGGCGAGGACGACCCCGAATTGCAGGAGTTAGCACTGGCAATTGAAGGGGCGAAAATGCCCGAGGATGCGCGCGAAAAAGCCGAAAAAGAACTGGGGCGTTTGGCGCGCATGGCCCCGATGTCGCCGGAAGCCGCGGTGACTCGCACGTATCTGGAATGGCTGACGGAAGTCCCGTGGGTGGACAAAACCGATGACCTGATCGATTTGGCCGAAGCGCGCAAGACACTCGATAAGGATCATTACGGGCTGGAAAAAATCAAACAACGTATCATCGAGTATCTGGCGGTGGTAAAACTGGCAGGCCAGGGCAAGGGACCGATCCTTTGTTTCGTGGGGCCTCCCGGTGTGGGCAAAACGTCGCTCGGCAAATCAATCGCCCATTGCATGGGGCGCGAATTCGTACGCATTTCTCTCGGCGGGGTACGCGATGAAGCTGAAATTCGCGGTCATCGTCGCACTTACGTCGGCGCATTGCCCGGAAAAATCGTGCAATCCATGAAACGTGCCAACGTCGTCAACCCGGTATTTTTACTGGATGAAATCGACAAAATGGCTTCGGACTTCCGTGGCGATCCGGCTTCCGCGATGCTCGAAGTTCTCGACCCGGAACAGAATAAAACATTCAACGATCACTATCTGGAAATCGATTACGATCTGTCCAAAGTAATGTTCCTGACGACCGCGAATACGATGGAAGGCATACCTTATCCATTGCTGGATCGCATGGAAATCATTTCGCTTTCTGGCTACACGGAAGATGAAAAGTACCACATTGCCAAGCGGCACCTTCTCCCCCGCCAACGAAAGCAACATGGTCTGAAATCCAATCAGGTCAAAATCCCCAAAGTTACGATGATGCGAATCATCACGGCCTACACGCGCGAAGCAGGCGTGCGAAATCTGGAAAGAACGCTGGCGCAAATCTGCCGCAAAATCGCGTGCCTTGTGGTTGAAAACCCGAAGCAGAAAATCGATTCGATTTCGCCGGAAAAATTGCGCGAATTGCTCGGACCGGAGAAATTCCACGACAGCGCGCTGGAACGCAAACCGGAGATCGGCATCACGACTGGTTTGGCCTGGACGGAAACCGGGGGTGAAATGTTGCCGGTGGAAACAACGATCATGAAGGGCAAAGGCAACCTGGTGCTGACGGGCAAGCTCGGCGAAGTGATGCAGGAATCCGCCAAGACGGCGCTTTCCTACATTCGCTCGCACTCCATCGAACTCGGTATTGATCCCGACTGTTATTCTGACATCGATATTCACATTCACGTACCCGAAGGCGCGATTCCTAAAGACGGACCCAGCGCAGGCATTACCATCGCCACGAGTTTGACCTCGGCACTCTCGCGCGTGGCTGTACGTCAGGACCTTGCGATGACGGGTGAGGTCACGTTGCGTGGTCGCGTGCTGAAAATCGGTGGTTTGAAAGAAAAAGCCCTCGCTGCCCACCGCCGCAAGATTCGCACGATCATTATTCCAAAAGAAAACCTGAACGATATCGAGGAAATCGCCGAAGAAATTCGCGTAAAACTGGACTTCATCGCAGTGGAATCGCTGGACGAAGTTTTACAGATAGCCTTGACCACGCCCCCCGGTGCAAACAAGTCCCATGTGCCGGCACGTCGCAATCATACCACCAAACGTTTGCAGGCTCACGCGCAGTAAGACCTCGACCAAATCGATATTTTTCGGACCGTCTTCGTGCAATTTCGAAGACGGTCTTTTTGTTCCGCACACGTTATTTCGTTAGCAAATCATCTGGAAAAGGCAAACCTTTCGCGAGCTAACGAGACGGCAATCAATCTCGCTCATTTCAAACGATTCCTTGGGCGAATTTCGTTTCTTTGAGAGGAAGTATCTATTTACAAAATAAGGCATTGAAGGCGCAGATCTCCATCCCGCTGGAAAGGTTGCGAACTGAAATGTCACTAAAGATTAAACACATGCGCAAAGTCACGCGCCACTTTGCAGAAAAATTCGGAAAGCCTTTTTACTATCGAGAATTTATTCGCAGTCAACAGGACTACGCGAACCTGGACACCGATCAAATCGAAACCGTCTGCATTGTTTTGGGGCCTTATCGTAATTTAACAACTTTGACTGCCAGCCTGGCGTTTCTTCATCCAAACTGCCAAGTCCTGAACCATGGCTCCAGTAGAATTCTCCCCATCAAAAAAGCCAATTTCTTCTCGAACTATACGGAAGAAAAATTCAACGCGTTCTTACGTTACAGTATTTATCTGTCATTAGGAGGAAAACGCGGCGACCTGGGCGGATCGATCACGCTGGGGCATGCGTTTCAAGACGGCGACAAAGTCAGCGCTGCTTATCGTGCACGTTTTGGCGATGAAATAGTGAAGCAGGATATTCGCTCGTTCTTCTGGAAAGAATCAATGAAGGTCACCAATTATCTTCGTAAGCATCACATTGATTTTGATGCCCTGTTCGCCCAAAACTCCAAGTTGCGATTCCTGATGCCCTTCCGCAATCCGCTGGATTGCGCGTTCTCTAACCAACGCAAAGGCCACGATAAATATTTCGAGCGCTTGCAGTCGAAAAAAGATCAAACGACGGAAAATATCCTGGAGTGTATTATTCAGGAAATGGCGTGGTTTCTTTCGTTGAAAAAACAATATCCGAATCGGTTTTTCTACTATACCGAAAACCAATTTGGCGAACGAGAAATTATTAAATTGGGGCATTTCCTCCAATTGCCACATGACGAGCAATGGATTCAGGACGTGAAAAAGTGTTACGATTTAAATCCTTCGCGCTATCAATACAGCGGCGCCCTGCTCATGCATTATCGCCAGTGTTTGGATCGGTATTTAGGGAATTTCCCGGAAGTTCAAGAAAAGTTGGTTTGTATGGTGAGCCACGCCAGCTAAAATCATCATTTAGTGGGAAAGATCGGCAGCGTCTCCGGAGTTTCGCTCAGGACACCTTGCTCGTGTAATTTTTGCACGAGTTCAGGCATGATTTCATTCAGATAAATCAGCAGGTCCACATTTTCCACCGGGTCCCAGGAATATTCTTCCATCTCTTTGATGGCGTCCTCGGGACTCGTCTCGTCGAACAACACCCGATAACAGGCAATCACCCCGCCGGTTCGTTGAGCCCCGGCAGCGCAGTGAACAAGAACCTGCTTGTTTGCTTTCTGTGCTGTTTCGATTACGGTTAACGCATCGGCGTAGGCTTCGACCGAACCTTTGCCATCGCCCGGCATTCTAAAGCGGTGGCCTTCGATACCTAAATCGACAATGGCCTTCTTTTCCGCCTCTTGATATGGTTTTTCCTTATCTTTTGTCAAATCGACGACGATGTCGATTCCGTGCTCTTCGAGTGTCGGACCGATCAGGCGCCCGGAGATCTGACCGCTGCGATACAGCGAACCGTCTTCGACCACGCCGAAACGTTTCGGGATAATCTGGTCGCGTACAAAACGCACCAGCTCCGGACCCTGCCATGCCCCCAGTCCCAGGATAAACACTCCACCGAAGAACATACTGCTTCGGCGATGAACTTTGAGAAATTGCAGGTTTAGTTTCATGAATTCAACACATCGAATGGGATTTTTTACATTTCAACGCAAGGATCGTACTCATTGACATTTTTTCGCCAACGCATCGTCCAAAACACCCCAGGCTTCTTCGGGCAATACATCATAAGCCTTGCTTGCCAGGGCTTTAGCCTCGTCGCAATCGCCACAATCGATCATGACCAGCGTCGCGTTAATCATGACGTTTGGATCGTTAGGCGCCAGATCTGCTGCTTTTTGCGCATAGTCGGCTGCGCGATCGAATTCCTTCTGATCGCGAAAGAGCAACGCCAAGTTCACGAGTGCGTTGGATTGATCGGGCACTTCAGTTAAAACGGCCTCGAAATCCGATCGTGCCGCGTCGCTGTGCCCCAGACGACGATGCGCTACCCCGCGCATTAATCTGGGTTCCCATAAATTCGGGTGCTCCGCGATAATCGGAGACATCGTGTCGATAGCCTCTGCCAGCTTTTTTCGATCAGACCGGCCATCGCCTTCAACCGAGGTAATCGTTTGTTGGGCTTTGACCAGTTTTTTCATCTTTTCCGGATTCTGAAGCGAAAACAGATATTTTTCTGCTGCGGACTGTGTAACTTTTTCACCGTTGGTCTTCGCGTTCATTGCAGTTTTTTCCAACTGCACGATGGCATCATGTTTCTCTCCCGCTTCCGCCAACGTCACCCCGTAGTAATATCGCAGCCGGAGACTTTCGGGCGCGGCATCGAGCGCTTCTTCGTATGCTTTAATCGCCGCTTTGCGATCATTTTGTCGCACCAGATTATCGGTCCAAATCAAAGCCATGGTTTCCTCGAACCGTTTGGCTTTCAAACCGCGTTGAAACAGGCTTTCCGCTTCCTGGCTTTTTTTCAGACGCAGTGCCGCTTTTAATGCATTTGAATACAGCACTCCCCAATCGGGGTCGGCTTCGATGGCGGCTGTCCACGTGGCATAAGCCTCTTCCATGCGACCCAACTGCGCTTGCGTAATGCCGATTTCATTCAACTCCACGGCCTTGGTTCCACCGTGTTCGATGGCTTGGCGAAACGCATCGAGCGCGCCTTCCAAATCCCGTTGGTTGCGCTTCTTGAGCACCCCTACCCAATGCCAGGAGGAATAGAGTTCCTTGTTTTTGTCCAACGCACGTTCAAACGCCAATAACGCTTCATCGTCATCCCCGGCAGTGAGGCGTAATTCGCCCAGCACGGCCCAAATTTCACCTTCCTCCGGATGGCGCTCGATGATTGCTTTTACCGTTTCCAGGCGCGTTTCCAGATCAAGATCTTCGCGATCCAAAATGCCAACTGCTTCATCGATGGCGCGCTGACGGGGATTGAGTGAATCGAGCGTAGCACTCGTCATGTGATCTCCCTCTGCCGTCGGAGTCACCATATACGACTCCGGTTGGGGGGTATCCGACGCGGGAGCCTGATGGCCTGCCAGTCCTGGTGTCGTCATGTTCGCTGTCAGACAGAGGGCCACAATCGTCAAAGCTTTGTTCATAAAAAACTCGCATTCACAAAATAGGTGGGGAAATTTACCCGGACTGGCGGCACAGTGAAAAGCCGAATTCGTGCCGGAGCCGGAAAAGCTCAGGACATTCTTGTATCTTCCTCCTATTGGGGTTTTGCCCCCAGAACCATTTAGATTGCCACGGCGAACGTTTTCACCAAGAAGGAATGTGTCCGTAATTTGTCACCAAAGGTCCGGCTTGTGCCCAACACTGTGCCAGAAAATACCACTCCGCCGTTTGGCGTTGAATCGCTGCGACGCGAACGATTGCGGCGTTTCATCAATCACCCGACGATGGACCTGACAGTTGCGTTTCTCATCATCCTGTCGGTTGTGCTGCTGGTGGTGGAGATTGTCTGGCATTTGAAAACAGCCCAAATCCTGGGCGATATCATCACCGCGATTTTCATCGTCGAGCTAACAATCCGATTTTACGTGGCACGCTCCAAAGCAGCCTACTTCTCCTACTACTGGCTCGACATTATTTCCGTCATCCCCGTGTTCCGATCATGGCGTGTGTTGCGCGTGATCCGGCTCGTGCGATTGTTTCGTCTCGGGGCAATTTTGTTCCGCGCCAACAAACGATTAGCCAGCATCATCCGACAAAGTTTCGGCGAGCACCTGAGCATTGTCACCATGGTGGCCGTCACCGTGCTGGGTGTAGCGTTGGCGATCTTTGAAATCGAAAAAGACACCCCGGAATTTCAAACCTTTGGCGCCACTATCTGGTGGGCCACACTGTCGATCATCGCCGCCGAACCGGTTGGCGGCATGCCGCAATCGGAAGCCGGTAAATTTTTCACCCTCATCATCATGTTAGCCGGTCTGACGGTTTTTGCCTTGTTTACCGGTACCGTTTCCGCCGTGATGGCGGAACGCATCCGCCACGGTCTTAGGAGCAACCGCATGAATCTGGACGATTTGCGAGACCATGTGATCATTTGCGGCTGGAATCGTTCAGCCCGCGTCGTTGTCGAAGAACTCCACACCTTTACCTCTACGCGCGACCGTGCCGTGATCGTCATTGCTGAAATCCGTCCCGATGCGTTCGACGAAATCGACGGCGATCCGCTCGTGTACTTTATCGAAGACGACTACACGCGCATGGACGTGCTGCGCAAAGCGGGCATCGAACGGGCTTCACGCGCCATTTTGCTAGCCGACCGTTCGATTTCCACCCGCTCGGACCAGGACCGCGACGCGCGCACCATTCTGGCCGCGCTGATGATCGAAAAACTCTCGCCCGGGATTTTTGCCTGCGCCGAGTTGCTCTCGCGCGAAAACGAAGAGCACCTGGTGCTCGCAGGCATCGAGGAAATCGTCATCGGCGACGAATACAGCGGCACGTTGCTGGCCGCCAGTTCACGCGTGCGCGGGGTGACGGAAATCGCCGATGAATTGTTCAGCAATAAGTTTGGGAATCAGATTTACAAGTTGCCAATCCGCAAAGAATGGATCGGGAATTTATTCCTGGACGTGCAGTGCATGATCAAAATCAAGTACGATGCAATGTTGATTGCCATCGAACGCGGCACGCAGAACGGCGGCTCGCACGCACGACGCACACCGGGTGAAAATTCACCTTACGCGCGTACCGTAACCAATCCACCAGCCGAGTACAAACTGGAACCAGCCGACAAGCTCATCGTGCTGGCAAAAGAAGAACCGGTTTGGCATGAATAACGTTAAATGAAAAAAGGAACTGTGGTTCGAGACATCCCGAACCACAGTTCCGTGCAATGCTGTTTGTCGTCGGAAAAGCCGAGTGGCTTATTCCTGCGTTGCTTCCACCGTTTCGACAACCGGAGCCTCGGCCACTTCGGCCAACGCCGCCTGGTTGAGCAACGACTTGTTTGCGCTATCGGCTTCCGCCTGCAACTTGTCGGTGCTGATGCGGCGTTCGGACAGACGCGCTTTCTTACCGCGCAGATTGCGCAGGTAGTACAGCTTGGCCCGGCGGGCGCGACCGCGACGGATGATCTTGATGTCTTCGATACGCGGGCTGTGAAGCGGGAAAATGCGCTCGATGCCGACGTTGAAGGACACGCGGCGAACCGTGAACGTTTCGCGCAGGCCAGAACCTTTGCGTCCGATCACCACGCCTTCGAATTTCTGGATACGTTCCTTGTTCCCTTCCACGATGCGAACGGCCACGCTGACCGTGTCGCCGGGGCGGAAATAAGGACGATCGGTGCGCAATTGGGTTGCTTCGGCTTCCCTGACCAACGGGTGCATGATGAACTCTCCTGACGAGAAAGAAGAATGAGCTATTTTTCAGGAAGATTCGTTTTACGCAAGATGCTTGAAAAAGCTTGGCTTACGAGACGATCTTCGATTTCAGACACACGGCTTCCGCTGTTGCGGAATACCACAGGCGCGAAAGTCAACTGGATTCCCTGCCCCAAGGCAACGGAAAAATCACGAAAATCCAGGAAAAAGGTGCGGAAAATGCAGATGTCGGAAGCGTCGTCGCCGGAAGAACGATCTCCCGACGAACCCGAGTTACTGGCTACACGGATCACGCGCGGCGGAGCAATTCGTTTCGCTCGCGGCGCAAGGCGGTACTTCAAATGGACGAGCTGGACCGGATGCGTGACGAAGGTGGCTGATGGGGACAGAAATCAGTGCCTGCCTCCATTTTTCCAAGTGACTTCTTTATACTATGAGCATTTTCCCCTTCGGCCACTTCCCGTTCCAACCACAAGGGAAGTGACCTGCTTTGTATACAGTAAATAATAGTCCAAAAAAAATAGGAGGCTTTTGTTTTACAAATGATTTTTCAATTATTATGTGTTGGATATCCCACGATACACATTGTATGAATAGATTTCCTAATTCATGATTTTGTGCAAATCCTTCTACCAGAGGTAGAATTTCCATGTCAAAAAATCCAGAAGCTTGCTTAGCCAATTTATTCCAACTACTGTTGTAAATATTATTGTGCTTTTTAAAAAGAAACTCACTTAATCGTCCTTGGGCATCCTGCGTAAGATCATCCCAGAGAGAGGATTCATAGATTTTTTTAGCTTTTTGCCAATTTGGCACTTGAGAAACCTCAAATTCAAAAATGGGTGAAACCTGTGTACATTTTTCAAACCAACGAACCTGCCTCAAATCTTGAAGAATGCATTCATCAATTTTGGTCATGATCTATCTCCTTTGATTAAGGGGGACATCCATGATAAAGTAATGTCAAGGGATGGACGGAGTCCTCCGAAAAGTCACGAAAGCCCTGAAAATCCGCGAAAAGAACTCCTCGCATCGAAACAGGGCAAAATCAAGCATATATAGCGCTGCCGGTTCAAAGCAAAATCGGAAAAAGAGGTCTTTTCTGAATTCCCCCCCCCGGAATAAGCCAAAAGCATTGCTATTCTTCCCCTGAAATACATTGTTCATGATATCGTTTAGTAATCAAAACAAGATGGGCATGGAAAAGAACCTAGAGGTATAATGGACCAACACGTTGCCGAACGGTAAATGCATAAATTACCAAGGGGCATCATGGTGTATCGATCTGAATCAAGGATTCGGCTGCATCGGATCGCAGAACAATTGCCCGTGAGGCGAAATTTTGGAGGGAGTACTATGTTCGAGATCATTTGCGAAGCTTGTGGGAACAATTATTCCTATAAGAAGATTCAGAATAACGAAGGTAACTGTCCAGGATGTTCGGGCACACTTTGGACTATCAACATGGTTATTCCAGTCAATGTCCAAGGAACAGAAACGGTAAACGTCTTGGGATCGCTACTCGGTTTGAGCATGTTGGCTGTAAGCGGTGTCGGATTCACCGTGAAGGATAAAGCTCTTTCAAAGTTTAGAGAGGAGCATGTCCCCGCCCACATCATGAAACAGATTTGTCCTCCAAACGAAAACTGGAAGGAAGCCCTCTATCGATTCATGATGGATCGAAACGCAAAATCCATTCGTCGAGATATAGAGCGAAGGGGTGGTCAAAGATGCAAACGATGCAATATGGTTTTTATTCCAAAGGCAGAGAATCCATGGTACGAGGCAGGTTACTGTTCACACACTTGCCACGCACTTTCCGACCCTGTTGGAGTTCAAAAAATCTCTTCTTCGGAAGCGTCTATTTCCTCAAACCTCATGGTAGCCAAGTGCCCAAATGGTCACGAATTTACTGTTCCGAGAATGTTCGCCGGAGTCATTCGCCTCTGTCCTGAATGTCAGGAAAGAGTTTTGATTCCCTCGCAGTGATAATCTTCCATTTTGAGCACTTGGCGTTATTCACCGGTTCTTCACCCACCTCGACTTCCAAACGGCGAGCGGCGTGCCGACGGCGTTCCATTTTCCGGGCTTGAGTTCCAGTTGCTCAACGCCTTCTGCGCGGCGTAGTTCGATTTCCTTAAAGTTGTCGTACACGACGAGCGTGAAATCGCACGCGCCGAATCCGTGTTCGAGATACTCGGTCTCGACGACCAGCTTGCCGCCCCGAACACGCGCCCGGATTTTCAGGCGCGACCGTTCGCCTTCGCGGTAATCGAGCGTTTCGCCATCGTCGAACACGTACTCGGTTTCAAACGCGCCTTTCGAGGACTTGCGAAGGAACAGGTGGAACTCGACGCGCGTTGGCTCGAACGTATTGTCGCCCTTGGTGGCGTTGACCGCCATGGGAACAATGCTGCCTTCTCGGAAATAAAGCGGTGTTTGCAAGGGGTTGGGTTGGACGGTGATTTTCCGCCCGCCCGCGATCCATTTGCCGTCCATGGCGGAATACCAGTTGGCTTTCGGCAACACAACGGCGCGCCGGGTTTGTTTTTCTTCGACAATCGGTGCCTGCATGATCGCGGGACCAACCAGGAACTGGTCGTCAATCGTCGCCAATGGCAACGCGCGCGTATCGGTGAAGTCATACATCAACGGGCGGAGAATCGCCTCGCCGATTTCTTCTTGCTGGACGAAGAGATTGTACAAATACGGACGCAACCGGTAGCGCAGTCGCACGTAATGGCGCATCAATTTCAACGTGCTTGGTTTGAACGCCCACGGTTCCTGGGCGATGGAAAAGTGCGCTGCATGATTTCGGCAGAAGGGGAAGAGAAAACACGTTTTGGTCCAGTCCTCGATCAATTCCGGCCACGAATCGCCGCCAAAACCGCCAATGTCCGGTCCATTGAACGGCACGCCCGAAAGCGCAAGATTCAACGAACACGCGATGCTATGTTTCAGATAATGATAGTTGGAAAAATTGTCACCCGTCCACAGCGCAGAGTACTTTGAAATACCCGTGAAACCGCTGCGCGAAAGCAAAAAGGGACGGATGTTCGGATTCGCAGCCTCGAAACCATCGCGCGTCGCTTTTGCCATTCCCAGCGCATACTGATTGTGGTAAGTATAGTGGCTTTCACGCCCGTGATCGAAGAGCATGTCCACGTTGTCCACGCGGCCCGTCGAAGGATCGTTCATGTCGAGCCAAGCGCCTTGCAAACCAATGCTGGCAAAGTCCGTCACATGATTCGCCCACCACTGGCGGCCTTCTTCAATGGAGAAATCCGGAAACGCCGTCTCTCCTGGCCAAACAAGCCCGATGAACGTTTGTCCCTGGGGATTTTTGCAAAACACGTCGGCTTTCATCCCACTGTCGAAAATCGAATACCCGCGTTCGGCCTTCACGCCGGGATCGATGATCGGCACCACGTGCCGACCGCCTTCCTGAATGCCGCGAATCGCCGTTTCGACGGACTTGGGATAGAGCTTTTCGTCGAATGTGAACACACGATAGCCATCCATGTATCCGATATCAAGCCACAACCCGTCGCAGGGAAACTCATGTTTGCGGAAATTGGCGTCGAGCGATTCCAAGTCCTTCGCCGACGCATACCCCCAGCGACATTGCTGGTATCCGAGCGCCCACGCAGGCGGCATCGGCGTCGTCCCGACGAGCTTTTGCAACTTGCGCGTCAACTCGGCAAGCGACGGTCCTACGAGCACCGTCAAATTCGGTTGGCCATGCTCGGCGCCGAACACGACAACCGGTTGGTTTTGTTCCTTGGCGTCCATTTGCCCGGCGATATTCACATGGGTCGCCAATGAAACGAACGTCGCGTACGGGTTGTCCATCAACAGCCCGATGAAGGTATTACCGCGTTTGATGATCAGGTATGGAATCGCCACATACAGCGGGTCGGGAACGCCATCCACGCAAATCGAAAACGGGAAATCGGCCCACACGTCCGTATTCCAAAATTTGGTGCTCTTACCGGTCATTTCCATGCCGAGGATTTTCTCTCCCCCGCCAAAGAACTGATCGCCTTTTTGATACTCGAACACGTACAATGACCGATTGCCACACACGCCAAATCCCTTGCCGGAAATCGAACGCAGCAATGCTTTGCCTTTGGCGTCCGAGAGCGTCAGACTACCGTCTTTGCCCAAAACCAGCGATGTATTCTCTCCGTCCCCTTTACCCCGCCGGGCGGGATATTCGAGTTCCGATTGCGCGTAATTTTTCTTCCAACGTTTTCCGCGCACATTCAACGCGTACACATCGCCTTCGTACGCCGTCAGACGCAGATCGATTGCGGCTTTCGCGAGCGGCTTTTTTGCGCGTGGCTGAAACTCAAAAATTTCGGCACGCGCTTCCTGACCACTGGTCGTTGTTTTCAGACTCGTGAATTTTTGAATGAACTCGAAGTTGGAAGCATACGGTTGCTTGTGATAGTACATCGGAAATCCTTCTCGTTAGGAAATACAGGGGTGGAGAGACAAAAAAAATGCAACAGAGCGCACAGAGATCACAGAGGGTTTTGTGTTCGATTCAAAGAGTTTTTCGTTCATCTATGAAATCGGTCGTCTGGGAATTCGCATACGAGCGAATTTTGACTCTCAGTGAACTCTATGTCCTCTGTGGCAAAAATCTTTAAAGCTTACTCGGTGGTAGTTTCGCCGCGAAAGATCGACCCGACGTTGTAAATCTTGCGCGCCACATCAACGCATTGCTGCTTGTTGCGCGGCAAACGCCACGTTTCGGTCATCAATTGATCGAGATGGCGTGCGATTTCCATCATGTCGGATTGTTTCTTCACCATGATCAGCAACGGACCAATGTATTGCTCGTACTCACGGTCCGCGCCAGGCAGGCCCTTGATACACAACGGGTCCCAACGCTGAAGGATACGATTGATATCCATGCGCATCATTTTGGTCGCCAAGCGATCATTGGCTGCTTGCGGATCATCCACGGAAATACCCCTTGTCGCCCACGCGGGGTCAAATCGACGGGAATCTTTCAGCCCTCCCCCACGCGGATGCAAGCAGGAAGGAGAGAGAAAGTAAAAGCGCTAACACAGCAGGCGGTGATTACTTCGTGACCTCGGGAATTTCCTCCGTGCCACCTATAACCAGTCGCACCGACATGTCGGCCCCCATCACGTGTTCGACGTTGTCTTCTTCATCACCAGTCCCCCAGGGAAAACGGAAATCCGCCGGGTAATCAGGGTAATCGCCACCATACCATCCCTTGTCGGGCGGAACCCACAGGTCGCGGAGAATCCAGACCGTGCCGCTTTCCACATTTCCCGCGCCGCCCAATGCGCCACCCGTAGAAAGGCCCGAACTGTTGTACGCGTAACGGAAATTATGGTACCGAGGATACTCGGTCCCCCCTACCGTTCCGACGTTGCGATACAGTTTAAGGTACTTTGGACAAAACAAGACCTTCCAGTCGTTGATATACCCGCGTTCGATCAACAACCAGGGCACGCCATCCCACGAACCGCCCCCCGCCGGACCGTTGCCGACGGCGAAAACGCTCGTGTAATGCGACATAAACGGACCCGCCTCGCGATCGGCAGGCGGAAGCCGATTGAAGTCGGTTTTGTACATCTGAAGCGCCACGCCGATTGTCTTCATGTTCGCAGCATCGGAAGCGCGAAGCGCGCGCTCCTGGGCTTCCTGGAAATTAACGACCGCTATCGCTGCCAGAATCGCCACAATGGCGACGACAATCAGCAATTCAATCAGGGTAAAACAACGGAGTTTGAGCTTTGAAGAGACCATGGCGATCTTCCCTTTCCCACGAAGGAGTGATCGAATGTTGCCGGGTGGCATACGCCGCCCGGAACAATGGCAGGTCTTCGGACTTGTGGACATTATATTCGGAACTTCTCAGGTTTCCAAGATCAAGACGCGCGAGGCGAAGGCGATGGGAGCGTACGTTTTGAGTACGTGACCGAGCCCGAGACCGATGCGCAACGCCGAGATTGGGAACCGAGAGGAGTTCCTGGCCTACTGGCCGTCGCTTCCCAGTTCAAATCGAACCAGTGCTTCATGACGGCGGTCGTTTCCACTTACCGCTGCGGGGCAGTTCCGGATTTTCACCGGATTCCCTCTTGAACATCGCGCGGCGCAAAGCCTGCCGCCCGATGTACCATTGCTGAACACGAGGTACACCCGCGCAGGCGCCTCCCGTCAATGGGGAAGTTGGGTCCGCTCTCCCCTTGTGTCCCGTCGCCCGCTCTACAAAACTCCCGCGCGTGCTGACGCACTCACCTGCCAAGGAGCCTTCCCCCGTTGACGACCCCAATCGACCATTCTCGCGCGAACGTTCTTCTGACCAACGACGATGGCATTGATGCCAAGGGCTTGCAGACCCTGCGGCGGGAAATCGAGCCGTTGTGCAACTTGTTGGTTGTGGCACCCATGAGCGAGAAATCGGGCACGGGATGTTCGTTGACGCTGCATCGCGAAATGGCCGTTGAGGAACGCACGGAAAACGGCCGCGTGTGGGGCTATGCCGTGGATGGCAACCCGGTCGATTGCGTTAAGTTCACGCTCCAGGCGTTGCCGTATTTCAAACCGGACTTGGTTTTGAGCGGCATTAATCACGGTAACAATATCGGCAATTCGGTCTGGTATTCGGGCACGGTGGCGGCGACGCTGGAAGCCACGATGTTCGGGCTGAAAGCGATGGCGGTTTCGCTCTCTCACAAGAAGGACCCGCCGCTGAAATTCGCGACAGCGGCGCGCGTCGTGCGCGGGTTGCTGCCCTGGTTATTGACGCAAAATTGGAAACCGCGCACGTTCTGGAATTTGAACGTGCCTAATTTAGCATTCGAGGATGTACGTGGCATTCGGTGCACGCACCAGGGCACGTCGTTTTTCGTCGATGACATCCGTTTGACGCGCGAGGAAAATGGCCGACGGTTTTACACGAATGTCGGTGCGCATCTGGAAACATCGCCCGAGCCCGAAAACAGCGACGACCTGGCGCTGGAGGAGAAATGGGCTTCCTTGTCGCTGCTTCAAATGGACATGACGGTTGAACTGCCACCCGTGGCACGCGAAGCGCTCGAGAGCGACTGGAATCGCATGGTTTTTGATCGACCCGCACTGAATAAACCGGGCACTTGAACCGAAAGATATCACAAAAGTGAGAGGTTCCCGCATGGGATCGTTCGATACAGGCAATTTTGGAAACGACGCGGCGTTGGATTTCATCGACGATTTGATCGAAACCGGCAACCTGGACGTGTTGCACGAGGCGTTCGAGTTCGTACTCGATTTGACGGAAGACGATTTCCTGGAAACGCACGAGTGCCAGGAAACGCTGGCGGCGGCTGAAGTCATCGCCTTGGCATTGGGCAATCCTTGCGAAAATCTACCCGAAGAGTTGGCAGAATGGATGGAAGGCACTACACTGAAGTCGAAGGAAATCCTGCGCCAAAAGGCGATCGGGGCCTGTCGTCGCGTGCGCGAGCAATCGGAATTACGCGATTTATGGGAGGAAACCGAGGAATTCGACGCGTGGTTGGCGGTGTTGGACGATTTGATCGACAACCGTCTGGTCCCTTGAGTGCGGTTTGGGTTGACGGCTACGGGGCGATAAATCCGTGATAGAAAATATTGATTTAGTTCCATCATCACAGGGATGAGAAGATCATGCCGATGTGTCAACCGGGACGCGAAGTTCCGGATCAGGGATTGGTAACCCAACGATTCGTTTTTGAAGAATGTTGGGGCGAAGTGTGGCGCGCCGAACATGAGCAGCACGGCGCCGTGCTCTTCGTTGCGTTCACATCGGCGGTTGGAATTGCTGGATTCAAGAAAGCTTTACCTTATCTGGAAAAATGGAAAGCCGGAGGCATCATGTCCTCCGAGGGCATCTTGCAAATCCATAAGATCTCCACCGATACGGCTATCCCTTACCTGCTGACAGAAGACCCGGGCGGTAAAACGCTGCGCGAGTTTGCCAGCAACGACGAGAAGGTCGTCGATGCCACGAGCTTGATGAAATGGGGATCGGGGATTTGCGAAACGTTGCTCAGTATGTTCAACATGTCGCTTATGCCTGTCGGTATTACACCCGATACGATTTTTTACGACGCGAAAAAACCGAACACGCCATGGCGTCTGTTACCCATTTTTCCCGGTATCACCGATCAAGCCCGGCTTCTTGCCAACGGACGATATACTGCGCCGGAATTGGCGGCGAGCACCGATCCAGTCAACATGAACGCAGACACATACTCGTTGGCTTGGATTTTGAGCGACATTCTGACCGGCGACTACCAGATGCCTCATGAAATCGCGGCACTGGAGCAATTGCTGCCCGCACCGAAATTGATCGAAGTGCTGAAAGCCGCTGATCGTTTTCAAGGCAGCGATTATCTTGCTCCCCATATGTTCGACACCGCCATTAAACGATGGGTGCGCAACGAAGCAGAAAAGGATTTGAAGCAATTTCGCAAGATGCAGAAAAATCCGAAGGCTCGCAATAAAAATGCCGCAAAAGGGAAAGCGGTAAAACCGACCAAGAGCAAACCCGCGAAGTCGTCATCGGGCGGTGGGAAAATTTTCATCGTGTTTCTGAAGCTGCTAATCGTTATCGCGGCGATGATTGGCGGAGCGATTTTCGGTTACAAGTTGGTGCATCATCTTTTTGTCACACCTAAAACGGACCAGACAGCAAGTGGCGCGGCGCAACTCTATATCGAATCCGTTGTGCATCACGATATGACCACGGCGTTATCCTACACCACGGATGCTGGCGCATACGGGACGCGAACGATGTTGGAATCCATCACCAACTGGGAAAAGAACGGCAACATCAGCACGATGAGCAGTGCCGCGGGCTTAACGACAGCGATTCAGGATGAGCAAAAAAAGATTTATGTAGGTGAAACGACCCTGATGGGAGCGGCTGGCGAACCGATCATGATCGTTAAGCTGAGGATTCAACAACAACCCGATGAATCTTACCGAGTTATTGAGGTGATCTGGAAAGAATTCCCCACAGTGGGTAGTTTTGGATTATAACAAATTACCGCGTGGGCCGTTTGGAGGGGTGCAGGAAATACCGCATCATTCCATGCTTAACGCTGAAGACCGCCGAGAGTAACATCACCGTCCCCAGCACTCCAACGATGCTTGGCCCCGAAGGAATTTGAAGCTGAAAACTAAGCAGCAAACCAACGATTCCTCCCACCACGGCCAGCACCGAAGAAAACGCCAGCATCGCCCCCCAGCGTTCGCACCAAAGCGACGCCGTGACCGCCGGTAGAAGAAACAACCCGAGTGCCAACACAATCCCCATGGCTTGAAGCGCGGCGACAAGATTGATCACGATCAGCGCAAGCAAGCCTGCTTGCATCAGTCCGTTGTTCGATCCCGAAGCGCGGTAAAAAATCGGGTCGAACGATTGGATCAAAATGTTGCGATAGAAAAGCGCGAACACCGCGAGCGTCAATGTGCTCGCCCCCGCCGCGAGCCAAAGGTCCGACGAACTGACGCCGAGAATATTACCGAACAAAAAGTGCAATAAATCCACACGAACCGCTGAACGCGTGGCACTGACAAGCGCAACGCCAGAGCCAAAAAACAAAATAAACAGCGCGCCAAAAGCCGCGTCTTCTTTCACACGCGTCAAGCGGCTGAAAATCGTGCTGCCCACGGCAGTCAATAATCCCGCCACCAACGCACCGCCAAACAACGACCACAATCCCGGCCCAAACAACAGGTAAGCGATACCGACACCAGGCAATAAACTGTGCGCAAGCGCATCGCCCATCAACGCCATACGCCGCGTGACAAGCAAACACCCAAGCAATCCACCACTAATGCCTAGAAATGTAGCGATCAGCAACCCCCGCCACATAAATTGATACTGAAACGGCTCGGTAAAAAACTGAACGAACTCAGACATGCACATGGCCGCCTTCTGCCATCGCGGCGGTCGTATGCGGCGTTCCTTTCGGGTAGGCACGTTCCAGATTTTCCGACGACATGACCTCGGCGACCTTGCCCATCGCCACCAGATCGGTGTTGAGCAACATGGCCTGGTCGAACGCCGTTCGTACCAACGCGTGATCGTGCACCACCGCCAGAATGGTCCGATGCTGTCCATGCCAACTGCGTAACGTTTGCACTAACCCGTCCATGGCTGTCGCATCCAGCCCCTCGAACGGTTCATCGAGCAAAAAAATATCCGCGCCCTGAGCCAAGGCGCGCGCCAGGAAAACCTTTTGTTGCTGACCACCGGAAAGCTCGCCAATCTGGCGATTCTGCACCTTGTCGAGGCCCATTTCTTCGAGCGCGGCATCGACCAACGCATGATCTTTTTTGGTAAAACCCCGCCAAAACCGCAGCAATGGATAGCGTCCCTGTTCGACCACCATACGAACCGTCGCGGGAAAATCCCAATCGAGTTTTAATCGCTGCGGCACGTATGCCAGACGTGGACGTTGGTGTTCAATGTGATCGTCACCAAGTGTAATGCGCCCCGTGGTCAAAGGCAACCATCCGAGCGTTGCACGCAATAGCGTACTTTTCCCTGCGCCGTTCGGACCGACAATCGCCATCAGACTGCCGCAATGAATATCGGCGGACACATGACCGACGGCTTTCACATCGCCGTAATAAACACTCACATCGTCGTATCGAATAATTTCCTCGTTCACGGTTCTCCGTCCCCCTCGTCCCAACGCAATGCGGCAACAATGTCTCCTTTGCCCCAGAACAAACGAGTGATTTTGCGTTCGCCAATGCTCAATTCAACCTGCAACGCCTCGTCGTGATCGGCAAAAAAATCGCCTCCATGCGCTTCGATCAATACCTCGCCTTGGGCGTCGGGGACGGAGAGCGTACCACGCCACATTCCGGCGTCACTCTCCGAGGGCACGATTTTGACACCGCCAATCCCCACTTGCCAATCGACCACTTCATATGTCGAACGAACAGCCAAATGCGCCTCTTGGCTTATTGGTTTTTTCAAGGGCGTTTGTTCCGTGCGCGTTGCCATAACCGAACGCGATTCAACCGCTACGATTGCTATGGCAGCCAACGCGGCATACACGCCTACGGCCAGCAATCGCACACCAGCCGAACCGGTGAATCCCCAAATGGAAAGTTTTCTACGCGACGTCACTTGAGTTCCTGAATCAGCGTGCGAATGTTAAGCTTGAACAATCCAATATAATGATCGTTCGGTGCATCGGGTAAACTATCGACGTACAATTTGCCTCCAACACTCACACCCGCCTCCCCTGCCAATTGATCGATGGTTTTGCTGTTCAACGTCGATTCGATAAAAATCGCGGGGATCTGTTTTTCCCTCAAGGCATCCACCAATTTTGCGAATTCGTTCGCCGAAGGTTCTTCAAGGCTGTTCAAACCTGTCAGCGATTCACTCTTAAACCCATACGCGTGACAAAAATAATTCAGCGCGTTATGTTGCGTAACAATCCATCGTTTTTCCGGGGGAATTTGCGCTACCTGGCGTTTAACCCAGGCATCCAATACACGTAGCTCAGCAATGTAAAGCGAACTCCACGCGTCGTATTGCTCCGTCCCCTCCCGGTCCTGCAACGTCAAGGCATCGCGGATCGTCTCAACGTAATGAATCGCATTTGCCACGTCCATCCAGGCGTGTGGATCGACGGAATGTTCTCCGTCCCCCTCGTGTGCATTGCCATGATGGTCGTGCTCATCTCCGTCCCCTTCGTGTGCGTGACCATGGTGATGGTGCTCCTCTCCGTCCCCCTCTAAAATTTTCGATCCATTTGATGCCACCACAACGGGGCCTTTGAAACCCGAGTGACTGATCAATTTATCGATCCACGCTTCGAGTCCCAACCCGTTGACCACCACGACATCCGCCGACGCAACACGCGCCACATCGGCGGGCGACGCTTCGTACGCATGCATGTCCATTCCGGCCGGAACCAGACATTGAACCTCGACACGATCGCCACCGACTTGTTCGACGAAATCTTCCAGTATCGGCAACGAAACCACGACAACGATTTTGCCGCGCTCCGAGGATGACCCCGCCGCCTGGAGTCCAGAGATCAATAGGGGTACCAAAACGACAGCCAACATTACTCGATACATCAAAGTACGGTCCATACTCTCGAATACTCACTTGATAAGTTTGGAAATTATTTTTTAGACTTGCCCGCGTCGCAAACCAGACGCACCCCGTGCGCTTCGGGAATCGGTTCCATGCGATGGGTGCGTGTAAACTCGTTCCAATACGAGCGTTGCTCAATCGACAAAACCCCCGTTCCGTTGCACAATGGACACGCGTTATCCATCGCTGCCAACACCGCATTACGGATAAATTCCGACCGATTCGCCACACCCTTGATGCGCTCGGCCAGTTCCTTATCCACCTTGAATGTAATGACTTCTTCTTTACGGCTCGACACGTCACCCCTCAACCAAGCGCGACAATCGCGCTGCAAAGTATGACTTCGTATGACCACAGGCCGGGGGCGTGTCAACGCGAATCGGAGGAAACCGTAGGGTTCAAATTCCTACAATTTTGCAACAGAGGACACAGAGCACTCAGAGGGGAAAAAAGATATCGGGATACGGCTACGATAAAAAAATGAAAGAAAAAACAAATAACCTGAGCCGCAAAAGGTAAGTCGTTATCTTTGCTCCGTGTCCTCGGTGATCTCTGTGGCTAATTTTCAATTTCGGTCGATCTAAAATGCGTTAACAAAGCTACTCCACAAGCGACTATGGCGTAAAAGGTGGCGAGACGTGCGCCTTCCTGGAGCGGAAAACTCGTCAGCATCATCGTCATATAACCTGCCAGCACGACAACAATCGCGTGCGCCAAAGCGGATGTGTCCTCCTCGTGCTGGCGTACGATTCGCACCAACCCGCCAAACAAAGCCGACATGGCACCAAGGAACAAAAACAACGCGGGCAATCCTCGTTCGGCGGCAATCTGGAAGTAATCGTTGTGTACATTCGCCGCGACTCCCGATTCGAGTAGCCGCTGGTTATACGCCATTGCTCCTGATGCATCACGAGCCACGATTTCAGCCATTGTGCGATGAAATTCCGCCGGATAGTGTCCGGGGCCGACCCCAAACACGGGATGTTCAAGCGCCATTGTTCCAGCGAGTAAATAAAACGTCAGACGTTCGCGCACCGACCGATCGCTCGTCGTGGTGGCCGATGCAAAACGGTCGGCAATTTGGAATGTGTGAACTTTCCACGGTCCCGGAACGACAAACATTGTTGCCACAAGCACCGCGCCTGCTGCTCCGGCGATCAAAATGACCTGCGTGCGTTTTTCAATCGCTTGCCAAATCGGCAGAAAATGCCCGGCTTTGAGCTGCCACCCAAGAGTCAACGCGCATCCGAGCATTACCGCTATTACAGCGAACCAGAACCCCAAAAGCAAACCAGCAAAGACCACCACGCCTCCGCCCACCGCGATTTTCCACCCACGCAAGGGCATCCCCGCCCACCACCGCACCAACATCCCCATTGCGATGACGACCAAAGCCCCGCGTGTGGCCGTCAAAACCACTGCAAGACCCAAAATGGCCATCGCGGCGAGACCCGCTAACCACGCAATCATCGAACGGTTGTGACGGCTCCCCCACCCATCGAGCACCCAACACCCAGCGAGTAAAAAACCACCCGCCATATAATGCCCGGCATACTCGACATTGCCGATCGTTCCAATAAACGCGCTACGGAGCGATCCGCCTTCGACACGACCCATCTGGTGCTGCAACCCCTGCTTGGCAATTTCCACAGGGTTACCCCCGTAAACATAAACGAGAAAATCTCCCCATCCCCAACGGGCCAACAAACCCAACACGGCAAGAATGACCGTCGCTGCCGTGGCACCGTAAAGCACTACGCGCACGCGCTTTTCATTCGTCAGAAATAATCCTGCCAACATCGTGGCCAGGATTAGTGCACATTCCGACAAAATTCGTTTCACGCCCAGTCCTGGGCTCGGACACGTTGCCGCCGAGAGCAGCATCCACCCCACATAGGCCAGCAGCAAAATACTCGGCAGGGTTAACAACCGTTTGGCTTTCTCGCGTACAAGAAACAATTGGGCCGCCGCCACCAGGAAAATTCCGGAACACACAAACCGTAAAGCCAAGTGCTTGAAGAGCACGATTTCCGAGGTTACGGTGCGAATTTGAAACTCGGAGGGCGGGAGAAAAAACAACGGGACGCCAAACACCAATAGAAAAAACGCACTGGTCCCCAATCGGCCCAGTGCGCGTGTTTTTCCCTCTTCTAAGAAGAAACTTTCCATTATTCCACAAAGCTGGCTTGTCGTTGGCGGTCGCGCAACGTCTTGATTGAAACGGCGCTCAACCCCGCTTGATCGTCGGGGCGTTTGACTTTCAGGCCCACGCGGAAATCCAGTTCCGTGTCGCCATCCGCGTTATTGCCACTGTCTTTGTCACGGTTTTTGAAGCTATTATTCTTGATACCGGCAAACACAAAAATATCCGCGTCGTACACGTCGCGGCGCACAATCACGCCTGCTTCTTTGATCCCATCGATCTTCGTGTTATACTCGGTGAACACTTCGACATCGTACTTGGGACCAAACTGGCGGCCCACCAGCGGACGAACGGAAACATCCGGTTCTTCGTCGCTATAACGGTCGCGGCGTTTGGACGCTTCACCGACCGGATCGTCTTCCAGCGGATAGCGACCATCGATGTCCAATCCCAGCCAATACCGTCCGTGTTGCGGAATGTATTTTGTTCCGAAATGTCCCGAAAGTTCCTGGAACTGGAAGTCATTCGGATCTTCGCGGTCACGCGCCTGGCGGCCATCGAACGTCAAACTGGTCTCGTGCATCCACTCGCCCGAATCGCTCTCGTATTCGGCACCCGTTTCCACATAATAAAGGCGCTCGTTGGCGAATTTATTACTACGGCTTTGAAGATTATATCCGCCTGCCAAGTATGTCGTGATTTTCGGGAAAAGCGGCGAATATCGCAGGAAACCTTCGATCCAGTGCTCATCAACAGGGAAATCGTAAATATCCTCAAATGCCTCAAGCCGTCCAACTTGCTCGTAAAACTCACCTGCATGATGACGTGTGCCTTGGCGCACCGTGTACTTCAAGTAACCAGATACGTTGTCCGTAAATCGTGCGTTCAGACGGCTGGAATAATCGGCCCAGGCGTACACCGGGTTGACATTACCGTAATCGACTTTGCGCGAACCATTGCTGATGAAAACCGAATCGCCATCGTAAAACGTCAGGCCATCGATTGTCGTTGTTTTGCCTTTTTCCCGGTCGCGATCAACCAGTCGATCGCTTGACCGATCATACGATCCAACGCCAACGCCCACCGTGTTCAACCATGTAAAGCGTCCGTCGCCATCCAACCGTGTCCGGTGCGTCAACGAGGCGTAAACATCGCCACCGGAGACACGTTCGTCGTCGCCTTGGCTCAGTTCGTTGAAACCGGCATCCAGGTTACTGAATGCATTTGCTTCCACATGCCAGTAGAACGGCCCGCCGAAAAACGGCAGCAAGCGTGTCGCCACGCGGCCTTCGTATTTTTCGGAAACGCGGCCATATCGTGTACGGCTGATGCCATCGGTGTCCTCTCCGGTTTCCTTAGCAAAATCCGGGTCGGGATCGTAGTTCAAGTTATCGTCTTTCGGCTCCGCGAAATCCGCGTAACGGCCGAGGGTCACACGTTCCTTGAACTCTGTGGAAATACGCGCCAGCCAATCTTCCTGCAAATACGTTACCGCGCCGCGAATACGCCGCTCGGGCAAACGTCCGCGCGCAATTTCCTCGAATGGATCGGCCAGATCGTAATAAATGTCCGGATCGCTCATCCAATCGGCGTTCAACTGCCAGATAGTCTTGCCGAACATGCTATTGTGGCGATGACGGTAGTAATACCGGTCCTGGTTGTGGTCTTCGGCATCCACATCGCGCACGTTGTCACGAACACCGTACAAATCGAGCGAACCAATGTGGCGTTTGAAATCGAACTGATAGTCGTATTTCATCCCAACACCAATAGCGCCCCCGCTGAACAGGTCCGTTCGCAGACCGAGTTTGCCGGTCGAGCGTGTGCGATAAACTTCGGGATTTTCCCAGTCAGGAACCTTGGTTTCGTGGATGAACTGATAACCCAATCGCAAATATGCGCCGTAACTGCTGCGCGCGCCGACTTCTACCGACCACGGGCTGCCGCCATCAAAGGCGCGTGTGTAAACCGGGAAATACATCATCGGAACGCCGCGCACCCAGAGCACTGCGCTCTTCATGAACCATCGATTATCGGGAATGACGATGATTTCTTTGGCCGCAATGTAGTACGTCGGCACAGGGAAACCGCTTGTAGTGTAGTACGCGCCGCGGAAAAGCGCCTGATCCTCGTCGATACGGCGGAAAGACGGGCCGTTGATCTCTTCGTCCCACTGCTTGCGAAAGAAAAATCCCCGCGAAACGCCCTCGACATCGAACGCAACGCCTTCCTGGTTACGGAAACTATAACGGCCGCTGCTGGCGCGGATTTCCTTGCCCGGACCGACAAAGAGCACATTGCCCTCGGCCTGGACTTCTTCGGTTACCGTGTCGATCACCATCCGGTCGGCGGAAATTGTCACATCGCCCTTGCTGATTGTCGTCCGACCAACGCCGTAGATCGTTTTTTCCACCGAGTACAACCGCTCGGAACCCTGAACCCGCAACTGGTCAGAAGCCTCGCCCACGGGGAGTCGGTCAAGTGGCGCCACCACGGAACCAGTCGAGACGGACGGCGCGACGTTATCCTGGGCACGGGCCAACGGAGCCGTGGCGGGAATGATGGCGGCCAGAAGCGCCGCGAGAGACAATACCTTCGGTCGAATCAGTCGGTTGGACAAGGACATCGGCTTCCCGAAACGTAATCAAATTGGAGCGGAATAGTTCGTCATCCCGCTTGGGGTGCTTCTTCGAGGACATTCAGAGGAAGAGCGTGAGCCCGACCCGGAAGGAGAGGCAAGCAGAGATGCGCATTCCAGGCGCCGGGAAATTTATCGAATTATCCTCCGGATATCCGCTGCTTCGCTGCTCTCAGCACGTAACTCACCCCATGCGTCTGACGTTCAAGCAAAACAAACATCGGCAAACATACCATCGAATGAATTACTCCGCCCACTACAGCCCAAAATAGGGAATGCTGCACCAAGCCCATCGCCTGAAGCGCATGATCAACGGCTGGCAGTTCAATGGCAATCGCCAGCATCGGCAAAAACCAGAGTAACACCTGGCGAATGGCTGTCTCGGCTTTTGCCCCAAGCCAATGTTCGACGCTCAATAAAAACCCGAAGGCAAAAACCAACCAACCGCTGGCGTGAATGCCTAAAATGGCAAGAAACGACATCCCGGTTCGAGCAGCGAAAAAGCTTAGAATCGCGGAAATAGCAGCCAATGAAACCAGCCACTGAATCGTCCCCGCAACTCGTCGCGCCACAATGGCGATCACAAATGCTGTCTGGATAATGAGAATCGAATAACTGAGGATCGAGAACGCTTTGATAGCCGGAATCGCCCGCACGTAGTCGTCCAAAAACCAATCAACCAGCATCGGCACGCCAAAATACACGGCACCCATAATGAATGGCGAACTGAGTGCAATCACACTGACCGAGCGTTCGTACACATCGCGGCAGACAGCCAAATCACCCGTCTGGCCGAACTTGTCGTACACGTCGATATTGACCACCTGGCGCAAAGAAAACGGAACGAGCAGTAACACAGGCAGCGAAAACACCGCCATTTGATAAAGTCCCATCGCTTCCGCGCCGAGAAGACTCACGACGATAATTTTGTCCGCATTCATCAACAATCGTTCGCCCAAACCCAGCCCTGTGATCGGCAACCCGGCCCGCACAAGCGCAAACACTCGACGACCATCGAGATTCAGCATCAGCCCCATGCGGCTGCGCGAAATCATGTAAATCGCCGCCCCAACAATCGTTAAAATCAGGATGGTCAGCACGCCGGCCAGATCGAACAGCAACGCTGCCGCGATGCTGAACACGATCCGCAACGTCGTGGAGACAAAGATCATCTTGGCCTTGGCGCCGAATCGCTTCTCAACACCCAACGCGGCCTCGCCATGCGTAAAGAACGGCTGGATAAATACCAGAATCACCAGCGCCAAAATACCCACGCGCGCTTGCCCAGGTGGATGCCCCGCCCCCCAAGCCAACAACATCAGGGACACCATCGAAGCCAACGTCAGGCTGAATCCCAACGATGCGCCAATCGATCGACGATACCGACCCAGCTTGCCTTGCGAAACCATCGAGGGGCACAAACGATCGACACCGTTGATGCTGCCAAAATTTGAAAATGTCGTAAAATCAAGGACCATCTGTACGGTTTTCCAAATCCCGTATAGCGCCGGTCCCAGCAACCGTGCCAGAATCAACCCGCCAACAAGGTTGATGAAATAACTCGCGCCGGTCGCGCCCGAAAGTTTTCCCGTGTCTGCAACCAGCTTGCGTCCAGCAGGCGTTATCGCCTCGGCCGAACCCTCAACCAATGTTGATGGAGCGAGTTTTTGTTTTTGCGCATTCTTCATGCTGACTTGATGGCTGCCAAACGCCGCCGAGGGCTACGGAAAACGCGCACAGAGCTGAAATTATCTCGCGCCGAGCCGCTTTCCCCTTGTCGTTGAACGCGACTGCTGGCCAGCGTGCGGTTGAGTTTATTTTTCCGCTTGGAAAGCTTTGTGGAATTTCGATCCCAACCGCTTCGTCAATCCTCGCAGTTTCAATCGCGCGCACGCATCAGCGCCGTGATCGTGGGGATTCTGCTGGTGACGATTTTGGGACGCGTGGGGTTTCTGACCATTGTTCGCGGTGAAAAGTACCGCGAAGTTGCCGAATCGAATCTCCAAGCCATTCAACGCATCGAAGCTCCCCGGGGAAATATCTACGATCGCTGGGGTACGCCACTAGCCTCTAATCGCAAAGCCTACGCCCTCAGTTATTCGCGCCGCCATCGCACGCGCGAAGAAATCCACGAGACTCTGCGACTGTTGAGTGAGCTTCTGAACGAGGATTTTCTGGCTCGTGAGCAGGAAATCGTCGATACCACCCCGTCGTGGACCCGTTTTACACTCGCACGTCGCCTGACCCAGGAACAGGTCATCCCGATCCTGGAACGTCCAGACGATTTCCAAGGCGTACGATTAGACGAGGATTATCGTCGGGAATATCCCATGGGCCCGGCATTGGCGCTCGTCACGGGTTACGTAGGAAAAATTCCCGAAGGTCAGTCGGAAAAATACCCCATGCCGATTTATCTGCCCGATGCATACGTTGGCATCGCTGGCATCGAGGCAAAATATGAAGAACATCTGGTTGGCAAACGCGGATTGCGGCGCCTAGTGCGCGATGCACGGGGCAATTTGCTGGCCGATCCAACCATCGAAGAACCCGCGCACGCCGGAGACGACCTGGTTCTTTCTATCGACGCGGAATTACAAGCCACCGCGATGGATTTACTCGGCGAACAGCAGGGATCGGTTGTCATGATGGACGTTCGGACGGGCGAAGTGTTGGTGCTCGCTTCCACTCCAACCTTCGACCCGACTGCTCCCTGGCGACAGGAACTCGATGGGCGCCCCGTTTCGTATCTAAACCGTGCCTATCGCGGTACTTATCCCCCCGGTTCAACGTTCAAACTTGTTTCTGCAACAGCGGCTCTGCACGACGGATGGCACACAAACAATTCGGTGTTTTGCGCGGGCAGTTACCAATGGCCCGGCTGGTCGCAACGATTTTACTGCGATGCACGGTCAGGTCACGGAGCGCTCGATATGCCCACCGCGATCAAAGTTTCCTGTAACGTTTACTTTTACCAAGTCGGTCATGACATCGGAGCCGACCGATTGATTGCAACCGCGCGTAAATTCGGGTTTGGCACTCCGACAGGCATTGATCTGCCGAACGAAAAGGGAGGGGCTTTCATGCGCGACGGCAAGCCACCCGAAGGGGGCGAAATTTTGAATCTCGCCATCGGGCAAGGTGCCTTGCTGGCCACACCGCTCCAGGTAGCCGTGGCTTACGCGGCATTGGCCAACGGCGGAACGGTTATTCAACCACACCTTGTTCGAGAAATCCGTTCAGCCGACGACAGTCAAGTCACGAAAATTCAACCGTCCAGCACCGGTAATATTTCCTGGCAACCAACGGATCGCCAACGGCTGATCGAAGGATTCAGCGACGCCGTCAGCGAACCCGGCGGCACGGCATATAAGACGATGTTTCCCGATTCGTGGGAGGTTTGCGGCAAAACCGGCACGGCGGAAAATGGTAAAGGTGGAGTCGATGCGTGGTTCGCGTGTTTCTTTCCTCGCTCGACGCCACAATACGTTGTCATTGCGCACGTCGAGGAAGCAAAAGGACATGGGGGCGACATCGCCGCCCCCATTGCTCGTGATCTGATTGGTCGTTTTTATTCGAGCGAACAATTCGCTCAATCGAACGCGTACTGACAAATATTACGACTTCTTGTCATTCGCATCGTTATCGAAGAGCTGAACCGTTTCGTCCATCCCACCCGATAATTGAATGGTATCGCCTAAATTCAAGGCGTCGTCGTCTTGCCCATCGCCAATTCCGCCTTCGAGCGTGACAAGATCGTCAAAACCGCCCTGGTCATCATCGTTGTTCTCGTTTGAACCGGAAAGCATCAGGGTCGCTTCCCCACTATCGCCACCGGCGGCGTCCTTGTTCGGAGAAGATGCACCGCTTGCAATGGTGTCGTTTCCGCCGGAAGCGAACATCAACGAGTTAAACGACATCGCATTCGGGTCTTCCGGCTCTTCCGGCGGCGGAGCGCTGGGTACACCCGTGTCGGCGGGCGGAGCGTTCGATTCACGCGTTTCATCGCCACCTGCAAACATGAGCGAGTTGAATGACATTGCGTTCGGGTCTTCCGCTTCCACTCCACCCCCCGTGCCTGCGGGACCGATTGGTTGAGTATCGTTCTGTCCGCTGAACATGAGCGAGTTGAACGAAATCGAATCGGGGTCCGCATCGACTTCCTGGCCGCGAACAGAACCCGACGGCTTGGGAGTTTCGCCGCGGTTGGCGAACATCAGCGAATTGAACGACACGGAATCCGGGTCGGCATCGACGACTTTCTTTTTATCTTTCTCCCGGCTATCGGCCAGTTTTTTGTTCATTTCCTGGCGCGTGCGTTCGTCTTCGCTCAAATCCAACGTCTGGCTGTCGTGTTGGTCCTCGCCCGTGCCCGGAGGAGGCGGCATCTCGCCGACATCGGTGTGTTCCGAAAGCGGCGCGTTGGCCGAAGCAAACCGCAACGCAGGCACATCGCCACCGGTGTTTTCATCGTAAAGCCCAAGACCTGTGTTCGGGTCGTATTCGTTGTATCCCGCATCGCCTTGTCGCGTTTGATCGTCATACGAACCACCAACGGCTGTCACCTGATCCTCGGGGACATCGCCGCCGAACTTCATGTCGCCCCCGCCCGCCATCATATCCATGGTGTCGGCGTCCTGAAGCGACGGGGTTCCTTTGCCAACGCTGCCATACTGCACGACCGAATCGTCGTCCGGTTTCGGCCAGGGTTTCTCGTACGTTCCCTGAACCTGAGTTACTTCATCGTTCAAGCTAACCGCAGTCGGCATATCGGAGAACGTCGGATCGTCGTTTGCTTTCTGAGCGCGGCTAATCGCTTGGGCCAACTTAGCACGCGTCGCACGCACACGCAACCACGCGACAATAGCAATCGCGGCACAAAACAACACACCGACCACAAGACCCATGATGAGCTTGAGATCGATATTGTCAGTAGTGCCCCCAGTCGGATCATCCCATCCACCATCTGGCGGTGGCACCGGGGTCGATGTGGGACGAGGCGTGGCGGTAGGGCTAGGCGTAACGATATCTTTGTCATCGACGTCAGGTGTCTTATAAATCGGTATTGGTGTTGCCGGTACAAAAGTTTGTTCTTCGGCATACTTTTTCCAGATAATCGCCGAGGAATTGCCCGGGTCCATTTTTTCGAGCACATCGCACTTGATGATCACTTCACGATATTTGCCCTTACCGAGAAGCTGGCGGATTTCCTGTTTTGCGGCCTCAATTTCGCGTTGTTCGTCCAGTTCGGACAGATCGTCGCTGTATTGAGCAGGCACGATCATGGGAGAAATGCAAAGAAATACCACCGCTAGAAGAGCAACGCCTGTCGCCCAAAATCGAGTCCACTGTGAATTGATCGTCTTCACCATTCCGTTGATAGATACCCTCAGTTGGATCGTCTCGCCACAGTATTCAGGGATTTTTACCCATGCACAGTTTTCGCTTTGACCACGAAAGGTTAAAAAAGAACTCTTTATTGAAACTGCCGCAATGGTTTTCCGCGTTTAGGCGATTCCAAAATATTTTCGAGCGCGGTGTCAAACTCTCATAACGATGAAATCCACATTCCAGCGAAAATAAACGCTCATGTCCAAAGTCTGCTTCAATCCCATGCCGTTTGGCAACCAAACCTTTGCTTTACGCACTTTTCCCCCACTTTTTGCCTCATTTTGCGTCGGCTTGTCGGTATTTTGCGGTGCCGCGTCGGCACAATCCGCGGCGCAGGTGTTCCTAAATGACCAGCCCTTGGCCGAAAATGTCGGAGTTTACCTGACTCCAGACGTCGGTTCGATAAAGGTTCGTGTCGATCACGCCGCTTCCGCGACGGAAAAAACGGCTCCCGGGAATTTCGTCTCGGGTTCCGACGGAAACGGTCCGGTCGCCACACAATCGATTCAGACAACTTACACATGGTGGGCGGACACGGGAGGGATTTCACTCGGGACACCGGGCGAAATTCTCTACCTGCCGAATCAAAATGGACAGCTTTCCACGTTGTCGGTGAATGTTGAAACCTCCAATCAGCGCACCCTGCATCGTCAAAACGATCCACAATCGGATACTCCGCCTGTTGCCGATTCCGAGCTTACCGCAACGGTGCGCATTTTGCCCGCCGTCCGGTTTGACCGCGAAGGCGACGGCACGATCGAAGGATCAGTGATCGGAATTTATCCGAACGAGTTTTCTTCCACGGCACCTGGACCCGTGCAGCGCAATCCAGAAGCCTATGCTCCCCCGGCGGGTTTTTATCGCCTGGACGAGGCAACCAGTTCGTTGAATCTGAGCCCGCATACATCGCTCGGCATGTTGAATCCGGAAGTGCTGGAATCCAGCGGTCCGCGATTCATCGCCTTGAACCCCAAAATCGTCGAAGTTTTCGAATCGCTCTGCCAGACCATGCGCGAGGAAGGACAAGACGCCTCGTCGTTGCGCGTTTTGCGCGGGTTTGTCTCGCCCAACGAACGCAACCGTCTCGAACGCCTCGGGGTGACGCTGGCCGAGTTCACGCGCTACCAATATGGTGATGCGCTGAGCATCATCGTCGATAAAAACAACGACTTCCGCATGGACGACTTGAACCTGGACGGCAAGATCGACATGGCCGACTCGGAGTGGCTGGCCGATCGCGTCGAGCAGGCGATGCAAAACGCGGGTCTGCTGGGCGGGATTGGGGTGTGCGCTTCATTCGAAGGCCCCAACCATATCGGCACACCGTATGTGCACATGGATGTGCGGGGATGGCCGGGTCGTTGGACCGAGCAATAAGCGCTTCTTACACGAAACATTGATTTTCCACAATTTGCCCGGATTCTTCCTTTACAAATCAACCCTTCGCGCCCATCATAAAGGGGTATGAGCAGTGCGTTGTCGCTGCGATATCCCAACCTGGAGTACGATCTGTTGGCAAATTCGTCCCCTCCTTCGTTGAGCAATATCGGCGAACGCATGCGCGTTTGCAGTATGCAATACTATATCCGCCCGGCTTCGCGTTGGGAGGAGTTCCAGGAACAGGTGGAAGGTTTGGTTGAAACGGCCAAGGACTATAAGTGTCGCCTGTTGGTTTTCCCGGAATATTTTTCCTGTCAACTGCTGACGCTGGCCGACCATAAACGCGCCATCGACCGGCAGGTGCGCGATCTGGCCCGGCAACGCGACCGTATCGTCGAATTATTCTCGCGCCTGGCAAAAAAATATAGTGTTTATATTGTGGCTGGAACCATGCCCACGATGGACGATCCCGATTCGGACGTGGTGTACAACGATTCGTACCTCTTTTCTCCGAAAGGTGAATTTGCCGTTCAGGGAAAGATGCACATGACAAGATGGGAACGCGAAGAGTGGTTTGTGACTCCGCGCCCGAAACTGAAAATTTTCGAGACCTCGTTCGGGAAAATTGCGATCAATATCTGCTATGATGTCGAATTTCCCGAAATCGCGCGAACGGCAGCTCGCCATGGCGTGCATATCCTGGTGGTGCCCAGTTGTACGGACGACCGCCAGGGATACCTGCGTGTGCGCTACTGTGCTCATGCCCGCGCGATTGAAAACCAAATGTACGTCATCCATTCCTGCACCGTCGGTTCGTTGCCGATGGTTCCTGCCGTCTCGCTGAATTACGGCCAGGCGTCGATCCTGACGCCGAGCGATTTTCCCTTCTCGCGAGACGGGATTTTGGCCGAGGGAATCCCCAATCAGGAAACCATGGTCATTGGCGAACTCAACCTTAAGACAATCGCGGAGTCGCGCACATTCGGATCGGTCCTTCCCCTCCTTGACAGCCAAAGGACCGGCGAAATTATTCGCGACCCGGAAGAAGTGGTGATTTAGGTGGTTTATGCTCCCCCGAATAGAAGTACGGAATACCCGAAGATCGGATTTTAATCAAATAACGGAACTCTGTAGAAAGGTTTATCCCGAATCGATCCCATGGAACGAGGCCCAATTGGCCTCGCACCTGGAGATTTTTCCCGAAGGCCAATTCGTCGCGGTCGCCCCAGAAACCGGCCGGGTTGTCGGCATGGCCGCCAGCCTGATCGTTTGCTGGGACGATTACGAAGGCGACGATAATTGGCGTGAATTTACCGATCACGGTATGTTTACCAACCACGACCCGGAATTTGGACGCACACTTTATGGCGCCGAGGTTATGGTCGATCCCCACAGGCAACGGCGCGGCATTGGATCGAAAATTTACGCTGCACGACGCGAGTTGGCCACAAGCCGCGGATTGTTGCGCATTCGCGCGGGCGCCCGGTTGCGCGGTTATCATCGCTATGCCGACCACATGACCGCCGAAGAATACGTGCTGGCCATCATTCATGGCAAAATCAAAGACCCGACGTTGACGTTTCAACTCCGCCACGGGTTCGAGGTCATTCGAGTGGTACACGGTTACCTGCGCAACGATCCGGAAAGCCTCGGATATGCCGCCGTTATCGAGTGGCTGAACGCCGCAATCGCGAAACCCGAGGACTATGCCCGCCGCTCAACCAAGTTCCTGGCAAAAACCCTTCAACCGTAGAGACAAGAACATCGATGGGCAGGATGAATCGGATAGAATAAAATCCTGCCCATCCTGCTTATCCCCGTTCGGTTTCAACGCGCACAACGACATTGCGCTTGTCCTCGAAATACTGAGGCGGGAATGAAAATGCATTCGCATGGGAGCAATCTGATGGAACTGCATCGCCTGCCTTACACGATGAGCGACGACCCCGCGCGCGTGGACCGGGAAACGATACATCGTTTTCTGAGCATCGAATCCTATTGGGCTCAAGGGCGTTCACGCGAGATCATCGAGCAATCGATTGAAAATTCGCTCGTTCTTGGGATTTACACGGATACCGAGCAGGTCGCTTTCGCGCGCGTGGTTACCGATTACGCCACGTTTGCCTGGGTTTGCGACGTGTATGTGGACGAGCGTCATCGGGGGCATGGACTGGGAAAGTGGCTGATGGAAACAATCATCGCCCACCCACGTCTCACAGGTATTAAACGCCTGGTACTGGGCACACGCGACGCCCATGGGCTTTACAAGCAATATGGTTTTGAGTCCCTGAAATATCCCGAGCGTTGGATGATGCGTAATTGCGAAGAAAATCCGATTTGCCAATAAGCCGTGCTTTTTTAGCGTGGGGAAGGCATTTTACCCTTGCCCGCCGGGCCCGAGATTAGGGATATAGCCCTCCCTCGTTTGTGTGGGTGATTAGCTCAGCTGGTTAGAGCGCTGCGTTCACATCGCAGAGGTCACTGGTTCGAGTCCAGTATCACCCACCATCTAATTGCAAATAAAATCCCCCGGCGTGTGCCGGGGGATTTCGTTTTCCGAAACGATATTGAATTATTCAAGGCCAGCGCGACGGCAATCTTCTTCGAAGGCGACGTCGAAACGGGCTTGTTGTTCGGCGGACATGCGGCCTTTTTCCGGCAGGTGCAAGCGCGCTTTGACTTTTTTGCGGATGTCGGCTTTGGCGGCTTCGATGCGCATTTCCTCGGGAGTGCGACGCGAACGGCGACCAGGACCGCGTTTCGCTCCGCCCTTGCGCTGACGCAAAGCAGCTAATTCTTCGCCCGAAACCAACTCGAATCCCATGGCTTTAATCAGTTCTTCGACTTCCGAGATATTAATCGTCAGATCGTTTTCCTGAATGGTTTGAACTTTGTTATAGTCAAAGCACCAAATCTGGTGTCCGTTGGAAAGTTTTTCTTCCACCAAAGCGTCTTTACCGGCTTTTACCTTTATAAAGGCGGCGACAAATGGATCATCGATTTCTACGACTTGTACGACTTTACCCAGACTGATAGGTGATGTAGCCATCATTCTTAGTGTTGCTCCTGATAATGTTGAAATGGATTTCGTTTGGTTTAGCGAGTTTCCCCAAAGGCTCCACGGATGCCTTGTAATTAGTAGCAATTGATTTTCATCAAAGATATTCGGGCTGGTGGAGTTATAAACCTGCTGCTGAGTGGGCTTAATATCGTGATGCCCAACGGATCGCGTTTTCCGTTGGGAACCATCGGTATATCCGAGGCGCGAGTAAACAGAAATATTGAATTCATTGGATATTTTTTCGCTTTAACAACGACATGATGGCCAAAAGAGTTTTGCGCTTGTGTGTAAAATTCGAATAATCGGTATGTAAGGTTTGGAGAAAATCATTCCATTACCGATGTGCATTTTCCCCGATTGCGAAATTGACTAAACGTCATTTCTCCAAACTCTTATATCGTTAGGCGATTCAAATTCTGGAAATAGACACCAAGATTACTACCATTCGATATCATTATAATTTGCCATCGCATTAACGTGTTCTGGAATGCTGCATTGAACGTGTTCACCATTCGGTCCTTCCTCGGGTAAAAGTGAATATGTGCCACCTTTCGGACAATGAGGCGATGCATACGTATAATCTTTCAATGCGACATTCCAGTTCTCTGTTCCCCCGATTGCATCCAAAGCTTTCTGGTAATCATCGATCTCGTTTTGGTACATATAAGTCTCTAAGGATCCTTCGATGATCCATTGTTGCGACTGGCATTCCTCAATCATGGGCTTTGCTTTGACTGCCAGCATCTGTGGCACAACCAATGCCACTCCCACCCCGCAAGACGGAATACCCAACAGGCTGAGTCCCAAACCGATGCAGGCTGGCATTCGCGGCTTTTTGCTCAACGCCACCAAACACAATATAAACCCAAATGGGCTGAGGATGCCAAACGTTACTGCGCCGAGCGCAGACGTAATCATTCCCACCATTCCCAACGGGTTGTCGGCGTATCGCCGCGAGGAACCGGATTCTGTTTCTTCAGACATCGGAGACTTTCTCACTTTGATTCGATCGCCGACTCTTGATTATCGGGCTGATCGAATTCCATCGCTAGTTTCTTGATCTGGCGCAAGTCCATCTTGCCCGTACCCAAATAGGGTAACGCGTCAAGGCGATGAAAATCGCTGAATTTGGGAATCCACAGGTTAGGAATCGTTCCCATTTTCGCGACCTTGTCAAAAGCGATGCGTGCATCATCCGAGCTGACAGTGTAAAGCACCGCAAGTTTTTCGCCTTTCTTCTCATCGGGAACGCCGCACACCGCAAAGCAGGTTTCGCTGAGACCCAGCGACTGGTTGAGCGCTTCTTCGACTTTAAGATGTGGAACCATTTCACCGCCAATTTTGCTGAAACGCGCCAGGCGGTCGGTGATTTCCACAAACCCATCTTCGTCGATTTTCGCGATGTCGCCTGTCACGTACCAACCGTCGCGCAGGGCCTCTTCTGTCAAGTCGGGACGATTCAGATAACCCAGCATGACATTGGGGCCCTTGACGAGCATCAATCCTTCCCGACCGTCCGGCAAATCCTCGTTCGTAGCCGGATCAACAATGCGGATTGTAACACCCGGCAACGGATGACCGATTTTTCCAGGCTTGGTTCCGCATTGAAAGAAACCCGGCGCACGGAAATCGTGTGTGTTTACCGTCACGCCGGGCGCGCACTCGGTGCAACCATATGCCTCGAAAGGGCGAATTCCAAAGCGACGCTCGAATGCCAACGCCACGTTGTCGCGCAGTTTTTCCGCCCCCGTAAGAACGATTTGGAGCGAACCGAACTCGCGCGGATCGATGCGTCGCGTGTATGTCGATAAGAACGTCGGCGTCCCCAACAGGAACGTGACTCGATGGCGGAAAACAAGGTCCCCTACCGCTCGCGCATCGAGCGGATTGGGAAAGTACGAAACGCGGATTCCAATCACATGCGGCAGAAACAACGTCGCCATGGTGCCAAACGAATGGAAGAAAGGCAGCACGCCTAAAATCGCGTCATCATGACCGAGCGAAAAGACCTGACCGACGGATTCGATGTTGGAATAGATATTCCAATGCGAAAGCATTACCCCTTTGGGGATGCCCGTGCTGCCGCTGGAAAAAATCACCGTCGCCAAATCGTCCACGCTGCGATGAGCCGGTGCACCCAGTTCACGTTCGAGATAACTGAGCGGCACGCAAAGCGCTTGGAATAACGACCAAAGACGCAGCCCAAGCGAAAGTCGCGGTTTGATGTCTTCGAGGTAAATCACACGTCCCGGCAAATCGAGCGGGAGCTTTTCCATGAATGCTCGCGAAGTGATCGTCGTTTGTAATTCGCATTGTTCGCCAACGTTGGCGAGTACATCCGCCGACGCAGTGTAATTGAGGTTTACCGGAACTTTCCCGACTAACAAGGCCGCGTGATTAACCACGGCGCCCGCAATCGAAGGCGGCAGACAGATCCCCACCATCTTCTGGCCTTCCCATTCGCGGCGCAGAACTCGGGCCATCGCCACAATACCGCCAACAAACTTGGCACGCGTAATGCCTTTCGGCGTGTTGTGGTCGTACATTGCTATAGCAAGCGGATGACGTCGCGCGGTGGTGAATGCTTCATGATGGAGCATCGGCGCATCGGCTTTGCGATGTTCCCACGCGTCGGAAGCCAAAAGCAGCACCGCTTTGCGAACGGTCGTCGCATCGGAATTACCGGGCAGTTGCGAACCAAAGCTGACGGTTACGGGTTGAGGAACCCGGTTCGGCATTTTTTGTAACCAGCGATTGCTATTGAAACTCAGTAGGCTGCCGCGCACGCGGTCGAGGTGCATCGGAACGATCGGCGCCTCGACGTTTTTCATAATACGCTCGAAGCCTTTGCGAAACGGAAGCAACTGACCCGTTCGCGTGATTTGGCCTTCGGCGAAAATGCACACCAAATCACCATCCTGAATCGCCTGGCTGGCTTTCTGGAGTTGCGCGATCATCTCGCGCGGGCCCATGCGATCGGAAATCGGTATCGCACGCGTCAGTTTCGCAAACGGTTTGACAAGCGGATGGAAGTAAATTTCCTCGAACATGATCGGACGCACAGAACGATTGAGCGAAACGATCACCAACAGCCCATCGACATAGCTCATGTGGTTACAAACAAGGAGAGCGCCGCCTTTGTCCGGGATATTATCGCGTCCGATAACCTTCACACGGTAAATCGAGTGCGTGAGCAAGAACAGGATCAGTCGTAATCCCGCACCCGGTAACATGATCATCGCGATGATAGCGACAAAGAGTGTAAAAAGACCGATAGAGAGGAAAATTTGCTGGGCGGTGAATTGAAAAACTTCGGCTTCGATGTAATAAGCGGCGCCACCCGAAATGCAGATCATAATGTACGTGAAAAAATTGATCGTCCCGAGTATCCCGCCACGCGTATCGGGATGCGCGTTGTGCTGGATGTAAGCTTTGAGAGGAATGATAAACCAGCCAGAGAAAAAACCGACTGCGGTAATGGTGATCGCCATCAGTGGCTCAGCTCCGGGTACCTGGTGAACGGCAATGGCAGAGATCGCCATCAATAACGCGCCCAATGGCACCAGACCCAGTTCGATTTTCTGACCTGAAATGCGACCGGCAACATAGCTGCCCAAACCAACGCCCAAACCGATATATATGAAGAACCAACTGGTTCGGAAGCCGTTGAGGTGAAGCGTGTCCTCGGCCATTTTCATGGCGGCCTGGAGCGCCAGCGCCGCCAGCCCCCACCAGACAACGATACCAATCGTCGCCCAGGTCATCCCCTGGGAAGCGGCGATTTCCTTGATGTTGCCGCGAGCCTCTTTGATGGGAAACAGCGTCACATGACGATGGGGCTCGGCGGCGGGAAGTTTATCGATCCCGGCACTGAGATACACCCCCAATATACTTAGCAACAACAGGACACCCAAGGGAGCCAGCAGGCTCTGACCGAAGACGTCCATCGCCAATCCGCCAAGCGAGGTGCCAAGGATCGCGCCAAAAAACGTCAACCCATCGATCCAGCCATTCGCCCAGGATAGTCGCTTTTCCGGCATGAGCTCCGGTATCAACCCGTACGTGGCTGGACCAAAGATGGCCGAGCGACACGCCAGTAACGATAATAATATCAATGGCATCAGCCACGATCCCCAGATCGCCGCTCCCGCCATTCCAACAAGCAAGATGGCGACCTCGGCTGTCTTTACCCCCACCACAATGTTCCGTTTGGAAAGCCGATCAGCCAATTGCCCGGCAAACAGGGAAAGCAGCACCCACGGCGCCGTGTAAAAAACGGCCACCAACGTACGATAAATCTCTTGGGATTCCTGATGATGGACAGCGTAAGCCCCGAGATAAAGCCACGCCACCAACCGGAAAGCATTGTCGGTGAAGTTGCTTTGAAAAACGACTGCTGCCATTGCCCGAAACGACAGAAAGTCGGGCTCGGAGGGTTCGTTTGGGGGACGGACTTCGATTTCGTCGAGAATTTGTTCTTCGACTGCCATGGGGGTCACCTGAGTAGATTGCATTCGATAGAAGATGTATTTCAAGGAGCCGGGGGTGTCGTCCATCGCGGATTTTCAGTTGAGAGAAAAATCGTCGAGAACGGTTTCTCACGACTCCAGGGAGAGTTTAGGAAGCCGCGCCGCAGTTTGTCAACGATTGTTGACTAAAAAGTTCAAAAAAAATCTCCCCAACTCAAAAACCAGATTGAGAATTGATCGACGTTGTTCCTAAACTGTTAATGCGATGGCCGTGAATAGAGTCGGCATCCGGAACTCCGATGCGAAGGATGGATATCATGGCGAAGAATTCGTCTCCGCGTTCGCCTGTAACTGTGAACATCCAAAAAGCCGAGGACATTTTTGTGGCCTTGGCGCAAACACCGGAATTCATGTACTATCTGGGGCGTTTTTCCGATGCCAACGAGGAAGAATTGCGTTCGGTCTTTGGGCTGGCGTTGGCAGCAATGCGTCGTTCGGGAAGTGCTACTCCTTTGGGCAGGGACCCTGATCGTCGCATCACGGACAGCACCATTTCGACGCTGACGCGCGCGGATCTTGAAACGCGCCTGCGCGAGATGCTGGCCGCCATTGCCCAACGCGACGCAGAAATCCGTGAATTAACGTCGCGGTTGAAAAAAACGAACAAAGCCAGTTGAAATTAGCGAAGTTAGATTCAATCAGGTCGGCGAGGGTTTCCTTGCCGACCTGTATTTTTACCCTGGATCATCATGACTGAAAATCCCCAGTTCCCCCTCGTTCATCTCGCCCTTTATTCCCCGCGCATTGCACAAAATGTCGGCGCGGCAGGTCGGCTGTGCGCCGCCACGAAGACCCCCCTGCACGTGATTCGCCCGATTCCGTTTTCATTCGATGATAAGACTTTGAAAAGAACGGGGATGGATTATTGGGAGTTGGTGGATTGGACCGTCCATGCGGATTTCGCGGCGTTCCAGAAAGCGATGGAAAACCGCCGTATCTGGCTATTTACCACGAAGGCCGAGCAAGCCCACACCGATGTTTCATATCGGGCAGGCGACGTGCTGCTGTTTGGAAATGAACCTCATGGAGTACCGGATGAAGTGCATTCGCAGATTGGCGCGGAGCATTCGGTGAAAATTCCGATTTTCGAGCCCCGCGCGCGCAGTTTGAATCTTGCCACGGCCTGCGCGGTGGCGATCTATGAAGCAATTCGCTCGATCGGGCCAGCCAGTTGACCCGATCGAGCGAATAGTCGGCTACGAGTTGCTTGACATCATAATGGGCAATCGATGCAGCAGTCCCGTATTGGACCCAGCAATGTTGACTCCGTTCGACATTGCTGGCCCTGCCAGGTTGACGACGAGGAGAGAGATAAGCAGTTTGCCCGGTTTTTATCCGGCATGTCTTATCGGGCCAGGGGGCCGTCGAATTCTTCCCACATTTCGACACCCGCGCCAGCAGGCTCGGGCGCGAAAGCCACACCGCGGAATAATGTATTGAATGTGCCCGCAGGTGACGATGCCAGGACTGTGATAGTCGGGAATGTAGCTCCGCCATCGGTGCTTTCAAGTTTGATCAAACTGTTGCCCGTTGTTTCGTTTTCAACTGTCGTGGCGTACAGAGTAACATTGGATCCGCTGGACGTTCCAACCAGTCCGCCCAAACCAGCCGATGTGGTGGGAGAAATAATAGGGAAAGGCGTTGTCGCAAAGTCCCATGTCGATCCGTTGAACGTCCATTTTTGCAATCCGCCCTGGTTGGCTTGTGACTGAGTATCAACGAGGAAAATCGTCGAAGCATCGAGGAAATAATACGCGCGTGGCGCGTGTGTTCCCGATGTAAAGAACCCGGGCAATAAAGTCATGGATTGGCCTGTCGAAACGGGCAATCCAGTGCCCAACGTTGCTACGCCGATCGTTGAGCCGAAGGAAACACTTGTATAAAGTTGATCATCGAAAATACCCGTCATCAGCAGGTTATTCGGAGAAGAAACAACCAAGGTCGTTGTTGAATTACCCAGAAGCGAAGAATAACGCAGACCGCCGTTTCTCGCACCGCTGGTATTACCGGTGCTCCAAAAATGTAAGCCGTCGTCGGAAATCACACTGGCAATACGCCCAAAGCCATCCGAAATCGTCGTTGTCGTATTAACATTGCCGTCCGAATCGACACGCGCAATGACGCGATCAACCGTCGAACTGGTTAAGCTTGCGGTTCCCACCGCAGCGTCATATCCGCCAAACGTCAAATATTGATTGTTTACAGAACGGTTTAGTGCGCCAACCGCTGTTTCAACACCATGAAGCGTTACCCGACGATTTGAACCAGAAGTCGTGGTCGGCATGCTGATCGATTGAACAAGCGTGCCGTCGGGCAGGTATTCGTCGAGAAATAACGGTGCTGCTGTTTGGTTTACAAGCAAGCTGGTACCATCGCCAACGCGAAGCACAACAATGTTGCCCGATCCAAACGGCGCAGCGGAAGCGATAGAAGCGCATCCCAACAGTGCGGATACGGCAAGTACAGTAGAAATTTTGTTCAAATGTTTTTTCATTGCAAAACTACTCTTTCCTGAAACTTGGAAGAAGTATTTTTTCGCCCAAAGTTTCAATTTGAAATTTGAATAAACGCTCAAATCCAGACACAAATCGACTCCACCCGGAATCTTGAGGACCCGGCGCAACAGAGTAGGCTGAAAGCTGAAAGTCGTCTGGCGCTCGAACGAGAGGACACTTGCAAAACAAACAAAAAAAAACAATTACGGAAATTCGGAAAAAACTTACAGACGAACTCGCCATTAATATTTTCGTAAAAACATACGTATCCAGTCGTGCTCCCAAAGGCAAACGAGCCCATGACAAAGCGCCGTCGGGCAAACCGCCATCGAAGCCGCTGGAGCCACCCTGTTGTTCCTGCCCGCCTACAGCCCCAACCTCAACCCGATCGAGAAAATGTGGAGCAAAGTGAAAGCCCTTCTTCGCGGCACACGAGCGCTGAGCAGCGCCGTCGCCAAAGGGCTCGACGCCGTCACCACGCAAGACATCAAAGGATGGTTCCAATCATGCGGCCACATCATTTGGCAAAAGGCTCTTATTCAGCCTTTTGCCTTTCAGCTCCTGCTTTTTCTTCCGTCCCCACCTGCGTTTCCTCCCGCAATCGATACCGGCAATAAACCAACGTCGCCGCTGCCGTCGCCAACGGTGGCATCAGGAAAAACGCGCACGGCAACACCAGCAGCGGCAGCCCAAATCCCAACGCGAACCGCCGATTCGATTTTACCCAACGGATTTTTTCTTCGAGCGGAATTCCTCTCCGATCCATCGGCATGCTGAACGCATCGAGCGTCATGAATCCTGCCGCCAGAAAAAAATCAACCACCATCACAATCAACGGACCCACCAACGGAATCACCCCCAGGAACAACGCCAATACCAACCTGGGAATCAAAACCCCGACGCGTTTCAACGCTTCGACGAGCGCATGCCGCACCCCCACCCACAGCGGCATCGACGGTGCCAGCAAATCCGGACGCCCAGCGAATTCCTCCTGCTCGATCAACTCGCCCAGTTTATCGTGAAAAGGCGCCCCCACCACCATCGACATCAGCAAAAACACCACCACCCAAACGGCAAACAACGTCGGCAGGATAAAAATACGCAGAGCGACCTCGATGGCCGTCGCCCACCAGACATCCTGGTCCGGTGCCCATCCAACCACCCAATCGTAAACCAGAAATTTGAGCAATATCGCCACAATCGGCCCGACAACGATCAGGTTCAACGCCCACGGTGCTGCGCAAACCGCCAGATAATGCGGTCTCGCGATTAAATATTGAACACCGCGAAAGAGCGCCTGAACGCCTTCGCGAAACCCCAACGGTTCTTCGTTCAAAAACGCCGAATGCACTGCCTGCATCGTGCCGTGAATGACCTTCATCTCCAACCTCGAAATCAAATCGATGGTTTAGTTGAATAAAAACCCTTCAGTCGCGCAAGCCGAGACACAATCCAACCCGGTGAAACGGTTTCTGTTTAAAAATCCCCGGCCAACGAGCAAATTCGATGAGCAAAACCCAACCTGTTTTCAACGAGAAGATGCGAAAAGTCGATCCGCTCCTCGCCGCCGAGGACACGAACGCATTGTTCCAGGCGTTTCACGAACGACGCAATCATATGGATCCGCTACGTCTTCTCAAAGGCCAAAGCTTGCCGCCAAACATCAGTCCCCATAAACCCATTCTGGTGAATACGCTTCCGTTCTATTTGACAAATGTTTTCGGACCTCTGGGGTTTGTGCGATCTGCCGCCATTGATATCTGGATGACCGGTGCATCGGGCCGCGATCTCGCCGAGGCAATCTACCTGGAAAATAATTTGTTAAGAAATGAAATCTCCTCCATCTTTATATTCATCTGGTTGATCGCGTTGGGAGTGTATCTGGTTTTCGGCTCACCTTTAAGTCTAATGGGAATGTGTTTGATGATTGTCTGGACGGGATGCTGCTTATTCACGCCAATCCAAGTGATTCGAACTCCGGGTTCCGATACATCACTCAAACTCCTCGAACATATTTTTCAAACCCCGGACAATGCATGGGACCGTTTTCGACACGAACATTTCCCCATGATTTTCCTCAGTTTGAAGATTTTGTTTTGGATGTCGTTGCTTATCTTTCTTGCGATATGGGGGGCCGCTCAATTCGAGCGATGGGTTAATTCGCAGCCCTACAAATCGAATCCTTTCATGATCAAAATCATTATCGAATGGCCTTGCCATGTAATCTCGATTGTCCTCCTGTTCTCATTGTCGCTCATCATCGAAATTAATCGTCGTTGGCCGCGTCCCAACCGGTGCGAGAAAATTCGCGCCCGGTTCGACCGCATCAACGAACTTTATCCGCAATTCATGGAACGATTCGTTTTCGAAGAATACAGCAACCACCAAGCGAAAGCCACCGCCTCCCATGGTCAAACCCTCGTCCGAAACTGAAACTCCGCCTGCATTCTCCGAATGGATGCGACGCAACGACCCAACACTTGACGCCGAAAAAACCAATTGCCTGTTCCAGGCCTTCTACCGCCGTCGCAAAGTTCACGGACGAAAATTTTTTGCCCCGTCAAAAGCCCCAGGCGTTGGTCGCTGGGACAAACGCAACTTGACCCCTTTTCTGCCCCGCAGACTTTCGGACGTTTACTCTGAAAAAGGCATTCTTCTTCAGGCCGCCACCGACATCTGGTTAACTCCCAACACGGGACGCGACATCGTTGAAACTTTATATCTCGAAGGACGCTTGATGTGGAAACAATCGGAGTGGTTCGCGGTCATTGCATACCTATTGATCGTGGCAGCGTCTTTTTTCGATCGAACTCTCAGCCTGATGCATCTGGTTTTCATTCTCGCCACCGCCTACTTCGTCTGGCAGGTATTTTTTTTCGCCTTCATCCTCGGGATCGAAACCGCTCGCCAACAATTCGTGATGGTTCCTATCGATCGATGGCTGACACCCATTGAACTCGGCCCCAAGCTGCGCCACACCATTACCACCACGATGGATCAATTTCTTTCCCTCATTCCTTGGATGATAACTGCCGTCTTTGTCTTCACGTTGATCGGAATTTTTCTCACGGTGATCTTCGAAATCGGCGCCGCCTTCCTTCCTCAAGGACTCGTGAATTACTTCAACCGCCACAGTGTTCTGACCGTGCTCTCCGCGTTTTTCATCACTATCGGATGCCTGACTCAACTGACGCGCAAGCAGGCGCGCGCCTTCCTGATTCGCCGTTACCAAAAATCTCTCGAAAAAGCCGATAGCGCCTACGAGAAACTCATCGTTCATTACGTTTTACAAGACAAGCAACCACACCAAACCACAGAACAATCGAATGCCTGAAAACGAGCGCGAACTTCCGAGTCCCCCTCCTGCCTTTCCGGACTGGTTGCGGCGATTCGATCCGTTGCTGGCAGCCGAGGACACCAACGCCCTTTACCAGGCCTTTCGTCTGCGCCGCACGGTTCACGCGCGCCCCACCATGGCGGCTCATCTGCGCACGCTGTGGTCGTGGGACATTGCCTCGCACGGCATTGTCCTTAACTTTATACTTCTCGTCCTTGCCTTGGCGCTTTCGCGTTTCATCGGCCTCCTTGCAATCCCCGCGCTGTTCGTTCTACTCCTGTTTTCCTACGCATCCTTTCGTGTCCACCGGCGCCGCACGCCTCATTTGCCGCTCACCGTCTCGCAAGTCTTCACTCGCGACGGCCTGCACGAATCGGCCGCGCGCGAAATCTGGCTCGCGGGCTTTACAGGACGCGACGTCCTGGAAGCCATCTACCTGGAAAAGCGCGAAAAACCGTGGAACGTCTTGCTCGGTATTTGGAGCCTCCTTCTGCTCGTCTGCCTGATCGTAGTCACCCGCGACGCCGACATCTTTTCACTGGGCGGCTTTCTGTTTCTCGGCTCATTCGGGTTTCTTGCCTATTCGGTAGGCGAATTAACAATCGCCTCTGGGATTCCAATCGTGCGCATCTACCACCTTGAACCACGCCTGGTGCTCTGGCAGACACAATCGGCGCTTCGCGCCACCCTCAGCCATTCGATACGCGCCACCGCCAACAGCCTGGTGACCATGATTTTCCTCGCATTGCAAAGCATCATTGCCGGAATTCTCCTCTTCGGGTATCTTGATATGATCGGTGCGTTTCCGCTCGACCAATCCGAACGCATCGACCTGAACATCCCTGCCGTTTACATCGGGTCCAGCATGATCGCAGTCATCTCGCTGCTCCTGTACCTTCAACACGGCGTCGTCGTTGCGCAAAGCATGGAACGCCACGCCGTCCTTCTGGAAAACGCCGTCCATTCCTTCGACCGCTTCATCCGCACGCAACTGCTCGAGGACCCCGATGCCTGACGCGCAAAAGCAAATCTTTCCCGACTGGCTACGCCGCCTCGATCCGCTCCTCGAAGCCGAGGACACGAATACGTTGTTTCAATTATTCTATCCACGCCATTCGATACGTTCAATTTTCCTTCTACACGGTTTTCAACTTTACCAGACGTTTTTGCCCATTCACACCTTGTTCCTTTTCATTTTTTTACTCGTCATTTTCAATCCCCTTTGTGCCCTCATAATATTCATTATGATCCTTTGGATAGTCCAAAAACTATTGCAAACAAAGCCCCTTTTGCCTGCACCCAGGATAATGTCCCCAACAATTTCACGAACGCTCTGTCAGATACTTAAACCGAATCGCGCCCAGTTCCCTATTGTTTTGGATTTGTGGCAGTCTGGAATAAAAGGAAACGAAATATTGGAAGCGATGTACCTGGAATTACGTGCCCGCACATGGAAACTTTTTTTTGTATTCATGGTACTGAGTGTGATTTGCGGAACGAGTATTCTCATCTACTTTTCATTGCAAATCGAGGAGGTGCTTTCACCCCTTATCGTCATAATCATTGTGTCCTCATGTTATATTTTTTTCCATTCGAAATTTTTCCAGGGGCCGAGTATCGCGACAAAAAACCACATCGCCAAAATATTTCTTTCATGGTGCAGTGATCATCCGGTTCTCCAAACAAATTATCCATCGATCCCATTTGAATCAATTCGTCGGGGATGTCTTTCAACACCTATGATTTACTTCTTTATCTACCTTCCTACCTCATTTATGTTCACCCTTATTGTGCGACAATTCAGTGCATTTCTAGGTTTTCAAGTTATCTTTTTGATGGTTTTCATGATATTTATCTATCCCCTGAGACAAGAACGAGCACTCAGCGCCATTCGCCAGATGCTTTCCTCCGACGCCGATCTTGCTTTCGACCATTTCGTGCGTGCTCGTGTGCTCGAGGACCCCGATGCCTGATTCCCCACCCTAAATCCCCCAAAATCAGCCCCTCGACTAAAATTCAAGCGATTTGCCTCTTGACAGGCGCGGGGTCCCCGCCGTTAGTTCTCCCTTCCTTCGCGGACCGCTCACGGCGGACGCGATGCTCTTCCCTGTCCCGGGCCATGTGTCGCCCGAGACCAATAGACCGAAGGGAGGCCCGAAATCCGTGCCTAAGTATGAAGCAGTTGTCGTGTTTGAAGCAACACGCACCGAAGAGCAACAAATCGCCTCGATCGAAAAAATCGAGGAACTCATCACCAAAAACGGCGGAACGATCGATTCGCGCGAAGCATGGGGCAAACGCCGTCTGGCATACCCCATCAATCGTCGCCGCGAAGGCTATTACTTCGTCCTCACGTTCGACACCCCGACCGACAACGCCGTTCTCCCCGAACTCAACCGTCACCTGCGCATCACCGAAGAAATCCTTCGTTCGCTCGTGACCGTTGCCGTCATCGGCAAATCGAAAGGCAACCCGCCTTCTCCCGAAGAATTGGCCCGCTACAGTTATCGCCCCGGCGGCAATCGTCGTCCCCACGGCGACAACCGTGAATCCCGCGGCCCCGCGCCTAGCGCCGCCCCCGCAGCCGATGCCCCCAAGGAAGCCAGCGCCGCGACCGAATAAGCCCGTAAAAACGGCTCGTTCGATCCCGTTCGTCGTCAGCCTTCGACCCAGAAAAGCGATTTGAGAACATGGAACTGAATAAAGTCATTCTGATCGGCAATTTGACACGCGACCCCGAGTCGCGTTTCCTTCCGAGCGGAGCTCAGGTCTGCAAACTCGGTTTAGCCGTCAACCGGCGGTACAAAGCTCAAGGCGAACAGCGCGAAGAAACCTTGTTCATCGATATTGAAACCTGGAACAAAACAGCCGAACTCTGCAGCCAATACCTGCGCAAAGGCAGCCAGGTCCTGGTCGAAGGCCGACTGAAAATGGACCAGTTTCAAACAGCCCAAGGCGAAAAACGCACAAAAATCCTCGTCGTGGCAGACAACATCCGCTTCGGCGCTCGCCCCGAAGGAGCCAGCGGCGGCAGCGGTGGTGGCTACCAGCAATCCGCACCCGGCGGATACTCCAACCGCCAGGATTCCTGGTCCGGCTCCCGCGCCCGCGAAGACGCTTCGGCTGGCGCAGATTCCTCTCACGACGACCCATCGTCGAATTACGACCAAACGGAAGACGATCTTCCGTTTTGAAATTTCTGAAATTCCTTGAGGAAGGCATCTACTCATGAGTGATGAAGTGACACGCAAATCTGCAGATAGCAGCAACGAAAACAGCGGACCTCGTTCATATGGACGTGGCCCCGGTGGCGGCGGACGCGGTGGCGATCGCGGTGGTGACCGCGGCGGTGACCGCGGCGGCGATCGTGGTGGAGACCGTGGCGGCCCTCGTCGTCGTCGTTTCCCCCGTCGCAAAGTCTGCTACTTCACAATGATCAAAGCAGAATACATCGACTACAAAGACGTTAAAACCCTGCAACGGTTCATCACGGACCGCGGCAAGATTATGCCCCGTCGCATGACAGGCACCTCGGCCAAGTTCCAACGCATGGTCACCCGCGCCATCAAACGCGCACGCCATCTGGCCCTGCTGCCCTACGTGCAGGATTAATCTCGAACCGGTCAATCGAACCATCCCGTCCTCTCGTTGGGTATAACTAAGGAGTGATGAACCATGAAGGTAATTCTGTTTCGTTCCGTCGATAATCTCGGCAGCGCGGGCGAAGTTGTGGAAGTCAAACGCGGCTATTACCGCAACTATCTGGGTCCGCGCGGGTATGCCAAGGAAGCCACCAAGGCCAATCTGGCCCTGATGGAATCCCGTCGTAAAAAAATTGATGCCATGGTTGCGCGCGAGCGCGCCGCGGCTGCCACGTCGGCGGAAGCCCTCACCGGCGTTGAAGTCAAGTTCCAGTTGCGTGCAAACGACCGAGGCCAGCTTTTCGGCTCGATCAACACCATCGACATTGCCAAGGCCCTTGCCGAATTGGGTCACCAGGTTGATCGCCGCAAAATCGAACTCTCCGAACACATCAAATCCCTGGGAACCTTCCCCGTTCGCGTTCGTCTCTATCCGGAAGTTTACGGCGAAATCAGCGTCACCGTTGAGCGCCTGCTTCGTCCGGAAGAAATCGAACTGATGCGCGAGCAGGAAGAAAAAGATGCCCAGCGCGCTGCCGCCAAGGCAGCCAAGGCCGAAGCGGAAGAAAAAGCAGAAGCCGCAGGCAACGAAGAACAGGCTGCGGAAGAAGTTCTGGATTCGGCTGAATAAGCCCTCCCCCTGGGAACTCTTCTGTCTCTGGCATGTCAACACAGCAGAAACCACGGAGAAGGGCGCTTGAAAACCAACAAGCGCCCTTCTCTTCAAAAATCCCCCTCATTTGAATGCAGCGCCGCGCCATTGCCCGCGTCGTCCGCCATCGGAGAAGTGGTGAATCATGACCCTTCTTGACCGGGAATTCGCCCGTGAGTTTATCAAAACCTATCTCGCGCTGGCGTCCATGCTGGCGATTCTTTTCTTTGTCAATATCGTCCTCGACCTGTTCGACGACATCTTCACCGCCGGCGACCACAAAATCCAGTGGGCCATCCTCCACTACCTCTACCGTCTGCCCGAATTCATCGTCCAAACCGGCGTCATCTGCGTCGCCACCAGCATCCTGTGGGTAATCACTAAAAAAGCGCGCCAAAACGAAATCCTCGCCTACCTCGCCGGAGGCATCAGCCCTCAACGCTTGTCCATTCCATTCCTTGGCATGGCGGCAATCATCTGCCTCGGCACCCTGATGACCAGCGAATTCGTCACCCTCCAGGCAAACCGGCGCGCCATTTACATCGAAAAAGTTTATCTGAAAGAAAAAGACCCCAGCACCCTGACCCGGAACAAAAACATCTACCAGCGCGGCTCTCAGGATCGCTTCTACATCATCGAAGCCTTCGATTCGACCACCGATACCATGGTCGAGCCCACGATTATCGACGTTTATCCCGAAACGCGTGCCCCAAAATGGATTCTTCGAGCCGAAAGCGCCAAGAGAGAGCTTGACGCCAGCGGGCATAACACCTGGAAATTCAGGCATGCGTCGATTCGAGAAATGAGTACCGACGGGAAAATCAGCAGCTTCCTGCGAAAAGACGAACTATTCGACTCCGAATTGTCTCGCCCGCTTGAACCCAAGCTCGAAAAATTCCTCAGCAACCTGGACTCTCCCTCGGAAATGACCTTCCTCGAATTGTACGAATACATTCGACTATTAGACTTACAGGGCAAGGACACCTCAAAGTACACCGTGGAACTGCACACAAAAATTACCCTCCCCCTTGCAATCGTCGTCATCGCCCTTGTAATCTGTGCGCACGTGATGCATCCTCGCTCTATCGGGGTGGTATTCGGGTTTGGCGGAGGTCTCGCCTGGATGGCTTCCTACTACGTCGTATTCATGCTCTGTCAAAAGCTATCGGAAGCACACCTGGGAATTCCCCCATTGGCCACCACATGGCTGCCCAACGTAGCATTCGGAGGATATGGGATTTATTCGCTGTTGAAAGGTACGCGCTAAGAGCGCATTCAAGTTCGATCAGGCGATTGCTTCGCAATCGTTCAACCAAGTTGGAGGCCACAATGCTTCTATCGAAGCGCAAAAAGAAACGCACCGTTGTTTTTGTCTGCACAGGAAACACCTGCCGCAGCCCCATGGCGCAGGGACTGCTCCAAAAATTTCTCGACGACAACAACGTCAAAACCGTCGATGTCAAAACCGCTGGCGTCATGACCATCCCCGGTCTGTTGCCCACCCCCGAAGCCGTCCAAGTGATGGATTCCGCCGACATCGACATTCGCAAACACCGCAGCGCCCCGCTGACGCCGGAAATGATCCGCAAAGCCGACCTCGTGCTTGGCATGACGCCATTCCACGTCCAGTTTGCCCTGCGCATGTCCGACGACGCCCGCGACAAGACGTTCCTGCTGAAAGAATACACCAAGAGCGATTTGAAAAACTACCAGATCACCGACCCCATGGGCGCCACGCTCGAAGTGTACAAACGCGTGTATCGCGAAATCAAACTGGCCATCGAAAAACTGAGTGAAATGGACTGCATTCACGCCCCGCTGAACGAAGACCTCCAGCACATCAAATGGGCCGAAGAAAGCAAACCAGTCGTCGCCAAACCCGAGCCCAAGAAAAAAACCAAAAAGAAAAAATCCACCTCGAAGAAAAAAGCCGCCGCCAACGCCTGAGAGCAGCACGGTAAACTTCTCGAACGAACTCCCCCGGCGGCCATCACGGTCGCCGGTTTTTTTAATCAATACGACAAGAAATCAGTTGACTACTATAAAAACGTAACAGAACTATAGGTTTTGAATCAACATTTGTTTTGCCTGATTTCCTCCAGTAGGCTTGATTTGAATATTCATACCATCTGTTTCGAGACTGACTATGGCACTTCCGACTAGTTACCTTACCTCCATGAAAAACCTTGAGGCAATTCTCACTGCGATTCAAGGTGCTCAAGCCCCTGAAAAATTTACTCAAGCATTCCTAGAATCATTAGAATTCAAGAGTACCAATGATCGCTTGATTATCGGAGTTTTAAAAGCGCTAGGATTCATTGATGAAAATGGTCGACCAAAAGATCGATACTTTAGATTTCTTGATCAAACTCAAGGTGCGAAAGTGCTCGCGGAAGGTATTCGCGAAGCATATCAAGATTTGTTTAGAGTAAACACAAAAGCGTATGAACTAAACAAGGCAGAGGTCGTCAATAAATTCAAAACATTAGGCCAAGGACAGATTTCCGACTCAGTTTTAGACAAAATGGCGTTGACGTTCATTGCACTTGTAAAACAGGCCGACTTTCAGTCATCACCTTCCGTTGCGAGTTTATCTCCAACTCCCGAACAGGCTAGTGAAAATATTAGGGAAGAATCTCACGAAAAAAGTCCAACACACCATGGAGGGATCAAACTTGGGGGATTAGTTTACAATATACAAATCGTTTTACCAGATAGTCGTGACCCAGCAGTTTATGATGCTTTATTTTCAAGCCTCCGAAAGCACCTACTATGAATCAAACAACAAGTCGTCTTTATGATTTTGTTTATCGCGGCCAACTTGCAGAAGAAGCCTTAGATACAGCAGGTAGAAAAAATCGACGACTTGCTGAATTCGAAAGCGCAAACTTAGCTCGGGTTCTATCACTAGATCTCCTGGATGATCACCACGTTGAAAATGCACGAGCAATGTCCAATGTATACATAGCCATTGCTGCATTTGAAAACTCGGTGCGTACACTGATATCAAATGTACTTCTAGAGCAAGTCGGAGAGAATTGGTGGGACTCGTGTGTTTCGGAGAAGATACGAAATCGTGCTGCCGGAAAACAACAAGAAGAAGACAAAATTCGATGGCATGTTCAAAGAGGGGCGGATCCTATTAATTACACTCTTATGAGCGATCTCGTTAGTATATTAAGACAAAATTGGCAATACTTCGAACCTTATATCCCAACTATTGAGTGGGCGGCTGGGTTGATGGATGTAATCGAACGATCTCGAAACGTTATTATGCACAGTGGTAATCTTAGCCGAACTGATGTTGAGCGTATTGGCATATACATTCGTGATTGGATCAAGCAGGTTGGAGTATAATTGCTTAATATTAAGCAAATAGGCAACCCACCCGGCGGCCATCACGGTCGCCGGTTTATTTTCACCACCCTTGCCCACGCTTCTCCATCCGGCCTCCTCAGTTCCGCCACCATCCGAGCGCTTTTGAGCAATTCGTCATCGATTCGCACGGGCGGCATCGGACGGCGCGGAACGACGACCCAGAATTCGCCTTCGATGTTTTTTGCGTCGAACTCCGCGTCCGGCACCAACGCATCGGAAATACTCGACGTTTCAAACCGAAACGTTGGATGCCCCATTAAGTATTCCGGCACCACGACCACCTTCGGGCGATCGGGCAACGTGCGCAGTTCGCGCGCCAGTTGCGCCTGGTCCGAATTTAAATCCCCCCAGACCGCCGGATGAGTCGGCCAATCGACAAAGTAGCGCTTGGTTTCCCCCACGGCAAACCACACCAACGCCCCCACACAAAACGTCATCGCCACGCGGCGATTTATCCGCACGCTGATGGCTTGTGCCAAGCTATCAAGTGCCAACGCCAACACCATCGCCACAGCGGGCGTCAGGTAAAGCAGCCGCAGCATGTTCGGCGCGCCGTAGGAGAGTACAGAAGCCATGCTCCCCACTCCGATCCAAACGACGAGCGCCGCCGCCGTCCAATCGCGCCGAAATGCACGTACAATGACGAGCGCCAATCCCCCGTAAAACAACACTCCGATCAACCAATCGAAAACCGGTTTGCCCGTGCCGTGCACGTCGGGCAGTTCGGCGCCCTGGCGATGCAAATCCCACCATCGAGCCGCCGCGTCAGGTCCATCGTATGTCCAACCAGAAATCTGACCGAATTGCGGCCTTCCGGGCAGGTTGTGTTTGGGCACATGATCGCCGCGCACGATTCCCATCAATGCCACATCACGTGTTTGGCGCGCGAGTAATCCCCATTGAACGCCGTCTTCCCCGACAAGCGTTACTTCGTCCTGACGACCTTTGAAATGCTCGGGATGACGAACGTAATCCACCCCCAGCGGTAAAAATACCAGCATCGCCGTTCCTCCCACAATGACCGGGAGCTTCCATTCCCGCGCACCGGGCCAAATTTCCGGCTCGCGTCTCCCCCACCACCAGCCCAGCACCCAGGCCACACCGGCAATCGGCACGAAAAGCCTCATCGAAAGGTACGTATAGAGCGATAAGCCCATCGCGAAACCACATGCCACGGCGTCGCGCGGTCGAGCGGATTGCAACGCACGGTGCAGCAATCCTATAATCAGAACGGCAAACATGGGGGAAAGCAGTGTCCGAAACGAAAGCCGCGAAAAATGCACATGCCATCGCATGGTGGCGAAAAAAATCACCGCAAGAAGCGCTACGCGCGGACCAGAGAGCCGTCTCGCCATCCACCAAACGAGCGGAATCGTCAGCGACCCGATGACGGCACTCGTCGCGCGCAATACAAACCCCGAGGCACCGAACAACCCGACTCCCAGCGCGTTTAAATAATAAAACAACGGTTCCTCGGGATGGCCTTCGATCATGAAAAAAACGGGCCAACCGGGTTTGTGCAGAATCTCCAAGGTCCCGAGTCCGATTATTGCCTCATCGTACCAGAGCCCGGGTGGCAAATCGTGCAGGTTCCAAAACCGCAACGCCATCCCCACCACCGTTGCCAAGGCCACAGCAACCCATTCCCACGTCTCGATCGCGGGAACTGGTTGAGAGGACGGCCTGTCAAAGGACTCGGAAAACGGCGATTTCATTCCATTTCTCCAGATCGGGAGATAAAACCATCGGTTTCGTTGTGTAAAAAGACAAAATCATTGAATGTCTGGAACATTTCGCCGTATAGAGTGTCAAAGGGTTGGGATGTACTTAAATTTACAGAACGTTTCGATTCGGCACAACGCAATGATTGCGACATCGAAACCTTCCTAATCTACAAGGTGAAAAACCGGAGGTAAGCATCGTGGAAAACATCCTCGCTACCATTGCACTGGCATTGGGTGCCAGTTTCTGTGCGGGAATCAACCTGTACGCCACCATTTTCGTCCTCGGGGCGATGAGCCGCTACACGAGTTTCGACCTTCCCGTCGAGATGATAGCCCTCGAAAGCCACTGGGTCATCTGGCCAGCACTTGCCATGTACGTCGTGGAGTTCTTTGCCGATAAAATCCCCGCCGTGGATACCGCATGGGATTCAATCCACACGTTCCTCCGCATTCCGGCTGGCGTTGCCATCGCCGCCACGGCGCTCGGAGACGTTCCCATGGAATTGCAAGTCGTAGCGGGCATGGTCGGCGGTACACTGGCCAGCGTCTCTCACACGACGAAGGCCACCACACGACTCGCGGCTCATGCAACCGGCACTTCGCCCGTTGTCTCCCCGGTCGTCAGCGTCGTCGAGGATGTGCTTGTGGTCGGAACGTTAGGCTTTATTGCCACGAATCCGGTGCTCTCGATCCTGATTCTTATCGTGATGTTGATCGCTGCCTTCTTTATCTTGAAAACGTTCTGGAAGTTGGCTCAGAAAGTCTTCCAAGGAATTGCCGCACTCTTCCGCCGTACGACTCCCCCGATCGAAGGCGCCGCTGCCTGATCGCCACGATGCCTCGAAAAATCAAACTCGCCTGGCAATAATGCCGGGCGAGTTTTCTATTTATTCTGGTTCTGAAACCATGGGGGGCGCCGATTTGACGCCAAATCTCAATCGCAGCCAAATACGTAGTCGATCCTGCAAGCGCCAACAAATATGAGAGAAAAGCACGCTCGGTACTTTCCACATCAGCCGCAGTTTCATCCCGAACCGTGTCCTATTATGCACCGGCAAAACACCGATTTCGGGTAAAAATCCCCGACGTATCTTGGAGTACTGATTAACGTGTTTTTCCATCCACAACAAATGCTCGATGGGACGACCATGCAACACCTTGACCGCGCGTCCCAATCCCATCGGTGCCCACGGCATCAGGTTATATTCCGGCGTCAACACCGCAAACCGCACATCGCTTTGATAAACCGCCTTGCGAAGTGGACGCTGATCCCATTTACGTCCATTAAACAATGGTTCGCGTTCATAAGCATCCTGCCAAACACGCAGCAGTTTCATTATTTTTTCATTCTTCCGGAAAGCAAGAACACCTGCATTGAATCCAGGAAACGAATGCGGTACTTCGGGATCTGAGTTCGCATAACCCGTTGATGGCTGATGCGCGGCAAAATCAAACCGATCGAGCAATGTGAAGATATCTTGAATATCGCCGATAATGTACGTGTCGGTATCCAGAAAAATTGTCCGATCGAACGGTGTCAGGTCCATCCGCAGTTTATCGCGCTGATCACCTTTCGCATCGGGATTCACGATGACCACATCGAAAACCGGATCGGAGACTTCCCGATCGGCAACAATACAAATGGGTAAATCCGGCATGATTTTCTTAGCGGATCGGGCCGAAACAATTGCCTCGTCGATATACTTCTGACCCGAAGCCATATATAAAAGACCGCGATCCATCGACATGCCCCTTAAAAACCGAAAAGGTTGGTTTGCCGTTGTTGACTGGCAAACGGATCAATAGATCAAACGAGGACAATTTCAATCGGAATTTGTAATTATTACACGATTTTGATTTTCTTCCGCTAAATTTATTCCATCGACCCGTCTGGAGCCAGTTTCCCTCGGCGATCCGCTGGCGCGTAACGATAAATTGGAATCCCGATGATATCGGCATCATGCATATAACCATAATCACGGCTATCGTAAGAGTTTGGCCGATTATCGCCTAGAACGAAATACTGGTCATCCTTTAGTGTAACATCGTAGGCGTATTGCGGCCAGCTATTCCACGAATAATTCGGGTCGGGCGGTTCGCATAACTCGTTGTTCACGTATAGTCGCTGTTGCCGAACGCGCATCACGTCGCCGGGCACGGCAACGATGCGTTTAATGAGCGGCACAGGATCGTCGTCTGGGGATTCCAATACCACCACATCCCCACGTTGAATGCCTTCACCTCGATACTTCATCACAATCAATCGATCTCCCACCAAAAAGGTGGGTTCCATCGATTCGCTTTCAATTTCAAAGGCCGAAAAGTCTTTCGTATAAAGCGCCAGCCAGATCAATCCCAGCAGACCCAGAATCAGAATGCCGATTCCGAACCTCAACAAGCCGATCTTTCGTTTTTGTTCAGTCATCTGATGAGAAAGAGACTCTCGTTAAGGTGCAGATTTATATTAAAGTTATTTCTCGGACTTCTGCAGATAAGTCCAATAAACCTGGCCAGTTCCGCCTTCGACCTGATCGCTGATTAAAACCAAGTGCACCCCATCGGACCCCTCATGCGCAATGCGCGGTTGAGCCATGTGATCGAATCCCGTCACGCGGTACAGTTGCGCCCCATGACGCACCAGAATATCCGACCGCCTAGCGGTTTCTTCGCGCCATGTAAACGACGGCTCAATATCGGCGTTATCCAAATCCGGGTCCAACTGTCGTGCATCCATCGCCCCCGGCAATGTCTGAATCCGATCTGCCCGTCCGCGACGTGGGTCGAACGTCATCACGATTTCACCATCGCTCAGAAGTTCGGTCCAAACCGCCCCGGGCGTGACACCGTCCTCGGTGTCATACAGAAGAGGCAGCCGATTAGGCGGAACCTCGCTCAGCGCTCCGACGCCCATGGGTTGCCAATCGCTACCCAGCCGACGCGCCGCACGAAATTCAAAGTCCTGTCCGCCCAGACTATACCAATAAACGCGCGTGATGTCGCCACCGAAAACAAAAGGGAAAATATCGTAGGAATCCAACCCCTCGCTGACCGGCGTACGCGTCCAGGACCCTTCTTCGTCGCGCTGCGCCACTACGACGGCAAACCGCCCCGCTCCGCCCTCCGACCAGGCAATCATCGGCTGGCCCGTTTCATCAAAAGCCATGGAAGGTGTTTCAATTCGCACGGGCGATGCAGCAACCTCTTCCACCTCACCGGAACCCAGGCGGAAATTCAAATGGCTCTCGTCCCCAGACGTCGAAATCCAACCCATCGCGCTCCGACCGCTCGGGGTGAAACCAACCACCGCGTCTGAGCAATCGCCCGAAACGGTATCGTCCACCAGAAAAGGCGCCGACCAGTTTCCATCGCGGCGCGTTCGAGCCGAAAAAATCCGGCTTCGTCCATCGAACAAACCGGTCCATGCCACCAGTACCTCGCCAGGACGAGCCGCAATCACCGGATCGTGAGCCAAGTCTGTTCCATGGCTGAGAACAAACAGTTTATCCGGCGTCACTTCAACCTCTTCCAATGCAAAAGCAGGAACACAGGCCAATAGGCCGATGCTCATCAATATTGCTGAAAGGGTGTAAGTGCTTCGGGACATTTTGAGGCTGACTTTCAAAATTCGAGTTACCGTAGAATGGACCTCCAACAGGACTAACGGCAACAGAAAAAGGGTTGGCACCCACCAACAATTAGTCCTCCCCAGGGGCGATGCCCGCACTGTCGCGCGAGACGTTACGCTCGATGGCGCGTCCGAAATGCAACCGCGACGGCACACGCCCCCGGAGACTTGCAGAGACCCAAAAGGACCAGCAGACCCGGTCCTGTACTGTAAACGATAAGAGGGAAGTTTTTGTGACAGTCAGATTGCTGCGGGAACGTTTTCACCGCGCAGTTTCCGCACCCAGTTCGCCATTTTGACCAGCCGCGAGCCATTCATCCGCTTCAGTTCATCCTGCAGGCGTTGGATTTCAAACTCGCGCATGGCACGTTGATGCGTCAAACGGCGCATCTGGCCAACGTAATTGATTTCCTTGGCCAAATGATTGAATTTTGTCCATCCGTCCCAGAATTGCTCACGCGACAGGTTCTCGGCCATGAAGGGAAATGTATCGAAATTGAAGTTATCGTACGAAACACCCAGATACCCAAAGTCCGAATCGTCGCTGATCAGACCCTTGTCCTTGGCATAGCTGTAAATCGGCGTGCCCGGCAGGGGCTGCAATGGCCCAACCGAGCATCGATCGATGGCGTCCATATTGCGGCGAGCGAAATCATAGGTCTCTTCAAGCGCCTCGGGCGTTTCCGGGGGGCTCCCGATGATGAAATTCGCGCCAATGGACAAATGATTGCGGTAAAGCATATCCACGGCGGCCTGATTAATCTCCGGCGTCACGCGCGTTTTGGTCAGGAAGCTCAGACCTTCCTGATTGTTCGAGTCAAATCCAAAATCGATATATTTGAAATTCAACTCCGCGAATTCGTCGGCCATTTGCTCGGTAATCAGATCCACACGCGCATACGCACGGAATTGAACTCCTTCGTGAACGCCGCGTTCTTTGAACAATTGAACGACTTTGCGCCAACGTCCGATGTGGCCTACGAACAGATCGTCGAAGAAATAAATGATTTCCGGATTATAGCGCTCGCGAAGAAATTCGATCTCATTGGCTACATATTCCGGTGAAAAAAACCGGAAACGTTTCCAATGCAGCGAACTCGAACAAAACGAGCACTTATAGGGGCACCCCCGACTGGAAATCATGTGAACCGTATCGCGTGTAGGAACCTTCCATCCGTGATCGATGACGTCGCGGTCGGGGTATGGCAACATGTCGAGGTCTTTGATCAGCTCGCTCGATGGATTGATAACCACCTTGCCGTCCTGGTGCCAGCAGATGCCGTTGATTTTCGCGAAATCCGAATCCGAAGGCTTCTTCACGTCGTGGTAAAGACGCACGAGTTCCACGAAAACCTGCTCGCCTTCGCCGATCACGCCAGCGTCGAACACCGATGGGAGCACTTGCGGCAGACTCGTAATGTGCATCCCGCCCAGGAGCACGGGAACGCCAAGCTGCTCCTTCGCCTCGATGGCAATCTGCGTGGCATCGGTGAAATTTTCCGTCGTCGAGGACACCGCCACGATGTCCGGTTTCGCTTCCACCAACTCATCCACTGTGTGGTGGAAACTGGTCGTGGCCCACCAGCAGTTTTGCTTCAGCCACGAGGACAGGTATCCAATACCGAGCGGTGGCAGACTTACCTGGTAGGGGCTGCGAATGTCGTAGGCGGTGATAAAGGCTACATGCATGAAAGCCAAGGCTCCTGGGGTGCGGGCAAAGGTGCGTGAGAACCCAACGTAAACAGGGTGGTGCAGATAAACCGGGCCGTCAAGGGCTGGGTGCTTGTTGTGCAAAAATCGTGACGAAGATTCTATAATATTATCCCTACTAAATGGATAACATAAGGCGTTATTATCCCGGATTGATAATATTTTTTCTTCTTTCAGACTCCTTTTTCTTTACACCTCTGATGAAGAATGGATACGAGTTTACCGTAAAGAAAAAGCTAGCGACTCCAAAATCAGATAGAAACGCTGTAAATCGAAAGATGGCAACCGTCTTAACGAGGCATTGTCATCCTGTGCGTGGAAGAGTTGTCGTGGAAAATTTCTCCAGCTTCTTTAGGAGATTCTCTGTTTTCTTTACCAGGGAAAAAGTCGAAGAAGGTTTCTATATTTTTTTGCAACATTGAAAGGAGAACCAAAAGATGCACTTTGGGAGCTCGAAGCGAGACCAAAGGAGTAGAAGATTGCGGGCGGGAATCTTAACCACAGGCTTGATTGGCATTTCGAGTCTGGCAACCAACGCATTCGCGTTTGAAACGGGCACGCTTGAAGGTTGGCAAGCCGTTGGAAACGCCACCGTCATCGGCACTTTGAGTGGTGAAACAGACATCGATCCCAATGTTGGGGCTTTTCAGGCGTTCCTCAATGGAGACGAAGGCGATAGACGGTCCGCGTCCGTCCTGGCAAGCTCGCTCGGCGTTACGGTGACAGAACTGAACGACGCCGCTGGAGCGTTTGCCACCGACGGCGTTGGACTTGTTCGAAACGTCTTTCTGTTTCCCGGGTCCACCTTCACTTATGACTGGAATTTTCTCAGCAATGAGAATGGAGACGAATGTGAAGATTTCCCCGATTCGGCCGTTTTTGTAGCGGAAGGCAATATCACCGTCCTGGCTAATGCCGAAGACGCCTGCTCATTTCCAGATGGCGGTGACTTCGATCATGAACTCGGTTATGATAGTGGCGCCTACGCGTTCACCGGCTCTGGCATCACGACGTTTGGATTCGCGATTTTTAACGTTTACGACACTGCGGAAGACCCCGGTCTGCTCGTCGATAACGTTATGCTGAACGGCCTGCCCATGACGTGGATTCCCGATCTGGTGGACAGCAGCGACACGGGCGTTTACGACGACGATGATATTACATACGAGACATTTCCCGAATTCCAGGGATACGCGCTGCCAAACGCCACGGTCGAAGTATTCTCGGACGTGGAAGGCTCGCTGGGCACCACGACCTCGGATGGTACCGGTTATTGGTCGATGATTTCGAGTGTCGAGTTTTCCGAAGGCCAGCATATCATCACCACCACCGCAGACGATACCGTCGATGTGGTCGATTCGCCCGCCGGGCTGCTCGTCACAATCGACACAACACCGCCTGCTGGCATTTGCGGGGATTTTTCCGGCGTTTCAGTGCCGGGCCCCAACCCCGTACTGATCCACCCGGAATTCCTCGTCAACAGTCAGGTACTGGTTCAATTCAGCGAACCCGTCGTTTACTATGAGGACGTGTTCGACCTCGACGGAAGTGACGCCGAAATAGTGTACAGCCAACCGGCATACGAACCAGCTTCCAACATCATTTTCAACATCATGCCCTATGAACCGGGCTACGTCTATTTCTATCAGGATGATCCCGTCGAAGACATCGCGGGTAATGAGCAAGAAGAACCCGTGGGTCCAGAAGTAGAACTGGTATTCATCGATAGTTTAACGGAAGACCCCGATGGTAACCGGATCGCGGCGGACGATGGCGAATACAACGATCGTTATGGTACCGACATCGCATTGAGTGGCGAGGATGCATTCGTTGGCGCGCCGAGCGACGACGACGCGGCGCTCAATGGCGGTGCTGTTTATGTTCTGCATCGCGACACGCCGGGCAGCTATACACAGATTCAAAAACTGACCGCGCCGGTTTCGTTCAGCGACGATCGTTTCGGCGAATCGGTCGCCTCCAGCGGCGATTGGCTGGTTGTCGGCAGCCCCTATCGCGACAACCCGCGCCGGGATTCGGGCGAAGTCAATATCTATCGCCGAGAAAGCCACATCCGCAAAGATGTCATTGGCGGCCCTTGGATTTATCATTCGACCGTAATACCGAGTGTGGCGGGAACCTATTTCCGTTTTGGTTTCGATGTCAGTATTTTCGGACGTTACATGGCCGTCAGCGCCCCTCTCGCCTACCAACCGTCGGCGTTAGGCGGTGTTTATCGCAGCGGCCTCGTCTTCGTCTTCGAATACGACGAATGCAGCGATACCTGGAATGAAGTCGCCGTACTGCAAGCCAGCGATGCCACGGCAAACGACAACTTCGGCAACTCGATTGCCATGGACGAATTCAACCTGGTGGTGGGTTCGCCCTTCGATGACGACTTTGGCGCCAGCACCGGTTCGGCGTACATCTACAACCGTGGAACGGATAATGTTTGGCGTGAAATCAGAAAACTGACATCGCCCATCGGCGACCGCGCAAATTACTTCGGTCATTCGGTGGATATCGACGGACCGTTTGCAATCGCCGGCGAGCCTGGATTCGAAGATATCGGCAGCGCCTGGGTTTTCGCCGATTTCGGATGGATCTTTGAAGAAGTCCCCGGCGGATGGGATATTTTCGACCTCGTAACAGGAAGTATCGAGGAAGAAGACCCTCAACTTTTTGCCCGTTTCGGCGAAGCCGTGGCGATCGAAAACGCAACCATTGGCGATTTGGACACGCCGCTCGGTGTCATCTTGGTTGGCGCGCCCAAACATAGTGAGAGCGCAACCAAGCAGGGGGCGGCTTTCCTCTTCGCGATGACTTTCGACTTCATTTTTGAAGGAATCATCCCCGTTGCCAAAATCACCGCCGACGATGCCAACCGCTACGATTATTACGGTTCTTCGGTTTCCACCAATGGCATGACCTTTGGCGTCGGTTCGCCCTTTGGCAACGACATGACCCTGGGAGTTCCCGGAACGACTGACACCGGATCGGGTTACATCTATCGACTGGATCAGTTTGAAGGCCCAGGAGAAGGCCCTCGAGGACCGAATCCCATTCCTGGACCGGACCCGGAATAAAGCCCGGAAAATAATCGGACGGATTAGCCGTTCAACAATTGCTTTCAAAAAAACTCCCCCTTCGCAATAATCGCGGAGGGGGAGTTTTTTTATCCGAATCCTTATTTTTCCCGACTCTTTTCTTTACACCTGGAGGGCAACTCGTCTAGGAACATGATACGATGTGTGTGTATTTGTGAGTAGTAGATTAAAAAAGTCCTCGTATAACGCCCACAACTTCTCAATAAGCGTGATGCCATGATGAGAAAACTGCCTGATGGATATGAATTCGACTCAACGCCTAGCGAAACGCCTATTCTCCTTCCAAAAACCGAAATCCCTTCCGTCCCCTCTGGCGGGATTTGCACAAAAACTCTTTCCCGGAAATACAATCCTCCAGGAAAGATCATCCCTTCACCGATCGCTCCCCCAAAGAAAGTGAGGAAAATCGATTCCATGTGTCTCCCCGATAGAAAACGATATTGCAAGTCAGGGGTAATCAGTAAAAAGCGCAAAACAACAAGATGCCTGTTGGGCATCACCGTCGCCACTGTATTTGCCCTGACGGGCAATGTAAACGCTTTCGAATCAGGAGCCCTCACTTGCTGGGACAGTGCGGGCGCCGCGAGCGTGATCGGTTCGATGACGGATTTGCCAAACTCCTATCCACCCGATGTGGGCTCGTTTCAAGCCCAACTGATCACCGCACCCGGAGCCACTCCCTCCTCTCTGGCAGCCTTCATGGGCTCGGACGAGGTCACGCTTGGGAATCTTATCGGCGATGGCGGTCTCTCCGAAGGTTCAGCCATCCGCCAGAATATTTACGGGCACAATGGCGATACACTCACGTTCCGTTACCGGTTTCTGACCGGTGAAGACACCGGCGGCGGCAATACCGGCGAGTGCGCGACGTACACCGACGGCGCATTTGTCGTCATCGACGGCAATGCCCAGGCCTTGCCCGGTGCCAATGCAGGTCTCATCTGTAACAACGACGACAGCGCCCCCGGTTACTACGACAACTTAACCGGCTGGATGACCTTCACGTACAATTTCACCTCCGACGGTTCCGTTTTGCTGGCTATCGGCGTCGCGAACGAAGAAGACACCGCCGTGGACTCGGTCCTGCTGGTCGATAACGTTCGGTTGAACGGCACCACGATTGGCGGTTGTCCCGTGACGTTCGGCGACTTCGTCTGGGACGACCTCGATCATGACGGCGTCCAGGACGGCGGCGAGCCCGGACTCTCCGGCGTTCAAGTCGATCTGTACAGCTCGCCCGGCAACGTGTTGCTCGGCACCGACACCACAGACGGCAGCGGCGCGTACAGCATTTCCTCCGGGTTGCTTCCCGCATCACCGGACCCGGCGAATTTCTATCTGGAATTCACGAATTTACCCACGGGTTACACCTTCTCGCCGCAATTTGTCGGCGCTTCGGCAACCGACAGCAACGTAAACCCCGGCACAGGACGCGCGACGCTCAATGGCATTGCCCTCGGCACGGTGGATAACACGGTTGACGCAGGCGCTTCCGACGCCACCCCGCCGACGGTGATTTCGATCAACCGACAAAACCCCGTTGGGAATCCAACGACCAATACCACGGTTACGTGGCGGGTTGTTTTCTCCGAAGCCGTTCAAGTCGGGTCGGTACAAGTCGGCGATTTCACTCTCGTGGACGTTTCCAACACAATCACCGGCGAAACGGTTTCGCTGGTCAACCAGGTCAACGCCACCACTTGGGATGTGACGGCCACGATGACGCCCGGCACCTACACCGGCACGTTGCGGCTCGATGTGATTGGCACGACGGCCACGATCCTCGATATACCGGGCAACGACATCACCGCCGATTTCACGACGGGTCAGACGTACACCATCGATCGCTCGACGATCACGCCGACGGTTGACATGACCGCCGCGACGGACCTCGGGTCGTCGAACACCGATAACGTGACCAGCGACAACACACCGACCTTTACCGGTCCGGGCGAAAATGGCGCCACGGTAACGCTGAGCACCAACAACCCCGCCACACCGAATATTGGCTCGGCGGTGGTTTCGGGCGGCGTCTGGACGATCACGGTCAGCACGTTGATCGACGGCACGCACACGATCACGGCAACGGCGGTGGACACGCTGGGCAATTCGGCTTCGGCGAACCTGACGCCGGTCGTGATCGACACGGGATTGCCCAACTTCCCGACACTCGACCTTCAAGCGGCCTCGGATTCGGGATCTTCGAACACCGACAATATTACCAACGATACGACGCCGACCTTCGATATTACCGCAGACAGCGGCAATACCGTGACGTTGACATCGAATATTTCCGGGTCGCTCGGATCATCGTTTGTATCGACGGGTTCAGATACCTTCACAGCCAATGCGATGCCCGATGGAATTCATACCATCACGGTGCGCGCAACGGACACGGCGGGCAACTTCCGCGAAACGACGTTGATCGTTCGCATCGACACGGCACCTCCGACGATTACCTCGATCAACCGGTTCAACCCGGCAACGAGCCCCACGGCGGCAAGCACGCTGATCTGGCGCATTACGTTCAACGAAGCCGTGCAATCGGGCACGGTTAACACGGCCGATTTCACGTTGGTTGACGTAGGCGCCTCCATCACAGGCGAAAGCATCACGGGCACCGCCACCGTTAACTCCTCGGTTTACAGCATCACCGTCAACTCGGGCACGGGCGACGGAACGTTGCGTCTGGATGCGAATGTGGGTCCGGCAAACTTCGCCGACATCGCGGGGAACGTGATTGTGGCGGGCGCTTCGGGACAATCGTACGTCCTCGACCGCTCGACGCCCCAGCCAACCATCGATCTGCAAGCAGCATCGGACCTGGGTATTTCCAACACCGATAATTACACCAGCGACAACACGCCCACCTTCGATGGCACGGCGGAATCCGGCGCGACGGTCGTTCTGACCTCGAACATCCAGGGAGGCACACTCGCCAGCACCACCGCAACCGGCGGAACCTGGACCGCGACAACCCTCGGCCTCATCGACGGCGTGCATATCATTACCGTTACATCGACCGACGCGTTGGGGAATGTGAACACCAATACTCTGACTGTCACGATTGACACGACGCTGCCTCCGTTCCCGACGATCAATCTGCAGGCCGCTTCGGACTCAGGCGCGTCGAACACCGACGACATCACCAACGCGGTGACGCCAATCTTTGATGGTACGGCAGAAGCGGGCACAACGCTGCAACTGACTTCGAGCCTCGACGGTCCTCTGTCGAACCCGAGTTCAGCAGGCGGCACTTGGAATTCAGGCGTGGGCCTTTCCGAAGGCACGCACACGATGACAATCCGTTCGACGGACGATGCGGGGAATTTCCGCGAAGGCACGATGGTCGTGGTAATCGACCGTACAGCGCCAAACCCGACCATTGCGCGGTTCAGCCCGGCTGGCCCCGCAACCAACGCGGGCTCGGTGACATGGGAACTGACCTTCGATGGAAACGTCGGTGGCCTTACGAACTTGACGAACTTCGCCCTCGTCCAGGGCGGCGGCGTTTCCGGCGCCTCGCTGACGGGCGGATTGACCACGATCAACCCATCGACCTATCGCATCAGCGCGAACACGGGCTCGGGCGACGGTACGCTGGGCCTGAACATGAACGACAACCCGCAAACGATTCTCGACGTGGCGGGTAACGCTTACTCCGGCACGGAAGTCGGCGAAGTTTACACTATCGACAAGTCCACGCCGAATCCGACCATCGACCTGACAGCAGGTTCGGACACTGGAACATCGAACACCGACGATCTGACGAACGACACGACGCCGACCTTCACCGGCACGGCAGAACCGGGATCGACGATTCAACTGGTTTCCGACCTCGACGGTCCGATGGGTTCGACCACCGTTACAGGCGGAGGCACATGGACGCTGACAACCTCACCCGCGCTGACGACCAGCGGCTCGCACACGATCACCGTGATTGTGACCGACCCGCTTGGAAACGTGAATAACACGATTACCTTTACGCTGGACCTCGACCTCATTCCTCCAACCACGCCGACGATCAGCATGACGGCGGCAACCGACAGCGGCGTTTCAAACTCCGACGCCATTACCCAGGACACAACGCCCGACTTCACGGGCAGCGCCGATAACGGCAACGGAATCACTCTCAGCTCGAACGTCAACGGACCAATCGGCATCGATACATCCACAGGCACATGGTTGATCACGAGCAGCGCGCTGAACGAAGGTCCGCACACGATCACCGTGACAGCCACCGACGACGCGGGTAACACGGCGAGCAACAATCTGGCGGCGCAGATCGACAACACGCCCCCAACCGTTGTGATCAATCGTTTCGATCCAGTTGGCTCGATCACGACGCAACAAGCGCTCACGTGGCGCGCAACATTCAACGAACCGGTCAGCCAAGTTGACCTCGGGGATTTCCAGCTTGTCGAAGCGGGCGGTGTCACGGGTTCGTCGTTGACAAGCTACACGCCATTCAGCCAATCGGTTTACAACATCTTGACCGACCGCGGCGCAAACGACGGTACGCTGCAACTCAACCTACCTTTCCCGGGCGCATTCGTTTCCGATTTAGCGGGCAATTTCCTAAACACAGGCGCCACCGGCCAAATCTATACCATCGACAGCACGCCTCCTCCGCCGCCGTCCGACCCGAATTTGGTCGATACGAGCGACACGGGCTTCTCGTTCACCGACGACATCACGGCAGACAATACGCCTCAGTTCGACGGCACCGCCGACCCGAACGTCCAGATCGAAGTCTTCGCCGATAATGGTGTCGATCCTCCGATTTCACTCGGTTTGACGACAACGAACGGCGCGGGCCAATGGGCTCTTACCTCGGGTCCCGTCCTGGCCGATGGCAATTACGACATTTATGTGATTGCTACCGACGCAGGATTCAACACGACGGCTTCGGGCGTAACGCCTATCGTGATCGATACGGTGGCATTGGTTCCCGGCATCGATCTGAACGCGCTGACGGATACGGGTTTCTCGAACAGCGACGACATTACAACCGACACGACACCAACGTTTGACGGCACTGGTGAGGACGGCGCGTTGATCGTGCTGACCTCGGCAATCGACGGCTTCCTGGGATCAACCATCGTTGCAAGCGGTAGCTGGCAAATCACCACGGGTCGCGAATCGGAAGGTACGTTCTTCATCGTCGTCACGATGACCGACGTCGCCGGCAATACAAACACGAACCAGATCGAAATCACCATCGACCGAACGAAGCCGGAAGTCACCTCGATCCTGCGCAACACGCCGCTGGGTCCGGAAACAAATGCCGCTTCGGTTGTTTGGCGCGTCACGTTCACGGAAGACATCGATCCGACCAGCCTGAGCGCGGCGGACTTCGCACTTGTCGATATTGGCAACTGGATCACCGGCGAATCGATCACGGGCGTTTCTCAGGTCAACGGCAACACCTTCGACGTGACGGTGAACACCGGCACGGGCGACGGCCAACTGCAACTGAACGTCAACTTCCCGGGTTCGTCGATTCTCGATATCGCGGGCAACGGTCTCGTGGTGGCAGCCACGGGCGAAATCTACATTATCGACAAAACGACGGTTCAACCGACGATCGATCTCGACGCCGCATCGGATTCGGGTTCGTCAAACACCGACGATATCACGAACGACGACTTCCCGACCTTCAACGGTACGGCTGAAGTAAACGCGAGCATCGTGCTGACTTCGGACGTTTTCGGCGGCATCATCGGCACCGGCACGGCGGACGGCAGCGGCAATTGGACGATCACCTCGACGGTCGATCTGATCGACGCGCTGCACACGATCACTGTGACCTCTACCGATCCTGTTGGGAACACGAACAACAACTCGATGACGGTCACCATCGACACCGTTACCCCGCCACCGACGCTCGATATGGTCAACGCATCGGACACGGGCAGTTCGAATACCGATAACTTGACATACGACACGACGCCGACCTTCGACGGAACGGCAGAAAACGGCGCGACGGTGGTTCTGAGCTCGAACGTCAACGGCGGACCGATGTCCACCTCGCCTTCGACGGGCACCTGGACAGGCACGAGCAGCATTACGCTCGACGAAGGTCCGCACACGATCACCGCCACGGCCACCGACATCGCGGGCAATACCAACACCGGCACACTCGATATCGAAATCGACATCACGCCACCCACGGCAACGGCTTCCCGCTTCACCCCGCTGACCACACCGACGAATCTCGGCACCGTGGTTTGGCGTGTGGTGTTCTCCGAAGACATCGAACCGACTTCGGTCTCAACCAGCGACTTCACCTTGGTGGATGTTGGCAATACGATCACCGGCGAAGCGATCACCGGCGTGGCGCAAGTCAACTCCACCACCTACGACGTAACAGTGAACACAGGCACCGGCGACGGCGACCTGCGTCTCGATATCCAAGTTCTGTTCGCCGCGATTTTCGACATCGCAGGCAACGATTTGACGCCGAGCACCACGGGCGAGACCTACGCAATCGACAAGTCAACTCCGCCGCCTACGCCGAACCTGGTCGATGCGTCGGATTCGGGCACGTTCAACAACGACGACTACACCAACGACAATACGCCGACACTCGACGGCCCGGGCGAAGTCGGCGCGACCATCGATCTGCGTTCCGACCTCGTCAACGGCGGCGCAACTTCAATCGGTTCCGGTATCGTAACCGCTGGCAGCACGTGGCAGATCACCACGATTCTGCTGCCCGACGGCGTGCATACGATTACCGCAACGGCAACCGATGCGCTCGGCAATACAAACACGGCTCAGATCGTCATCACGGTCGATACCGTCACGCCGCAACCGACATTGAACCTCGTCGATGCGTCCGATTCGGGCACGTTCAACAACGACGACTACACCAACGACAACACGCCAACGATGGACGGCACGGCGGAAGCCAATGCCAACATCACCGTCAGCTCGAACCACGACGGCACGATCTACACCACCAGCGCCAACGGTGCGGGCGTTTTCAGCAGCACCAGCGGCATCACGATGACCGACGACGTTCACATCATGACGGTGACGTCGGTTGACCTTGCCGGTAACATCGGCACGAACACGTTGAACATCACGATCGATACCGTTACACCGCAACCGACGATCAACCTCGTCGATGCGTCCGATTCGGGTTCGTCGAATACCGACGATTACACCAACGACAACACCCCGACCTTCGACGGCACGGCGGAATCGGGTGCGGACATCGTTCTGAGCACGAACCTGCCAGGACCTCTCACCATCGTGACAACCACGGCGCCGGGGGGTGTTTACAACGGCACCAGCGGCCCGACGATGGTCGATGGCGTCCACACCGTTACCGTGACAGCGACCGACTTAGCCGGTAACACGAACAACAATTCGATGACCGTTACGATCGACACAACGATCAACCCACCGACGATCAACCTTGTCGATGCGTCCGATTCGGGTTCGTCGAATACCGACGATTACACCAATGACAACACGCCGACCTTCGACGGAACGGCAGAGGCAGGCGCAACTGTCGATCTGAGTTCGGATCTCGACGGCGCGCTCGTTTCTTCGACGGCGCCGGGCGGTAACTACAACGCCACAAGCACCATCACTGTCGTCGATGGCGTCCATACCGTCACAGTTCTTGCCACCGACCAGGCTGGTAACACGGCAAGCGCTTTCATGACGGTCACCATCGATACGACAACACCGGTACCGACAATCGACCTGAGCGCTGGTTCGGATTCGGGCTTCTCGAACACCGACAACATCACCAATGTCCAAGCCCCGACGTTCAACGGAACGGGCGAGATCAACTCGGTCGTCACGGTCGTCTCAAGTATCTCGGGCACAATCGGCACGTCGCCAACAACGGCGGGCGCAACATGGACACATACAACCGCTGGGCCGGTAGTTCCACTGTCCGACGGCGATCATTCCTTCACCGTTTCGATCGTTGACCTTGCCGGCAACACCAATGTCTCGGCACCGCTGGTTGTCACGATCGACACCGTAACACCGGACGAACTCTGCGGCGGTGAAATCAGCGTTCTGGGCGCTTCGATCACTTCGTTGCCGACGGCAATCATGATCGTCACGTTCAACGAACCCGTTTACAATGTGACAGCAGGTCTGTTCAGCATCAGTGGACCGGGCACAATCACGGGCGTCACTCCCTTGTCGGGCTTTGAGCCAGACGATGCGTTCCTGATCGACGTGGCTTCATCGGGTCTGGGCGACGTTACCGTCGCTTACGGCACGCCGGGTTCGATTCTCGATCAGGCCGGCAATCCGTATCCGAACACAAATAACTCCTCGGCGGTTGTTACATTCGTGGACGCCAGCGCCACACAGGTCGGCAACGATCTGGCTCCGGCAGACAGCGTGCTGAACGACCGCTATGGCGCAGCCATCGCGATTGAAAGCGAAACGATCATGGTCGGTGCGCCGACTGACGACAACCTGGCCAACAACGCGGGCGTCGTGTTCGTTTACACCCGCGACAACACGTCGAGCTTCACGGAAAGCCAGATCCTCACCGCTCCGACAGGCGCCGAATTCGACCGCTTTGGCGAAGCGATCGCCATTGACGGCGATTGGGCTGTCATCGGCGCCCCATACAACGACACGGGCGACGCCGACTCCGGTTCCGCCTACATCTATCACCGCAATTCGACGAGCGGTCTGTGGGAATTCCACACAGAACTGTTCCCGACGATCCAAGGCAATAGCTTCCGCTTCGGAAACGCGGTTGCCATCAACAGCGGAACGATCGCAATCGGCGCGCCTCTGGGTTACATCATCCCGGACGGTGTCTATCGAAGCGGCGTCGTTTATCTGTACGAATACGACGGCTGCTCGGATACCTGGTTCCAGGTTCAAATTCTGGAAGCCGACGATGCCAACCATCATGACGAGTTCGGCAGCGCCGTGGCGCTCGTTGGATCTCGCCTGTTGGTCGGCGCTCCACTCGACGACGACAGCGGAAGCAGCACGGGCTCGGTTTATGTGTACGTGTTCTTCGGTGGCACCTGGACACAGTTCTCCAAGTTGTCGGCTCCTGCTGCGGCGCGATTCGACTACTTCGGACGCTCCATTGCCATGGATGAAACCGGACAGTATGCCGTGATCGGCGCCCCAGGCACCGACTACAACGGCATCATTAACTCCGGCGTCGCGTTTGCCTTCCAACGTCAGGGACCGTTCAACTGGACATCGACCGATATGTTGCATGCGGACGACCCGGGCACAGCGGATGGCTTTGGCTGGTCCGTTGATATCTCGGGTGAAATCATCGCCGTCGGCTCAGATCACGACGACGATCCGATCCTGGATCAGGGATCGGCCTATGTCTTCACCGGCGGGCCGTTCTCCTACAGCCAGTTCCGCAAACTGCTCTCCACCACGCCGGATCGCTACGACTACTACGGCACAGCCGTTGGCGTCAGTGGCGAGACGGTTGTCGTAGGCGCTCCATTCGCCAACAACGTGGAACGCGGCTTGATCGGATCGGTTTCCGTTGGCCGGGCGCACGTCTATCGCACCGATCAATAAACCTCGCCTCAAACACTCGCTCCGCCCCCTTCGCCATCGCGCGAAGGGGGCGTTTTTTTTGATTTGTCCATGGTATTCAATTCGGACTCCACAAGTCCAAATATTCATTTTATTTTTATTTTTTATAATTTATCACAAAATTCAGATTGCGCGCGGACTTAACAGGAATTTTTCTAATTATTACTAATCATTTGAATATTGGAGTCATATAATGGATGGGCTGAAAAAGGTTGTCACTTTCTGCATCATCGCAATTGCCGGGCTTGCTGGAGGCGTTTTCCTGCTTCGTCCCGTACCCTCGACCGCCACCCAGCAGGACATCCCTCCCGCCAGCTCGACCAACGCAACCTCTGACAAATCAATAGTCCATACAAACTCTTCTTCGCCAAAAATCCCAACACAGCCGATTGCCTCGACTCACTCAGTCATGGTTTCGAGCACTTCCGAGAATTCCTCGAAAGAAGCACCGGACGAGTTCAATCCTGCCGAGCTCCAGCCTCGCGCCTATTATGAGCGTCGATTTGGCGAAATGGCCTATTTACCCGACGGCTTTGAGCTCGACGGCGTCATTTTAGGCGCGAGTGGCATCGAGCTCGATCCGAATCTGGAACCCGATGAGCAGGGTATTCGCCAGGGCACGTTGGTTTCTCCTCCCGAGCCGTTCGATTTTCCCAGCAATGCGGTCGCGCCTTTGTGGGAAGAGAACCTGCCCGATGGAACGGACCTTGTCATGGAAGTCCAGGTCAGCCCTGACGGCGAAAATTGGGGAGCATGGCAATACCTGTCCATCGACAACGATTCGTACGGTCAAATGATGCAATATTATCCCGATGGATCGCCTAATCCGAATTATGGCTACACTCCGGGCGGGTTGCTCGCCTGGGGAGACCGGCAATTCCAATCGATGCGTTACCGCGCAACATTGGTTTCATCCAACAGCAGTTCTCCCCTGCTGGGCGCGTTTCGCCTGCATTATCAAGACAGCACCATGGGCGAAGGTCACATCGCTTCCATGGATGAACTTGCAGCCGATTATCAAACCAACACGCAAACCGAGAATGAATCGAACGAATACGTGGATTTTGAATCCAACGAAAGCGAAGTGGTCCGAGTGGATAACTTCGAAGCACCATAAGAGAGCAATTTGCAGTTTTTGGCCAGGGTCATAATAATCTCCGATGGGGGTAGTCATCATGCCAGGTGGCAAACGGTCGTACCAGTTCGTGTTTCTCCTTATTTGTCTCGGCCTGACCAGCATTACGCTGGCGGCAGGAGGTTTCCCGAAACCTTCCATTTGTAGCCGATCTTGCTGGGGAGCTCGTTCCCCTCGCTCGACAAGCTACATGTCAACACTCAACCGGGTCGTGATTCATCACACGGCCAATCCGAACGATTTCAACACCACTTCCGAATCGCAATCGCGCGCCAATGTGCGTGCTATCCAAAATTACCACATGGACGTCAACGGCTGGAGCGATATCGGCTATCATTTCCTGGTCGATAAACTGGGAAATCGCTTCGAGGGACGTTATGGCTCTCTGACTTCGTATCCAAAAGGCGCACACGACTCGGTCAACTCAAACAGCTTCGGCATCAACATCATGGGGTATTTTCACTCGCCCTACAACCAGACACCTCCTTCGGCTCAACGCAACGCTATGTACGATTTGATCGCCTGGAGAGTTCCGAACGGCTTTAATGCTTACGGTGGAAGCACCTACGGCGGACGCAGCAATGTGGGTTATGTTTGCGGGCACCGCGACGTGAAGTCCACCGCGTGTCCGGGTGATAAAGCCTGGCAATATATTGGCTCGAATCTCAGTGGTGGTGAAGCGCGCACCGCCATCGCGAACCGTATTGCGGGTGGCAGCACTCCGACCACGATCATCGTCGATAACGTAGCACCGAATTTCACGGCTTCGTCCAACTGGTGGACCGGATCGTCAACGGCGGGATATTACGGCAGTAATTATCACGTTCGCTCGACGGCTTCGGTAAGCGATACTGCGGCATGGAAAGGCAATATTCCGACTACTGGCACCTATGAAGTTTACGTGCGCTACTCCGCGGGCTCCAACCGCGCCTCTGCCGCGCCGTACATTGTGTATCATTCCGGTGGCGCCACCACCGTTTACGTAAACCAGCAAATCAATGGCGGCAAATGGGTATCCTTGGGCAAATATAACTTCGCCCAGGGCTCCACTGCCACCCGTGTACGGTTATCGTGCTGGACAAATTCCGGAACATACGTGATCGCCGACGCTGTACAGTTCGTTCGTCGCTAATCCTGCGATTCATTCAGCATCAAAACCGGGCGGTTTCCTTTCGGGGAGACCGCCCGGTTTTTTATTGTCTGACAGATAAGGCAATCATCCCTCAAAAGGGAATTTCATCCTCGATTGACATCTCGCATCCTCCGCGCAAGAGTTGATCGAGTATTGAAATATAGGTGTTTACAGATGACATATCGATTTCAACAGTACATCAATGGCAAGTGGCAGGATGCAATCAACGGGGCAACCTGGAGCGTTATCAATCCTGCGACCGAAGAGATAATCGCCAAGGTTCCTTACGGCACGGGAGACGATTGCCACCTCGCTATCGAAGCGGCCCATCTCGCATTCCCCAAATGGTCAAAAATGACTGCCTATGACCGGGGGGCAATTCTCCAACACGCCGCTCAATTGATTCGCGATCGACTCGATGAACTTTATCCGATCCTCAGCCACGAATCGGGAAAAATCGCCCCGAGCGCCAAAGGCGATTGGCTTGGCGCAGCGAGTCTTTTTGAGTGGTTTGCCGAAGAAGGCAAACGCGTTTACGGGCGAACGATTCCCGCGCGACGAACGGACAAACGCCAAATTGTCATCGAACAGCCCATCGGTGTCGTGGGGGCGATCACCGCCTGGAATTTCCCCGCTTACAACCCGGTACGTTCATGGGCAGCGGCACTTGCGGCGGGTTGCACGGTTGTGGGTCGGCCATCGGAACTGACGCCCATGTCTGCGATGGCCATTGCAGGAATTCTCGAGGAAGCCGGTCTGCCGCCGGGTGTCTTGAATGTCATTTGCGGCGACCCGCATAGTATGGGACAGGCGATGCTTGAGCATCCCGCCTGCAAAAAAGTCGCCTTCACGGGCAGTCTCCGCGTGGGCAAACTCCTGATGGAAGGCGCCGCGCGCCAGGTCACACGGTTATCGCTTGAATTGGGTGGCAATGCGCCGGCACTGATTTTCCCCGATGTCGATCTGGAACGCGCCGCCAAATCCGCCGTGACCGCCAAATTCCGTAACTGCGGCCAGGTATGCGTCGCTCCGCAGAGATTCCTCGTCCACGAATCCATTTACAGCGAATTCGCCAATATCGTCGTCCGGCGCATTTCCGATCTGCACGTCGGGCTGCCGCTCGACGACCGTACCAACATCGGTCCGCTGATCAACTCGCGCCAACGCAAACGCGTCGAGGTCATGATCGAAGAATCCGTGGCCTGCGGAGCGAGATTGATCGCGGGCGGTGGCCGTCCCGCCGGAATATCCAAGGGATTTTTCCTCAATCCCACGCTGCTGGTGGACGTAAACCCCGATTGTTCCGCCTTCAAGGAAGAGATTTTCGGCCCCCTGATGATCATTACCTCCTTCCACACCAAAGAAGAGGCGATCACCTTGGCGAATCAGACCGATGCCGGACTCGCCGCCTACGTGTGGACAAACGACCTGCGCACCGCCACTCACTGCAGCGAATTATTGGAATTTGGCATGGTCGGCGTAAATACTTTCAGCGCAACGGCGATCGAAGGCCCCTTTTCCGGCTGGAAACAAAGCGGAATCGGATGCGAATGCGGCACCGAAGGCATCCAGGACTACCTTCAATCCAAACTGATCAATCTGAGCGTTTGACCGTATGGGATCAAAAAACGAGAAAAAAATCCCAGAGATACGGTTTCCATTTCTCCGGTTTAAACGTAAAACAGATGCCGTAACCCGGTGAATTCGTGCATTCCTTCGCGTTCAGAGAACAAAAATCGATTTTTCCGGTTGAGACGGGGCGAGCATCCCGCCTCTGATAGGCAATACGTACGTTGGATGGAAGAAAAGAAACAAACTCGCCGCAGCCGTACACGGTCCAATGAGCACATGGATGAACGTCTGCTCCTTGGCCCCGGGTGAACGAAACAGCACCCCTGCTGGGCGAGGATGTTTCCAAAGGTGCACGATGAAAAGGCCAGCGAATGATCGCTGGACCGTCAACACGCCGGAGAGTCTGGATGATTCGCGTTCCTGATAAGAGAACAACATATCGCCGTTTGAGCAAATCCGCCTTGGTGATGGTCACCACGGGTATGCTGATTTGCCAATCGTTGCCCTTAAGTCTGATGGCCCAAGCGGCCGAATCGAAAAAAGTCGATGCCGTCTATAACGATCTGAAGATCGAGCAGGTGGCGTTGATGCTTTCGAATGCCACGGGAAACTCCATCACGCTGTATGGCGGAAAAGTGAACGCCGCCCGAGTCACCGTCCTTGAGCGAAATCTCGAATTCGAGGAAGTGCTTGACAAAATCACCAAACCCCAGGGCTGGGTTTGGTTCAAGATGGACGACGGCAGCTACGGTATCTCGGACGAAGGCTGGTATCGCCAGAATATTCTGCCCAGCAAAACGATTCAGAAAATCTTCCGTCCCGACCACGTCAAGGCATCCGAACTCGAAAAAGCCATTCGCCCGATGCTCAGCCAGGGCATCAGTTCGGTAACCGCCGACGACCGCACCAACAAACTGATTGTCCAGGATTTGCCCGACATCATCGAGAAAGTCGAACGTTTGATTCGTGAAATCGACGTTCAGCTTTTCACCCGCGTCTTTTACATCCGCCACGGCGACGTGAACGACATTGCGGAAAAAATCGAAACGTACAAAAGCGATCCGGGAACTATTGAGGTCGACGAAAAAACACACCAGATCATCGTTTCCGACCTGCTCTCGAACATCAAGAAGATGGAACTGCTGATCGACATTCTCGACGTCGGTCCTGAAATCGTCATCTACGATGTGAACAATATCGGCCTCGAAGGCGCAGACCTCGAAGAGCTTCAGGCGATTATCGACAACATCCGCACGCCGGACTTGCTGTTCGAAATCAACGAAAAACAAGGCGTCTTCATCCTGGAAGACGTGCCGGAAATTCACGAACGCGTCGAACAGATCCTGGAAGGTTTCGACCGCCCCGTAAAACAGGTGCTGATCCAGGCGGAAATTTTATCAACGACGTTCTCGCGCAATTTTGGTCTTGGGCTGAAACGAGCGGCCCACACAAGCCTGAATAGCATCACGGGTGAAAAAACCACGACTACCACCGCCGGCGATCCGCCAGTTACGACAACGACAACTACTCCCTACGATTCGGGAGATCTTGGTTTTTCCCCCTTCGGTGCCTTGGATAGTTACACTTCGCTTTCCGGCAGCGTTCTGACCGGTGCCCTCCTTCAAAACCAAGCCTATTTCGAATGGCAAGCGACCTTCGAAGACGTGGAAACCAAGGTGCTGCTCCAGCCTCGTTTGCTGGTCAAAAACCAAGAATCTTCCCAGATTATCGTCGGTAGCGAAGAACCGTTCCTGACGACATTCTTCGACGATAACGACAACGGCAACAGCACGCGGTCGACCAGCCAAAGCACGGTGACCGACGGTTTGCAGTTTGAGATTACTCCTTCGATTTCCAACAGCTACCTGGTGGAAATGGACATTCAAATCGATAACGATGACGCCCAGCCCGTGGATGTTCCCGACGGCAGCGGTACGGTTCGACTGATTCGCCAGGATAAACAAAGCATCGAAACCGTTTTGACGATTCCGTCCGGTCAAACCCGAGTCATTGGCGGCTTGATCACCACAGGAAAATCCCAATCGACCAGTGGCGTTCCGTTCCTTTCGAAACTGCCTTGGATCGGTTATTTGTTCGGCAGCAAAACCAAAGGTTCGGTGCGCGATAACCTGCAAGTGTTCATCACGCCGACCATTGTCGAAGACGAAATACCGCGTCCCACCAGCAAAGACGGTCGCCGCGGTCGCATGGTTTCGGGTTACGAGAATGTGCCCGGCCAATACGACATGGACGTGAACGCAGAAATGATGGAAACCGCTCCGAGCGTGGACGACGAATCGTTGTTCTCGTTCGATGGGAATCTGAACACCGAAGATGCGATCGAAGAGTTGTTACGCGACGAAACACCGCGCGCTGCCGTTGAGAAAAAAGAACGCGACTCGAACTACACACCTCGCTCAACCGGTGGTTCGGCAAGCATTGGCGGCAACGGTTCGTCAAATACCGGTTCTGCCAGCGGCGGTGGTTCTTCCAGTTCCGGTGGAGACGCTTCGCCCTCGGGTGGTTCCAGCACACACTCGAGTGACGACACTCCCCCGGTTCCGCCATCTCCCCCGCCTGGAAACGAAACCCAGTATTGATCCGATCAAGATGCCTCATCTCAGCGGCAAGCGTGCGAGCGCTTGCCGCTTTTACCATTAATGAGCATGGGACAAAATTTAAAGGCGAAAGGATAAAGGCGAAAGGCGGAAACCTTCATCCTTCACCCTTCATCCTTCACCTTTCATCCTTTAAATCATGCCAATAAACGTTCTTCACATCGATACAGAAAAAGGTTTTCGCGGCGGCGAGCAGCAAGTGCTCTCGTTGATGCGTGGGCTTGCGGCGCGCGGCGTAGCGCAATCGTTATTGGTTCGGCGTGATTCTGATCTTGGGATGCGTGTCGCCAACGAAGGGATGAAAGTCCACGTGCTTCGCGTCCATGCGCCATGGGACCCGCGAACATGGAGACAGGCTCGCCAGTTTGCCCAAACCGAGGGCAGCACAATCGTTCATGCGCACACAGGAAACGCGCATAAACTGGCGCTCTCTGCCTTCGCCGGTGAAATTCCCATCGTGGTGACACGGCGGGTGGATTTCGCCATCAAACGCAATTGGTTTTCACAACGAAAATACACGCATCCCTGCCAGCATTATATCGCCATTTCCACTGGAGTGCGCGACGTGCTCGTCGATGGCGGCGTCGATCCCTCACGTATCGATATTGTCCCGAGCGGTATCGAGCCCACGCGATTCGCCAACGCCACAACCGGCGCGGATTGGCGCAAGCAGTGGAACGTAACCGAACCCGGTCCTGTCATTGGCGTGGTTGCTGCCTATGCGGATCACAAAGATCCCTTGAATTTGATTAACGCCGCACCACGCGTGTTGAAAAAACTGCCCTGCGCGAAAATTGTCTTTGTTGGCGAAGGCGACATGCGCCCCGAAATGGAAACGCACATCGCAAAGCTCGATTTGGCCGAACGTGTGCAACTCACTGGCTGGCAAACCGACGTTGGTGGGTGTCTAGCGGCGTTGGATATCTTCGTCATGCCAAGCAAGTTGGAAGGACTGTGCACGTCGTTGCTCGACGCGCAAGCAGCGGGAGTGCCGTGTGTCGCCTGCCGCGCGGGCGGCATTCCCGACATCATCGAAGACGGTGTGAACGGACTGCTCGTGCCGCCGCAAAATCCTGAAGCGCTCGCCGACGCTATTGTGCGGTTGGGAGAAGATCTATCGCTTCGTGAAAAATTCCGCGTCGCTGGCTGCGAGGTTGTTGCACGCCGTTTTACAGTCGATTCCATGGTCGAAGGCACGTTTGCCGTGTACAAAAAAATCCTGGGGTAAAACAATGCCTGGGATCATCGAGCTCTAGCCCGGTTCAATAGCAATCCGGAAAACAATGAGGAGCTGGGGCTAGGCGCTCCCAGGACATTCATCCCTTTGAATTCCAGTACCGTTGTGCGAAATACAGCCCCAGGTAAATTTTTGGGTCGATCATGATTCCGGCGTTCAATCGATCTTCCAGCCATGCGTGAGCGTTCGCGATGGGGACTTCGTGCACGTGGATGTTTTCACCTTCGACACCTCCGCCTTCGCCGGTTCGCTTCAGGCCAGTGGCGAGAAAAAATGTCACGACTTCCGATCCAAGTCCCGCCGACGGAGGCCCCGCGGTAAGAAACTCCAGCGTCGTGGCTTCGTAGCCTGTTTCCTCGTGCAATTCGCGTCGCGCCGCGTCGGCAAGCGCTTCGTCGGGCATATCGACTTCATCGCCGACAAGTCCGGCAGGGTTTTCAATCACGTCGGATTGCACAGGCTCACGATACTGTTGAACGAAAATCATCTTGCCATCGTCCGTGACCGCTATGATAGCGACGATACCAGTAACATTCGGACGATGGATAAATTCCCATCGATTACGTTGGACAAAATGCAGATGACGACCTTTGGCCAGTATCTTCAAATCCCCCGTAACATCGCTCATGATACAGACTCCTTGCGCAATCTGCGCATCGATGATGAGCATGTGTTTGCGGGAAAAATGCGCACGGTGCAAGGCGCTTTGGCTCGCGTCCTTGGGATTTCCCTGATAATCGTCACCTTGATGTGCATCGGTGGATGCGCTTCGATGAGTGGTGGTTCGGACGCTGAATCGCGGACGGCAATTTTACCGCCCAAGATCGTTCCCGGCATGAGCCGTTCGGATGTCGAAGCCTACTGGGGGGAACCGAACGACGAAAGCCAGACGAAAGATGGAAATACGTTGGCCCATTACGGCGTCGGAACAACCATTTGCGGCGTGGTCTATGATGTCAGCGATCGTGTGGTGGCTTCCTATCCGTAAGGATGATCTTCCCTAATTCCTGATACCTGTGTCGAAAAAAGACTGATGCCCTTATTACCGTCCCTTTCATTTAATCACCGCTATTTTCAGACCTGTTCGTGTGCCGTTTCGCTTGCCGCTGCATGTTTCCTTACTGGCGCTTCCAACGCTCAACCAATTGCGCCGGAAACGGCGCCGCCCCTCGCTGAAATTATTCCCAACAATACCGCTCAACCCCAAGGCGCATTAACTGGCGCGTCGATCTTCCTGAGTCCCGGACACGGCTGGCACTACAAAGACGGTGCCTGGACCACACAGCGCGAGACTTACAACGGCATCATCGAAGATCACAGCAACGCCGAATTCATGATGCAGTACCTGGTACCGTATCTTTGGAACGCGGGAGCGCGCATCTACACAACTCGTGAGCGCGATTTTCAAACGAACATGGTGATCGTCGATAACGAAAGCGACGGATTCCATTCGGTCGGCGATTGGCGACGCGCGCCGATTGCCGGATCGTACGACGATTCGCAACTCGAAGCCCCCGTTTCGCTCGGCGACCCAACGTCCTTTGCTGTTTTCACGCCCGACATTCCCGAAGCGGGTTATTATGGCGTTTACGTATGGTACACCCCATCGGTGTTTGGCGAAACGACACGGGGCGCTCGTTTCACGATCAACCACACAGGCGGTTCAACCCAGTGGATTCAAAACGAAAACCACGACGGTTATACATGGAAATACATCGGCACCTATTACTTCGATCAAGGCACGGATGAGTTTCGCGGTTCGGTTTCGATCGACAATAGCGGCGGAACTTTGGGTCAGATGGTCGTAGCCGATGCCATGCGATTTGGCGGAGGCATGGGCGATTTCGCCGAAAACGGCGAAGTCAGCGGCAAGCCGCGCTGGGAAGAATCCGGCATGTATTATTGCCAGTTCATGGGATTCGACCCCACAACCAGCGACCGTAAATTCAATAACGTGCACGCGATGCCAAGATACGCCGAATGGGAAATGGAAGAGTGGGAAAAAGACACCGCCATTTATCTTTCCTGGCATTCAAACGGCAGTGAAAACCACGACCAAAGCGGTCTTTCGACCTTCGTTTACGGACCGAATGAATGGGGTTCGACACGCGAGTTCACCGGTTTTCCCGGCAGCCTGAAACTGGCGGAAACCATACACGCGGAACTCTTGCGCGCCGTGCGAAAGCAATGGGACTCCAACTGGGTAGATCGCGGGATTATCGCGCGATGGCTCGGCGAGCTCAACCCACGCAGTAACGCGAAAATGCCCGCCGTGCTGATCGAAAACGGTTATCACGATTCTCCCACCGACGCCGAAGCCATCGTCGATCCGCGCTTTCGTCAAATGTCCGCGCGCGCTGTTCTGCGTGGTATCGTGTTTTACTATGGGCGTTATGTAAACGGGTTCGACAACTTTGCGATTTTACCCGATCCGCCCATAAATTTACAAATCACTCAATCGGACGACGGCGCCATCGAGCTTTCCTGGCTGCCGCCGACTTACGACATGGGCGAGCGCCTTTATGGCGATCCAGCAACGGGCTATCGCGTGTTTCGCTCGGCCAATGGCAAGGGCTTCGATAACGGCGTGGTCACTCCCGAGCCATCGATTCGCATCGAGGATCTCGAACCCGGCGTGCCCGCTTACTTCCGCGTTGTGGCGACGAACGCGGGCGGACAATCGCTGCCGACCGAGACGTTAGCCGCGACGCTAACGGGAAACCGCACGCCCCCAACGATCCTGATTGTCAACGGATACGACCGACTCGACCGGGGATTGAACTCGATCGATGCCGACGGTGCGCAACGCGGCATCCTGGCGCGAATGAACGCGTTCGATTACGTGATTCCTTATGCCGAAGCGCTTGGCGCGCGCGGCGAATCGTTCGATTCGTGCAGCAACGAAGCCGTGATCGACGGCGGCGTGAACCTGGAAGACTACAAAACAGTATATTGGATTTTAGGACGCGAATCGACATGCGATTTGACGTTTGACGAAGACGAACAACTCCGCGTGCGCGATTTTCTAGCGGGCGGCGGCAATCTGTTCGTGTCGGGCGAGGACCTCGCGTTCGATCTCGATGCGCGCGAGGAAACCGCATTCCTCCACGAAACTCTGCGTGCGCAGTTCGCCGCCAACACGGTTGAAAGCCACACGGCTTCGGGCTCGCCCGGCTCGATTTTCGAGGATATCGACGCCGTTTCCTTCGATGATGGCACGGGCCCGGTCTATCCCGTGGCGAGTCCCGATGGACTCGAACCCACCGGAGGCAGCCAGGCGGCGCTGACATACGCGACGGGCGAGACTGCCGCAATTCAGTACAGCGGCGACTATCGTTTGATCGTGATCGGTTTTCCGTTCGAGACCGTGCTGGATGCAGAGAACCGTCAAAAAATTATCCACGCAGCCCAGGATTTTTTTGATAAACCTTGAGCCTTGATTTTCGTGCAGAAAATACGTCAATTAGAAATTTTATTATAAAATTCAACCAAAGTCAATTCCACTTTTTTGCTTCCGCGACTTGACACAGCCCCTCCCTGTGCTTCATTGCTAAAACACTTAATAAGTTGGACGATACGAGGCACGCTATGGCTAGTGATATCAAATGGTTGTTCTTTGACGTTGGGGGGACGTTGTTCGACGAGGAGCCGGTATATAAATTCCAGGAAGACCTGATTTTCGAGCTGCTGAACCAGAACGGCGTCGAGGTCACCGAGGCCGAATTCGCCGACGTGATCCGTACCGCGCGGCGTTATTACCTGCCCCGGTACGTCAACCACCTGATTTGGGTGTTCACCGAAGACCCGGAACTTTACGAAGACGTCAGTCTCCAATTTGAACAAACAATCAACCAACTCCCATACAATCAGTATCGCAAAATCGTCCAGCCCTTCCCCGGCATCAAAGACATGCTGATGGAGCTGAGCCAGAATTATCAGCTCGGCATTATCTGCAACCAGCCGCCCGCGATTCGCCAACGCCTGGAGGAAGAAGGCCTCGACGAACTCCTGCCAATTCAGGCGATCAGTTCGGAAATGGGCCTGCGCAAACCGGACCTGCGGTTTTTCCTCAGCGCGATGGTGATGGCGCAATGCAGCCCCGAGCAAACGATGATGATCGGCGACCGGCTCGACAACGACATTTATCCCGGGCGGATGCTGGGCATGACGACGATCCGGCTCAAGACGGGCCCGCATCGCCACCAGCCGGTGCTCTCGCCCGAGTACCTGCCCCACCACACGGCGCACAGCATCGACAACCTGCGCGAGTACCTGACAGGGCACCTGCTCGTCTCGCAATCGACCGGCGCGGAGATTGTGTGGTAAACGATATTGAAGTGTAACAAGGTGATCGATGAAACAAAATGACTTTACCCTGGAGATGCCTCCCAAACTAGGCACTAGGTCTCCTATTAAAATTCAATCAAATAACAGCATTATATTTGTTGGAGCCAACGGATCAGGGAAAACACGATTAGGAACTTGGATTGAATTCAATTCACCCCAAAAGGGTACAGTTCATCGAATTTCCGCTCAGAAGTCATTGTCTATGCCGGACAGTACGACCCCTATGTCCATTGAATTAGCAGAAAGAAATTTGCTTTTTGGAAATCCCGATCCAAGTAGCAACAAAAAGGTATTCAAATGGGGACATAAACCTGCAACATTTCTACTAAATGACTATGAAAAATTAATGATTTATCTCTTTTCGGACGAAACAGAATCGAACGCAAAATATAAGGCAGAACAAAAAGCGACATTGGATCGTGTTGATCCACCAACTACAAAACTTGATAAACTAAAAAATGCCTGGGAAACGATATTACCTCATAGAGAACTGGTAGTAGGTGGTCTTAGAATTCAAACTAGAGTAAAAGATACCAGTAACAAAATTTATAATTCCTCAGAAATGAGCGATGGAGAACGCGTAATTTTTTATCTCATTGGGCAATGTCTTGCGGCACCTGAAAATGGAATCCTCGTTATAGATGAGCCTGAATTACATCTTCACAAATCAATACAAATTCCACTTTGGGCTGAAGTTGAGAAGCTAAGAGACGATTGTTTGTTCGTCTATCTAACGCACGATGTTGATTTTGCAGCATCACATGATGGAGCTACAAAAGTTTGGTTAAAATCTTTTGATGGTGATTCTTGGGAATGGGAAGAGATTCAATCTTCAGATACATTACCTAATGAATTACTAATAGAGGTTCTTGGTAGTCGTAAACCAGTTGTCTTTGTCGAAGGCGAAAATGGTAGTTATGATGTCGCACTTTACCGAGAACTTCTAGGAGATTTTTTAGTGATTCCCAGAGGTAGTTGCATTCAGGTTATTCAGTCGGTAAAAGCACTGCGCGCCAATACGCAACTACACCACTTGGATGTCTATGGTCTTATTGATCGTGATCGACGTAGTGATCCTGAAATAATCTCACTTAAAGAAAATTTTGTGTTTGTTTTGGAAGTTGCAGAAGTCGAAAATTTATTCTGCACAGAGGAACTAATAAAACTTGTTAGCTCTCGCCTTGAGCGTGACCCTACTGAAGATTTCAACAGGGTCTCAGACCTTGTATTTCGACGATTACAATCAGAAATTGAAAAACAAATCTCTTTACGGTGTGCGAACGAAATTAAATTCAAATTAAATTATTTTGATGAAAGTGCTTGTGGGGAACAGAAACTAAAAGACGCCGTAAACACACTCGTCGAACAAATCGATGTAGCTGCTGTTTATTCACAGTCCAAAAACAAATTTGAAGAAATTGTAAACACAAAAAATTATGCAGGCTTGTTAAAACTCTACAATAGGAAATCGCTTTCATCACAGGTCGGCAATGCGATTGGACTTGCAAACCAGGAGTTGCCTAAATTCGTTCTCAGATTGGCCAGAAGTGAATACCGCAATGAAGTAAAGAACTGCCTACTTGAGTATTTTGGAGATTTCGCTGAAAAAATAGCATGACTTCAATTGCTGATTCGCGCCTAAGGCTTGACCGCTCCCCTGCCCTCCCCCCACTCTTCTGCGCCGCGCTGGGAACTCCTCAGGCGCCCAATCTCCGCGTTACGCTTCGGACTCGAACTCCCGCGACGTAGCGCTGCTACGCCTTGGTCGTTCTCGCCTTGCGCGCCTTGATCTTGGGCGCCTGAGAAGTTCCCGGTTCATTGATTGACGATTTTTTTGCTCGAAAGCAGGATGCTCGACCCATGACGACCACCGACCTGGCCACCGAAATCACCCGACGCCGCACGTTCGCGATTATCTCGCACCCGGACGCGGGTAAAACGACGCTGACGGAAAAAATGCTGCTGTACGGCGGAGCCATCCACATGGCCGGAGCCGTGCGTTCGCGCCGCGCGTCGCGCCATGCCACGTCGGACTGGATGTCGATCGAAAAAGAACGCGGCATTTCGGTCACCACGTCGGTGATGCAGTTCCCCTACCACGATTACCTGTACAATCTGCTCGATACGCCCGGGCACCAGGACTTCAGTGAGGACACGTATCGCACGCTGGCCGCCGCGGATTGTGCGATCATGTTGATCGACGCGGCGAAAGGCGTCGAAGCCCAGACACGCAAGCTGTTCGAGGTGTGCCGTCTGCGCGCGATGCCCATTTTCACGTTCGTCAACAAGATGGATCGCGAGGGCCGCGAGCCGCTCGATTTGATGAGCGAAATCGAGGACTTGCTCGGTATTCACTGCGTGGCGGTGAACTGGCCTATCGGCCAGGGGCCTTCGTTTCGTGGCGTGTACGACCGACGAAACGACGATATCCACCTGTTCGAGCGCGGCAGCGACCACGGCAGCAAAAAGGTGATCGATGCGGCGACGAAACGCGACGATTCGGTGCTGGTTAAGCTGCTCGGCGATAAGGGTGTCGAGGCGTTCAAGGAAGATTTGGAGTTGTTGGAACTGGCGGGCGAACAATTCGACGAAGCGCGGTTCCTTGAGGGCGAAATCACGCCGGTTTTCTTCGGCAGCGCGTTGACGAACTTCGGCGTCGAGCCGTTCCTCGAAGCGTTCGGCGAAATGGCACCGTGCCCGGGCAAGCGTCTGACGAACGAAGGGCCACGCGATCCCGACAACGAAAATTTCTCCGGCTTTATCTTCAAAATCCAAGCGAACATGGACAAAAATCACCGCGACCGCGTGGCGTTTTTGCGTGTGTGCTCGGGTAAATTTGAACGTGGCATGGAAGTCTTCCAACCGCGCACGGGCAAGACGTTGCGCTTGAACAACGCGATCACGTTTTTTGCACAGGAACGCAACCAGGTGGAAGAAGGTTTCGCTGGCGATATTATCGGCCTCTACGATCCTGGCGTACACCAGATCGCCGACACGTTGACGGTGGGCGAATCGCTCACGTTCGAAGGCATTCCGCGTTTTTGCCCGGAACTGTTCGCGCGCGTGCTGGCGCCGAACCCGATGAAGCGCAAACGTCTCGATAAAGGTCTGCAACAACTCTCGGACGAAGGCACGATCCAGGTGCTTTATTCGCCGGACAACATGACGGGCGCTGAACCGATTCTGGCAGCAGTCGGGCGGCTGCAGTTCGAGGTCGTGCAGCAACGCATGCTCGAAGAATACGACGTGGAGATCAAACTCGACCCGCTTGGGTTCACGGCGGCGCGCTGGCTCGACATGCCGGAGAATTTCAATTTCAAAGTTTTCGTGCGCCACGGCATCAGCGATGTTTTCCGCGACCCGCGCGGGCGCATGCTGGCCGTATTCCGCGACGAATGGACGCTGCAATACGCCATCCGCAACCACGAGGAAGTGACGTTCCGGACGATCGCGCCGAATGCGGTGGAGGAGTGAGCGAAAACTTCATATGCGAACAAATCAACATTACCACAAAGGCACAAAGTTCACGAAGTAACACAAAGAAAAAGCAGCAGAATACAACTATTTTTTCGATGCAAAACAAGCAAACTTATCGTACTTCAAGCAAACTCTTCGTGGTTCCTTTGTGTCTTCGTGCCTTCGTGGTTTAATATGATTTTTTAGTGGCTGGAAGTTTTTTACTCCCTCACCGATTCCGCAGCAACGTCATCATTTCTTTCCCGCACAACACCCAAATTACACCCGCGTAGGTTCCCATGCCCAGCACGAGCCGCAACGCTGCGGCCCATTGGGTGTGCGGGGTGACGTACTTAAGCACGAGGAACACAACCGCCGACACAAGCGTGGCGCGAAACACGGGTGCGAGCGATTCGAGATAGCTGAATTTCAAGGCGCGCTTGAGCAGCACGAAGCAGCAAAACGCAATCGTTCCAAACGAAACGGCGGTAACGCCGATGGCCGCGCCATTGATGCCCGTCCACTGCACGCCAAGCCATGTGACCAGTGTGATGGCAGGCAGGTTGAAAATGCTCGCCCATAGCAACGGCTTGGTCCGCCCATGCACGACGAAATAATGCCCCCAATGCGTGTACGTCAGGCGCAACCCCGCCAGCGTGGTGAAGCACTGGAACGGGAAGAGGGCACCACTCCATTTTTGCGGATCGCCCAGGAGCCACAGGATCAGCGTGTCGCCTTCCATCCACATGGCGACCATCGCCGCGAATCCCAGGCACCCGGAATAGCGCGTCACGAGATGCAACCCACGCGCGATTTGCGTGTCGTCGGTGGCTTTGCTGAACGTCGGGAATACAACGGATGCGAGGATAATGTTAAATTGAATCAAATAATGCGGATAGCGATAGGCGGCGTAATAAATCCCGAGCAGCACATCGCCCGCCAACGTGCCGACAATCAGGTAATCGATGTTCGTATAGGCAAATGTGATTGCCGTGGTCAGCAAGAGCGGCCCACCAAATCCGAGCAGTTCGCGAATCACGGGTCGCTCGATCCGTAGCAGAGGGCGAAATTTGGCCGCGTGCCACATCCACCCCGCTGCAACGATGGTGCGCACCACGAGACCGACGATGAAACTCCACGCCCCGGCTCCCATCAACGCCGCCGTCAGCATCGCCGAGACCCCCGCAACCACGCCGATGAGTAAACCCAGGTTCACCGGCCCAAAACGCATGGCACGGTCGTGCAGCGCTCGTGGCAGCATTAACCGCTCGGCAAGAATCCAAAGGGTCAGCGCCTGAGCGAAGGGGATTTGCTCGGGTTTCCCCATAGCGGTCAGTACTGGGACGCAGAGCACGAGCCAGGCGGCAGAAACCATCAGGCCAAGGACCAGTTCGAACCAGAAGACCGATGAAATCGCTGCGTGGTCGGATTCCTTGCGGCGAATCAGAAACTTCAGCCCCGCCATATCGCTGAAACAACTGACAAAACCCGTCAGGGCCTGGGCGGTGGCGAATACACCGAAATGCTCGGGCAGAAGAATGCGCGCCAGGGCCAGTTGCCCCAGCATATCGAGCACGGTTTTGCCCGCCGTTGCCGCCGTGGCCAGTTTCAGTCCCCGGATGGCTTTACGCCGCAGTTGTCCAGAATCCGTTGTCATCAAACCTGCCAGATCAAGATAGGGCCCATTTCGTGAATTTCGCCGTTTTGAAGGGAGAATGGGTATTTTGCCCGTTCAAGGAAATCTATCGAAACGGGTGGAACGCCCGTTCTCCTTTTCGGCCTCGTTGGATTGCCTGATTGCCCCGCTTCCGATGATGTGCGGAAGGTGAATCCACAGAATCGAGGATAATTTTCTGCAAAGACTGCCTCAAGAAGCAAACAAACAGACATTTTCCTTGCCGAGGTAGGCAATTCTCTAAAAATTCTTTTCAGACGCTCTCATGGCTGGAAAGGTGCAGCAACCTGATGAACGCTCTCATCGCAGGCGGACAGGAAATTACCCGAGTACTGACAGAAGCCGGGTTCGAGGCTTACTGGGTGGGCGGGTGTGTGCGCGACCGATTATTGAATCAGAAGCTGAAGGACATTGATATCGCCACGAACGCCACGCCCGATCAGGTTCAGGAGCTGTTCGGCAAAGTGAAGTTGGTTGGTGCAAGTTTCGGCGTGTGCCTGGTTCCAATGGGCGAATATTCCTACGAGGTAACCACTTTCCGGCGCGATGGACGATATATCGATCATCGTCACCCCGAAAGCGTTGAGTTTGGTACACGCGAAGAAGATGCTTTGCGCCGCGATTTCACCATCAACGCGCTCTATATGATTCCCAGCACGCGCGAAATCCTTGACGAAGTCAATGGACGCGAGGATTTGACTCACCGCATGATCCGTTGTGTAGGCGATCCGTGGAAACGATTCGAGGAAGACGCCCTTCGGATGTTGCGTGCGATCCGTTTTGCCTCTCGGTTTGGATTCCGAATCGAAGGCGATACGTGGGAAGCAATCCAGGATCTGGCTCCTACGATCGAAAAAATCAGCCCGGAACGCCAACGCGACGAGCTGACCGCGATCCTCATGGGACCGGCTCCGGCACACGCGTTTCGCATGCTCGACCATTCGGGATTGCTTGAGCTGTTATTACCGGAAATTTCCGCCCTCAAGGGAGTCGAACAGGGAGCAAAATTTCATCCCGAAGGCGATGTTTTTGTTCACACCCTGTTGTGTCTGAAAAACCTGGAGCACAAAACGTTGGTTTCCTGCTGGGGAGCGCTGCTGCACGACATTGGAAAGCCAAAAACTTTCAGTCGCGAGAGTGGGCGCATTACCTTCTACCAGCACGAGTACGTCGGGGCGGAAATGGCGGAGGAAATCTGCGGTCGGTTACGTTTCTCGAATGACGACACTCGCCGTATCAGCGATGTTGTGCGCCGCCACATGCGTTTTATCACGGCATGCGAGTGGCGCCCCGCCACGATGCGTAAATTTCTGGCGGCCGATACGATTGAAGACGATCTGGCCGTGCATTACACGGACACGATGTCCTCGCATGGCGATTTGACCTCTTGGAATCTGGTAACCCAGGCTCGACAATCCTTTGCCGAACGGGAGGAGCCCCCCATTCCCCCGCCATTGATCACCGGGGACGACTTGGTGGCGCTGGGTCTCAAGCCCGGACCGATGTTCCGTGAAATTCTCGATGCCGTTCAGGAAGAACAGCTCAACGGGACTCTGGATTCACACGAAAAAGCGATGGAATTCGTCCAAATAACCTTCCTGCAACGGGCTGATGGCTAGACCTCTCGCCTGATTTTTGATCGCTCAGGCAAATATTTATCCACTCACAAATAAAAAAAAGGTGGCGCTTGAATGCCCTTCCACGGGAATGATGGAAGGGTAGAATGGGGAGGGTTCTGGCCCATAGCCTGGCCGGGTGAGTTCTGAACACCTAAATGGCACCCCCGCCGACGAGCGAGTAGCGCTTCGCGATCGTTCTCGGCATTGTAGTTACACCGGTTTTTTGGTGCGAGATACCCCACCGGGAAACCGGGAATTTATCGAACGTGGCGGCATTTGGATGCACCGCGAGAGGACGAATGAATAATACGGCGCGACATGAGTTGTGTGCCCTGATCGAAGATTACGGCGAGGAACTGTGCCGTGACATCGATAAGTGCCGCGATTTGCTGCTCGCGCTTTGTGGCGATCACCCGTTCGAGACAATCGCGCTCGTTCAGGGGTTGGAGTTTCGCGTCCCACAGGAAATCCTGGATTCGCCTACGGGCGTATCCACCGAGATGGTGAACTCGCTGGTGCGCCGGTTGATCGAACAAGCCGGAGAGGACGAGGAGAAAGCTCGCTGGTGCGTGGAAAGCTGGGCGATTGCCTTCGATAAATTTGAATCCGACGAAGAAGTCGAAACCAAAAAAATCATGGCGCTGCCCGCCACGGTAAAAAGGAAAATCCAGAAGGACAAAGAGGAAGAACAGGAAGCGGAACGTATCGATCCCGCCGCTCATGCCGCACAATTGAGTCAGAAAATTCTGAGCGGCGACATGCCCGCGTCCACTCCCTTGCCTCTGCTCAAACGCCGCAAAGACCAACGTCGCCCCAGGTCGATTAAAGATCCGACGGACCCGCTCGCGGAACTCTGGCGTGCAGCGGAATCCGGCGATCCCACTGCCATGACCAAAATGGGTCGCATTTATCTCGATGGCGTCGGTGGTGAAGAAGTCAACATCCAGATGGCGCTCGATTGGCTCGAAGAAGCCGCGGCGCTCGACGACGGCGAGGCATGGTTCTTACTTGGTCAAATGTGTTTGTACGGCCAAGGCGTCGAGGAAGACGAAGGCGAGGCGGCTTACTATCTCGAATGCGCCGCAGAAGCTGGTCATGCGCTTTCCATGAAGCTGATCAGCGAGATGTACACAAAGGGCAAGGGCATCACCGAAGATCCCGAGCGCGCCTATTATTGGTCGCGCAAATACGCGGAGACAGAAAAACAACTTCGCCAGCAAAACGCCAAACATGCCGTCGCAGACAAGGAGCTTCAATTGGCTCCGGGCGTTTCCATGCGTCTGATTCGTGTGCGTTCGAGCAGTTTCCTGATGGGTTCGCCCCCGAACGAACCAGGCCGCTTGAAGCAAGAAGCCCAGCACCTCGTTCAACTGACCAAAGATTTCTGGATCGCGGAAACACCGATCACCCAGGCGCAATGGTATGCCGTGATGGGTACCTCGGTCATGCACATGCGCAATGCGACGTACAACCAATGGCCGTTGCGCGGCATTGGCAACAATTACCCCATGTATTACATTTCCTGGAACGATGCGATGGACTTCTGCTCGCGCGTCACGGACCAGACGGGCTTCCTGATTCAACTGCCCAGCGAAGCTCAATGGGAATACGCTTGTCGGGCGGGTACTTCTACACCTTACTGGATGGGGCTGGACATTACGCCCAACGACGCCAATTATCGTTCGACTAAAAAAAGCTTAAAAGGCGAGAAGCCTTCCACCACGCCGGTAAAAAAACACAACCCCAACCCGTGGGGTATTTATGATATGCACGGCAATGTCTGGGAATGGTGCCTGGATTGGTACGGCGAGTATCCACGCCTGAGCCAACGCGACCCACGAGGCGTTACTCGTGGAGATAAACGCATCATCCGTGGTGGATCGTGGCTCTATCCGGCATCGCACTTGCGGTCCGCTTTCCGTGGGGGAATCAATCCCGATTACCGCCGAGCCACTATTGGCTTCCGCGTGGTACACACAAAAATCGAATTCTAAAACTGCGCCACCGAGAGAAATCTTTTTCGTGTTTTCGTGGTTTAAACACATCGAGGTCTTATGAAAACGCTGGCTCTGGAAAAATTTCATGCCGACGCCGGAGCGCAATTTTGCTCCTGGCATGGGTGGCAGTTGCCCGCGCATTATGGCGAGGCTTCCGCTGAATTGGTTGCTCTAAGAAACACGGTCATCGTTGCCGACTTCAGTTTCCTGACCCAAATTCGCGCCACAGGCAACGACCGCGCCGACTATCTGAACCGAAGACTTTGCCAGAAAGTCATCAATCTGCCCGTCTCACACGGGCGCCGTGCCGCTTTGCTCGATGGCATTGGAAAATTGCAGACGGACATGGACATTTTCGCGCGCGAAAGTGAATGGCTGATCCTCAGCCTTCCTTACAAAGGCAATCAACTGGCCATTGAACTGGAAAAATTCGTTTTCGTCGAAGATTGCCAATTCGAGTTGCTTGCCGATACCTGGACGCCCATTGCCGTCATTGGACCACAATCGCATCTGGTTCTAAACGAGTGCCAACTTCCCATCCCCAGCGAATGCGTCCGTCTGCAAACGGTTCAACATGCCGAATGGGGAGAGGTGCTGACACTGCGTTCCGAATACGCACTCAACGGAACCCTTGTTTTTGTCCCCCCCGATCAATCTTCATCCGCCATCCAGGCGTTGCAAAAAGCCGCAACCGCCATGGGGGGGCGATTGGCGGGTCTGGATGCCATCCAAACGGCGCGCATCGAAAAACGTCTTCCCTGGTGGGGCGAAGACTTCGACACGGAATCCGTTCCGCTCGACGCCAACCTTCTCCAAGTAATTCATTTCGACAAAGGTTGCTATCCCGGCCAGGAAACCATCGCACGCATTCACAATCTCGGACATCCTTCGCATCAATTAGTCGCCATTCGTTTCGACACGCCAACAACATTTAAAAAAGGGACGGAGCTTGAAACGCCGGAAGGTTCGCTCGCCGGGCACGTGACTTCGAGTGCTCCCCTGCCGATGGAAACCGAAGTCCATGCACTTGCCATGGTGAAATGGCATCATCGCGAACCGGGGACAGAGTTGATCGCCAACGGCCCC
>CAZOKZ010000005.1:6221-119858 GCA_964580585.1 uncultured Candidatus Sumerlaeota bacterium | reverse complement strand
GAAGTAGCGGTGCTGCTCGAAGAAGGCGAGGGTCGCGTCGTGGTTGAGGGGGCTGAGATAGATGTCTGCCCAAGTCTGGATTAAATGCTGCCGTTCCTAAATAAACAGGCGAAATGGACAAAGCCAACGGTGCTGCAATAATGCGAAGAATTTTAGAGTTATCATAAAATCGATAACTAGTATCAAGAATGTTCATGGAATGAACTTGCCAACCCGATTCGTAATCACAACTAAATATCTTTTCTTACGCTTTGGAAATAGGAGTATGCAACTGAAATCATGTTCTATAACACCGGCGCAAACAACCTCGCGCAGTTTTCAATTACGCGCCAATGGTAGCGTCGATTACGAAAGGCATCGCCGAGTTGATCGCTTTGGGCGATTGCTTCGAGGTAAATTGCTTCCACGCGACGGAGTTCCTGGCGCGAGTAAAAAACACAATTCGACTCGAAGTTCAGCGCCAGGCTTCGTACATCCACGTTCGCCGATCCAACGGATGCAATCCGGTTGTCCATAATGAACATCTTGGCGTGCATCATGCCGGGGCGGTATTGATAAATTTTCACCCCCGCGTCCATGAGCAGTTCATAAAAATACCGTGCCGCAAAATGGGGTATCCATTGGTCGGGACGATTGTTCTGGGTCAGGATACGCACGTCCACGCCCGAAAGCGCCGCCGTGACAAGCGCGGTGATAATCGCCGCGTCGGGAACCAGGTACGGCGAAGCAATCCACAATCGGCGCCGCGCATGCGTAAACGCATAGAACATTAAACTCCGCACGCGGTTTTCCTGCTGGTCGGGACCGGCGCTCACGGTTTGCACCCATCCGCGCCACTTGCGTTTTACATCGAACAATACCCGGTTCGGAACATGCCATTCGGGACGAGGATTCAACGCAGCCTCTGCGCGTCCCGATGCAAAATCCCAATCGGCGGCGAATTCTTCGACCAGTTGATCGACAATGGGGCCCTTGAGCTTCAAATGTGCATCGAACCAATGGCCCATGCGAGGCCGTCGCTCGACATGTTCGCGCCCGATATTGAACCCTCCGGTAAACGCCACCTTTCGATCGACAATCAGCAACTTGCGGTGATTGCGGAAATTAATCTGGACGCGTCGGCGCAACAAACTGAGCGGCAGGAACGGGTAGGACTCGACCCCCGCCCTCCGCAATCGGGCGATGAACCGTGCGCTCAGGTCGCTTGAACCCATTGCGTCGTACAAAAAACACACACGCACCCCTTGGCGCGCCTTGCGCCTCAGAAGTTGGGCGAACCGAAGACCATCTTCGTCTGCGCGAAAAATGTAGTATTGCAGACAAATTTCATGACGCGCCTCGCGGATGGCGTCTTCCAGGTCGCGATAAAGTCGCACGCCTGTATTGTAAAATTCGACCTCGTTTCCTTCCGTCGGAGGCGTTTCGCCCAACCGCGCCATCAGGATTTGAACACGAGGCACCCGAGTGCCTGCTTCGCTGCGCAATCGCCCCAATGTGTCCGGCAACGTGTGAATAGGCGGTCCTTGCATAATCCGGCGCAGAGGACCGCGAACTTCTGGATCGCCAATCATCCAAAAAGCAACCACGCCAAAAAACGGCATCAGCAACACCCCGAAAATCCAGGCTATTGCCGTCGTTGGATCACGCTTGATGGCTAAAATTCGCGGAATCGTCGCCAGTAATAAAATGGCGTGAATCGCAAATCCGATACTGATGTTTTCAAGCCATTGCATACCCGACTCCCCCCAAAATGGTGGGACATACGGCGCAAGATTTCACAACAAATGACAATTATTCAACCCAAGTTCCCGAACGGGGGGAAAGCAAAACGTACGAAACAGAGCAAAAACGAGCTTTGGGAATTGTTATACCCAAAATCCATATTCTCCTGCACTTGTATTGTGCAAACGGAAAAGCTCCTTCCCAGCAAGCCCCTCGGAATCTCCGCCCTAAACCATCTTATATCAGCAGTGTGCGATTTATCTCACACGGAGAGTCAAATTGGCACGCTGTTTGTTGTTTCAAGAATATACTCAGATTTTCATCTTTCCGATTTTCGATCGGAAATTCTCTTTCAGGCAAAGCCCTTGGAGGAGGCGGGGGAGCATATATCTTATGGAGTGTCGTAAAATGTCTCAGACTGAAAATCGTCTATCTGTTACTCCGACGCCAAGAGTTCACAGTCGGTTCTCGTTGTTTCGATCGCGTCGAAATCGTCGTCGAGGCATGACCTTAATCGAGGTACTGATCGCCTCGGGCATCGTCGCCATCGCCCTCCTGGCGGGTGTGGCTTCGTTGATGGCCAACCGCATGAATGCGCGTCGCGCCATCGAACGCGATATCATGTGGGATTTCGCCCAGCACTATATCGAAATCGCCCGTTCCCAGGATTATGGAAATATCGCTCCCGGATTTCCGATCAATTCGCTTTATGACGGTTCGGTGTCGATCCTGGTTCCCGCCACTGGTCAAAACGAAACGATCAACATCAGTTTTCCAAATGATTCCAGTTGGTATTCATTGGAGACCAACACATTCAAATATTTCCATCCCGACTTACAATGGCTCGATGGCCGTGAAGCCGAATATCGCTGCATCGTGGAAACCCAGGTTGCTGGAACTCCTCCCGAAGAACGCGCTAAACGTATTTTTTTGGATCTGAGATGGCATCCGCCCTTAAATCGCGGAGCCGAATGGATGACCATGAGCGTGGAAACATATGTTTACCCGGATTTTAATTAAGAAAGCGAACGTACCAATGAACGCATTTTCCAATATGCAAATCCGCCGTCTGCGTCGAAGTCCGCTGCGAGGCTTTACGATGTTAGAGCTGATCATCGCTTCCACCCTGGCAACCCTGATTGCGGGATCAATGATCTGGCTGTTGATTTCCATTGTGCGCGAGCAGCAAGTTACAATGGTAGAGGGCCGCGTTTACCGTCGGGCAGACATGGTACAGGATCGTGTAACGAATCTACTGCGCGAGAATGCATCCGCCAGCAACGTATTAAATTTTTCCTCTACGCACGCGGTGCCGGGACAAACGGGTCAGAATATATTTTTCTACCGTTTGTATTTTCGCGAAGGTCAAAACATGCCCAATCAATCGATCTACTTCGATACCAACAACAACGAATTAATGTACGACCCGGACATCTCCTCCAATGGAGACGAAGAGCGCGTCGATCTTGGTTTTCGGAATACCTCTTCAGCAACCTTGGATCATGTCTGGTTCTCGCATGGAATGCGACCGGGCGGAATCGGCGACAACTCGATCATTATGGTAAATCTCGAAGTCACCGATAATGGATACGGTAAAAAATCCTTCCGCGACGAAACCGATGAATTAAACCACATCAGTTGCTCGCGATCTTTTGCTGTTAATATTCGCAAAAATTAATTACCCGACAACTACCCTCGAAAAAATTGACAGGAGCACAATCGTCATGACCAACGCCACAAACGGAAAAGCACGGAAAAAGAGATCGCGCGCTTCGGTATTGCTCGCATCCACAATTCTGGCTACGATCACCGCCGCTATGGTGATCGGGCTCATGTCCACCAGCCAATACAACGTCCGTCGTCAAAAAATGCGTGTGGATTCCAACCAGGCATATTATCTTGCTGAAAACGCCATGCTCGAAGGGGTGCAGATTATTGCCGAACAATCAAGCACTTCCGACATCGACGCATTGCTGGGAACATACCTTGTAAAACCGCATGTCGATCCAGCCCCCACAGGGTTCTATAACGCCAATTTGCCATTTATACTTCCGAGCGAAATTGAAACGCTCACCTATTCCATTCAACCCGATCCCGTTGGGGAAGCGGCTCACTATCTTGTTTCGGCAAAAGCCGAAATTCGTGGTCGCGAGCGTGAAGTATTTTGTCGTGTACAATTTCGCCCGCCGTCCCAGGTTTTCAACTATGAATATTTCCTGAATAACTGGGGCTGGTGGTGGGGTAGTTCCATTATCGGAAACGGAGATAACCGCGCGAATTGGGACTTCGATTATAAATACAACCCCACGGTAAACGGACACATTTACGCGGCTGGCGACATCGAACAGAATGGTTCGCCCGTCGATCCTTTCAACGGAACGATTCCATTCAAAGGCTGGGCAGGCGCCGATCCGGTTACATACGTTCATCCTGGAACCAAGCGCGTGAAAATGCCGAACCTCAAAGACCTTTCTTACTATGAAGTAAAAGCGAACGGCTCGATCGTTCAAAATGGCGCCACGATTATCAGTGGCATCCACGGTTCGGACTCTAACAAACTGGGAGTATATCTGAAAGGGACCAGCGCCCATCCCATTGAAATTAATGGAACAGTCGTTATACATGGCGATTGTGTGATCAGCGGTGTTGTCACCGGGACCGGCTCTTTATACATCGGCAACAACTTGTATGTTGCTGGCAATATTGAATACGCCGATCCACCTGACTATCAATTACCACCAAACCATGGTAGTTTAACACCAAAGGAGCGCCAGGATTGGTATGATCAATGGGTGGATGACACAATTGAGGCTGATAAAGACATGGTCTCCTTCGCTGCACGCGGTCATATCCTGGAAGGCAAAGTAAACGATTCGAGTTGGAAGAGTACATGCTTTAACAATAGCGCATACGGAATGAAATACCTGGGCCGAGAAGATACGCTTGGGCAGGATGGAATCCGTGGTACACCAGACGACAACGTTGATTATTTAGATACAAATGGAGATGGCACACCCGATTCGGCAGCTTATGACGCGGACGATGATGGCATCATCCGAACCACAAATTATAACTATAACACTGAACTGAAAATGACATCGTCGCGAGCCAGCATGATTACAAACTACCCAGTAGATAACAACGATAATCCAAAAGACTATAATAGCGTGGCGAGTGATCAAATCACGAAGCTGCATGGCATTTTCTATACGAACCACTCGATTGCACAACGCAGCAAAAAAGGCCCGGAAAACATGTTCGGCGCCATGATTTGTCGCGACGAAGCGATTATTTTCTCCAACAAATTAACGTTCTGGTACGACTGGCGTATCCATAGCCGCTATCACAACAAATACTATGATAATGACGGAAATAAAATCATCGATCTGGACCTGCCCGTTTCTCTCAGTGTCGGTATCAAGGAACGTAGCGAAAAGTACGATGCCATGTTTGCGGGGATATACTAAGATGAAAAATTATCTCTCGCTCTCATTGCTGATTCTCATTTTGTTCATTGGATCGAGTGCTCTTTCTCCAACGCGCGTCGGTGCATTTTACGCTGTCCAAGAGGAGGAGCAGAATATGACCGACGAAGAGCTATCACAGCATATCGAAAATAAAGCACTCGTTGATCTGGAAGAAAAAAAAGCAGTCGGCCAACAACGTTACGATCAACGCATGGAAAAAAAAAGGGAAACAGTCCGGGCAATGGCATCAATTGCGATTCAACAACAACAACTGATCGAACTCAAACAACAAAGGCTTCACAACCAGCAGGAAGAAAGCAATGGCACAACAAATGCCATTATTCTGATACTTAGCGCCGCTGTCGTTGCTGGAATCGGATCCTGGTGGTGGTATCATAATCACTACACGCCGAATTCGGTGACGACCTGATCGAGTTTAGGGCAGGGGGTAGTAAAACAGTTAGGGCTCTCCCTTTCCCCCGGGAGAGCCCTAACTGTTATAAGGATATCGTACATTACTTTGCTGACTGAACCAGATCTCCAAACATAAATTCCAACGGAATATGCACGCGTTTCCGCCAGTCTGTTTCCGAATGATCGGTGTTCTCGTACCGACGCGACATGAAATCCACGTCCTCTTTCCATCCGGCTTCTTTTAACATATTTTCCAACCGAATTCGATAAGGATCGTATTTCGCGTCCCAGCTTTTCGTGCTCTGATCGTAGTAAAGTTTAATAATATTCTGCTTATTCAACCCACCGGAAGCTTGAATTGCATCTAAAATATCTTCACCGGTACCCGACTCGATTAAGTCTTTTGTAATCGGAGGCAGGTGCCCCGACACGCATCCAAAACGTGTAAATACATCCGAATGTTTCCACGCCAGGCCGAGTGAAATCAACCCGCCCGCCGACGACCCCATGGTGCCGGTGTATTTTGCTTCCGGCATCGTACGATATTCGGCATCGATCATCGGTTTAATTTCTTCGATCAGGAACGAAGCGAATTTTTCACCGTCCACAAACGGGTTATATTCTTTTTCGCGATCTTTCGTGCTGAATGTTCCCACAATGATGATCGGAGGAATCTTCCCTTCGTTTATTAACTTCGTTGTGGCTTCGTCCATCCCCCAATCGACGCCAAACGAACTCAGACGCGGATCGAATAAATTCTCTCCGTCGTGCATATAGAGCACCGGGTAACGTTGTTCAGGATGTTCCGCGTATCCGGGCGGCATCCATACCACGACGTGACGCGGAACTTCGAGAAATTGCGACTCGAAATCCAAATAATATTTCAACGAACCTTGCAAATCGGGAACATCCTCGGTTGGAACCGGTGGCGGTGGCGCATCGACCTGAAACTTGGGAATATCATACATCACACTGGTGTCTTCTGTCACCGTTATTTGATAATTCCCCGGAACCGTGCCGTCTTCCAACAACGCTTCGTGTTCCCAACTTCCCAGGGTAAATTTAAACTCCAGCGTGCTACCATGCGGGATTTCCAACGTCGCCGTGCGTCCGTTTCCTTCGCCCGTCATGGGAAAACGATTCGGAATCCACGGGCCCAACGCTTCCTGATTTCCCGTTACATACACCGTCCCCGTGCCATCCGGAACGTGCACCTGGATATCCACCTTGTGTGGCGCGGAAACTTCCTGCGCTTCTCCCGCGGTCGATGTGTTGACTTGTACTTCGACACTATTTTGTGAAGAAGCGCACGCCGATAAAATAAAAACGAACAAAAAAAGGTACAACGATTGTTTGAACATGATGTTCCCCCGTATCCGAATTCGATGAAGCAAGAAAACGGAAACTTAGGAATTCAAATAGAGGAACACAAGAGAAGAGATCACACCGTCTGTGTTGCACTGACCTCGTTATACACCGAATCGCGTTGGGTGGGGACGCGTCCGCAATCTTCGATCAGGCGACGCAATTCTGCCACCGTCATTCCTTGCGGTGTTTGAGCACCCGCGTCGTGATAAATTTCTTCGTGCGTCACGGTGCCATCGATATCGTCGGCGCCAAACCATTGGGCAATCTGCGCCTGCTTGATCCCGAGCATAATCCAATACGCTTTCACGTGTGGAATGTTATCGAGCATCAACCGCGCGACGGCAATATTGCGAAGTTCGTCGAATCCGCTCGGGCCGGGTAAATGGCTCAGTGCCGTATTTGCCGGATGGAATGACAGCGGAATGAAACATTGAAATCCGCCGCCTTCTCCGCCGGGTCTCAGGTTTCCCCACTCGTCCTGGTGCGCGCGCAACCGCAACAAATGATCCACACGATGGCGCGGCTCTTCCAGATGGCCAATCAACATCGTACAATTTGATCGCAAACCACGTCGATGCAGCTCGCGATGCGTTTCAAACCACCCCGAAGCATCGCACTTATGTTCGCAAATCTGTTCGCGCACTTCCGGGTCGAAAATTTCCGCTCCACCGCCCGGCATCGAATCCATGCCCGCTACGTGTAACTGCTCGATCACTTCGCTGATCGTCAATTTCGACATTTTCGCGATGAATACCACCTCGACGGGTGTCAACGTCTTGATATGCACATGCGGAAATGCCTGCTTCAACGCGCTGATGTAGCCGCAATAATATTCGATTTTCAATCGCGGATCGAGTCCACCCACGAGATGGATTTCATTTGCCCCTTCGGGCATTTGGCGACGTGCACGTTCGACGATTTCCTCCGGCGCGAGGATATACGAATTTTCATCGAATGCTTTGCGACCGAATGCACAAAATCGGCACGACATAAAGCAGGTGTTGGTGGGATTGATATGCAGGTTAATGTTATAGAACGTCTTGTTGCCATTCAAACGTTCGCGAACCTGATTCGCCAGGTTACCGATCGTCGGCAAATCGTGCGAGTCATACAGCACCAGGCCATCGTCGAACGTCAGCCGCTCGCCGCGTGTTACCTTATCGGCAATTGCTTCCAACCGGGTATCGAAAATTTTCAACATAGTGCCGCGTCATCCCGCCAGAAAGTTGTTGGCAAGCTTGTAAGGCAACATTCGGGCCGAACGCAAGCCAGGAGGCAGAGAGGTTGTGGATGAAGGTAAAAAGGCGAGGGGAAAATATTTCTGGTCGCGAAAATTCCTTCCTCATCCTTTCATCAGCCCGATATTGCGGCTCAGGTCCAGGAACTCGGGATCTTGCCACCCCTTGGCGAGCAGCTTCTCCACATAAAAACGCGCGGACTCTTTTTTCCCGAGCAACAACATGGCTTTGGCCAGTGTTTCCTGCTGATAAGCCGGGTGCTCGGCCACGCGCATGACGGGTTCCAACAATTTGACGGCGCGTTCCCAGGATTTTTTGGCTTTGTCCGGCGCGCCTTTGGCCGTTTCAATGCGGCCTTTCATCAGCAGGGCGCGACTGACCAGTTCGAGATAAATCGGATTTTCCGGCGCCGCCGTCAGCAGCTTCTCCGAAATCTCCAGCCCCTGCGAACAATGTAATGTTGCGCGGTCGTGTTCTCCCATCAATTTAAGCACATTCGCGTATTCCAGCAAACTGTACACAAAATCCCGCATCAGACGTGGATGCTTCACCCCTTTTGTCACCAGCGTGCGTTGAATCGTCACCGCTTGTTCATAGGAAAGCCGCGCTTCATCCAACCGCCCCAGCGCCAGCAAGTTGCGCCCCATGCCACCGAGCGGGAATGCCAGCTCGCACTGTAAATTAACGTTCGTCGGATCCAATTCTGCCAGACGTTCATTAATCGATACCGCCGAACGGAACGAATCGAGCGCTGCTTTCAAATCGCGTTTGTCTTCATACAACAGCGCGATGCTCTTAAGCGTCCACGCATACTCCGACAGATACTTCTGGTTCTCAGGCTCGAATTCGATCAATTCCTGACGCAATTTCAACGATTCTTCTGCCGACAACAACGCGTCGTCGATATCTCCCAACGCACGCAAAACCCAACTTTCGCTGTTGAGCGTGTTGCACAGATCGACTTTGAACGCGATGCTCGACGGATCGAAATCCAGCAGCTTACGCCGGATTGTCAGTGCCGTACGGAACGATTGCAGAGCTTCCTTCTGTTTACCTTGTCGCCAGAAAATCGCGCCTTCCTGGTGGAAACTCGATGCCAGTGCGTTGTTATACCGCATGTTCGATGGATTACGTCCCGCCAGACGCTGGCGAATATCGAGCGCGATCCGGTTCGACCGCATAGCGCCTTCCAGATTGCCTTGCTCAAAATACACGGTCGAAACGCGATCATGGTGCGAAGAAAGCTCGAACCGCCACTCCTCGTTGTTCGGCTCGCGGTGAAATAAAATCTCAATATGCTGACGCGAATCGCCGTAAGCCTTCAACGCGTCCTCGTACATACCCTTGGCCTTCAACACGTCGCCGATGTTGCTGAACGTTTTGGCTCGCTTGTGCAAAATTTCCGGCGACTGATCCTTTTCCGGATTCGCTTCAAAGTATTCCAGAGCCTTCTGCGCAACCTTGTCGAGCAACTCAATCCGGCTCAATGGCTGCAACGTACGATACATGTCGTACAGCATGAAATTGACGAGGTCTTCCGCCTGTCCGCGTGCTTTTTCGGCTCGGTCGCGTTCATGCTGAAGCTGCTGATACATTTCATCGAGCTTGGATTGCGCCTGGCTTTGTTCCTTCTCGTGCTCCTCGATCTGGCGCATCAACTCTCCGCGCATATAACCGGGATCGAGCCGATTGGATTGCGCGCGAGCCAGTTTCAAATCGCGGTTCAGCAGTGCCGATTTCGCGTATTCGGCCAGCAATGTCTGGCGCAACAACAACGCGTCGGGATTCGACGGCCAGAGCACCAACGCACGTTCAATCGTGTTACTGTACTCTGCCAACTCTTCGTAATCGTCGATGTCTTCGCTGTTGATGAAGTCTTCGACTTTCTTGATCAATGCTAACGCCTCGCGACGTTTACCCGAACCCGTCAGATAATCCTGCAATCCTTCAATAAACAGTTTAGCGGCTGGCAGGCGATCCTTGGGATCGCGCTGCAAGGCTTTCATGCTGAGTTCGGAAAGTTCGGATGGAATTTCCGCCTGGGGAGCTCGTTTTTCGGGTAGCTCAACGTCTTCATACACCGCGCGCGCAAACGCTTCGCGTGAATCTTCGGACTCGTGAGGCGATTGGCCCGTCAGCAGATAATACAGCGTACCGCCGAGCAAAAACACGTCCGTCCATGGCCCAACGTGAATGGCGCTGTCTTCGGTTTGCTCGGGGGCCATAAAGCATGGCGTGCCCGCGGGGCTGATGGCCGTGTCGCTCCACGTGGTAAAATCCGTATGCGCAAGAGGAGATTCCTGGCGAGCAGCCAGATCCTGGTCGTAAACCAACGCCAGCCCCCAATCCATCAGCAACACTTCACCGAATTCCCCGATCATCACCTGCGAAGGCTTCAAATCGCGATGCACCACACCACGCGAATGGGCAAAAGCGACAGCCTGCGAAACGTCGATCAAGATGGGCAAATGTTTGGCCAGGAATTCCGCCATCGGCATTTTGTGGCGGTCCTCTTCGATGACCTCGTCCCACGGACGGCCACGCACCAGCTTCATCGCCAGCAGCGGCAGGCCCAATTCGTCGAGCCCAAGGTCGTAAATCGGCACAATGTTTGGATGTTCCAGGCTGCCGGTGGTCAGCGCTTCCTGGCGGAAGGACTTCTCCAGATAGCGCAATGCCTTGCTGTCGTGTTTTCTTTCGGCAAAGTGATCGGCGCGCAAACGCTTCACAGCGATCACACGGCCAAGGGTTTGCTGAACCGACTCCCAGACCTGCCCAAATCCACCTTCGCCTACGATGCGCCGCATACGATAAGCGCTGGGCGCGGGTAAATTGAGCATGCCTTCGGATTGTGGAATTTTGTGAAACGACGACGAGGGGTGCCGTTTGGCCGTTCGCGACTGCGCCTGCGCAATGGCCGAAGACGTTCCCGGCTTGCGAGGTTTCACAGCAGGGGAGAGATCGCCGTCTTCGAGCAACCAATCGGGCAAATTTCCCGATAAAAAAACGTCACGATCCTCGGCAGGCGTATCGACCGGCCGAAACATCAAGGACTTAGCCGGGTTGAACGACTCGTTTGGGTCGTCCGATAAACCCGGTGGAATCCGGATGGAATCAGTGTCTTTCCTCGAAGGGCTCATCAGCCTTGCTGCGCGGGCTCCGCATCGACTAGCAATATCGTGATGGTGCGTAGTGAACCGGTGAAGTACCAGATCACGGCACTGCATTTTACCCTAAATCAAAAATGCGCCGCCGTCGAACCCGATTTTATTTTTTTATTCATTCTCCCGACGATGTTTTTATCAACTTCGATTTCCACACGATCCCGCAAAGCGTCTCTAATTTCATGACCCATAAAACACTGACCTTACTATGTTTATCGCATCTGCCATGGGAACACCGCCTGTTCCAGCGTCCCCAGCAATTGATGACACGGTTCGAGGCGTTGGGACATCGCGTGCTCTATTTGTCGCTCATCAGCTCGCGGCGATGGCTGGCCGACCCCAAGGAAAGCCGAGGGGGATCAATCGGCACCACCGGCCAGGCGATCAACCGTCCGTTCATTCCGCTGTCGGGACGATTTCAAACGGTAGCTCATCGATCGAGAATGACCTTAGGATCGTACGCCCAAAAATTTTTGCATGACGCTCCTGCCGGATCGCCGCGGGTCGTCTGGCTTCAGCACCCTGGATTTCTTCCTCTCGCCGAACGCCTGCCCCACGATTTACTCGTGTACGATTGCATGGATCCCTTTTCCGCCTTCCAGCAATCTCACACCAATGTCCTCGACCAGGAAAACCGCCTTCTCGAACGCGCCGATCTGGTGTTCACCGGCGGCCACAGCCTGCATCGGCAACGCGAGGGTCGGAATTCCCACCTGTATTGCTTTCCGAGCGGGATCGATTTTCCTCATTTCGCGCGCGCCGCCGAAGAAGGCCCGCTACCCGAGGACCTGAAAACCATCTCGCCCCCTGTTCTCGGGTATTTCGGCGCCATCGACGAGCGAATCGATTGGGAACTCATCCGAGCGGTTTGCCGTGCCCGCCCCGAATGGTCGATCGTCTTTCTGGGACCCCTGCTGGGAATGCCAGACTGCCCGGTGGACGCTCCAAATTTTCACCACCTCGGGGCAAAACATTACGAAACCCTGCCCGAATATCTGCGTGGTTTTACCGTCGCACTGATTCCCTGGCTGGTTAACGACCTGACCCGGTTCATGAGCCCCACGAAGACGCCCGAATACCTCGCCGCCGGACGCCCGGTGGTCTCGACGCCAATCCCCGATGTCGCCAACGACTACGCCTCCGAAGTCCACATTGCCGCCGACGCAGAAAGTTTCATGGCAGCCTGTGCCCAGGCTCTCGAAACCGGCGTGGGTCCCGCCCGCAAGCCCCCGCAAGCACGAACCTGGGACGAAACAGCCCAAGAAATGGGACGCCTGATCGGCGAAAGGCTCCACGCAAACAGCTATTAAATCCACACTAACTCTTTTCATATCAACAATTGGCCATTTTTTAATTCCGCAAATTTCGGAAAAAGCGTTGACACTGCCGGGGGTGAGTTTTTATTTCTTACAAGAATATTTCGTGTACGAATTAATTGGCGCGAGACGGAAATGGACGACGCAGAATCATCCAAGGTTGAAAAGTCGGCTGATTTTTTCGAGTTATACGGAATACGGATTTTACGGTCATTACGCCGGATCATCCGGGCAGTTGATATTCATTCGAGAAAACTGAATACCGAGTTCAAGATCACCACTCCACAGATGATCTGTCTGTACTCGTTGGCCAAACAGGACGAAATGACCCTTTCGATGCTGGCGGCGGACGTGAATCTGGGGATGAGTACGGTGAATGGAATTGTGGACCGGTTGGAATCCAAAGGGCTACTGACCCGCAACCGAAACCCCCAGGATCGCCGCAAGGTGGCTCTGAGTATCACGGAAGCGGGCCGCGAATTGACGCATGTGGCGCCCCAATTGCTCCAAAACCAGTTCTCCGATGCCCTCAAGCAACTGCCAGAATTGGAACAAGCTGCGATCGCGTTATCGCTCGAACGAGTCGTCGAATTGATGGAAGCCGAGCATCTCGACGCGTCGCCGAACTTGGTACCAAACGAGAAAATCTGATACATTAAGCCGAAGACCAACCTTTTCTAAGCAGACCGACAATGGAGTAACGGCCTGTCGTTATTCTTTTTTATACACAAAATCGAGGAGCAAAGAATGGAAATTTACAATCAATCAATCGATATCGAAACGATGGACGGCGATGTCCTGGTCCGGCATTTACCTCAACCCATTTCCGATCAACCCCATTTGAAATCCCTGGCCGAAGTCGAAGTTCCTCATCACGTCAAACCGTTTGCGCCTCCCACGGAAATGTCGCACCGCGAGTTTGCCGACGACGAATTCTGGCATCGTATTCCCGCTTTCTCGAAAGTTCAGCGCGAAGAATTCATCGACTGGTCGTTTCAAAATAAAAACACTGTCACACGGTTCCCGGCGCTGAAAGAACTCCTCAGCGATTTGGTCGATCCGGAATTCCTCAACGACGTCGAACGCGGTCTCGAAGTATCGCCGATGATGTTGCGGTTGTCCCCCTATATTTTAAGCCTGATCGACTGGAGCGATCCCTATAACGATCCTTTGCGAATCCAGTTCATCCCGACAGCTTCGACAAAAGAACCGGATCATCCATTGCTGAAACTCGATTCACTGGGCGAAAAGAAAGACTCGCCAACTTCAGGACTTGTACATCGCTACCCGGGCAAAGTACTGTTCTTAACCTTGGACATCTGCCCCGTTTATTGCCGGTTTTGCACGCGTAGCTACGCCATCGGTCCGGACACCGATACGGTGAAGAAAAATTCCTATAATTTACAAACGCAACGTTGGGAAAAAGCGTTCGCCTATATTGCATCGCGTCCGGAAATCGAAGACGTTGTTATCTCCGGTGGTGATACCTACATGCTCTCGCCAAAAAAATTGCGCCAAGTGGGCGAAGTGCTTCTCGACATTCCCCACGTGCGACGCATTCGTTTTGCCACCAAAGGTCCCGCCGTCATGCCGATGAAAATTCTGACGCATCACGAATGGCGCGACACTCTGGTGGATTTGGTCCGCATTGGTCGCGACCGCTGTAAAGAAGTTTGTCTGCACACGCATTTCAACACAACAAACGAAATCACCGATATCACCCGCGAGGCGATGGACGTGTTGTTCCGCGAAGGCGTTAAAGTTCGCAATCAAAGCGTGCTGATTCGCGGGGTAAATGATGACGCCGATCATATGATTTCACTCGTACGGCAATTATCTTTCATGAATGTTCAACCTTATTATGTTTACCAGCACGACATGGTGAAAGGTGCCGAGGAACTGCGCACCAGTGTTTGCCAGACTCAGGAAATTGAACGCCATGTTCGTGGCTCCATTGCGGGTTTCAACACGCCTGTGTTTGTTAACGACGTTCCCGGTGGGGGAGGGAAACGCGACCTGCATAGTTTCGATTATTACGACCCCATGACAGGTGTCAGTGTGTACCGCAGTCCAAGTGTCAAACCCGATGCGGCCTATATGTACTTCGATCCGATCACACAACTGCCGAACGAAGGCAAGATGCGTTGGAATACGCCAGGTGAACGCGATAACATTATTCGCGAGGCACTCGAAGCCGCCGATCTCGAAGAGGCAAATTGGATCAAGTAAGTAACGGACTAAAGTACACGGGGGAAAATAAACCAGGAATGCGTTTTTTATTAATTCTGCTTGTTGCAATCCACACTGCTTTAGGCGGCGTCGTTTTCGCGCAAGAAGACTCGCCGCCTGCTGAATTTCGTGTCGCATTGACGGGAAAATATCCTCCCTTCAGCATGTACAATACAGAAGGCGAATTGGTGGGCTTCGATGTCGATGTGTCCGAGGCTGTCGCCCGGCGCATGGGAATGAAAGTTAATATCATCGCCACAGAGTGGGACGGTATTTTACCGGGACTATTAGCGGAAAAATACGACGCGATCATCGGTTCGATGGCAATCACCGAGGAACGACAAAAAAAAGTCGATTTCTCCACGCCCTATTATGAATCCGGCGCTCAACTTTTTATTCACCAGGATTTCGCAAATCGTATCGCCGGGATCGACGATTGTGCGGGTGAAAACGTAGGCGTGGTGCTTGGCGAAACCTTCGAACGCTATCTGATCGAAAATCATCCCGAAGTTAATACCGTAACTTATAAATCAACGGTCGATATTTTCCAGGATGTCGAAAACGGGCGTCTTGCGGGATTCGTCAGCGATCGACTGCTGGGCGCTTATCAAATAAAACAAGAAGGCAAACCCTTCGTTCCTGCGGGGGATTTGCTCTACCGGGAAAAAATGGGGATTCCGGTTGTCAAGGAACGCCCCGAGCTTTTGGCCTCCATCAACCAGGCGCTTTCGGACATGAGCAAGGATGGTGAGCGCGACGCATTGTTTAATAAATGGTTTGGGTTGGGTGCTTCTTCCAATGCGGAAAACGAATCCACCGAAATGCCGACTTCCACCGTGGTGCGCATGTTGGGAACTGGATTCGCGATAACGTTGGGGATTGCGCTCGCTTCTATCCTCATCGGATTTGCCCTCGCCGTTCCAAGTGGTATTCTATTAAATAGCGATACCATGCCAGGACGAGGTATTGTTCGCGCCTTGAACGATTTCATTCGTGGCACACCGGTTCTCATTCAATTGTTTTTTGTTTATTTTGGTTTATGTGGTTGGTTGAGCAAATCCTTCGATATTAATGTATCCGCAGTTGCCGCGGCAATATTGACACTATCGATCAACGCCGCTGCCTACATGGCAGAAGTCGTTCGATCCGGGTTGATGGCAGTCGATCCAGGCCAACGAGAAGCCGCCACCGCATTGGGACTGAGCCGCCAACAAGTATTTTTTGACGTTGTCTGGCCCCAGGCGTTTCGCATCGCCTTGCCACCGCTGATGAATTCCGTTGTTGCCTTAATAAAGGACACAGCCCTTGTTTCCGTCATCACGGTTTCAGAAGTCATTCGCCAAGCTCAATCCATTATCAGCGTTACGTTTGATCCTGCAAAATATTACTTCATCGTCGCGGTGATGTTTTTCATTATCACCTTCCCCTTGATGAAATGGGCGGGGCGTCTCGAACTAAAAATCAGGGAAAGGGGATTCGCCAATGATTAACGTGGATAATTTAACCTACGTGTATGGTGATGACACGGTCGCTTTGGAAAATGTCAGCGTGGATTTCAGCGAGGAACATATATCCGCCATTTTAGGAGAAAGCGGTTCCGGTAAAACAACGTTTCTTCGTTGTCTGGGTCGTTTCACAACACCCACAAAAGGGACAATCTCCTATAACGGTCAAAACATCGCCGAGATGTCGGAACCCGAATTCCGTCAAACCATTGGAATTGTTTTTCAGCGTCTCCATTTGTTTCCCCACCTGAGCGTTATTAACAATATGACATTAGCCTTGAATAAAGTACAGGGCAAGTCATCGGATGAAGCACACAACCAAGCGATGCAAATGTTAAAACGCCTCAACATCGAAGGACTTGCAAACAGCTATCCCGCACAAATCAGCGGTGGCCAGGCGCAACGCGCCGCCATAGCTCGTGGTCTCGTTTTGCAACCCAAATATATGTTACTGGACGAACCAACATCGGCTCTTGACGCAAACACGACGGATGATTTTGCAACGTGGCTGACAGAGTTGAAAGAATTCACCAACTTGATAATCGTCACGCACGATACGCTTTTTGCGCAGAAAGTTGCGACCCGTGGAGTGTATCTTTCCAATGGTCATGTGATGGATACAGGTGAAATCGAAGATATCATCGAGCATGTGCGCGCGGGAAAACTTTCCGAATCCCAAAAAGGATAATACGTATCTATGGCCGACGTGATAGAAAAGTTTCATGGTGCAACCATTCAACATGGACCCGAAAATGCGCGAATTTATTTAATGAAAGTTGCCGATACCGATCCCGCAGAACTGGTTCCTCAACTGGATCGTCTGGCGCGCCAGCTAAACTATACAAAAATTTTCGCCAAAGTTCCCGAATCGAGTGCCAAATATTTTCTCGACATGGGATACCAGTGCGAGGCAACCGTTCCAGAGTTTTTCAACGGCAAAGAAACCGCCTGTTTTCTCTCGTACTATTTAACCGAAGAACGATTGATGGAACCCAACGCACAAGAACTCGATCATCTCACACAACTGGCGCTTTCCAAAAGCAAAGCGCCGTCTGCCGACAAAGATACTGGCTTTACATTGCATTGCTGCCAACCGCAAGAGGCGCAAGCAATGAGCGCCGTGTACAAACGTGTATTTCCCTCTTATCCCTTTCCGATCGACGATCCAAACTATATTCGACAAACAATGGATTCGCATATTGCATATTACGGCGCCTCTCAGGAAGGTAAATTGGTCGCACTTTCTTCTGCGGAAATGGACGAAACATGTTCCAATGTCGAGATGACCGATTTCGCCACATTGCCCGAATGGCGTGGGCACGGACTGGCAGCTCAATTACTTGCTCGCATGGAAATCGAAATGCAAAATCGCGGAATTCATACGGCATACACCATCGCGCGAGCCGTTTCACCCGGAATGAACATTACGTTCGCAAAAAAAGGTTATCACTTCAGTGGAAGATTGATTAATAATACAAACATTTCGGGAAACATCGAAAGCATGAACGTATGGTACAAGTCGTTGGCAAGTCTCTTCTAATCAGTAATCGGGTTGATGGCAAATAGAGTCATTGGATCTTGCTTAACACGAACGATGGTGTCGAATCCTTCCTCTCTTGTCGGTAACTCTAATTTCTTGATCGTCGTATAGAGTGCAGCATCCGGAACACGGGACTTGCCCGTTCGGAGAGAATTGCGCTGAATGCAATCCTGCAATGTTGGCTCGAAATAATATCCAACAATCAACGCATTAAATTCTTTCCCTATCCTAATAATATTCGCGCGTTCCTTTACGGTGGGATTGGTGTTGTCCACCACAACAGAACGGTTCACGGAAAGATATTCGCGTATTAACTTTTCCTGCTGTTCGTCACGCGACCGGCTGTTTCGAGCAAGTTGGTCTTTGCTGACCAGTTCATGTGTTTGTTTCATATAGTGACGATAAAATGTGCTTTTTCCTGACGCTTGAATGCCAATGAACAAAACAAGTTCCAACCGCTTGGAATCTTCCTTATTTTCTTCCCATGGAAATTTCATCCTATTATCGCCTGTCGTGCGCGCGGATCGATCGTTCCATACACTAAATCCACGCCCAGGTTCACCAGAATAAATATCATTGTCAGAAACATCACAATACCTTGAACAGCCGGAATATCAGCAAATAAAATCGACTCGATCAGATAGCTGCCCATGCCCGGCCACGCAAAAATCGTTTCGATGATCACCGCGCCACCGAGCAATGCGGGAATTTCTAATCCCAGAATCGTCACCACGGGAATCAACGCGTTTCGCAACACATGCCACAGACACCGCACGGGCCCGAGACCTTTGGCACGAGCCGTACGAACGAAATCCTGGTTCAAAACTTCAAGCAATGAACTGCGCGTCATCCGGGCCACAAGAGCTGAACTCACCAGCGCCAACGTGAACGACGGCAACGCCAAATGCCATAACGCATTGCGCAGCACATCGCCTCTTCCGGCTAAAAGAGCATCCACGGTGAAAAGCCCCGTACGCGCGGGCACTTGGCCTTCGAGCATCAGATCGAGCCGCGCATCGAGTGGAAACCACGAACGTTCAACCGCCAAACCGTGCGACAGCAACAATGCCAACCAAAACACTGGCAGCGACACGGCCAAAATCGCTGCTCCCATCGCCAGATAATCCGGCCAACGTTCGCGATTCGTCCCGGCGATTATCCCCGCGCCAAGACCAAACACGAGACTGATTAAAAACGCCGACGCGCCCAGTTCCAACGTCGCGGGAAATCGTTGGCGAATTTCCGCCGTCACAGACCGCTGGGTACGAATCGAGCGTCCAAAATCGCCTCGGACTACGCCACCGATGAAGCGGCCATATTGCATCCAAGGCGGGTCGTTGAGCCCATATTCATCCCGCAATTGCTGTACGATAGCCTCGTCCTGGGCACGTTCGCCCAATGCACGCCGCACCGGATCCACCCGGCTGGCATAAAAGATCGCAAAGATCAGCAGCGACGCCCCTAGCAGCATCGGAATCGCCAGCAACAATCGTTTGGCAATAAAGGTTCCCATGCCCCCATGTCTTCCGCTGATCGAACGGTTGTGTCAAGCTGTGCGCCTCACTCCCCCGTGGCGAGAATTGGATCACGAACATCTAGCTTCACAAAATTTTTACAATTCAGCGAGATATTTTTTCGATATTTTCCACCAGCCCCATATTGCATAAATATCAAATCGATAAGATTCGCGGAGAATTATGAAAAGTAACATCTTTGAAATCAAATCGATACAAAATAATCCGCCCCAATTCGGATATTCCAGGTGCAATTTATTGAATTATTTCGTTTTTTTTGAGGGGATGAACTTTTGCCTTGCGTTGACGAGACCTTTTTCGGACTCTTATCTGGGTTTTGCTGTTAATGCCCACCATGTCCTGAGCAGAATGATGCCCGCCCGGATACAAATTCGGACGGGCATCATTCTTTTTACCCCCCCTTGCCACATCCCCACCATGTTCCCCGTTGCCCGCCAACAAGAGAGAAACGCACGCTGGGGAAGACTTACCGATGGGAGCTCCTCCAGATGCCGTTCGAGAAATACTTTCACCGCCTGGCCGATTCTGGCCCTGCTGCCTCCGGGTTGGATCGGGCGGTGCAATCGAGCCTGGCTGCCGTAGCCGGATTTTACGGAGTCGGCGCCCGGGTCAACCGGTTGCTGCATGAAAACGGCCTGCGTCCGCGCCATCGTCTGCGCGCGCCCGTGCTCTCGGTTGGCAACATCACCCTGGGCGGCACGGGGAAATCGCCTTTTTGCATCTGGCTCGCGCGATTTCTTCGCCAGGAAGGTCGCCTGCCCGCCGTTCTGACACGCGGATATGGTCGGCGAAACGAAGACGAACTGGTCGTCGTCCACGACGGCGAACGGCTCCAAACGGGAACTCGTCGCGCCGGTGACGAGCCAGTGATGATGGCTCGTGCGCTGCGGCGGGTGCCTGTTATCGCCTGTTCCGATCGCTTTCGTGGCGGACGACATGCCATGCGGCATTTTGAAGTCGATACGTTCATTCTCGACGACGGTTTTCAACATGTCGCCCTTGAACGCCAGGGGGAAATCGTGTTGCTCGACGCCACGCGACCGCTCGATGACCTGAGAGTGTTTCCCCGCGGTACCTTGCGCGAACCGCTCGGCGTACTCAACCGCGCACACCTGCTGGTTTTAACACGATGCGATCAAGCACGCGGCTCGGCTTCCATGGCGCGTCGATTGCGCGCTCAATTTCCCCACGCAACGGTCGTACGAACACGGCTGATCGTCAAACACCTGCGCCGGTTGAGCAACGGCGAGCGACTGGATCCCGTCACACTCGAAGGAAAACGTGTCGTGGTGGCTTGCGGTGTTGGTAACCCGGGTTCCGTGCGCGAGACGGTCAAAAAACTTGGCGCGCGCGTCGTGCGTTTAGACGCGCTGGGCGATCATGCCACGGTAGCGAAAGAAACGGTCGTCAAATGGGATTCGGCGCGACGAAAACTGGGAGCGGCGTTCATCGTGGTGACCGAAAAAGACTCCGTGAAACTGCGTGAACTGGGGCGTCTGCCCGAAGGCGTGCTGGTGCTGGAAACGGACTTGAGATTCGCCACCCGTGCCGAATGCGAGCAGGCCAAGAAAGTCCTGCGCGCACGTCTACGAGCGAACGAAACGCGCGGCCTTTTAAGATAGGCAACGGATTCACTCTTTATCGTATTAAATTTCTATCCCCCCGAGAGTCGCGGGTCCCGGGGGGATTCCTCCTCGTGAAAGGAGAGGGGTCGGAGGAGGGGAAAAGATTTAATACTGCACGTGAACAATCGCCGATGTTGGCGTTTGTGTGCCGGTTGTCGCAGACGGTGGAATGGGAACATTCTGATACTTGAATCGTAAATTCGATGAACTGGCCGTCGTGTTTTGCGCGTATCCCCAAGTCGCAGTGTTGAGCGGCTTGCCCGTGTCGGTGAGTTTCAATCCCCACATATCGACGCCGCCCGCGCCGTAAGAATTCGTATAGCCCCACGCAAAGAATCCCTTGTCCGACGTGCTCACCACGTCGGTGCAATAATCCCACAACCCCGATCCGCCATAGCGATTCTGCCACCGGATGTTGCCGAATTTATCCACACGTACCAGCCAGAATTCGTTATCCAGCATCGAGGTGAACGAATCCGACGTGCCCGCCAGAATATAACCGTTCGATGCCGTGTCGCCGACGATTTCGAAGTTCCCCAGGTTGTCCATGAACGCTTCGCCGTAACGTTTTTGCCAAACGATGTTCCCCACGGAATTCAGCTTCACCAGCCAGTAACCGTTATGGTGACCGTCGAACAGGTTGATGTTGCCCGCCACCGCGTACCCGCCGTCATCGGTCGGGCGAATATCGTAACCGTATTCGTGCGCGCCCACCGCGCCGTATTTCTTCATCCAAATGGGATACCCCGATGGGCTGAACTTGCCCACCCACATGGCTTGGTCCGACGGCAGGAAGGAAAACGTCGTTCCGGTCAAAACGAATCCGCCCGATGGATCGAGCTGGATGTCTGAACACCAATCATGATTCGAATAGCCATACCACCGTTGCCAAATGGGGGTGCCGGTCGGTTTAAGTTTCAGCACCCAGGCATCGCTGTGGCTGCCGCCGGACATGGATTTGGTGGAACCGGCCACCAGCAATTCTCGCGTGCCGGGAATTTCCACCAGGTTTGAAGCGGAATCCTCGTGCGATCCGCCATAACGGTACTGCCAGTCGATGTAGCCGTTTTCTTTCAGCTTCACGATCCACAAATCGTAAACGCCCGCACCAAACGAAAACGTTTCGGCGGTAAAAACGTACCCGCCATCGCTGGTTTGGATAATCTGGACATTATACTCGTTCGCCGTGCCGCCGTACGCATACTCCCATTGGATGTTTCCGAGTTTATCGGTTTTGATAACCCAGACATCCGTGCTGGAGGAGTAAGCGTTTGTGGTTCCTGCCAACACATAACCGTCGTCGTAGGTTTGTTTGGTGGACCAGCCGTTTTCGTGACCTGTTGTCCCGAAAGATTTTACCCATACCTGGGCCTGAGCATTCGCAACCAAGCCAGCGGAAACCAAGGCGATTGCCGCAAGCATTCGAAGGGGGGCTTTGGACATGGTATCTCCTAAGTTGAATTAGATGAATCATTCACCCACTGGCGGCGGACACCGGGTGTGCCGCCAGTGGAGACGGCCCGATTCATTTGCGGCATTTCTCGGAGTCAAGAAATGGCGTCACCTGGCTAAAGGGATGGCTGAATCGGGCAATGTGCTAAATTGGTATCGAATAGGAAGGAAGCAGAACGCGGGAATAGGGGGCCTGTCAACTGAATTATTTATGTATTTTTTAAAAATCAAAAGACTGTACAAAAATAAGACGCCCGTCTCAAATAGGGATTCCCCTTCTCAACTCCTTTATTTCCAGCCGTTTTGACAGCCTTTTGCTACGGCAGCCCATTGCTCGAAGCGGCGGACGAATGCGCGGGGAGGCTCGGCGTATATTCTTCCCCCAATCCGAAAGGCCGCTTTCTGCAATTTCGCGCGTTGTATCTCAGCGGCCTGAATGATTTCACCGCATTCCTCTAACTCGACGGCTTTACCAGCCAGGATCGCCAGGTCGTGGTCCATGCCGAGCGTATCGCCGACCTCGGCAAGTTCACAAGCCATGGCGCGCAGAATTCGAGGCCAGAGCGGATCGAGAATTTCCAGCTGGTAGAGCAAGTATTTCACCCGCTTGCGCCAATCGTGCAGGTTAGCCGTCGAAGGCTCCTTGCGACAAAGATGAAATGTCCGTCGTCCGCGTCGATATGTTTCGCGCAATCCCTTTGCGACGGCGGAAAAATCGGACGGTAAATCCCAATCGTCAATCGCCACGCGCGATTTGCCCAGAAGCTCCAGACACACCTGCACCGTGTCGGAGCCCTGGAACGTTTCTGAGTGGGCTTGCGTTTTTTGGTGTGCCAGATGATCGCGCAATGCCATCATGCTTTTCGTGGGTTGATCGCGGTCGCGCAATTGCTCCAACGTTTCGAGCATTACATGGGAATCGCGCAGGGTGGACAATTGCCGGGCGGTGTCGCGTGCCCATCGATCGATCTGCTTGAAACTGTCTTTGTCAATGGAACCTCGAATCAAACGCAACAAGGCGCGCAGCCGTTTAATCCGGGTGCGCGCCTCGTGAATGTTTTCGCTGTTTGGACCGCCTTCGACCTGAATCGAAAATTCAACGCATGCGATCAGCTCGCTCGCAAGCCGGGGAAGTCCTTTTGAATAGCGTTCGCGTTTTTTCAGTCGAAACCGTTTCATGGTTTCCGTCCCCCTTTCTTATTTCAATGCTGGGGGCACATTTTCACACCGACTTGATGCTTTACCGTTTCTTAATTGGCACGAATTCACGCCGTGTTTCGCCCGTGTAAACCTGGCGAGGGCGATGGATTTTCGAGCCTTCTTCGTTGCGTTGTTCCAACCAGTGCGCAATCCATCCCGGCATGCGTCCCAACGCAAACATCACCGTGAACATGTTGTTCGGAATGCCCATGGCGCGGTACAGAATCCCGCTGTAGAAATCCACGTTGGGATAGAGTTTGCGCTCGACGAAATATTCGTCTTTGAGGGCGATATCTTCGAGCTGCAAGGCGATGTCGAGCAACGGATCGGTGATGCCGAGTTCCTTGAGCACACTGTCGGTGGCTTTTTTCAAAATGCGCGCGCGCGGGTCGTAGTTTTTGTACACGCGGTGCCCGAAACCCATCAGACGCAGACGGGTTTTTTTGTTCTTCACCTTTTCCATGTACTCTTTGCAATCGCCGCCGCCGTCTTTGATTTTCTGAAGCATGTCGAGCACGGCTTCGTTGGCGCCACCATGCAGCGGCCCCCAAAGAGCGCCAATGCCCGCGGAAACCGAAGCGAACAGGTTGGCCTGGCTGCTGCCCACCATGCGCACGGTCGAAGTCGAGCAGTTCTGCTCGTGATCGGCGTGAACGATCAGCAGCATGTTGAGAGCTTTTTCCAATGTGGGGGAAACTTTGTATTCTTCGGCGGGCGTGGCAAACATCATGCGCAACAAATTCGCCGCGTACGAGTATCCCGAAATCGGATACATGTATGGTTCGCCAATGGATTTTTTGTACGAATACGCCGCGATGGTTTTCGCCTTGGCGATCAGGTGGATGATGTTTTTATCGATGCACTTCGGGTCTTCGGTTTCTGGATAATACGCCGCGAAAGAAGAAATCATGGACGAAAGGATCGCCATGGGGTGAGCGTTCGTGGGAAATCCCTTGAAGAAACTCAGCATGGCCTCGTGCGTGAAACTGTTGAGCGTCAGTTGGCGACGGAATTCCTCGAACTGGTGCTTGTTGGGTAATTCGCCGTAGATCAACAGGTGGCATACTTCAGAGAATGCCGCCGACTCGGCGAGTTGCTCGACCGGGTAACCGCGATATTGCAGAATGCCGCGCTCGCCATCGATAAACGTAATGGCGCTTTTGCACGAACCCACATTGCCGTAGCCCGGATCGTATGCGACGGCACCGGTTTTCGCGCGCAACGTTTGGAAATCGATCGCCAGTTCGTTTTCCGAACCGAGAATAGTCGGAAACTCGTATTCTGTGTCTTCGATTGTCAGTTTTGCATTTGCCATGGGGGATCCTCCCTGCGGGGTTTTCCTGGGGGCATCGACAGTTTCGGGGGCGGCCTGTCGAAAGCGCAAAGGATTTTGTGATCGGAAAGTTTCCGGCGCAATAGGCAACGTGAAGTGGCGCGGTGCGTTTTTTTAAGTCTTCTTTCATCCCTCTTCTTGCATTTACGGTTGCCCAATTCCAATTTCGAGCTTACCATTAAATTGAATATCGCGTTCCCCCCACCGCCTTATTTTTCATTTCCATCGCTGGATGTTTACGCTCGCTTTCGGATATCTCACCGAAAGCGTTCAAATTATTTCTTCAAAAAGACATCGCCAATCCAATTGGCGTTCACGGAAACAGGGAGGTGTTTCATGAAGGTTTCTTATTCGTGGATTTGGTTTTTCGGTCTGATGATAGCCGCATGGAACAGTTGGGGATTGGCTCAAGATTCAGTTGTTTATATTTCCGACACGGAATCGGGCGCTGTATTTTCGAAAAATTTATCCGAAGACAGCACGGTTCCAATGAACCTTGTCAGCGGTAACACCGCAGTAGCATTTGATGCGGGACGAATCCTTTCGGCAACCGAAGGAATTTATTCGCGCGAGGGGAAACTGAATTTGCTGCAATTCGAAAACGGTGTAAGCCAGGAAATTTATTCCGCACCCGAAGGAAATAATATCGTCGGATTGGATACAGGACCGGGTGAAAATACTATTTCGGTTTTAGTAGAATACAGCCCTAGCGGTTACCATGTAGCGATGGGAACTCGCCCAACACTGGATGGGTCCTGGACATTTTCTGAAACAGACTTGAATTTTATTAATAAGAAAGGCCCTTTCCTTCCTGGTTGCGCATTTGTGTATTTGGGTGATGGCAAATATGCCTTTAATTTAGTTGAATATTACGATCCCTTTGGGTATGATACAACCTTGTTTCTAACCAGTGTGGGAACTGGAACATCCAAAAATATACTTTCCACCGCTTACCGGCCTTTCACCAAATTAAGTCGAAATGACGATGGACGTTGGATCGTCCTGCCCTTCAAAGATAATGAATTTCCGATTTACGATACCAATGGTTCGTTACTCGATACCATTTCTTATTTGGAAAATGATTTGTTAAGATATTTATCCAGTGACGTCGATTGGCAAAACGATACTCCGGCCGTTTTCGGCGCCACGCCGACAGCACTCTTAAGTGGAAACGATCTCCAAGAAGTTCCATTCGTTCCCCAACAAGCATTTTCCTTTCTCGACTCCAATGGTTTTATCGATCCCGGTCGTGAATTTGGAGGAGCCGAAGATATCTTACGCACCTCGGATACTTCATGGAATGCAGTTAGTTGGCTACGCCAGAGTTTCGTTACCGCCAACGCAACACAAAATACCGTAAAACCCATCGTTGCCGTAAATCGTGGCAACGGCCCTTCGTTCACCGACATGCGCGACATTACAGTTGCTCCAAGTGGGCTGGTTTACGTGTTGGATGGCGACTATCCGCCGCTAAGAATCATTGAAGTGAACCCTCTCAGCGGCGATCGGCGAATTATTGCAAACCTCGATGAGGCCTCGTACTTTAAATTGTTCATTAATAAGCAGGGCGACTTCCTGACCGTAGGAGAAAACTGCTGCCAGAATACGGATATTGGAATAAGCAGTTTTACGAAAGTCAGTCTCGTTCAGCTAACCACCGATCCCTATCATCCGATCATCACACCGTTCGGAACATATAAAAATAATTCCATTCTGTTGGATTTCGCAATGGATTCTCAAGATCGCTTGTGGGGAATCGTTTTTCAAAATGAATTTTTTAAACTTCTATTAGCCACTTCCGGAGTGATATCTCCCACTCGTGTATTTCATTATTTCGGTACCAGTCCCGCAGGAACAACCAAAGAAGTAGAAGTCGAAGTCGAGTATCCTTCACAACATGTTCCACAGGATTTCAAAAAGTTTATTATCTATTTTTCAGGCAACGGTGGAGCACATTCATTTGTCGCCACCGCCCCATCGGGAGAGGAAATTCCAGTAAATAACTTTACAACATCCAGTTTCACCCGAAACATGCCGGGGAACTATCACGATGAAACTCGTATCGACGTATCTAATGTAAATCAACGTTCCGGCATTTGGAGATTTCGATTCACAAAATATTCTGCATCCACCGAAATCCAGATTGGCATGGTTGCCATGCCAATTCCTCATGCCCGTTTGTTGGGAATGGGAAAATACAATGCGCTCTACACCTACCAAAAGTTACCTGCGGTGATATCCAAAATTAATTTAGACACATACGATTATGTTAATCCCATTTCACTTTATCCTGCTCCGGGTTCAGGTGTAACGGGTAGAGAAATACAGGAAGTCAGTAATTTGGAAATTATTGAAAACGAAACCAGCGCATTGTTAGCTCTCGAATATGCTCCGAAAATTTTGAAAGCCGATTTGGAAACGGGCGCCGTATCCCTCTGGATCGATGGTCGTCCTCCGTTGTTCGACCACGACAGTCTCGGGCTGGATCCTGCCAGCGGATTTCACTTTGCCATCGGTCCGGAATACATTCCTGCCGGATTCGATGCCAACGACTGGTTGAAATATTAATCCTGGCGGATTGATGTAAAAGTTTGTGGTGAAGCCAAAAACTCCAGCACCCGATTCTTGACGGCTTCGCGGTCGTAGTCCCAAAGCAAGTGATGGTCGGAATGCGGAAACTCGGCGGTTTCGACATGCTCGGAAGCCATCGCGTCAACGGCTTGCTGAGCTACCTCGAAAGACGCCGCAAAATCCGTCGGCGAATGCACCCACAGCACCGGGCATTCGATGCGTTCGAGCGTTTCCGGGTCGCGCGCCCGTCGCGCCAAATCCTGCATGCGAACCACGCTGCTCATCGGCGCCCAGCGATAACACACAATGTCATCGAGCGCCTCGCGTCGCCTCACGGCTGTGATCTGGCGGCCCTTGTACAACCAACGCAAAAACGGCGACCCCACACGTGTCCATGTTTCCGGCGAGAAACCAAAATACCAATGATACGTAACGCCAAAGTATGGCGCGATCAGCACAAGACCATCGACGTCGCCTTCGGCAGCGGCCAACGTCGAAAGCGCTCCGCCCATCGAATGTCCCACGATGATGACCCGGCCGTATTCGGTTCGCAAATCCGTAGCTTCGGCCCGCACGGCGTCGAGCATTTCGTCTGGCGTGGTTTTTTCGTAATCGCGCGGCGACGTTCCGTGCCCCGGCAAACGCATCACCCGCACATGCCACCCGGCAGCAGCGGCTTGGTCGGGCAAATCGGCAAAATTGCTTCCCGCGCCTAAATGCCCGTGCACAAAAAGCACCGCGCCACGCGCATCGGTGGGGCCCAAATCCCGTTCTTCAGCCCCAAGCAACACACCCGTTTCCGGATTGCGCGGGGCCAAGCGGTCATCGCGATGAACCAAAACGTTCGACGCGCAGGCGTACAACCCCAGCGCCAACAGGAGGAGCAGCGTCGTCCGAGCAAGTCGGTGGAGAAAGGGTTGCTTTCGAGCAGGTTTGGTTAATTTCGTCGTCATAATAAGTAATCGTTAGTTTATTTTTAGGTCCGTGTCAATCGCAAATTTCGGCAAAAACTTTTCCGAATCACAAACAAGGTTGAAGCCCTCCGACCACGCAGGGCAGTTTGAATATACCATTTTCAAGGACGGTTGGAGGGATTTGCATGAACTCACGCAGGTTATCGAAACGGATCGTCGCACTCTTGGCAGGAGGGCTCCTGGCGGGGTGCGCATCCACGCAAATTCCAGTGGAACCGATTATCACCGATTCGCCCGAAACGGATTGTCCGGCGCTCGCCCGCGAGGATTTCGTGCCCGATTGGGCCAAAGGCGCGATTTGGTACCAGGTGTTTCCGGACCGATTCCACAACGGGGATCCGTCGAACGATCCGACGCTCTCCGATTTGAAGGGCGCGTGGCCCGACGACCAGGAATCTCCGTGGCAGATTTCGCCGTGGGGATCGGATTGGTATGAACTTCAACCTTGGGAGCGCGAAACCGGCCAGAGCATCTGGTGGAACATCCAACGGAGGCGATACGGAGGCGATTTGCAAGGCATCCTCGACAAGCTCGACTACCTCGAAAATTTAGGTGTCACGGCGATTTATCTGAACCCCATCTTCGTCGCGCCGTCCCTGCACAAATACGATGGCGCATCGTATCATCACGTGGAACCGACTTTCGGACCCGACCCGGAAGGCGACCGCGCGTTGATTGCCAGCGAAGTGCCCGACGATCCTTCGACGTGGAAATGGACAGCGGCGGATAAACTCGCACTTGAACTAATTAATGAAGTTCATCGCCGCGATATGCATATTATTTTCGACGGTGTTTTTAACCACATGGGTATAAACAGTTGGGCGTTTCAAGACGTGGTGATAAATCAGCAAGAATCAAAATACAGAGATTGGTTTACCGTGAAATCCTGGGACAATCCCATGAAGGGAACGCGATTCGATTACGAAGGTTGGTTCGGTGTCAAAACGTTGCCGGAATTGCGCGAAGATGAAAACGGTATTGTCGATGGGCCAAAACAATATATTTTCGATTCAACGCGCCGTTGGATGGACCCGAACGGGGACGGAGACCCGAGCGACGGCATCGACGGATGGCGGCTCGACGTGGCGTTTTGCGTCGGCCATCCTTTCTGGAAAGATTGGCGCAAGGTGGTAAAGTCGATCAACCCGGAAGCCTACACAACGGCGGAAATCGTCGATCCCATCGAAAAAGTTAAACCCTATTTGGAAGGCGATGAATTCGACGCGGTGATGAACTATAATTTCGCATTCACCTGTTCGGAATATTTCGTGGATGAAAAAAACCGAATCTCCACCAGCGAATTCGATAAACGCTTGCGCGATTTACGCGAAGCATTCGATCCGGGAGTGGCCTACGTTCAGCAAAATTTGTTCGGCAGCCACGACACCAACCGGCTTGCATCGCATATCGTGAACCGCGACAAACGTTCTTATCGCGATTGGGGAACCTATTTCGGGCAATCGCAAGTGGAACACAACGGGAACTATGATACGCGTAAACCCACTGCGAAAGAACGTGAATCGCAAAAGTTATTCGCCTTGTTCCAGATGACATATCTCGGGGCGCCGATGGTTTATTACGGAGATGAAGTCGGCATGTGGGGCGCCAACGATCCGGATTGCCGCAAGCCGATGGTTTGGCTGGATATTATCTATGACGATGAAGTCACATTGGCAAACGGCGAGAAAAAATCGTCTCCAGACTCGGTTTATTTCGATCAGGAATTGCACGACTATTACAGGAAACTGATCCACATTCGCCGCGAGAGCAACGCGCTGAAATACGGGAGCTATGAAACGTTAATAACGGATGACACAGTTTACGCTTTCAAACGCACATGCGGAAAAGAGCACGTTCTTGTTTTTATTAACAACGATAATAAGAAACAAGAAAGAGCATTAAATGTTCTAAGTTTGGATGAAGAACGTTTTCCAGGATACCAATTTACTGATTTAATCAGTGGAAAAGACTTCCATGCCATTAGCACAGGACCAATGTTCGTAAATATCCCAGCTCGTTCTGGATTGATATTAGTAAATACCTATGATTGGGAAAGAAAAGATGATTAAACAAATTTCGCAAATAATCATACCAAGCTTTGTTTTGTTTTCTGTGGCCTGCGCCGCGCCGCCAAAAATCGGCCAGCCGATCACGCCTCCCGATTTACCCCTTCGCGCCGAAGGCCAAGGTGTGCTGACCGAGGACCCGATTATTGAGTTTACCGGAAGAGGCGTTTTTACAATTACATTAAAAACGTCGCAACCTACACCAGCGCCGGTTGTACATCTGGGACTCAATACGCTGGACGAAGAGCTTGACTATGCACGCTATCGCACCAGCACCGCTGCGAATTGGGGCCAGGCATACGAAATGGGGACGGAGCACACGGTTACCGTCGATTTCCGTTCGCTGATTGCCAAACTGCCCAATACACCGTTCGAGCCGCGCATTTGCTGGCGCGCGGAGATTTTCATGCCCACATGGAAGTCCACGCGTTTTGTGGAAGGTCGCGTATATTATAATCCACAAACGCTCGGCGATACGGTTAATATACTTTACGGTCCTCACGTCGAAGACATTAATAGCGACAGCGTGCTGGTTGCCTTCGAAACCGATCGCGATACGTCCGCGACGTTGAAAGTACGCGAATTACCCACCGGGACTTTTCAGTCCATCCATTCAACTCACTTTGGCAAAAAACACGAGATATCTGCCGATAATTTAAAGCCTGGGTTGGAGTACGAATATCGCATCGTCGCGGGAGATACAGAAGTTCGACCTTATCAATTTCGCACGGCAACAATGGATTCGTTTGAATTTGCCGCGATGGTCGATAGCCGCGAAGGCATCGGCGGCGGGATGCAAAACTATGGAGGTGTAAACGGCGGGTCGCTCTATTCATTGGTCAGCGACGCCTACTTTCGTGGCGCGGATTTCATTATTTTCGCGGGCGATTTGATCAGCGGTTATACCAACAATACTCAATACTTCCGAAGCCAGTTGCAATATTTCAGCCGTGCCGTCGAACCCGTGCATGCGCGTATTCCTGTTTACGAAGGCATGGGAAATCACGAAGCGCTTATCGATACTTATAACGACGGTTCCTCCTGGGGGTTGAGTTTCGATAAGGATGGAGCGGAAAGCGCGGAATCCGTTTTTGCAGACGTTTTTGTGAATCCAACAAACGGTCCCGATTCGGAAGGCGACGGTTCACCGACCTACAACGAAAACGTGTATTCGTTTAATTATGGAACGGCGCGCGTATTCATGATTAACAATAATTATTGGTGGTCGAGCAATCCGCATGAATATGGCGGCAACCTCGAAGGATTTTTTCTACCCAATCAACTGCAATGGTTGCGCGAACAAGTCGCAGCCGCCGACGCGGACCCTGCTATTAAACATTTATTCTTCGCCGCTCAGGAACCGCCGTTCCCAAATGGCGGTCACACGGGCGACGCCATGTGGTATAATGGTGGAGATACGAATCGCGACGGCGTGATTGACGACTCGGATATCAAGGTCGTTGAAAATCGAAACGAAATGTGGGAAATTATTTCGTCGTCACCCAAAACAGTTGCCTATATTACGGGAGACGAACACGCATACTGCCGCATGTCGGTTAATATGAACACCGTCGTCGGCCATCATCGTAAAGCCGACGGTTCGGAAGCCTTTTTCGCTCACCCCGTCTGGCAGGTCACATCGGGCGGCGCGGGGGCTCCGTGGTACGACAAGGAACTAAACATGCCGTGGAGCGCCAGCTTACTCATCCATTCCACACAACCGCATTATGCGTTTTTCCGTGTTCAAGGCGACGACGTTTACCTTGAGGCGTATTCACAAACGGGCCAAAAACTGGAAAGCATCATCCTGAAAGAAGATGGCGTGACGTTGAGCGATCAAACGGGCACGGCATCGGCACAAAATCCAAACGCCTGGCAATAATACCTGACGGAGAAACCACCTATGGACCGCGATCAATTGGTATTGGATCTGGAGCAAGCGCATTTGACCGTGCTCGGACATTTTGCAACGCCCGCTTCGGATTGGGAAAAAACCTATGCGCCGGGCAAATGGACAATTCGGCAAATTCTGGCGCATTTGGCCGACGCGGAAATCGCGTTTCTCAGCCGTGTGTTACATGCCGTTGCCGAACCCGAATCGAACGTCGATGTTTGGGATGAAAATCGCTGGTGCGCGGAACTCGATTATATTAACCGTCCCGTGGAACTCAGCCGCCAATTATTCAACGCAGCCGGTTCGATGTTAATATACTATGCACGAACGATTCCCGACGATGCCTTCGAGCGCACGGTGATTCATCCGGAAAAAGGCCAAACATCGGCGGCCACCTGGTTAGCGGTCCGTACCAAACACGCGTTGCATCATTCCGGGCAAATTGCATGCGCGCGCGAGGGTCGAACATGGTCGCCTTCAACCAAGATTTGGGAATAGCGTATCCTGTTTACGAAACTCCTTAACGACAAACCCGCGAAAGACATTCGGTCTCTCGCGGGTTGTTTGTTAATATGCTTACGAACGGAAATTATTCTTCCGCTTGCGGCGCTTCGTTATCGCCTTCCGGCGCTTGTTCCTCGCCACCTGCCAGCAAATCGTCGCCGCCTTCTTCCACCTCGCCATCTTCCTCCTCGGGCTCCACGCGGCTCACGGCGGTAATGCGATCGTCTTCCGGGATATTGAAGAGGCGAACGCCCTGTGTGGCGCGGCCAATCACGCGGAAATCGCTCACGCGGCACCGAATCGTCTGGCCTTTTTCCGTGATGACAATCAATTCATCCTGGTCGGTGACTTCGTTGACACCCACGACAGGACCGTTTTTCTCCGTAATGCGCACGTTGATCACGCCTTTGCCGCCGCGCTTGATCAAACGGTACTCCTCGACATCGCTGCGCTTGCCAAAACCGCGTTCGCACGTGGTCAGGATCGTGCCGCCCGGACGGATGACCTCGGCGCCCACCACATAGTCGTCCTGTTCGAGGTTAATACCCGCTACGCCCTGGGTGAATCGGCCCGCCGCGCGCACATCCGTTTCACGGAAGCGAATCGCCATACCATTGCGCGTGCCGATGAACAAATCCTGCTCGCCGTTGGTCAAACGCACCGCCACCAACTCGTCGCCATCGACAATCTTGATCGCCTTGATGCCCACCTTGCGCGGGTTGCTGTAATGCGAGAGCGCGTTGCGCTGCACCTGGCCTTTGCGCGTCATAAACACGAGGTATTTATCTTCATCGAAGTTCGATACCGGCACGACGCATTCGATTTGCTCGCCTTTTTCAAGACCTTCGAGCAAATTGATAATCGGACGTCCCTTGGTCGCGCGCCCACCTTGCGGCAATTCGTACACTTTCAGCCAGTACGCCTTGCCAAGGTTCGTGAAGAACATCAGGTAGTCGTGCGTCGTTCCAATGAACAGATGCTCGACCCAATCTTCTTCCTTCGTTTCCGCGCCGACCACACCTTTGCCGCCACGCTTCTGTTTGCGATACAGCGCCGTATCGGTGCGCTTGATGTAACCCGCGTGACTGATCGTGATGACCATGCGTTCTTCGGCCAGCAGATCCTCGATGGTCATTTCGCCTTCGTGGGCGATCATTTCGCTGCGGCGAGCGTCGCCAAAGCGCTTCTTCATATCGAGCAACTGGTCTTTGATGACCTTGTACTGTTTCTTTTCGCTGGCGAGGATCGATTCCAGGTACTCGATGGTCTTGAGCAATTCCTCGCGCTCGTCGGCCAACTTACCGACTTCGAGTGCCGTCAATGTACGCAAACGCATTTCCAAAATGGCATCTGCCTGACGTTTCGACAGCATCGAAATGCGATCGAACAAGCCAGCTTCCAGCGCGTGACTGCCCGGCTTACTCTTCAGCAAGACAATCAGCCCCGAATCCATCAAGCGTTGGCGTGCAACATCGACATCCGGGCTCGAGCGGATGATCCGCACGATTTCGTCGATGTCCGAAAGCGCGATCAGCAAGCCTTCGACGATGTGCAGGCGTTCGAGCGCCTTATTCAAATCATATCGCGTGCCGCGCAGCAGCACCTCGCGCCGGTGCGCGATGTACAGCGTCAACATGCGTTGCAGGCTCAGATAACGCGGCTGGTTATGCACGATCGCCAGCAGGATAATGCCGAACGACGTCTGCATCTGCGTGCGTTTGTACAGGTTGTTGATCACCACCTGGGACGGTTCGCCGCGACGAAGCTCGATCACGATGCGCATCCCGTCGCGATCCGATTCGTCACGCACTTCCGTGATACCCTGAATCTTTTTGTCCTTCACCTGCTGGGCGATATCCATGATCAGGCGCGACTTGTTCACCTGGAAAGGAATTTCGGTAACGATGATGGCTTCCTTGCCGCCCTTAAGCTGCTCGGTGCATACACGAGCGCGCATCACAACCTTGCCGCGGCCCGTTTTGTACGCTTGAATGATGCCCTTGTTGCCAAGAATATAACCACCGGTCGGGAAATCCGGGCCGGGGATGTGCTCCATGATTTCTTCGAGCGTCGCACGCGGTCTGTCGATCATCATGATCAGCGCGTTGATCACTTCGGTCAAGTTATGCGTCGGGATGTTCGTCGCCATACCAACGGCGATACCGGCGCCTCCGTTGACCAACATGTTCGGAATCGAGGACGGCAATACCGTCGGTTCGAGTTCCTTGCCGTCGTAATTCGGCATGAAATCCACGGTGTTTTTGTCGATGTCGGTCAGCAGCGATTCGCCAATCGGCAACAAGCGTGACTCGGTATAACGCATCGCGGCGGCGGGATCGCCATCCACCGAACCAAAGTTACCCTGGCCATCGACCAACGGGTAGCGCATGTTCCAGTCCTGGGCCAGACGCACCAACGTATCATAAATGGCGATGTCGCCGTGCGGGTGGAATTTACCCATCACTTCACCGACGATTTTGGCCGATTTATTGTGCGCACGATTGGCGCGATAGCCGCCTGTGTACATGACGAACAAAATACGCCGGTGAACGGGTTTCAGGCCGTCGCGAACGTCGGGGAGAGCGCGCCCCACAATCACGGACATCGCATAGTCCAGGTAGGACGTGCGCATTTCATCTTCGATACTGATAGGAATAATTTGCTCGCGTGCGTCTTGCATGTACGGGAGGCTCCGATTTCAAAAGGGCTGGGGGGGAACGAGATTTTCGGCACCAACGCAGGCATTTGGCGCTCGAGCCATCGTAAAGAGGAATTAAACCTGAACGCATCCAGGGGGATCAAGGGAGGAAATGGCTATTTAATACTTGTTCATCAAAGTTGAAGTGACAATTTGGAAGGATAAAAGGCAGAATCTGGAAGAAGGTGATTTTGAGGCCTTAAAATTCCCGAAACCGGAAATAATTTTACCTTTTCCTTTCTGCCTTTTACCTTACAATCATCCTTCTCGCTTGCCGATTCCCACCGGCGGGTTGTCAACTGTTGTTGCTTTCCGTGGCGCACTGCCTGACACTGGCATGTTCATCATCATTTTGAATCGTTTCCTACCATTATGTGTACTCTGACTGTATTGCGTGACTCCAACCGAATCCTGATGACCATGAATCGGGACGAAATGCGCACGCGCGCGCCGGAAATTCCTCCCCAGGTCTTTGAACCCGAAAATGATCCCATCGCCTGGATGGCGCCGCTGGACGGCAAAGCCAGCGGCACTTGGGTTGGCGTCAATGAATACGGTTTGGCCGCTTGTTTGCTAAACCAATATCCCGAAGACGAGGATGCGCCACCCCCGCAGCCCAAAGAAGGCGCCCCCAGTCGCGGTGGCATCATCCCCAAGGTTCTCGCCAAATGTCGCACGGTACATGAAGCCGCCGACTGGTTGGAAAAACAGTTCAACCCAAAACCATACGCCGGTTTTCGTCTGATTTTGGTCGGACCGGACGGCGGCATTCAGTTTACCTGGAACGACGAGGAAAAAATTTACATCAAGAAGTCCATTGAAAACATTTGGTTTATGATCAGCTCGTCGTCTTGGAACCAGGGCGAAGTCCTGCCATGGCGCCAGGAAGCTTATGAAAAATGGCGCGCCAGCGGTTCGTCTTTCATCGGAGAACTGCCCGCGATCAATGCGCTCCAGATCAACGATTACAAAGAGTGGACACCCGTGATGGAACGCGAAACGACTTGCACACGGAGCATCACGCAGATCGAAATCCACCTGACGAACCATGCGATCGAAATGCGTTATTGGCCCATCCACGGGGCGATTCCCACCGATCCGCAATTGCGCCTGAAACGCGCCATGGCGAGCGGCGACTTGTCGAGGTCGCCTAACGCATGAGTTTGTCCCACTCCTTGATCGCGTGGCTGAATGACACAACGGTCCTTTTATCCGGCTCTCCCACCCACCAAGCGTTTCTAGCGGGATTTTGCACGCTGATTCTCGAGGATCCAACCTCGATCGCGTGCGGATTGCTCGTGGCCGATGGCAAGATGGGGTTCTGGACCGCCTACCTGGGCGTATCGCTCGGGATCACTGTCGGGGATTTGGGTCTTTACGCCATCGGTCGCTTGGTGGGCGAACGCATCGCCGATTGGGGGTTCGTTTCACGCAAGAGCCTCGAGCGAACCCGCGTTGTTTTTGAAGACAATATGATCAAGGGAATCATCGCGTCGCGTTTCATTCCTGGCACACGCATTCCCATGTATGCCGGAGCGGGAATCTTCGCCGCGCACCCAGTGAAATTCCTTCTCACTGCGCTTGGAGCATCGCTTGCCTGGACATTTTTACTGATGGGCTTGTCGATCAAACTGGGCGAGTTGGTCACCAGTTACCTTGCACACATGAAATGGCCGATCATGATCGGCGTCGTAACATTGTTGATATTATGGCAATGGGGTGCTGCTCGTCGGCGCAAAAAAAACGAGCTGGCCGAAGAGCGCGCCGAACGTCCCCCAGTGGTTTCGCGTTTCGAGTTTTGGCCTCCCTACATCTTTTACATTCCCGTGGGATTTTATTACGCTTTTCTGGCAGCGCGGTTCCGCAGCCTGACGTTACCGACGATCTCGAATCCGTCCATTTATTCCGGTGGCATGGTGCATGAATCCAAATCGCAAATTTTATCTCTAGTCGGCAAAGATCAACGACACTGGGTCGCGCGCTTCACCACCGTGAAGCTGCCGCATCGGCGTCGGAAACTGGAAGTATTCCAGCAACATGTTCTGAAAATACTGGAGAAAGAAAAACTCTCGTTTCCGCTCGTAGCTAAACCCGACGTGGGTCAGCGCGGCGCGGGTGTGCGTCCCGTGCGTACGGAAGCCGAGTTACGCGCCTATATCGAAAAATTCCCGCTGGGTGAGCGACTCGTGCTGCAGGAACTGGCCGACTTTCGATTTGAAGCGGGTGTAATGTACTATCGCCGTCCGGGTAAAAACCTCGGACACATTCCTTCGCTCACACTGAAGTACTTTCCCGTGGTGATTGGCGACGGCAAATCCACTCTACGCCAACTGATTCTCGCCGACGAACGTGCTCAGTACCTTGCCGAGGTGTACTTCAAGCGCCACCGGCGTAAGCTGGATCACGTCCTGCCTGCCGGAGAAGAGTTTCGCCTTGTTTTCTCGGGCAACCATTGCCAGGGAACCATCTTTAAAGACGGCACGGACCAGGTAACTCCCGCTCTCCTGTCAAGAATCCATGAGATTTCCGTTTCGATGCCAGATTTCTATTTCGGTCGTTTCGATATTCGGTTCCATAACCTCGAAACGTTTCTGAAAGGCGAGGATTTCAAAATCATCGAGGTCAACGGCGCGTCGGCGGAATCGACGCACATCTGGGACGCTCGCGTGACGTTGAAACAAGCCTACAGAGCCCTGTTTCGTCAGTTCCGAATTCTATTCGAGATTGGAGAAGCAAATCGTCGGCGAGGCCACAAACCCCTTGGCGCGGTACGCATGATTCGGGATATAGTAAATTATCAGAAAAAAGCGAAACAATATCCGCCAACGGCGTAAACAACCCTTAACACCTCGCGGACGGTCTTCTTCGGAAGAGGTCCAACTTATGAACCCAGCTTCCATTAAATTACGCGACCCTTTGGTGATCGAACCCATTCATGCGGTGTCCGATTTGAAGACCCGGCGTGAGAAAATCGATCTGCTCGCGCTTCCCGGCGTATCGCATCCTCGTTATATCGTTGGATTCGCAAACTCGACGCGCACCATTCAGGCCGCCCTGCGTTTGCGCTACGAAGTCTTCAACCTTGAACTCGGCGAAGGGCTTTCGGCGTCCACCCACACCGGTTTAGACGAAGATACCTTCGACCAGCAGATGACCCACCTTGTAATTCTCGACCGCGAAACCGAACGTGCCGTTGGCACTTACCGGCTTCAGACAATGGCGCACGCGCTTTCGCATTTCGGTGTGTATTCGGGCGAAGAATACGATCTGACCGCGCTGGAACCGTATTTCTACAGCGCTGTCGAATGCGGCCGCGCCTGCATCGCCAAAGAACACCGTTCGCCCGCCACGCTGATGATGCTGTGGCAAGGCATTCGCACCTTTGTTCTCATGCACGAACAGCGGTTTTTGTTCGGTTGCTGCTCGCTGACCAGCATCGACCCCGACGACGGCTGGCGTGCGATGAAAACGATCCGCAAACAAAACTACCTGCACCCCGATTTGATGCTGCCCGCGCATGAAAATTATTCGTGCGGATCGCCCGAACGCGAATTCGATCCCGCCATTGGCGACGCCATCAAACTGCCCAAACTCTTCAGCGTTTACATGCGTCTCGGCTGCAAAGTCATCTCCGTCCCCGCGCTCGACCGCGCATTCGGAACCGTGGACTTCCTGATCCTGATGGACGGCACACAAGTCACCATGTCGGCGCTGGAAGCAATGCGGTAAAAGATTCACCGCAAAGGCGCGAAGCCGCAAAGAAACGCAAAGAACACTTTTCCGTGCAATCCGTGACTTCCGTGGCTGAATCTTCGATTGCGCGATCACCGTGTGGTGGCGCGTTGTGAAGTGCGCGTGCCATACCGAGATCTTCTATTAACGAATTGAACCCGCCTTGACTGCCTCATCCGCTCCCAAAACTTCCGCTCGCACGAATCACTTGCTGGCATTGATGCGCATTGTGGCGCTGCTTGCCCTGGCGTTTATCACCGAACTTATTTTACTGTGCGATGTCATCTCGCGCCGCGATCCTAAGCATCGCCTCGTGCACGCGCTCGGCTGGACACATTGGTGGTGCAGGTGGAGCGCCCGATTAGCGGGCATTCGCCTCACCGTCGATGGTCCTCAACCGCCGCGCGGTGCGTTGCTTGCTCCGAACCACTTGGGGTACGGCGATATCTGGGCCATGGGCGCGGCAACACGTTGTTTCTTCATGCCCAAAGCCGAACTGCAAGACTGGCCGTTCGTCAAATGGCTCGTCGGCCACAGCCAACAGGTTTTCGTTTCACGCCAACAAAGCGACCGCGGTCTTGTCGGCGTTGTCGAGCGATTGCGCGAGCGACTTTCTGATGGCGATACACTGTGCGTCTTTTTGGAAGGCACCTCGACCGCAGGCGACAAAGTGCTGCCCTTCATGCCATCGCTTGTGCAACCGGTGATCGACACCCGCGCGGTGATCGTACCGGTGGCGATACGCTGGCAGTGCGAAAACCCACGCGTGAACATCGGCGAGGAAATCGCCTACTGGCGTCCCGAGCACACCTTCGGTCCTCACCTGTGGCGATTCGTCGGATTTCGCGGCGTGCAATGCCACGTCACATTCGGTACTCCCATCAAACCCGAAGGCCTGAACCGCAAACAACTCGCGGCAAAAACACGGGAGCGCGTGGTGGAGATGTTGGGGGTGTGAGGGGAGAAAAATGAATAAAAGAAAACTACTAAGAACATTAATAAGTGATGCTTGGGAAGAATGCATCATCGCTGATTACTGTAAGCAGCGCATCAATTCCGAACGCAGTTTACAGGCATCATTATGGTCGCATATCAGTAAAAAGTTAAATGATAATAGGCGTTTGTTTATTGAACCAGGTATCCGTGTAAAAATCGATGGGTGTCGCAAAATTATCAGACCGGATTTCGTGATTACCCATCATACAATGGTTATTGGTGTGATAGAAATTAAGTATAGCCCGCGCGGAAAACCAAACTATCATAAAGATATCGAAAGTCTGGCAACCTTAGCAGAAAACCGAGATCGCATTGTCATGAATAATATACGATACCGAGGAAATGTTTCCGAAAGAACGCAATATACTTTATCGAAAAACGTGTTGTTCGTATGGGCGGGTGTACATGCAGAAACAAATATTAATGATCGGAATAAATTAACGCCTGACTTTGCTTCGGAATATCCAGAACTAAGAGGATGCTATCTTGAACTCCATGCAGAAACTCGGTATCATGATGATCCTGTCATCTTTAGTAGATCAAGTTAATCCCCTTCATAATTTTTCCTTAACAACTCTTCCACGTCTAATTCCGGCATTAAGATATTAACAACCTTTGTTAAATCTTGCGGCAAAGGAGCGGTAAACGCGAACCATTTGCCATCGTCGGGATGTTGCAGCTTGAGCAAACGCGCGTGTAAAAACGGTCGGTTTAAGTTCTGAAATACAGCGCGTAGTTTGGATTCTACGTGGCGCAGTTTTTCGACCGCTCGTGTAACGGTGCCGCCGTAAATTTCATCCCCGGCGATGGGCATTCCAATGTGGGCGCAATGCACACGAATCTGGTGCGTGCGACCAGTGGAAAGCTGGCACCGCAGCAACGTAAATCCGTGCGCGCGAGCCATTACTCGAAAATGCGTGCGCGCGTCCTTGGCTCCCACCCCATCGACGGATCGTTTGACCCGCATCGTTTCGTGGCGACCGATTGCTGCATCTACGGTGGTTTCATCCCACGACGGATCGCCAATGATCAGCGCCACGTAAAGGCGCGACATCCGACGGTCCTTGATTTGATTCGAAAGAATCCGCATCGCGCGATCGGTTTTTGCCACCACCATCACGCCCGTGGTGTCGCGATCCAATCGATGTACTAACCCGGGACGTTTTACCCCGTTGATGCCGGGCAAATCGGGACAATGATGAAGCAACGCGTTGACCAACGTACCGTCCGGGTTGCCCGACGCAGGATGCACAATCATCCCGGCGGCTTTATTCACCACGATGATTTGATCGTCTTCGTGCAAAATGGAAATCGGCAGATCCTGCGGCTGAGGCCAGGGATCTTCCGGCGGTGGAAAATGTACCACGACGCGTTCGCCACCCTCCAGTGTCTGGCTCGGTTTCGCGGGCGCGTCGTTGACGGCAACTTTTCCGTCCTTGATCAGTTGTTGGAAAAACGTACGGCTATGCACATTTTGTCGTCGGCCTAAAAACGTATCGAGCCGCATACCCGTCGCATCTTCGGGCACATCGATGTGTTCCTGGTGACCTGATTGAACGTCGGAGTCGGTCATTTTTCGGGCGATGACTTTAAAACTTCGGCGACATTGTCGCGTAAGTTCAGCAGCAAATTCGTACAGGCGCTGGTTACGGAAACGACCAGTTGCTCATTCATTAACTTCTGATCTTCGCGGCGTTCAGTGACTTGTCCCGAAGCGCGCAACTTACCATCCAGCAGTACCTGCCCCGTTTCGCGGTTCCAAAATTCCAACTCGACCATATACGTGGGTTTCAAATCCCGCATCGTGAACAGAATGCGCTTGTAGTGCAGAACATAGCCATTCTGCTCGTGAACAATGGTCGGCAAAAAATCGATTTCTTTGATCAATTCGGCCTGTTCAGCCTCAAATTCATCGAGTTCTTCGACTTTCTCCTCGTCTGCGTTTCCGGCCTTTACCTCTGGTTCTATTCCCTGAATTTCGTCGAACTGCGATTCGGTCACCACGTTGATCGCCGAAAACATATTTTGAAATCGCGCCACCGTTTCGTGCTTAATTGCCTGAGCATAGTAAATGTTGTATTTCTTCCGCGTGAGAAATTTTCCCGTCGAAGCCGGAAAAAAATTCACGTCAGTCGAATCCGGCACCACCAGCAACAGCGGCTTGTCGATCTTTGCTTTCACTTGGTAAGGTGAATGTTGCTCGAATTTCACCGCGTTGACGCACGAAGTCGCCAACACCATCGTCAAAAACAACATCACCATGGGAATAAATCGAATTTTCATGTGTGTAATCCCCTTCCGATCTCGCGCCAAATGCGCGGTTTCACCACATTAAGTCAAGCGCCCCGAAATCGTCGCCCGAAGGCCGAACCTCAAGGGTTGTAATCAAATCCGTCACGGGCATCAAACCGGGCCGAACCGCCATCACGCGACCTTCCCGACCCAGAACAACGCTCCACGTTCGACCCACTTGCGTGTCGCGCGGCGTAGGAATCAACCCGAATGCTCGCGCCGCCCAACCGGACGGATCGGTCAACATCGCCACATGCAAATCTTCGGCCTTGGCAATCATGGCGTTGCGTTCCGCCGAATCCGGCGTGACCAACAAAATTTCGCACCGCCGCCCGGCAGCCATCTGACGCATTTCGCGTACCCACTGAAAAAGCGCCCGCGCCTCCGGAGCATCCGCCCCCGGAAAAAACACCAACACCGCATCGCCCGACGCCACGACCTCGTGCGTTGAAACATCGACGCCTTTCTGGTCGGAGAGAATCAAGCGCGGAATCAACTCGCCCACGGCAATCGGCGCCCGACGCGGCTTCACCGACGCGTTGCGCGCATCCACACCATCCTTTACGATCGCTTGAGGTACCGCGTCCGGGTCGCTGACCAGCGGGCCGGAACAACCGGATAGAAGGAGAACGCAAAGAGAAAGGATGAAGGATGAGGGATGAGGGATGAGGCGATTTAAACTTATTCGAATCACGCAATAGCATCCAATCCAATACAACCAATCGCCGCTTTATCTCGAGGAGTGTAAACAGATTCCAAAGGAGTAAGCAAAGCCGTTGTATTTTTTATATTCAACCGTTGTTCCTCAACGAAAGAAGTAATATCTGAAATTTCTAAAGCCTCTTCCTGCCCATAACGACGTAGAGCTTCGCCTCGAAGACCCAACTGGATTGCTTTTCGAGGCAGCTTTCCGCCTAAAGGATCATGATCGGGGTCCCATTGCAGTCGAACACACGATTGTTGAAGTGCCGATTTCCATTCTTCTTGAGTGTCAAACTGCGTGGCATCAAAAGTGGATTTGACGGCCTGCGAGAGTAACCAATCGAAAAATTCAACGCTCAATCGTATAGCCAAAACCCGTTTCTGCTCCTCTTTTTCGCACCAACCGCACCGATACATCATCCAAAGAAAGTTCGGTTTGATCCAACTCATCCGCGTAAAACTAAAATCACCGCCAAATCGACCGTGCGCTAAGGCATAATTTACAATGGAGGGACGAAATGCTTGGTAAACAATGATCGATGAATTGTCGTGCTGAGCCAGGATATGCTTACCGGTCTGAGGCCAACACGCTTGTTGTTCAAGATATTGCGTCGTTTGTAATTTCATCCCTCCACCCTCATCCTTCATCCTTTTAACAACTCACACTTCCGCCTCTGCCGTTTCGTTCATGGGCTTGGAGTTCATCACCTGCTCGTAAATTTCCGGATCGACTTCCTCACGCGGGCGACCGGCGGCAATCCACGCATCGATGGCATTGAACAGCTCATCGACCATTTCCTCTTCCTTGCATTTTTTCAGCACTTTGCCGAGGCGGTAAATTACGCCCTGGCCGCGACCGCCCGCGATGCCGAAATCGGAAATCTGGCCTTCGCCCGGGCCGTTCACGACGCAACCCATCACGGACACGTTGATGTTTTCGGCGGCGTAATCGCGCAGACGTTCTTCGACTTCGAGGGCGGCTTTTTCCAGCGCGATCTCGACGCGGCCACAGCTCGGACACGAAATCAGGTTCGGTCCCGCGTCGCGCAGCCCGACGAATTGCAGCAGCTTCTGACCGACAAACACTTCTTCCTTTGAATCGCCCGTCAGCGAAACGCGGATCGTGTCGCACAGCCCTTCGTGCGCCAACATCCCGATCGCCACCGACGACTTGATCGTGCCCGTACGCACCGTGCCCGCTTCGGTGAGCCCCACGTGGAACGGGTATTCGCACCGGGGTGCCAAGGCGCGATACGCCCGCACCGTCGTATCGATGTCCGAGGCCTTGAGCGAAATTTTGATCTCGTTGTAGTCCAGATCTTCGAGCAGTCGGATGTGTTCGAGCGCGCTTTCGGCCATCGCGGTGTAGGTTTCCATTTCGCCGGCGAAGACTTTCTTGCGCAACGGCATCGAGAGCGACCCATTGTTCACGCCGATGCGAATCGGAATCGCGCGTTCGCGACACCGCGCCACGATTTCGGGCAATTTGTCGCGCCGCGCCAGGTTCCCGGGGTTCAACCGAATGCCGTCCACGCCCGCGTCGAGCACCAGCAGCGCCATCCGATAATCGAAATGAATGTCGGCAATGATCGGTACGGGGGTTTCGCGCATGATGGGGCCGAACGCCAACGCGGCTTTTTCGTCGGGGCACGCAAGGCGCACGATATCGACGCCCGTGGCGGCCAATTCATGCAATTGAGCCAGCGTGGCCTCGACATTGCGCGTGTCGGTTTTCGTCATGGTCTGGACGCTGACGGGCGCGCCGCCGCCAATCACGACGTTGCCAACCTTGACGGGGCGAGTTTTACGACGAACAACGGACATAGAGGGTCGATCTCCTGCGGAATAAAAGGAGAACGGGCATCCTGCCCGTTCAAGGGATATTTAAAACGGGCGAGACGCCCGTTCTCCCTTAGGGAAAACTTCGCCCCCAAGGGTAGCCAGACCCGCGCCAATGTCGAGGGGGATTTAGGAAACGAAAGACAACCACAGAGGCGCAGAGACACGGAGGATTTCCGTGTGCTCCGTGCTTTCCGTGGTTGAATTACCCCTTCGCCACTTCCGCCATTTTTCGAATTGCAGACAGCGTATAAATCGACCCGGCGGCGAGCAGTGTGCCGCCGAAAATGGTGGATGTAAATTGCGCGCGTTTGAACGCGGATTCGAGATCGTTCTCGGCCCAGACGGGCAGGCTGAGTCCACGCGCCGCCGCGGCGAGCACAAACGCGGGCGCGCCTCTGTCACCCGGCACCGGGTAACATACGACTTCGCCCAGCGAAATTTTGTCCGTCAACGCGCTCAAAAACGCCCCATGGTCTTTGTCCGCCTGCATGCCCCACAACAACGTGTACGGTGGGGGAGTCGCGGTTGCGTGGGAAACCAGGCTGTCGGCCAGGGCGCTGGCACTCAGCGGACAATGGGCTCCGTCGATGACCACCGGCGGCACGTTTGGAATGACTTCAAATCGGCCCGACCACGAAACCCATCGTGCGGCGGCAGCGATGGCCTCGCGCGAGAGCGGCAAGTTGAACGGCCTCAGATAAAGCTGCGCGGCAAGCAAAGCTAAAGCGAAATTTTGGGCCTGAAAATCGCCCGCAAGGTTCAACCGCACATCCAGCGGTCCATCGGAAAGATGAATCCGAAGACGCTGGCCTCCGGGTTGACGTTCCAGAATTTCCACATGGGGCGGTTGATGAACGGAAACGCGCAATTTTCGCGCGCGGTCTAAAATCGTGGCGTGCGCACGGCGTTGCAGATCGGTGGTGGGACGAAAAATTGCCGCTGGGCGACCACGTTTCAAAATACCGGCTTTCTCGAGCGCGATTTGCTCGATCTTTTCGCCCAGAATTTTCGTGTGATCGCGACCGATCGGGGTAATGACACTCACGGCGGGGTCGATCACGTTGGTGCAATCCAACCGACCGCCAAGGCCAACTTCCAAAATGCCTACATCGACATTTGCCGCGTGAAATTCTCGAAACGCAATAGCCGTCAAGACCTCAAAAACTGTCCGATCCTGAGATATATTGCCAAGTATATTACCTGGACGGGTATCGATATAGGGATCAATGCGCGAAAGCGCCTCGACGAATTGCTCAAGCGTCCATGACTGACCGCTGAATCGAAACCGTTGGCCGTAGTGCTCCAGGTGTGGCGAGGTAAACAATCCCGTATGAAGACCTGCCGCGCGCAGCAGCGATTCGATCATTGCACTGGTTGAACCTTTGCCTTTGGTACCGGCCACATGAATCCAGGAACTGCGCTTATAAGGGGCGTCAATCGCATCGAGCCACGCGCGGAACCCGTCCAGATTGTATTCCGCGTCGGTGTATTTCCGCGCGTTAGGACGACGTTCCAGATCAGTCAATCTTTCGAGTAAATCCAGTGTTTTCATTGCTCTAGCTCGTCAGATTGTTCTCGGGGAAGAATAACGTAACGCCCGTTTTCCGCTTTTTGGCGATACTGACCTGCAAGTTGACCACAAGCACCGCTGACATCAAGCGCTTTGGACCATCGGATACTGGTCGTCAGATGAGCAGACCTCAGCACATCGCAAAACAATTCAACTGTTTCATTGTCGGGACGTTCGTAGGGAAGTGCTGGATCCGGATTAAACGGAATAACGTTGATTTTGGAAGGAATTCCGTGAACAAGCTTAATGACTTGACGAGCATGTTTTGCAGAATCGTTGAAATCCTTTATCAGAACGTATTCAAACGTGATCCGGCCATTGGTTCGCAGCGGAAAATTCCGGCAGGATTCCAACAATTGATCGAGCGGATATCGTTTGGTAATCGGCATGATGATTTCCCGTTCGGCTTGAGTTGAAGCGTTCAAGCTGATGGCAAGTCCCACACCGAGGTTTTCACGAGCGAGTTCTTCGAGACCGGGGATAATTCCGCTCGTCGAAACGGTGATTCGTTTCGGAGAAAGATTCATTCCCTTTTCATCGACCAGAATCTTCAAAGCCGGAATCACGTTTTCCGTGTTGAGCAACGGCTCGCCCATTCCCATGAAAACCAGATTGCGAAGGATACGACCTCCACCCTGGTGTTCCAGATATCGACGGGCATAGAGAGCTTGATCAACGATCTCGTCCGCAGTCATCTGGCGAAAGAAGCCGTTTTTGCCCGTTACACAAAATTTACAATCAACGGCACAGCCAACTTGAGAGCTGACGCATAATGTCATTTTCGATGGGTCTAATGTCGATCCGGGCATTAAGACGGATTCGACTTTTTTGCCATCGTGTAATTCAAAGAGGAATTTAACACTGCCATCGGCTGATGGTTTTTCAGCGATGACCTTTTCCATCCCACCAAAACGGGTGTTTTGTGCCAACCATTCTCGAATATCCTTGGAAAGGTTGGTCATTTCCGAAAAATCACGCGCGCCTTTTTTATGAACCCAATGGAAGAGTTGTTTTCCCCGGAAAGCGGGGAATCCGTTCTGAGCCATCAGGTCAGCCAGGGGTTTCTCACCAAGGCTTCGAAGCGCAGGTTGCGTTTGAACGCCAAGTTTCATGCTAGGGGCTTCTGTCGTCATCTTGGGGGTGTGTAGAGCACAGATCAGGCCAGCCTTGCAAGGGAATGTCGCTCATTGATGTCCAAAATCAATCAAGCGACTCTATTCGTAGGCTGTTATAGGATTTAAAAAGCTTTTAAAACATTAACCTCGTCATCTTAGTCAGAGGTGTGAATTAAGGGAATAACGTCGTAGAGCACTTATTTTACTAAACTTAGTGCTCAGTTGGTGTAATAGTATGCCCCCTGGAATCCTGTGGACGATTGTGAATAACTTGAGGGTCTTTGAGCCAACGTGGCGGGAAAGCGTTTCTAACTGTGAAACGCTGTGAAAAACGGATTTTGATTGTTAGGGATTTATTAGACACTGAAAAACAAGGAGTTAGACTGCTATTTTGGACGGAAAGAGTGGAAAACCGGTGCGGATTTTATCCACAGGAGTTTTCCACAGCTCGACGAGTTTGTTCTCAGATGGAATGATTTGATGTAAATATAGTATTATCAATAATTTGGAGCGCATGGCTTGCTGCATTATCGCCTTTTTTTCGGATGATTATTCACACCCCCTGTGGATAACTTTTCGGAAAGTTCACAACGGAATTTCAACTCTGTTTTGGTTACAATTAGCAGTCGTAACAGGAAATCCAGAATCTTTTCAAGCGGGTAATTTATTTTGCTCCCAGCTTAGATGGTTGATACTACTTGTTTTAAGCAGGTGTTTTCGGTTGCGTTTTAGCCAACACATGGAAGCGTCCAAGTGAAAGCACATGAATTTTCGCTTGTCACAGGGCAACGGCTCCGCTTGGCCTTTCAATCCGCCGACAGGGGATAGATGTGTCGCAGCCAGAAATATGTCCTATCCTTTAATGATGCGTTGCGTTTTTCCCTGAATGAATCCCTCTGCTATAGAATTCGAGATCTAATGTCCTCACTTGTCATTGTCGAATCGCCCGCCAAGGCAAAAACCATCAGCCGGTTCCTTGGCAAAGGCTTCCAGGTCGAAGCCTCTTACGGCCATGTGCGCGACTTGCCCGAAAAGGCCGATGAAATTCCCGCCAAAGTCAAAGGCGAGAAGTGGGCGCGGTTTGGCGTGAACATCGAAAAAAACTTCGAGCCGGTTTATGTCGTGCCGGCCAGCAAAAAAAAGTACGTCGATAAACTGAAGAAGGCCCTCGATAAAGCCGACGAATTGTTGCTCGCAACGGACGAGGATCGCGAGGGCGAATCCATCAGTTGGCATTTGTTGCAAATCTTGAAACCAGACGTCCCGGTTCGCCGGATTGTTTTTCACGAAATCACGCCGGAAGCCATTCAGCACGCGTTGGAAAATGCGCGCGAATTGGACGAAGCCTTGGTCCATGCCCAGGAAAGTCGCCGTATTCTCGACCGGCTTTACGGGTATTCGCTTTCTCCCGTGTTGTGGAAGAAGGTCCAGTCGGGCCTCAGCGCCGGTCGCGTGCAATCGGTGGCGGTGCGGTTGATCGTCGAACGCGAAGAAGAGCGCCAGGCGTTTGTTACGAGCACCTATTGGGATCTCGAAGCCCAGTTTCAATCGAACATGGGCGGTTTTAATGCGTCGTTGGCGCGGGTAAGTGGCCGCCGTGTGGCGTCGGGAAAAGATTTCGATTCCTCGACGGGTAAACTAAAAGGCAATGCCTTGGTATTGGGCAAAGACGAAGCGAACGTTTTGGCCGAAGATCTGGAACGCCAGTTACCGTGGGTTGTCAGCAAGGTTGAAGAAAAGCCAGGCAAACAACGTCCCGCTCCGCCTTTCACCACCTCAACGCTTCAACAGGAAGCGAACCGTAAACTGGGGTTCAGCGCCGATCGTACGATGCGCATCGCGCAAAAATTGTACGAAGGCGTGGATCTCGGCAATGGCGAGCGCATCGGTTTGATCACCTACATGCGTACGGACTCGGTGACCTTGTCGCAGCGGGCATTGAACGAAGCGCAGGTAGAAATTGGTCGCATGTACGGCAAAGAATACGCCGAAGGTTCTCGCGTTTATCGCACAAAAGCGCGCAATGCACAGGAAGCGCACGAGGCGATTCGTCCGACACAGCTCGGTCGTCGTCCCCAGGACGTGGCGGATGCACTCGATAAAGACGAACGGAAGATTTACGAACTGATCTGGAAGCGAACCATTGCCAGCCAGATGCCGGACGCGCGCGTGATGCGTACTTCGGTGGAAATTTCGGCGCACACTCCAACCGGTGACGAGGCGGTTTTCCACGCCAGCGGCAAAAAAATCGAATTCCCCGGTTACTTGCGCGCCTATGTCGAAGGCAGCGATGATCCGGCGGCGGAAATTGGCGATCAGGAAACACTGCTGCCTCATCTGGAGGTTGGTCAGAAAATTCCCCGGGCGAACGGCCGACATAACGGGGCGGCAACGGCCACCGGATTGGAAGCGCTTCGTTCGCGCGAGCACGTGACGTCGCCTCCGGCGCGATTTACCGAAGCGTCGCTAGTCAAAAAACTCGAAGAAGAAGGCATTGGTCGTCCATCGACTTACGCCTCGATTATCAGCACGATTCAAAACCGTGGATATATCTTCAAGCAGCCCAAATCCAACGCCTTGGTGCCGACCTTTACGGCCATGGCGGTGACAAACCTGATGCGCAGTCACTTTGCGGATTATGTGGATATTGGTTTCACGGCGCGGCTGGAGGAAGAACTCGACGAAATCGCTTCGGGTTCGCGCGATTGGATCGAGCATGTGAAGCAATTTTATCGTGGCAAGGATGCCGAAGCTGCCGAACACCCGGGCCTGGAACAATTGATCGTTCGCGAGCAAGAGCGCATCGGGTTGCCGGTGGTGAAACTGGGCGTTGAGACAGACACCGGTAAAGACGTCGTTGTGCGCATTGGGCGATATGGTCCGTACGTCATGCGCGGCGAAGGTGGCGAAGGCAACGTTGCGAATATTCCCGCCCAAGTGGCGCCGGCTGATTTTGCCGTCGGTGAAGCCGTGGAACTGATCAAGCGTCGTGCCGAGGGACCGCGTTCTCTGGGTGTCGATCCAAAATCCGGCATGAAAGTGTACGTGGCGCGCGGTCGTTTCGGGCCTTATGTGCAGTTGGGCGAAACACCCGAGGGCAAAGGCGATAAACCGCGCCGGGCGTCATTGCCAAAAGGCATGACAGAGGATACAGCGGATCTGGAAACAGCGTTGCGACTGCTTTCGCTGCCGCGCGAGCTGGGCGTTCATCCCGAATCGGGTGTGTCGGTGCTGGCGAATATTGGTCGTTTTGGCCCGTATGTTCAGGCGGACAAAGATTTCCGTTCAATCAAAGCGGATGACGATATTTACACCATCACGTTCGAGCGCGCGCTTGAATTGCTGGCCGAACCCAAGGCCGGTCGTCGCGGCGCTGCGGCTAAAAGCGTGCTCAAGGACTTGGGTAAGAACCCGGAAGGCACCGAGATCCAGGTGCTCGATGGGCGTTATGGCGCCTATGTGACGGATGGCAAAGTAAACGCGACGTTGCCGCGCGACACGGACCCGGCTAGCGTGACGATGGACCAGGCGCTGGAATTAATCGCTGCCAAGGCTAAAGCCGGAGGCGGTAAAAAGGGCGGCGCGAAAAAAGCCGCCCGGAAATCCGCTAAGACGAAGTAACCTCCGCTTATTCAGCCCAATAATCGAATGACCTCCCCCGTCAGCCCAATGGCTGGCGGGGGTTTTTTACGCGTTAAATAAATAAACCCCAAACCAAAGGTCGAAAATTCGATATTTATTCGCCTTGGTTGATAGGAATTATCCGAGTTTTTTTTCCTGAGCAGACAGTTTTCCTTGAGCTACCCGCCGTCCATTGGTGAATTGTATCCTTAAACCACGCTCCAAGTTCCTGGCCCTTCCTATGACCATGTCTGCCGCATACCCCAAAAAGCTGTTTTACAAAATCCAGGAAGTTGCCAATATCATCGGCGTCGAGCCGTATGTGCTTCGTTATTGGGAAACGAAGTTCCCGATGTTGTCGCCGGAAAAGGACTCCAACGATCAACGACGGTATCGTCAAAAAGATATCGAGTTGCTTTTACGTGTTCGGGAACTGCTGCACGTGGAGAAATACACGATCGCGGGGGCGGTCGAGAAATTGAAGGAAGAATCCTCGTCGGGACGACGCGAGAGCCCGAAGCAACCATCAGCTTCCAGCTCAAGCGAAGTAGCCTCGCCGTTGATGTTGGAACCGGAATTACCGCCCGAGGTGGATTCAGCAACGAATGCATTCGAGCCAGGATCGGCTGGATTGAATGACGAGCAACGCGAGACGTTGCGCCGGGTGAAGGACGAGTTGGGGTTATTGAGGCGAGAATTAGAAGACTGGCGCGACGAACTGGGCTGAGCTCGGTTCGGTATGCCGCGATTATTTAGGGGGAACGGCCATGGCAACTGGGGAGTTGTCGGAATGGCCGTTATTTCATGCGCTTTCCCTTTTGAATAGACATCCAGGAAATTATCCATCATGTTACGTCCAAACTTCTGAGGTTTGGCGGATACGCCTGAGCCAGGGTATCGACACGACATCGACCATCAGACTTCCATAATCGGGAGATTTTACCGTGATACGTTCCATATCATCGCAACTTCACCATGCTTGCACAAGCATTCTGGGGGGATTAGCGGCGACCCTGATTTTGCTCGGGGGAACGAGAGCTGCAGAAGCAGCACGGGAAATTTACTTCGATCAATTCAATTGGGGAGAACAATCCGGCTACCCCGGGGATTTGAACCGTAGCTTCTGGAGTGATCAGAATAATTGTGTGACGTATCGTCCCTATGAAAAGGTGAGCCCTCAAATGGGTTCGGCAAGCCTTGGACTTTGCGATAGTTGGGTCAGCAGTTTGTTTTCGCCCGATTTATCGACGATGATTCCGTCGAACGACTATGAAATCTGGGCGCATTTGCGCATGACGGAATTCGACGACAATCCAAATGCCGAACGAAATATGGACATCGCTTTTCGCTCGAATAAGGATTTCGAGGGTTACCTGTTGACGCTCGATGGGGGAGGAAATCGGATTCGGCTGCGTCGTCAGGGGGGAAATTATTACGATATCTGTCGCGCCGCTCGGGTGGATATTAAACCGGGGGACGATTTCTATCTGCATGTGAAAGTTCGTGGGCATTATCCCGTTTTAATTCAAGCCCAGGTTTCGCGGGATCCCTCGTTTTCCGGCGATGCGTTGGTTTTCGACGAAACCGTGCACGAGACGGCATGGTCGAAAAACGGCAACATCTTCATGATATTAGGTTTTACAAACGGATCTCCGTATCAGTTCGATGCTGATTACGTTTCAATTGGCGAATGGGGGTATGAACACCCAGTGGAATTCTGGTCGCGCGATTATTACACCAATGCAACCGAGCCTCCGACGATCAGCACGATTGGCGATCTGGACGAGTTCGAGGTCACTGAGGACGCGTTGATTTTGAAGTCGCGAAAAGCAGCTATACGATTAACGCCCCGTCTGGACGGTACGGTCCAGGTGGATTTCGCCCCGAATAGCGTTTTTACCGACAAACCGTCCTGGTCTGTGACGCGTACCGAGTGGCCCGATACGACATTTACGGTCGAGGAAGAACCCGATGTCCTTCGGATGATAGGCCCTCAATGGCAAATTGCCATCGAGCGTAAACCATTGCGACTAAATTTTCAACGTCTGGACGGCACACCGCTTTTTGGTGAAAGCCAGAGCGTTGCCACTTCAGCTAACGATAACTTGCGGACACTGGCGTTTGATATTTCCAGCGACGATGCGATTTACGGACTCGGCGAGCAGGCGGCCGACATGGATGTGCGTCTCATGCGCCGGGGCCATACGTATCGGATCGAAAATCACCATGACGGCGGTGCCCAGTTGATCTTTCCCTACTGGGTCAGTCGCAAAGGTTATGGGGTATTTATCGATAATCCCGGCATGGCCGATCTGGATATCGGAGCAAAATCACCCAACACCATTCAGTATCACTCGGAAGCGGGCGAATTGCGCTACTATGTGTTCGTCAGCGATTCCATGGACGGCGTGATGGATCAATATACCCAAGTGACTGGCCGTCCGTTACTGGCTCCGCGTTGGTCGTTTGGGAATATTCAGTCGAAATTCGGCTACAAGTCGTTTCAGGAAGTGGACGATCTGATCGGGGAATTCGACAAGCGCGATATTCCGGTCGATGGCGTGGCGTTCGACCTCGATTGGTTTGGCAAGGAATTGATGGGGGCGTTGGATTTTCAAACAACCTCCGAGTGGGAAAACCCTGTCGAGAATATGCAGAAAATCCACGACCAGGGTGTTAAAGTGATTCCGATCATGGAACCCCAGGTTACGGGCCAATCGATGCAGACCGACGAGTTGATCGAAAAAGGGCTGGTTGGATTGAATGCCGAGGGGGAGCCCGTCGATGTGGGGATGGATTGGGTGACCTCGAAGTCGCCGGTGTACCTGCTTGACTTCACGAATCCGGAAACGCGCATCTGGTGGAAAAATCAACACGAGCGGCTGATTCGCACGTATGGTTTCGATGCGTTCTGGCATGACCTGAACGAACCGGAAGGCGAAATCGAAACGATCGCATTTCATGGTGGATCGCACACGGAAGTCGCCAACATCGTTGGAATGCAAATGAACCGGGCGACGTACGAAGCCGTGCGAGAGTACGCGCCGGATTCGCGACCCTTCATCATGAGCCGCAGTGGCTTTGCAGGCATGCAAAAGTACGGCGCAGGTGTGTGGAGCGGCGATGTGGCTTCCGAGTGGGACGATTTGCGGCGCCAGGTTTCGTTGGCTCTTGGGATGGGTTTAGCCGGCGTGCCGTACTGGAACTCGGATGTTGGGGGATATTCAAATGGAAAACGTACGGGAGAACTGTACCTGCGCTGGTGCCAGTTTGCGCTCTTTTCTCCCATTTACCGTCCTCACGGCGTGGGCGATGGACTCGAACCTTGGGAACATGGTTCCGAGGTTGAAAATGCCGTCCGCGAGCTGATCGAACTTCGATATCGACTGGTGCCGTATTATTACACGTTGGCGCGGGAAACCTATGACACCGGTACGCCGTTCATGCGGCCACTGGTCATGGATTATCCGAACGATCCGAGTGTTTGGGATCTGGATACGCAGTTTCTGGTTGGGCGAAACTTGATGGCGGCTCCGGTCACCGAACCGAATGCTATTTCGGTGCTGATGTATCTGCCGAGCGGTATTTGGATGGATTGGCAAACCGGGTTCGAATACTCGGGTCTCAAGTCGATCGACTATCCGGTATCGAATTCGACGTTCCCGATGTTGGTGAAAACGCCGACGATCATACCGCTTGGCCCCGAACAACCGCGAACCGACGAAGCGCCGCTCGAGGACGTGACGCTGCGCGTGTTTCTGTCCGTTCGTCAGAAGGAAGCGACGGGCAAGTTATATGAAGACGATGGAAAATCGATGGCGTATCAGTCCGGTGGATTTGCCACGACACAGTTTTCAGCTCTTCGCGAAGGCGATCAACTTCAGGTTCGGGTCGATCCAACCGAAGGACACTACGATGGCATGCCGATGCTGCGACGATACGAAGTTGTGGTGCCGTTGGAGGCTGCGCCTGTGCAAATTCATTTGAACGATGAATTGCTTGGCCCGCTGCAAAAGCAGGACATGTATGCAGCGGCAGAAAATGGGTGGTTTTACGATGCTGCGACTCGTTTTCTTTATGCCAAGGGCGACCGGAGTCCGATTTCTTCAGCCCAGGTATTCGATATTGAACTGGAGACGGAGAATTCCGCGCCGAAACGTCTTGAACGTTCGTTGCGTCCATTGCGGGATTTGAATGCAAGCGAACCATTATTGAAGAAAATATCGCTGCGGAAAAATACCGTCGCACCCAATGAAGATAACATTCTGACGATTACTTACGCGGACGCCATTTCACCATACCAGGGCCGAATCGATCTGGAGTTGGAAACCCCGGCGGGCGAATCGATCTGGAAGAAAGCTTACGAATCGGCGTCGAGTTCTTACTTGAACATTCCATTGAAGTTGGATGTCCCGGAAGGCGCTTACCTGATTAAATTGCAAATTTACCTGGATGGACAGCGTCGAAACGTCGGAACGCCATGTGTTATAACGGTGACGAAAAATCGCGCCGCGGATGTGCGGTATGGGTTTTATACCCTGTGGGATCGCGTGGCGGAAAATTATGAGGCCAAGGCCGAAATGTTCTCGGACCTGGGCATCAACGCTGTCGAATATTACGACTATTTTCCGGCGCACGGAAACTATGCACCGACCAAGAAAACTTATTACAACGAGCCCTTCCACGATAAAGAAATTCATGTGGAAGACATTCAGAAGAAAATCGACGCGAATCGCGAACGCGGGATTTTGTCGTTGGCGTATGTAGCCGCTTATTCTGCCTCGAAGAGCGTGTTCCAACAGTATCCTTTCCCGATGACAGACCGCGGTGGAGAGCAATTGGTTTTCAATGGAGGAATCACCACGCGCGAAAATGCCGAATCCAGCGGTAAAGGCTACTGGTTTCACCTGATGGCGATTCACCCGGGATCGCGTTGGCGACATTTTGTGATGGAGGAGTTCGCTCGTACGATCTCGGGCGGGGACGGAGAACGCGATTTGGTGAATTTCGACGGTCTCGAAATCGATTCGTACGGTCACAGCGTTGGACATCGTTATTTCGCTGGCGGCAGTTCTTATGACGATACACCGCTGAACGAAATCCTGGCTGGTTTTGTCGAGGAAGCGCGCCAGTTGGTGCGAGCGAATGGCGATCGCGGGATATTGACCTACAATTGTGTGGATGAAAACGGTATCCAGGAAATTGCGCCGAAAGTGGATTTCCTCTTTGTCGAGGTCTGGCCGTCGCACGAGCGTACCATCAAGGGATTGGCCGACATGGCCTATCGTCATCGCGGAGAATATGACAATAAACGACTGGTATTGAAGCTTTATCCCGCTTCGATGGAACCGGCGCGTGAACGTTGGCCGAACGCCAATCTTCGTCTTGTGCTGGGCGCGGCGATTACGGGTGGCGGAACCGTGATGGTGGTGGGGGAACCTGACGAACGCTCGTATGCGATGAAGGCTCTGAAGTCGTTGTATTATCCGGATGCGGTGCCGATGTTGAAAGACAACTATGATACCATCCATAACTACAATCAGTTCGACGCGATGTTGTTTGGCTGGAACCATGGGCCCGATGTAGAGAACATGCCGGTGCGTGTGGACTTGCCCGATTGTCTGGTGCGTGGATTCCGAAATGCGGATGGCAACGTTGCGCTGACGTTGTTGCATCTGGAGAAAAATCGCACCTGGACGAAGGTCGCCAGTTTACCGCCACCATTGGAAAATCAGGAAATTCGACTGCCGTGGACGGAAAAAAACCGTCCGATACGCGTGTTGTATGTTACACCCGATCACCCGGCATTGGCAGAGCCACGTGAAGTGGACTGGGATCTGACGAACGGGGAACTGCGGATGATGGTGCCGGTGCTCGATGTGGTGGGAGCGGTGCTGATCGAAACGGCAAGAACGCAATAGTACGAATGCGCGACTTTGATCGGGATTTTAAGGTTTTTTCAATCCCGATCATCGCTCGCTGGCGGCACGTTCGGCAGCGAGCATTCCACTGGTGACAACTTGCGCCAGGGAGGGACCTGGATGCGTCCAGGCACCCGCAAAGAACAAACCTCCGGTTGCCGGGCAGGCTTGTGCGCCACGCGCCATAAACCCTTGCCATTTATTGAGGCTGGCCCCGTACAGCGCGCCGCCTGGCAGGTTTGTTCCGCGCTCGGTTGCGGCGGGGTTCATCACAAATTCTTCCATGATGGCGTTTTCAAAACCTTCAAGACCAGCAGCTTCGAGTCGTTGCATCACGCGTTCGCGTTCGCGGGCTTCGTTGACTTTATTCCATGCGAATCGCGACGTGACTGGCGGTTGTGGTACGACGATTTTCAGCCCCGTGCGCTGGTGATCATTTTTTCCCATGGTGCGGAACACATGAATAGGCGGAATGGCGGGCGCCACGCGCCATATGTCGATCTGGCGAGCGTTCTCGCGTTCTTCGGCGCCAAGGAACACGGTTTCCAAACGCCCAAGGGTTTCCCATGCACGGTCGGAGGAGAGAAAAATGGTGAGAGCGGAACGTGAAAGCGGGAGCCGCTTGACCGATTCCAGCCACTTTTCCGCCATCTCACCCGGTTCTGCCAACATGCCAAGCACGGCGCCAGGGGTGGCTGTGCTGACGATCATATCGGTGCGCAGGGGTTTGAATCCTTGGCCTGTTACTCGCCGAACATGGCCGTTTTCCAATTCAATGCGCTCGACCGTGCACCCGCATGATACACGTACGCCAAGCAATGCAGCCAACCGCAGCAAAGCCTCGGTGATTTTTGCCATTCCACCGACAGGAACCCAGGCGCCTTCGATCAGCGGTTCGAGTATGAGGGGAAGCACTCCTGCGCGGGCGTGCGAGGGCGAAGCGCCCATGCGTCCGGCGAGATAAGCGAAAATTTCTCGAACTTCCCGGCCCTTAAATCGTCTTTTTAAGGTGCGATCCAGCGAAAGAGGATTGATCAACCGAGCCGCTGTTTTCCAGGCTAACGGATTGGCTGCCAGCCGGGTTAATCCTGCGCGCCCATGACCGGGCAGTTGAAAGAATTGTTCATCGGCTTGAGCCACGTGGCGTTCCCAACGATGCCATTCTCGGGCGAGCTGCGCGGCATCTTCGGGAGAGAAGCGTTCGACTTCGGCAGCCAGACGTTGGGGGTCGCTGAAGACATTGAGAGGCTGGCCGTCGGGAAATATCAGGCGCGCGAATGGTTCGATCGGTTTGAAATCGAGGAAATCGCTGAGCCGATGATCGGCCAGGGCAAACAATCGCCCAAAGATACGCGGGGCGGCGACGGTGTCTTCTCCGACGTCGAAATGATGGTTGCCGAGCTTAAGGGTTGCGAGCCGTCCGCCGGCGACGGGAGCCTGCTCGAGAACCCGGACACGAGCCCCACGAGCCGCCAATCCGATGGCTGCGGCCAACCCGGCAGCTCCGGCGCCGATAACCACGGCGCGCCGTCCACGCAGATTTTGGTCGATTAAGACGTTCAAATTCGGGTTTCCTCGAAAAACTTTTTTCCGTGCGACTCAAGCGGTTTCGTATCTTGTGTTCTTCATCCGGCAAGCCATTGTACCAGTGCATTAAAAAAGCGTATTATGATCGAAAAATAAGCATTTTTTGAGTGAAATCGCGGTTGTCATTCATCAAGTCATTGTCTAAAACGCCCTCGCTGGAATGCACCGGGACGATAGCGGGGACAATTCATTAATGCAGAAAGTTATTACACTGCTATTGACTCCCAAAAAACAGGACCGCTAACAGGTGGGTGCAATTATTATGTGATCAGGGGAAAATCGCAAAACCCAATCACCAAAGGAGATTTATCTTTTGAACGGGAAATCTTCACAAGTCGGGCGCCTTTTGGGCGTAGCACTTGTCGGCTCGTTACTGATGACAGGCTGCGCTACCAAGCGCCAGCATACGGATCTCGACTATCGAGTTCTTGAACTTGAACAGCAACTGAGCGCTTTAGAAAATGCTCAGAAAAACGCAAAACCTGTGACGACTACGGTCGTAAAGGAAACGACGACGGAGAAGTATCGTTCGCGTCTTTCCACGGTTCCGGCCGGTTGGAATGGCGGATGGATGGCGTTGCCGACCGGCTCCGAATCCTCCAGCGCCGTTCTGGTCGAGAAAATGATTCCCAGCACCGTGAATGCTGGGGGCAGCATGGAATACGTGCTGAACGTTACGAACCTGACGGATAATCTGATCCTGAAGGACGTCACGATTGTGGATACACTGGATGCGGGCTTCCAGTACAGTGGCTCTGAACCGGCAGCTTCGGTTGCGGGTGGCACAGCCAGTTGGACAATCGCTTCGTTGGCTCCTGGCGATTCGCAGAAGATCGTGGTTAACGGCACAGCGGGCGATGTCAGTGGGTTGGAATTCTGCGCCACTGTCGATTACACCCCGGTTCTGTGCGTGGACACCATCGTCCAGAAGCCTGGCCTGGAAATCACGAAGACGGGCCCGGACACGACGCTTATCTGCGATCCGATCGAGTACACGATCGTGGTCAGCAACCCGGGAACGGGCGTTGCGACGAACGTCCAAGTCGTCGATGCCTTGCCGACTGGCTTGACAACGACGGACGGCTCCTCGACGGCTTCGTTTGAAGTCGCTTCGCTGGAACCTGGCCAAAGCAGAGAATTCAACGTCACAGCCAAGGCTGGTCAGACGGGCACCTATGCAAACGTTGCAACGGCAACCTCGGGCGAAGGCCTCAGCGTTCAGTCGGGCACGGTCAGCACACGCGTGACCCAACCGGTTCTCACCATCAATCTGTCGGCGCCGGACAAGGTTTTCCTTGGCGGCAAGATTACCTACACGACAGTTGTCTCGAACATCGGCGACGCAGCGGCAGAAAACGTTGTTGTGGCCCAAACGTTGGCTGATTGCGCCGGCTTTGAAGGCGCATCGAACGAAGGTCGCGGTTCGTCGAGCGGTGTGCGCTGGGATCTGGGCACCCTGCAGGCAGGCCAGTCGGTTAACCTGACTTCGACGGTCAGCGCCGATAGCATCTGCACGGCTGAATCGGTTGCTGTGGTCGAAGGCGATTGCGCCGACCCTGTCAAGGATGCGGTCCAGACAGCGTTCCTCGGCATTCCGGCCATCCTGCTCGAAGTGATCGACATCGACGACCCGGTTCGCGTGGGCGACGAAACCACCTACGTGATTACGGCGACGAACCAGGGCAGCGCGGTTGGTACGAACATCAAGATCAACGCCACGATCGAAAACATGACTTCGCTTGAAGTCGGTGGTGCGACGAGCGGTACGATCAACGGCGCAAGCGTTGACTTTGCACCGTTGGCGACGCTGGCACCGAAAGAAAAAGCCGAATGGCGTGTTCGCGTTCGTGCGGATCAATCCGGCGATACTCGCTTCAAGGTTGTCATGAACAGCGATCAGCTGACCCGTACGGTGGAAGAAACCGAAGCCACCAACTTGTACGAATAAGCCTGATTGTTTGACATCTGTAAAAAATCCCCAGCCCGCGAGTGAATGCTCGCGGGCTGGGGTTGTTTTTATTGGGCCAATCGCGACCTTTCAGGCCGCGAATTTTTTTGATGACTCATCTTTAGCCGTGCGTGAACTGGGCTAAAGGAATTCGACCGTTGGCCAGAATGCCGACGATGTGCTGGATGCTGTCGAATTGATTTTGATCGGGCGAGTGGCTCCATGATACAATCCCTCCACATGCGTTTTCCAACTGGGAAACGCCATTTAGTGAGGAGGTGTTGATAATCGTGGAATGAAAGAAAATGTCAGGCGCGGAAATATGTCCAGAGAATGATGGGCAGCACAATAAGTCCCACGGCTGTCAGGAAAAAACAGTCGCCAACGTAATCGCCGCTGCTGTTGAAGATCATTGGCCAGGCAGGCATTGGGGGGCTCCTGATGAACGGAGGTTATCCTGCCAGGAATATCTTCTCGTAGTGCTTCTGTGTCCGCTCGTTGACAATATCGGCAAGGGTGTACTTGTCGAGCACGGTCAGGAACGCTTTGGAAGCCTCTCGAAGAGGGGCTTTCAACCCGCATATTGGGGTAATCGAGCACTGGTTGCTTTCATGACTGAAACACTCGACGATATCGAAGTCGTTTTCGGTCAAGCGCACGATGGTGCCGACATTGATTTCCTCTGGGGGTTTGCCAAGCCGAAGGCCGCCAGAGCGGCCACGACGAAGCTCGAGGATACCATGGTGTCCCAAGTTGTTGACGACTTTGACCAGGTGATTGGTCGAGATGTCGTAAGCTTTGCTGATTTCCTGAGTGGAAACAAGGCGATCTGGAAATGTTGCCGCGTAAATGAGTACGCGAAGCGAATAATCGGTGTACAGCGTCAGTTTCATGCCGCACCAACCCCCTTATTCCGGGCTGGGCACGAACGCATCTGCGTAAATGTCCTTCATGGCTACACCCGCGAGGAAGATTTTTCGCCGCAGTTTGTTGACCATTCCCGGGTCTCCACAAAGATAAGCACGCCAACCAGCCCGGAGTCCACAGGTTTCCGCGATGTACTGGTCTAAAGCGCCCATATAAATGCCGGTGCCTTCTGCTTCGGCCAGAACACAGGGTCGATAAGCCAGATTTTCGTACCGGTTCGCTAAGGCGTTCAGCTCATCCACAAGATAGAGCCCCGCCGGATGGCGTCCGCCGTGATAGAGGCGGATGGGACCCGAATGGCCTGCTTCGAGCGCGGCGCGTAAAATGCCGTACAGGGGCGCGAGGCCGGTGCCGGTGCCCGCCAGCAGAAGAGGTTGGTCCTGGGCGTTGCTGGCGTAGAAACAATCGCCATGGGGTCCAATCAGGCGCACGCGCGTTCCGGGTTGAAGCTCGTCGTGAATCCAGGTGCTCATGCGACCGCCGGGAACGCGGCGTACGTGGAGTTCGAGCAATCCTTCGGCGGGCAGGCTGGCGATGGAGTAGCTTCGCGAGAGGCCGTCGTCTCGCAACAGGGTCATGAATTGCCCGGCGTGAAAGTCGAGCGCCTCTTCGGGACGAAGCCGAACGCGCATGACGTCGTCGCTGAGCGGGGCGAGGTCCTCAACCAGGGCCTGGGCTTGGAGAAGTTCTGGAGAGGCCAGGGTGAGGTCTTCTTCGGGCACACATTGGCATGCAAGAAAGTAACCCTGGGCACGGCGGGTGTCTTTCAGACCGGATTGGGCTGCTGTGGGAACAACGCCCTCGGTGGCACGCATCAGGCAGGACTGACAGGCGCCTGCGCGGCAGGAATGCGGTACGGTGACTCCCGCACGCAACATTCCGTCGAGCACCGTTTCACCGGGGCAGAGGTCGATTGAGCGATTATTGAAATGAACGGAAGGCATTCTTATCGGTTCAAAACGTCGTTTCGGGCGCCGTCGGCGATCGAGGCCACTTTGCCGATCAATTCCTCTGCCACGCCGAGTTCGCGCAGCGTTTCGCCCAACAGTTCGATGATGACGTCCACATGCGTGTCGTTGAGACCACGTTGAACCAGGTGCGCGTGGCCATCACGCATGTCTTTGCCGGTGTAGTGGGCAGGCCCGCCAAAGACCATTGTCAGGAAAGCTTTCTGCTTGGCGGCTTGGCGTTCCATGTCCACGTCGTCGAAGAAATCAGCCACGCGGTCGTCCGAAAGGACCTTGCGATAGAAAATATCGACGGAAGTTTCAACGGCGGGTTCGCCGCCAAGTTGTTCGTAAAGAGTAGGCATGAAAGGGTGTCGCTCCGTTTAAGTTGTAATTTAAATGCAAGATTTGACGGGCCGGTGCAATTGAAATTGTACCGCTCCAAGCAGGAGTGTTCGACAACATCACTAAAATACAAAGCATGATCCGTGGTGGACTTGAAATAGCCAAGAAAAAACGGTGGTTGAAGAGAAGGTTAGCCTTCTTCCTTGTTGATCGAAACACGGCCTTTTTGGATTTGGAAGTCGTTGTAAATCGATTGCCATTCGCTGGCCGAGATGGAACTGCGGGCACTTTCGAGGGTCGTTGCGGCGCGTTTGGGATAACCCTGGCCCAGTTGAGACATGACGAGAAGGCGCCAGTAGTAGGGGTTTGAGGGAAACCGGGTCGCGCACATCGCGGCGGCGTCTTCGAGCAGGGGGATTTTTTCGGATTGCAGCAGAACATTAAACCACTGATTGGCGAGTTGGGGATTATCTTCGGGCGATAGTTCAAAGACGCGTTCCAGATAAACTGCAGCGGCCTGGTGATTGTCGTTATTGAGGGCTGCTTTTCCCCGTGCGATTAATTCGTTCAAGTCGTCGAGGGGAGCGGGGGATTTGTTGTCGCGAAAGCGGGCAAAGGCGGGTTGTTCGACCACCCAGGCAGTGAACCGTTTTCCCCCTTCTCCCGTCATGTGGATATCGTCCTGAAAATCATTGTGCGGGTCGAGGCCGGGCCACTCTTGTCCATTAATATAATCGATGCCTTCGACTTCGCTTGTCGCGCGAAGCAATGCGCGAAACCGACGGATGTTGGTCGGGCCCCAATTGTAAACTCCATAAGGCGAATAGGGACACGTGACGAGGAGTAACTGCTGATCGTTTTCACGGGAATGTTTAATTAACTTTTCGATCGCCTGCCATTCCTCACTATAAATTTCGATGGTCAGGGCATTGTTTTCGGTCGGCGCTTCGTCGGGCACCGCGAGATAGGCGGGAGTTTCAGAACGCACCAGATAGCCATCGGGTTTCAGCGAATGCGGGGCGTCGCTGAGGGGGACAAATGGCCAGGTAAATTCGACCAGTGATTGAGTGGCAACGTCGCTGTATCGTAAAAGCCAAAGATGGGTGGTTAAGTAGTAGGAGGTTTTGGCGACAAACGATGGTTGGCGAAAAAGATCCATCACGTAGGAATTTTCTACGGCCAACCGTGTTTGTTCATGATAGCCGCGAGGAAGGAAGGACGCATGCGAAGGAGCAATAATCAAGCGATCGGGTTTGTTGATCGGATCGAACATAAGTGGCTCGACATTGTTATATTGTAAAATGCTCATCCCGCCAAAACTTAGATTAAACACGGGGGCATCGAGCGCCTGGGAAAGTGTGGTGGGATATAACGCGGATTCCGATGTCGAATCGCCAACGATGACAGTATCGACATGATTTTGATGATCATGGGTGAATTCTTCGTAGAGCGATATTTTAACGTTAAAATCGCTTTGACCATAAAGATTTGGATTTGGCAGTCGGTCGTCCCATCGGGTGAGACGCGCAGTGACTTCGATTGCCGTTAAAGATAAAACAACAAGGAGTGGCACGAGAAAAATGCGTGGGTGAATACGCAATGTCTCAAAACTGAAAATAGATGAACGGGACATCCCGGGTGCCTCCAAGTAACATGATTCCCATTGTCATGAGCACGTAAATAATAACACGTATCCAAGCGGGAAATTGCATCAGCGCCGTGTGAGATTGAGCGCGATAGCAGGGAATATCAATGGCACAAACTGTTGCGATGGCCAATAAAGGTAATCGCAGGTCTAATAAGCTGAACGAGTTTAGATTGGTAAATATACTTTGGATATAAACAAGCGCTGAGGAAAACGATGAAGCGCGAAAATATATCCAGGTCAGACAGACAAGGTGAAAGACGGCGATAATTTTCATCATATTAATAAATGGACGCGCAGAAAACGATTCGGTTTCTTTTTCGGTTCGATGTCCCAGCATCATTTTGTGAACGGCGAGAAAGATTCCATGCAATCCACCCCAGGCAACAAAGCGCCAACTGGCCCCGTGCCACAATCCGCCAAGCACCATTGTGATCATCAGGTTAAGATACATTCGGCGTTTGCCGCATCGATTGCCGCCAAGCGGAATATACAAATAGTCGCGTAACCACGTGGAGAGTGAGATGTGCCAACGTCTCCAGAATTCGGTGATGGACCGTGCGAAATATGGTTGGTTGAAGTTTTCCATCAAGTCGAAGCCGTGGAGCTTGCTGAGGCCGCGGGCAATGTCGGAATAGCCACTGAAATCGCCGTAAATCTGAATAGCAAACAGATAAACTCCCCCAATCAATGCGGAGGTTGATTGCGTCGAGGGGTCGGTGAAGATGAGATCGACTTGAGGGGCGATGGTGTCGGCAATGGCGACTTTTTTAAACAAGCCTAGTAGAATTAAATGACATCCTTCGGGGAAATCTTGTGAGTTTACAATGCGCGTTGTTTGAATTTGAGGAATCAAATGGCGCGCGCGTTCAATAGGTCCCGCGACAAGTTGGGGATAGAATGCAACGAATAAACTGAAGTCTAAAAAATCGCGACACGGTTTGAGTTTCCCACGATATATATCGATGGTGTAAGATAATGTTTGAAATGTATAAAAGGAAATGCCAACAGGCAGAATGACTTCCAAGAAAGGTAGGTTGGGATGAAAGCCGATTTGGCTTAATAGATTGACCATCGAATGAACGAAGAAGTCGTAATACTTAAAAACGCCTAGGATACCTAAATTGGTCGCGCAACTGATCCAAACATACTTTCGTTGCCGAGGTTTGTCTGGTTGGCGGTCGATTAATAACCCACAGACATAATCCACGAGGGTGGAAATAAAGATCAGCCCAAGAAAACGCCAATCCCACCATCCGTAGAAAATATAACTGGCTGCGAGTAACCAGACGTTTTGCGCGCGTCGTGATAAACAATAATAAACGGGCAATACGAGAAGCAGGAAAAAGAAAAAAATCCACGAATTAAATAACATGCTGGCTGTTGCCTGTTTAGGTTGATCTTACTCGTTTGTCTTATCGTTTGCTTGCTGAAGTTTATCCTGCCTGACGGGCATCCAAAGGGCCACGCGGGTGCCGCGTCGTTCGGCGGGTTCAAAATTCACGGTTCCTTTGTGCAAATCCATATGCGACTTAACGATGGAAAGTCCTAATCCGGTGCCGCCTTTCTTTTCGGTAAAGAAGGGTTCAAATAACCTTTCTTTTGCGGAATCGGAAAGCCCGGGACCGTCGTCGATGACAAGAATTTCCACACCATCGATTCCTTCGGAATTTTTTGTCCTGCGCGTTTTTAAGGTAATGGTGCCTTTGCCGCCGACGGCTTCAAACGCATTGCGACAAATATTGGAAAGCGCTTCTTCGATTCGTGGTCGATTGCAAAATACAATGGGAAGTTTGGAGTCGAGATCTTCGTGAATGGTCAGCGCCGGACCTGTGCGATTTTGACCTTGGACAACCGTTTCGGCTTCGAGGCGCAGCAGAATGGCGGCGCGTTCGACGATCTTGTTGATGTCTTCGGGTTTGGTGGTCAGGTCGGGTTTGCGAGCCAGGTCCAGTAAATGACGCACTTTGCTGTCGATGGTTTCGACTTCTTCCGAGATGATGGAGAGGTGGCGAAGAAATGTTGCGCGCTGGGGAAAATCCTCCATCTGGTCCAGTTTCTCGCGCATCATCTGGGTGTAGCCCTTGATAGGGCCGAGGGGATTTTTGATTTCGTGAGCAATTCGGGCGGCCATTTCACCCACCACGGACAGGCGCTCGGCCTGGCGCAGACGTTCGCGCGTTTCGTACAGTTCGTCCTGGGCTTCGCGCACCAATTGCCGGTACTCCCACGCACGGCTGAACATCAATCGGTCGAAGAGCGCCTGCACGGGAGGAAGGCTGCCGCCAATGAGCACGACGGTAATGGTTGCCAGGATGGTGAATCGCACCGTGGGAGCGAGAAGAACCTGGGCGGTGAGGGATTCGTACATGGTGTAGATAACGTGGCTGGCCAGGAAGCCGACGAGCACGATGATCGAGTAATAAATCCAACGCGACAGGTACAGTGGGCGTTGGACTTCTTCCTGGCGAATGACAACAAAGATGCCGATCTGGGCCATGAGAGCCATGACGAGGCTGGGTGAAAAGATCATCGTGATACGGCGATGGGAAGTGGTGAAGGAAAACAGGAGGGCGAACAGAAATAACCCGCCGACAGCCAGCAGCAGGTGGCGGGGCAAATTGCGGTCGGGGCCACTGGGCGCTTTCGTGTGGCGGATCACCAGCAAGATGATCGTGAAGATCAAAAACAGAACCGTCAGGATGAGCGGCCAGCCTCCCTCGGAGGCCCACATTTCGGTCCAGTTTGGGTAAATGTACGGATGCGACCGGCGCAGGATGCTGGTATTATTGTAATCCCACAAGAGCGCCGATGCAACGGGTGGCAGGAAAATGAAAATGGCCAACCAAGGGCTTTCCCATGTTGGAGACAGAACCATGGGGCGTGAGCCAGCAAAGTAGAGAAAATTGGCTGGAATCAGCATGGCTGCCAAACCGGGCAGAGCCAGAATAAACGGTTCGTAATTGAGCGAGCGCCAGAGCTCGAATCCACCCGACCACAAAATCAATGACATGGCGTTGACGACCAGGAAGAAACCCGAGCGTGTGCGGTCGCGCACGCGAAACACGTAAAAGATGACGATCAGATTCAGCAGAACCAGGGCGATGGTAGGGATGAATTGAAGCATGATCGTCGGGCGGGCTCCTTGAACGGTGGAAATTGTGTGGGATCTGACTCATGGTGAAAAGTGGAATCATCCAAATTTCCCCGCCTTGACCTACCTTCTAAGGCTTGCTATCAGGATTCGAGTAAAATGAATGCGAGAAGCTCTTTTCGAGCGTTTGGCAAATAAAGCAACTATGCGAGATTCCGAGGAGTACGGTGAGAGACAACAATATTGCCGAATTAGAAGCCTTGCGGGAGGAGAATTATCGGCTGCACCAGCGTGTGGCGCAGATGGAGGAGATCGGCGAGGCCTTGATGCGCGCGCGAGAAATCGAGGACGAAAAGAATCGTCAGCTCGAAGAAATGCAGAAGTCGCTGAAGAAGGCGTTGAGCGCAGGTCGGCGACAACTGGAGGAAATCTCCCGCGTCCATACGCGGTTTCTTCCCCAGAGTTTCCCCATCCGGGCCGGTATCCAGGTGGCGGCGCATTGCCGTCCGTGTGCGGATGTGGGCGGTGATTTTTACGACGTGTTTGCCATGAAGGACGGGCGGTTGGCGATCTGCATGGCCGATGTGTCGGGCCATGGCGCCGTGGCGGCGATGGCCATGGCCACATGCCGGTCGTTGTTGCGTGTGTCGCTGCTCGAAGCCACGCCGGAGGAAGGCCCCACGGAAATTTTGCTGCGAATTGCGCGTTGGCTCGAACCACAATTCGAGTCCGAACAGTTCGCCACCATGTGGTTGGGCGTTTGGGATCAGAAAGCGGGAACGTTGCGTCACGCGAATGCTGCTCACCCGAGCGCGATCCTCTGGCGCGACGATGAAGAGCCAGAGTATATGGAAACGCTGAATGGGCTGCCACTTGGGCTGACCGACATCGAGCCGTTTCCGTGCGAGGAAGGCACGGTGAATTTGCGTATTGGCGACCGTGTGGTGTTGTACACCGACGCGTGGAACGAATCGAAATCGTCGAGCGGCAAGGTGCTGGAAGATGAGGAATTTTTGGATTTCATCGGAAACGCTTACGGACAACCGCTGATTCAGGTACCGACAGTGCTCTTCATGATGTTCGAGCGGCACACGGCGAATTCACGCATCCGCGACGACGTGAGTTTGATGGTGTTCGAGCGCGTGGAGTAGAGGTGAATGGGGCACGAGGGATTTAATGAGACGGGTACGGGGACGGAGAACTGGGCGTGGTGCCTGGTTGGGGCCATTGACCGTAACTATCCGCCACTTTTCGCTCCATACTCTCGCTTCGGCCATTCGTTGCCACCACTTCGGATGGGTACGAGAGTGTATTGTTTACCGAAAAGTGACGATGCAGATTCGGTCTACGATATGGTTGTTGTATTGTGCCGCCAACATGGTCGCTGGATCAGTTTTCTTGCCGATCCGTTGTGGCTGTATAACTGGCGCGCCAAGCGAGTTTTTCACCCCCTTGTCTTGAAATGGATGTGGTGGCAAAATCAGGGAAATATCCACTATTGGCAATCAAGGTCCAAGGTAAATGAAGTTATTGCCACATTGAAAAAATATCGTCCGATAACCACTGTACGATTGCAGTATTCGCCAACTTCAACACACAAATCGATTTTGCACGCCCAACCATCTGATCGATATTTTTATGCTCGCAGTCGATTGAGCGCGTTGGTGATCGGAGCGTTTGTATTTTGTTGCGCGACGACGATTGCTTGTTCGCTGTTTCAGTGGGCTTGGCTCTTTTCGGATCTGCATGTGTTGTCGCCTTGGTGGGGGCGGACGTTTGGACCTGCTTATCGTTTCATTCATTCGAAATTCGATCCAATCGTTCTTGGAATTATTTCGCTGGCGTTGTCCGCTATCATCGGAACGTTGTTGCAATTGGAGATCGAAGGGCGCCGTGTGTTCGATGTTTCGCGTTTTTCTGTTTCCCTGCATTGCAGCAATTTGCACTGGCAGGGTTATGGCTGGATTGCGTTGTCGCTTCTTCTTCCCATACCGATGTTTCTCGCTTTGCACGCGACGGGCATTCTGTCAAACGTGTTCGATGGTTGGGATGTCGCGGAGGGAATTGGCTATCTGGTTTCGGCGTTCGTAATTTTTATTTGCATTAGTCCAGTTTTGCTGGCTGTTTTCCCCGGACCGTTTCGAGACGCTGCGCGTAAGACGGTCCTCAACACACTTCACTCATCTTTTCTCTATCGACTTTTTAGATTTTCTCGTTTTTCCTGAAACAAAATTTCCCTCTCTGGCGTCTATCTATATGAATCGCGCATGTTTGAGAGGTTCGCACCATGCAGGGTTGGATGATTACCGGTGTAGTCGGTATTCAAGAGACGATCAATGATTTGGCGCCGGTTGTTGTGTTCATCGCAGCAGGGTTGGTATTCTTGGTCGTCGTGGGTTGGTGGTGCTGGGGGCGCGATTGAAACTCGGGAGGGGACGGAGTAAGTTTCTCCGTCCCCAGGGGGGAAATACCTATGGGGGGAATTGGGTGAACCAAAGTGGGGAGGGCGGAATTCAAGAGGCGCAAGGTTGGTTCAAGAGGGTGGTTTAACAAAACGGGGGACGGAGTTTAGTTGCTCCGTCCCCCGTCAATCTTGTGCGAAGAATGCAATCAGCCCAGGTTGTCTGGATTCGTGTTTCCCGATGGGCTGAGTTGCGTGCGGATGATGTCGCCGTCGCTGATCGTTCCGTTGGTTGGATCGTATATGCGAGACGGATTCCACAGCCGGTCGGGCCCGACACATTGCAGACGCCATTCGCCACTCCACCGAATCGCATCGTCGCGGTAACGGTTGGAGAGAATCGGGAATGCCACACGCGCGCCCATCAGATCGCGGATATTTTCGTAGCCGTAACGTTTCCAGATTTGATCCGGGAAATAGGGTTCTTTGTCGAAATTGCCGCCGAAGGGACAGTGCAGATCCGCCTGGGTGATGTAAGAAATCGGCGTGCTGAGTGAATTGGGTGTGTACCACCATTTCAGGTCCGATCCCGCGAGAGGAGGCACACCGCTGGAAAATCCAGGCTCGAGCATGGTGGGGCAGGCGTTGTTGTCCACGTAATACGCCTCGATGGCGGTGCCGATGGCTTGCATGTCGGCCATCGCGCGCGAGACTTTGGCCCGAGTTTGGGCTTCGAGCATGTTCGGCACGGCAATCGCCGCCAAAATCGCGATGATGGCCACGACGATCAGGAGTTCAATGAGTGTAAATGCGCGTTTCATTTTCTGCCTTTCCAGTTTTCGGACTGCGTCGCCGAGCGCGGAGTTGAGCGACGCGGGTGTCGGAAGCCTAGGCGGGTAGGCAGAACGGGGTCGAGCGCATTTGATACATTTAGGATAAAATTTATCCGTAATAACTAAAGCGGTGGATAGCCCGAACTCGATAACGGGGTTAATCCACTCGTTTCATGCGGAATTTTTCCATGAGACTCCATTGAGAAAATATCCCGCGCGCATAGACGTGGTCGTTGGTCGATTCGGTGGTGAAGCGAAACGTAACTTCGCCGGTTTGATCGTTGACGCGTGGCCATTCGTGGCGGACGCCTTCGTTGTCCACGGCTCCTCCGGGGACTTCAAACGCCGAGTTGTCAAAACCGCCCGGTTGCACGAGCACGGGATTTAATGGATCGAGCGACCATACGCCGGGTTCGACGTAGAATTTGTATTCGTAATGGCCGGGATCGAGTTGGACGGTGAGTTCGTAGGTGTGTTCCTGGGGAACGGTGACGGGAAGGATGATAATGTTTTCTTTTCCGCTGGAAACGCTGACCCAGTCGGATGCGCCGGTAATGGTTTCGTCTGCTTGGGCGCGGAAAGTTGCCTGGTATTCGCCGGGGGGTAAATTCGTATAGCGTTTCGATGGCAGGGAGACCAGCGAACCGTCGTCCTCCCACCAGCCGCTGGAATCGGGTTGGCGCGACCGAAACGTTAACATGCCGGGTTGAAATTCCTGATCCTCGGGGAATTCGATAATGACATCGACATATTCGGCATAATTAATATCGAAATGTTTGATTTGTTGTTTGGTGTTCCCCGTGATTTCAACGGGATCGTTTAGCAGCGAAATTCTTTCCATCGCAAGGTAGTAAGTTCCGGGACGCAGTCGCGTTTGATAGCTTCCATTGCGATGATAATTAACTGGAAATCCCGTGCCTTGTTTATCGATAATTTGAATTTGGGTAGAACCGTCCCATCGTTCGCCATTAATGGTAATTACACCGCTCAGATCGACAACATTGGAGAAGTCGTAACTCATTTCCTTCTGTTCGCTTGCTTCGACGCGGAACGATTCGCTGATGTTAATATCTTGTGGTGAATAAGAAAATGAAATGCCGTGCCATCCCACCAAATCGATGTTGAATTCATACTTGCCTTCGGAGTCGGTTATTTGAGGCTGATAGGATTTTTGAGCCGATGGATCGTAGTAACTCAGTTCAATTTGCAGTCCCGAAATAGGAGTACCGTTTTCACCAATGATGGTTCCGAATAATTTGGCCGGGCTGATAATTTTTATTATAATCGGTTTCTGTTCGGTATTTTCCAAGATTTCAAAGATGGTTGGGTGAGGCGCCTGGCGTTCTGCAGTTTGGGCGAATAATTGATGTTGGCCGGGAGCAACATGTTGGAATTCAAAATGGCCGGAAGAATCGGTCACCGTTTCGTTTTCAAACGATTCGGGCAGTTGATTGTTCCCCGATTGAGATAGAACGGGGTCCAGGATGACGCGCGCGTTTTGCACGGGAGTGTCTGTTTCGTCGATCACGGTTCCTGTTAATGTAATTCCTTCGGACAGAGTCACTTCTATCGTTTCCTCCGACAGTTCGCCGACCAGTTCAAAGGTTTTTAATCCGACGCGGCCCGTTGGGTTTCCTTCGTTGTCTAATTCCGAAACTTCCAATCGATAGGTGCCGCTATCAATGTTTTCAATATAAGTTTTTCCATCGGTACTTTGAACAACAATATTGGAATCGCCATGGCGCTCGTATTGTTCGCCCCAGCGTTCAATAAAGAAATTATATCGATAGTGAGTAATCGGGTTGGTTGCTTGATCGACTGCTAAAATGATAATTCCCATAAATGGACGTAGTTTAAAATGCTGCGGACCGTCGTAGATTGTTATATCGCGACGATAGTCGCGTTCGTAACCGGTTTTGCTGGCCGCAAGCCACTCGATTTGTGCGTCGGGGGGGATGCCTTCGATACGGAATTTACCTTGAGAATCCGTGGTGGTATTTTTGTTGATGGAGTTTTCCGTTCTCCAGGAGCGAGCATAAATATCGGCGCCTTCCAAGGGGTAATCCTCTAAATCCGTAACAGTTCCTTCGATGATGTCGCCTTCGGTAAAAACCAAATCTTGATTCGTTAAATCAAGACCAGGAGGAAGATCGACGCGAAGAGGTTCGGGAGTTACGTATTTGTTGGATGCCGGTGAATTAAAATGCGGGTCGATTTCCAGTTTGTAGGTACCCGGGGTTAATTCGGTGAAAGTAAATTCCCCGTTTGGTTTTTTAACGATCTGACTGTGCCATTGATTGCTCGAGTTCGAGGAGATGGATTCATTAATTGCAATGATATTTACATCCGTTACTCCGTCGCCTTTCGGGTCCAGAACACGTCCGGAAATCGATCCGAATTGTTCGATACGAAGAATGATATCCTCCACTTGTCCCGTGTCTGGTATGGATACGGTTTTTTCCGCAAAAGCGATTTCATTGCGTGCTTGAATAATAATAATTGGAGCTTTGTAAACCTTGAAATTAAAATTGCCTTCCGCGTTCGTCGTTACCTCTCGAGTAGGGAATTTTGGAAGCGTCGAAAAATTGCTGTAAATTTCGGATTCCCTTGTTTGTGTATGTGGAAATTGAAAGCTAACGGTGACATCTTCCACCGGTTGGGAATTGCTGGCCCAAAGAACGCGTCCATGAATTGTTTGAGCAGGTTGCAAAGAGATATTAATCGTTGGACGATCGCCAGGTTTCAAATCGGGGAATTGAATTTGATCATCGAGAATATTTGCTCCTTGGATACTTTGATAACCAAGAAGCCAAGAATCGGGTAATTGAAAATAAAGTGTAGGAGTTTCCGTGGAAGGAAAGAGCTCCAATTTGAAATTTCCCAATTCATCGGAATGGTTCGTCGCGAGAGCGCCCTTGATGAAAGAATTCCCGCTCACGGGTATCTGGGCAATCCCTTCGCCGGTTTGCGCATTGATGAATCGACCCGAGACGATGGTTTTGGAAGGTTCAGCTTCTGACGCCGCTTTTTCGACAGACGCCTCGGGAGTTTCTTCCGCCACGATTGCCGCTTCATCTTCGTGTGTATTTTCTTCCTCGGCAATGGAAGCACTGGATATCTGTGTGGCTTGTTCGGATGCGATGAAGTTGGACAGGTCGGCGGGGTGGATGACGACTTGTTTGGATTGAGAATTAAACACCAAGAGCGTGATTCCAATGAGCACGGCGATACTGAGCATCAAAGCAATCAACCTTCCCTGAATGTGGCCTTTTGCAGGGCGATGAGTTGCGCGCATGAAGATCCTCCAATGATGACCTATGGCATAAAACGTTTGGGTGGGGGACTTTGTGACACCAAGATTACCCGAGATGGGGTATGAAATGCGAGAGAAGACTGTTTCTGATTTGACAACCGGAAAACGATTCGGGTTCCACGCCAGGAGTTTTAGTTCTCGGTGTTTCGATTGGATGTTTTTGTCGCTACCGCATGAGGGCGCGTTTCATCATCCAGCAACCGATGCCGCCGATGATAAGGTTTGGCAGCATATACATCAGAATTGCCGTGAACCAACCTGCTCCGTTGGCGCTGACGTTGCCTGCCATGACGAAGAGCGCGTAGTAACCAACGATCAGGCCGATAGCGATCAGCAGCGAAAGCGATTTGGCGCGGGGACGTATCTCAATGGCGAGCGGGATGGCGATCAAAACGAAGGCAACGACGGCCAGCGGCATGGTGAATCGCTGGATCAGTTCGTTGCGCAGGGAGAAATGGCGACGCCAGGCTTGGGTAATCTTCAAACCTTCGCCGGATTCTTCACGATAAACATCGCTGGTGGGTGGGTTGAAAACTTGATGGGCCAGGTCCGGGGTGTCGAGTTCCTGGGGACTGACCTCGCGGGTGGATTCGATGTCTTCGCTGTTGCTTTCGAGGATATTTTCCAACTGGTCGAACCGGATGATCGTGGCGACGTCGGATTCGCGGTCGCTGAGGGGGATCCAGGTGCCGTTATTCAACGTCAGAAGGATTTCCTTGCCGTTGTCGGCGCCTTCGATGGTGCCGGTTTGGGCAAAAATCAGGAACTCCTGATCGTCTTTTCCGCTCTTACGACGTTGTTTCCAGGCGTCGCGTTCCTCTTCGGTCATGCTGTCGATGTCCTGGGGGTCAATCTCATTCCCTTGGACTTTCATGCGCATGCTGACGCCGCTCATGTTCAAAGCGGGGGTGGCGCTTGGTGTAATGTCGGGATTGAGGCTTTCAAAATAAAGGGTAAGATCGCTGTCTTTGGGTCCCAAGTCGTCGTAAAAAACACCGGGTTTCAAATTGGTGAGAATACCAAACTGGATGCGGAAGATCAACGAGTCGATGTGCCGGACGAATCCAGGCATGAGGAACGAATTGCTGCCCATCAAAACAAATGCCAGCAGCAGACTGCCGATCACGATGGGAAGGAAAACATGGAGGAGAGAAATGCCTGCCGAGCGAATGGCGAGGATTTCGTTCTCCGAGGTCAAACGGCCAACACCAATCAAGGTACCCAGCAGTACAGCCATCGGAATGGTGAGCGTGATCAGCGTTCCAACGACAACGACGAGGAATTCCAGTAGTACTCCGCCACCGACACCGGCTTTCAGCATCATGTCGGCCACGTCGAACAGACGGACGATGATGAGAACGATGGTGAAGAATGCTGCGCTGAGCACAATGGGCGCTGCGAGCTCGCGCAAGACATAATAGCGGAGAGTTTTCAAGCCGTTCGGGTTCCAGGAGGGCGATATGGGTATTGGAACGTTCGGGTTCCATTTTGAAAGAGGCGTTTAAGCGCAACCAAGCCCCCCTCTGTCAAGCTGACAGGCTGGGGGGCTGGAGAACTTTATGATCTACCGACGCTCAGAGTTCGCGCAGACCATCTTCATCGCATCCGAAGACAGCGCGTTTTCCCTTCACGACGACGGGCCGCTTAATCAAATTCGGGTCGCGCATCATCAACTCGATAGCGCCCTTTTTCGTAGGCGGATCGTCTTTCAATCCATGGTCGCGATAAGCTGCTGAGTACGTATTGAGATACGCTTTAACGTTCTTGGCGTCGATATGGGTTTCAAGCAGAGATCTGGGAGGGGGGTATTCATCCAGATCGCGCAAGTCCATCTCGTGCCCAAGCTCCTCCAGCAACTTGATCGCTTTCTTACAAGTCCGGCACTTGGGCTTGTAGTAGACGGTCACTTTGGCCATTCTGCCTCTGAACTTCCCTCTGATTAGAATTGAGTTACACGCTTGACATACGGTCGCATAAGACCCGCGTGGAATGCAAGCGCCAATTTTGTCCCCAGCTTTTTTCAAAAAATATAAATATCACGCAAATAATATTGTCTCAAGGTTCCAGATTTTGATTAATTTCAGCAGAATCGATTTCAGCCATGCTGTTTGGGATAAAGATTACAGGTTTTCCAATGCATCGATAGCCACGCGAACGGTTTGCACGTGAAGCTCTACGGTGTCTTCGACTTTGCGCGCATATCCGCCTGCGGTGACGGTGGCGAACGGTATCCTGGCATGGGCAAGGGGGCGTATCACAATGCGGTCGCGACGTTTCATGCCCTCGAAAGAAAGCCCGAGGTCGCCAAGTTGGTCGTCTTCGAATGGATCGGCGCCTGCGACGTAGATGACGAGGTCGGGTTGGAAATCGCGCAGGATGCGTTGCATGGCGCGTTCAAGTGTTTTGCAGTATTCGTCATCGCCGACGAGATTGGGCAGCCCGACGTCCAGGTCGCCCTTTTGTTTCGGAGGATAGAGAAGTTCCTGATGAATCGAAAACGTGAAGACGTTGGGGTTGCTTTGGAAAATACGGGCGGTTCCATTGCCTTGGTGCACGTCTGCGTCGATAATGGCTACTTTTTTGGCCCATCCGCGCGCGCAAGCCACTGCGGCTCCGATTGCGACATCGTTAATATAGCAAAATCCCTCGGCGTGGTCGGCGAATCCATGGTGAAACCCACCGCCAAAATGACAGGCTCCGCCACATTTTACGGCGCGTTCCACGGCCAGGATCGTGCCGCCGGCGCAGCGAATGCATCCGTTGATAATTTCGTCGGTAATCGGTAATTCGCTGTAAATTGTTCGCTCGGTCGAGCGGCAATGGCGCATGTCGTCCAGGTAGGCGGGGTCGAGAACGGTCAGAAGGTCCTCGTCAGAGGCCAATGGAGGTTCCTCGACTTCGTCTGCGCGAATCAGACCTTCGAGCAGGAGTTGTTCTTTGATCAGGCGAAACTTGACGGTCGGAAATACGTGTTGGCCGATGTCCATTTCATAGTCGGGATGATAGATAAAGGCAGGTCGTTGGCTCATGAGTGGAATTGCCTCGACGAATCAAGTCTGGGGACCTTTTGAAGCGCTCCAAGTTTGCCGAGGACGAAGGAAAGAAGCAATCCCAAGAATTTGTTTTCGATAGCGGGGCGAGCTTTTGAATTTCCGACGATCCGCCTTGCCCTGTTGGGGGCGTGTGTGGACTATTTTCCCGTTTCAACGGTGGCGCGATGCCGCCGGTTATTTCGCGGGGAGGCAAACCGCAATCATGGCAATGAATACTTCTGTTAAAGAGCAACTCGAGGCGCGCGCGGCGTCGCAGTCCACCACCATGAACATGGCGTTCTGGTTTGGATTGGTCCTTGGCGGGCTTTCTGCCCTGGCTTTGTTCGCCACGTGGATGCTGATGCACAGCGGCGGACATTGATTTAATAGCATGGGACGAGGTTAGAAATAGTTTCCAGATCCTGACACTCGATTAAAAACAACGCTCCCCGAAGCTGTGCCATGCTTCGGGGAGCGTTGCTGTTGCGGGCTCAACGCCTCGCGCGCGTTGAATCAATCAGAACGTTTCACCATCGAGAATCCATTGGTCGAAGCCAGCCATGTTCGGCGTCAGCTCGACAGGCGCGTTGCCTTCGGCTTGCGAAATGACGTCTTCGGCCCACGATGCCATACCCGCATAACGGCCATAGTCGTATTCGCCCTGCGTGTCGTCGCGTATCTCATCTGGGTTGGGTGGTACCGAGTAGAAACGCGGAACGATAACGGCGACGAGGGTCTTTTCACTCTTGGCGTTGTTTTCACCACCGAACAGATAACCGACGACGGGCAGCGAGCCGAGAATCGGAACTTTGGCGGTGGATTGCGCGTCCACGCTTCGACGCAGACCGCTGAGGACGAACGGTTGCCCGTCGGCCAGGCGAACTTCCGAATACACGTTGAATTCGCTGACGATTGGGGTGCCGTTGGGGGAGATGCCCGTGACCGAGCGTTCGCTCAGGTCGATTTCAAGTTCCATCGATTCCAGCGCGATCGACGGGAACAGGTCGAGCGAGACGCCGATTTCCACATCGGCAGATTCACGGTCCAGTTCACGCGACGCTGTGTGGGCGTTGCCGTATCCTGGAACCAGAACGTACTCGCCATCCGGATCGGGGATAAAGTTTCCACCGGCCAAAATCGGATTCCCGTCATCGTCCACGCGCACCTTTTCAGGTTCGCCATCCGGGCCCAGGTGAACCGTGTAAAGCGGATTGCCGTCCGACGAAGGCACAAAGCCGTTTGTCGGGGTGCTGGGAGAAGTTTGGAAAGCCAGCACGTCGGAGATCATGGACAGCTCGGCGCTGTGGCCCGAAGTGACGCGCAACGTCGAGGAGTTCACCACGCGGGCGCGACCCTTGGTGGCAAGGAAATCGACATACGCCGCCGTCAGCAGATAGTTGGCCGATGCGCTGTAAGTTTTTGAACCGGCTTCGATCACGCCGTCGGCGATTTGCGAATTGAGCGGATTTACGTAGTCGTAAATGCTCGTTTGATTGTGATAGGTCTGGCGGCTGTCGTGACCTGCCAGCATGACATCGAACAACGTTTGTCCCGGGCCATTTTTCCAAGCAATATAATCGAGGCCCAAACGCAGTCCCGCGTCGGTATCGACTTCGTAGATCGTGATATCGAGGTCTGCTTCGTGCACGGGAAAGTCGATCATGTTGGCTGCCGCGTGCCATTTTTTGCTCCAGACGGCTTCATCGGAGTGAATGGCTTTGTTGGCGCGCACATCGACTTCGGTCGAACCAAACGGTGCCCATCCATCGGCAATGGCGGCGACAACGGCGGCGGGACGGTGACGCATTTTCTGTTCGGTCTGTACGCTGCCATCGTCGAACAAGCGCAGATATGGTTTATCGAGTTTCGTAATCGCGTCGCGCAAGTAAGGCAATTCGTGCGGGGGGCAAACGACGGAAACATGGTTGGTGCCGTCGGCTTTGTTGAACATCACCTCGGCCCAACCGCCTTCTTTGGCGGTCATGACGCGGCTGATGTGCAGGATTTCGCTGATCAACGCATGCTGGATCGGAATGGCTTCGGTCACGTAATCATTGACGAGGTTTTTCTGGTTGGTGCGCAGCACGCGCACGACACCATCGGTGGGCAGGACGTTGATTTGTTCGTCCTGGTACAGATAATCGTCCACATGGCTGGCGCCCGCAGTCGGGGCTGTGTTGCCGTGACGCGCTTGCACGCCCGCGGCGAAGTCCTGAGCGCCGACGGTGGTAGTTAAAACGGCGGCGGCAAAACAAAGGAAGTATTTTCGGGGGGAAAGTCGCTTCTTATTCACGATGATGGTCTCCTTGGATGATGTGCGCGATGGTCGGGTTTACTGATCGAGGCCCCATTGATCGAAACCAACGGGGGCGGGCTCGACGGTGACGGGCAGTTCGCCCTTGGCGCGGGACATGATGGTGTCGTCTTCGACTGTCAGGCCGGACATGTCTTCCACACGCACGGCGCGCAACGCGCACACGACCATTGTCTTTTGCGAGAGGTCTTTTTCACCGCCAAACAACCAGCCAATGACGGGCAAGGAGCCGAGAACCGGGATTTTGCTGCCGCCTTCGACGATGCGCTGGCGCGAGAGGCCACCGATGACGATTTCTTCGCCGGGGCTCAGGGTCAGCGTGGTTTCGTAGGATTGTTCGTTGATCAGCGGAACACCGGTTCCCGAATAACCGGAGAGAGTGGAAACCGAGTTTTCGAGATCGACCACGATGCTGCCTTCTTCGCCGAGCCACACCAAACCCTCGAGCGAGATGCCGATTTCATCCGAATCGAAAACAACCGTGCGGTTATCCGGAAAATCGCCATCTTCGCCATACGCATCGAGCGGTTCGTTCGGATCGCGTAACGCGTTGGCATCGCCCGTACGCGCTTTGGTGAAGAAAACGCGGTCGATCGATTCAACCGAGAAGGGCGTGGCGGTCATGGCCGAGACGGAAGCTTTGTTAATCGTGCGGGCTTTGCCTTTGGCGGCGAGGAAATCGAAGTACGCCGAGTTGACGTTCAGATTGTAGGCGGCGTTGGCGCCTTTGGCGTGCATCTTGTGCCCAGGCAGACCGTAAACGCCTCGGCCCGTGTCGCCATAAATGAAGTTGCTATCGCCGTACAGGTCGGTGACGTGCTGGCGTTCGGCGTAAGCGCCGACGGCGAACAAATTACGACCGGGACCGTTTTTCCAGGAGATATAATCGAGCCCGAGCGAGCCGTCGTTCTGGACATCGACTTCGTACAGGGCGATTTCCAAGCGGGCTTGGGGGGTGGGAACATCGAGGACCTTGAGACCGGCAAGGATGTTTTCAATACTACTGGGAGCGCCGATGTAACGCAGGCAGTTGGTTTCCGCGTCGCCGAGGAATCCGGCGGCCATGTCGGGTCCGCCGAATTGAAAGAGCGTGGAAACGAATGCCGCATCGAGAACCGACCGGTGCTTGGTGGGTTCGTACGTGCGTTGCCATTTGTTGATCGTCGTTTGTCCTGGACGGTCGAGTTTGGCGACCAGTTTATCCAGATACGGAATTTGGTACTCGGGGCAAATCACCAGGAATAACCCGCCAGTGCCTTCGGGGTTGACGAAGGTAAACATGCCACCTTCTTCGACTTCGAGAGCGCGTTGAATGTAGGCGCGCACATCGAAGGGATTGGCGTTCTGGAACTCGTAAACCTTGGGAACGTAGCGGTTGGTTTGCGCCTTGTTGGTGGTGCGCAGAACCTTGACCACACGATCGGCGTCCGACGTGATGTTCTGGGCATGTGCGCTGGTTCCGACGGATAAGGCAAGTGCCGCCAGGGCGCCAACAGCCAGGGTGGTGGGCTTGTAATGCTGGGGTTTCATCGACGGATTCCTTTCTGTATCATCGATTTTTAGGCAAAGTTCTCGCGCACGAAGCAGCAGCTTCGGAAAAAATCCACCCAAAGGGTGTGCGGGTCGGTGACCGCGGAATGCGGCGGTTTACTTACAGGGAGTTGACTCGATTACGGCTACGAATAGTTCCGAGATAGGGATTGATCACCACGGTTTGCGGAGGAGATTCGCCATCTGGGAAGGTAACGATCCAATCGTGCAATCCGTAGTTGGAATCGATCAGCACCGAGCGGCAGGGGACTTGGCCGGTGAGGTTGAGCGCCCGCCGGGCAAGGCTTTCGGCGTCGGCCTGGCTGATCAGTCCGTCGGCGCGGCGCTCGAATGCGCGTTCAGGGCTGACGGTAAACGCCAGGGGCCTGCTCCAGTGCGAAAGCGGTGGCTCTCCGGTGGTGCTTTCCGGGGCTGTATGCCATTTGGCGACGAGGGTAAATTCGCCCGCGTTGCGGGTGGCGTTGGTGAAAACGAAGGTGCGCTCGGGCGTGTAGCCGTCGGTGCTCGTAATGTCGCCCATGGTCATATCGGATTCGGGGGCGACGGGCCAGACGCGGCGCAGTGTCGTATCCGGGTTGGCGAGCCAGAATTCGAGAGCGTCGGCATCGAGCAACCACGCGGGGGGCGGGGTGTCTCCCCACCATTCCAGTCGGGCGTTCAAAACAAGGGCATCGCCCAGGCGATACTGGTCGTTCGCACTGGAAAGAACGAGGGCTTCGGTGGGGGAGTCCTCGAGGGTTCGCTGTGAGGTGGCGCATCCGCTTGCGAACAGGCCAGCCGCTGTCAGGCAGACGAACAGGCCGAGTAGAGGACGCAATGTAGAGGGGCGGTCGTTCATCGTTCGTGTTCTCTCAATGACAAACGTTAAGGAAATGTCCCATCCAATTTTCAGTTTGTACAGAAACCTGGGTCTTTTGGACCGGTCAAAGCAAGGGCGTCAACGGGTAAAATATGCTTTTGAAGATCATATTTATCCGATTTGGCCGATTTGCGTTGATTCCGTTGAACTTAAGCGGCGTCGATTTTTTTCTGACGTTCGTGCAGGAACCGCAGGGCTTCGGCCCGGAAATGGTTGTAATCGTGGTCGTCGGCCAATTCCAGGCGGTTGCGCGGACGGTCGAGCGTGATATTGATGATTTCGCCGATAGTGGCCGAGGGTCCGTTGGTCATCATGGCGATGCGGTCGGAAAGCAGCACGGCTTCGTCCACGTCATGGGTGATCATGACGACGGTGTTGCCGAGCAGTTCGTGAATTTCCATGAGCGATTCCTGGAGCCGTGCGCGGGTCAGGGCGTCGAGAGCGCCGAAGGGTTCGTCCATGAGGAGCACTTTCGGCTGCATGGCCAGGGCACGAGCGATGCCGACACGTTGTTTCATGCCGCCGGAAATTTCGCCCGGGCGTTTTTCGAGTGCGTGGTCCATGTGCACGAGGTGCAGGTTGTGCAGTGTCCACTCGTGGCGTTCTTCGCGGGTTTTGGTTTCTTTGAACACCTTGTCCACGCCGAGACGCACGTTCTGGTAAACGTTCAACCAGGGAAGGAGCGAATGATTCTGAAACACGACGGCGCGGTCGGGGCCGGGCGAATCGACTTCTTTGCCTTCGAGGATCACGCCGCCACTCGATGCGCGAATCAAGCCCGCGATGACGTTCAGCAGCGTGGATTTGCCGCATCCCGAGTGGCCGATGATGCTGATGAAGTCGCCTTTGTTGATCGGCAGGGTTACGTCTTGTAGGGCACAGAACGTTTTCGACTTGGTTTTGAAGGTAACGTCCACTTTTTCGATGCTCAGATACGCGCTCATGTTGGAATCTCCTTCCTGAGAAAATTAGGCGGTGCGATAGTCGAAGAAACGTTGAACAAGGTTCATGATCAGTTCGAGGCAGATGCCGACGACGCCGATGACAAAGATGGCGATGATGATGCTCGTCACGCTCAGGTTGTTCCATTCGTCCCAGACAAAGAACCCGATCCCGATGCCGCCGGTCAGCATTTCCGCCGCGACGATGACCATCCAGGCGATGCTGAGCGAAAGGCGCATGCCGGTGAGGATATGGGGGAGCGAACCGGGGATCAAAATGCGTCGTGTAATTTCCAATCGACCGAGTTGCAAAACGGCGGCGACGTTCATGTAGTCTTGCGGGATGGCTTTCACGCCCGCGCAGGTGTTGATGATCACCGGCCAGATGCTGGTAATGAAGATAACAAAAATGGCCGATGGGTTGACGGCTTGAAAGATCAGCAGTCCGATGGGCAACCAGGCGAGTGGGCTGACAGGTTTGAAGATTTGAATCAATGGGTTGAGCGCGCGTTCGACGTTGCGACTCATGCCGATGATGAACCCGAGCGGCACGCCAACGACGACGGCCATTCCGAAGCCCGCCATCACGCGTCCCAGCGAGTAGAGCACTTGCCATCCGATTCCCATGTCGTTAGGGCCGTTTTTGTAAAACGGTTCGCGGAAGAGTTCGCGCGCGGCTTCCCATGTTTCGACCGGGCCGGGAATATCGGTGGTAATTTTGTAATGTATCCCGGCCCACAAGGCGAGAAACGCACCGAACGCGATTGCGGGAAACACAATCGACGAGATGATCGCCACGGGATCGAGCGATGAAAGCCAACGTTTGACAAAGCCAGGCGACTTTTCGCCATTCGTCGGTTGATCGACCGAATGCGTTTGGCTTTTAACGGCGTTATTATTGGTTTCATCGTTTGAATGCGGCAGGCTTTCCGCCACGTGGAGAACGTTTTCGGTGTTCATGGGGTTAACTCCTAACCAGGGGTGTGCGGTTGAACGAGAGCGCATCTTGGTGTTTGCTGCCAGAACGAAAAAAACAAACCACGAAGGTACGAAGACACGAAGAAGTCACAAAGAGCCTTTCGGCGGACGTATAATTTCCTCGCTCTTCATTGGCGACCGTTCGGAATAACTTTCGAAAGCGGAGGTGTTTTACCTTCTTCAATCGGGCTTCGGATAGAAGTGAAAGAATATAATCTTTTCTTCGTGTTCCTTTGTGTCTTCGTGCCTTCGTGGTGATCTTTTAATCTTTGCAACAATGATGAGACGTGTTTATCGAATGCTCGTTGTTCGATTTACGAATTCAACGCGGCGAATTGATCGAGCGGAATCGCCGGGTTTTTGATTTCAAAGCTGTTGATGTATTCCATCAGTTTCGACGGGTCGTAAACTTTGCCGTCGAAGAACTTGTCGGGTCCCATGGCGATGGGTTTGGTAGCATCGTTCAACGTCCAACCGCCGGGATTGGCGCCTTCGGTTTTGTGATCGATGGTGGGGAAGGGTATGTTCAGTTCCCCGGCTGCCTGGCGATACAAGTCTGGGCGATAAACCGCAGCGGCGGTTTTTTTAATATCGATCGGTTTTTCAATCTGTCCCCAGCGGATCATTTGCGTGATGAACCACTCGGCGTGCGACCGCCACGGAAAGGTTGCCGCGTAACGATAGAACACATTGAAGTCGGGCAATGGGGACGGAGGCGCCGTTTTGGTATATTTAAACGTTCCGGTCATCGACATTTTGACGACCTCTTCCGGAGCGTTCACATACGAGCGCTGCGAAATGATGCTGACGACTTCCGCGCGGTTTTCCGGTTTATCCATCCATTGGGCCGCTTCGATCATGGCTTTGATCGCGGCGTGATGGGTGTTGGGATATTTTTCAGCCCATTCGAGATTTACGCCGAAAACTTTTTCCGGATTGTTGTTCCAGATTTCGTAGTTCGTAATTAATGTTCGCCCGATGCCCATCGTGACAGCGCGTTCGTTCCACGGTTCGCCTACGCAGTAGCCGACAATGTTGTTGGCTTTGAGGTTGGCGACCATTTGAGGCGGTGGAATGACGATCAAGCGTACGTCGTTGTCGGGGTCGATACCCGCCGACGCCATCCAGTAGCGAATTTCGTAGTTATGTGTCGAAACGGGGAACACCATGGCGAAGGTCATGGGGTCTTTGCCCGCTGCTTTGTCAGCATCGATGACCTTCTTTAACGCGCGCGCAGAAACGGGCGATTCTTTCATCGCTTCCGGGTCGGCGGCAACCATGCGATCGTATAGTTCATTGGAAACGGTGATACCATTGCCGTTGAGGTCCATGCTGAACGCGGTGATTGTGGGCTTTTCGTTGGCTCCAACGCCGAGGGACGCGGCGATGGGCATTCCAGCAAGCATGTGCGCGCCGTCGAGTTCACCGATGGAAACCTTATCACGAATGTTGGCCCACGAAGCTTCTTTTGAAACGGTGACATTGAGTCCGTATTTCTTATAATAACCCTTCACCGCGGCGATGACGATGACGGCGCAATCGGTGAGCGGAATGATACCGAATTTAAGATCCGGTTTTTCAATGCCGCTGCCCGCGCCTGCATAGGCTTTGGTGTGCAGCATGGAAGGAATGATCAAACCAGCAGCTGTGGCACTCGCAACGCCCTTGATAAATTGGCGGCGAGAAATTCCGTTTTCCGATTTCGGGCGCTGCTCGATGGCGAGAGGTTTCTTTTCTTTCATGGCAGCAAGTCCTTGTTATTAGTTGCACGAACGTTTGGAGACGCGAACGTGTTGGCAGGACAGAGAACAAGTATGTTGCCAATGGGAGGCATATTTTAGGTTGTATCAGTCCAAATGGCGCCGAATCAGGCGGAAAGGCGTAAATATGCAAATAATATGAAGGAATATGGACCGTGGTAAAACTCAAGCGAGAGATGCGGAGAGGTTCTTTTTGATCGTCTGGTTCTTCTTAATGTGTTTCAACTCCACCGAAATGGATATTAATTAACAGTTGCTTGGGTCGATTGTACGAGTGTCTTTGGATGTTTTTGCCCATGGATTTTTTCAGGAATTCTATTGGTGTTTGAATTGATTGGATCGACGGGAGTAAAATAAACCTTGTTTTTCATGGGTGGATTTCGCATGTTAGTGGTTAAGTTTAAGGAGTCTGCTCATGAAAAACCATCTCTTCAATCGTCGCGCGTTTTTGCGTTACTCCATGTTGGGGACGCTGGCTCTTGCCGGATGTTCGACGCTCGAGTCTTTGGGGCTTACGCTGACCCAAGATGACGCGTTGCCCGAGGTGACGTTGGGCAATACGGGAATTCGTTCGACGTTGGTGGGTGTGGGGACGGGCACGAACGGGGTCGGAGGGGCATCGAACCAAACGCGGCTGGGCGAAGAGCCGATGATTTCGCTACTCGAGTACGCCTACGATCAAGGGATTCGGTATTTCGACCTGGCCGATCAATATGGTTCGCATCCTTACATGAAACAGGCATTAAAGGAAAACGGCGGGACGATTCCGCGTGACCGGGTGATGTTGTTGACAAAGACGCATGCGAAAACGGCGGACGAAATGCGGGCGGATCTCGACCGGTTCCGACGCGAGGTGGGGACGGAGTACTTCGACGTGATTTTGCTGCATTGCAAAACCAAGGCGGGATGGAGTCAATCGCATGCGGGGGCGATGGAGGCGCTCGCCGAAGCGCGCGAACAGGGGATTATTCGTGCTCACGGGGTGAGTTGCCATTCGTTTGCGGCGCTGGAGGAAGCGGCGCGCACACCGTGGGTTCAGGTGGATTTGGCACGGTACAATCCGTGGGGTGAAATGATGGATTCGTCGGTGGAAAATGTGAAGCCCGTGTTGGAACGCATGGTGGCGGCGGGCAAGGGAGTGATTGGGATGAAGGTTTTCGGCGGTGGGAAACGGATTTCGCCAGAAGATCGCGTCGAAGGTCTCGAGCACGCGGTGGCTTCGCCGCTCCTGCATCAGTTTACGGTGGGCGTGGAATCGCGCGAGCAAGTGGATGAGTTGTTGAAACTGACAAGCGCGGCGTTAAAAATTTATCCACGGGCTTAACCGCTTCACGTTTGGGTGAAGCATCTTGACCGCCTGCCGGTCTGTGTCACAAATTCGCTCATGCTCGCGTTTAAGGTAAACGCGAAGTGAGGAAATGCATGAGCGCGGAATCGAGTGAACATTCGTATCAACGTCCATTCGCAGAGGAATATCCTCTGCGCGAAGAACGTCGTTTATGGAATGCGGCGTGGAAAAACGCGCGCTCGCATCCGTTGACGGACTTGGCGCGCAAACGTTCGAGGCAAGGAGCGGGGGCGTGGTGCTGGGCAATGGCGGGGGTGTTGTTTGTTTCCGAGATTTTGGTGTTAATCAAGCACGGTTCTCCGATCGGGACTGTTGCGTCGATATCTATTCTTTTGTTTTTAGCCTGTTTAATGATTCTTGTAATCGGGATGGAAGCGTGGATGGTGCATTTACTGCTCACTCCTGATCGAGCTCTCGATTACGAGATGGCGGGGATTCATCCCGAACAGGCGTGGGCGTGTATTTTTCGCGGTGCGGTACAGCCGTTTCGATGGGCATGTGCGGGATTATTTTCAATTGTGATGACATTATTGATCTGGCAAGCGTTTCCGGTTGGTGCGCCTCTTTATGAAATCGTGAGGGCGAACATAGAGTTTGTTCTTTTATTCGGTTACATTTTTTTGATCGTCACCAAAGTCTTTTTTTTCGCAATGGCTCGCCGAAGGAATTTGCTGTTATCCATCGTTGCCGGAATTGTGGAGCTTACGGGACGGCTGGGCATATTCGCAATTATTTATATGACTCTGCTGAAAATGAAGTGGCGAGAGGAGTTGGGTGTATCCACCCTGATATTGATTTTGCACTTGATGTTATATGATACGGGACCGGGCGTTGTTCCCAGCATGCGCGCGCGGTGGAGGTATTGGTTGGACGGTGAAACGGTGCCGTATCCGAAATTTCTGGTCGATTGCGCGGAATTTTTACGACATCCAATTCGTGCGATGGGTGCGGTGCCGCACAAAGGTTGGATATTCCTTTGGTCAACAATTTGGGCGACTATCTCGTGTGTCATTGCGATAAAGTTAATAGATAATAAAATGATAAATCCACGGGCTATTATGTTCAACCAAATATTTTTGTTCAAGGCTTTAATGGGCATTGCATTGTTATTTACGATTTCAACGATATTTCTTTTGTCCTTTAAACCAAGATTCGATGGGCTGGAAAGAAGAATATTGTTGGCGTTTCACGTTTTTATTCTCCTACCTTGGCTTTTATCTACTGTTATAATGGTTCATTTTCCAACATTATTTTTGTTTGGCTTGCCGATATCTAAAGTTGATGGTGCTCGGTTATTCGGATCGATTATTATTAGTTTTGGGTTTGCTACTACATTATTTCTGTGGGGATTTAGTTTTCTGTTGAGAAAACAAATCGGGCCTATAAATGCAATGTTATTGGCAGGGGTTATTTTCGTATTGATACGGTTTTTCGAGTGGCCGATTTCTTTTTATACAAGTGAACCCGCTATACTTTTTTGTCTCGTGGGTTTCATCTCAATTCTACGCGTAACACGTGACCAGACGTTGTTGCCAGCGGATGACGCGGAGAATGATTGAGAAGGGACATTAGCGAGCTATCACTCCAAATGATCCGACGCGCCGCCTTCCCAGGGCGGAGTCGAGCGCGTTCCGTCGGCGCGGAAAATTCCCGGTGCGTTGGAATTGAAGATTGCCAGCAAACGCACGGGGACGGAGCTGGTGACTTCGAATCCGTGCAGGCTCCATTCGGGAATCAGGATACTTTCGCCCGGGCCGACGTGGTAATCAACGCCGTCGATAAATCCGCGAATCGATCCGTCGAGCACGGTGATGATTTCTTCGCAATCGTGACGGTGGGGAGGGACGAGAAACCCGGGCAGGTGTTCTTCTTGCCAGAGGGCAAGCCCGAGAGCGCCGGTGCGCGCGTCGATGACAGTGCGGTGACGTAAACCCGCAAGGGGGCCATCATCGAGCGCGCAAACGGGGGCCTCGGCGTGGGGGGCGAAATGTTGAATGTCGGTGGTGGACATCAGGCGACCTCGGAGGCGGAATCGGCAGGAGCGGCGAAATCGAGCGGCGGTACGGCGGGGATCAGGCCGCGTTCGAACGCGGTTTTGTAAAGCCGGTCGAGCGCTTCGTAACATTCTGGGGCAAAATCCAGCGAATCGTCGTTCGTAAACATTTCGACAAACCGTTTGCCGATGCCTGGGCGTGTTTGAATCGAGTAACGCATGGCCCATTCGAGCGCTTCGTCGCGGCGGGCGAGGGCGAGATGGATGCTCTCGCGCAGGGCAGTTGCAATCCGGGCGATGGCGGCGGTGCCGATCGAGCGACGAACGACAATAAGGCCAACGGGAATCGGCAAGTCCGTGTGCGCGTGCCATTCGGCTCCGAGACAGGCGAGACGGCGCAGGCCTTTGTCCTGCCAGTTCATCAGTTCTTCGTGAATCAACACACCGGCATCGACCGTGCCGTTGGCGATCGCAGCGGCGACTTGCTGGCAAGGCATTTCAATGGTCTTTGCGTTCGGAAAGGCTAATCGGAACAGCAACGCCCCCGTGGTGTTGTTGCCGGGCACGGCAACCAGGCGGCCGTGAATTTGTTCGGGCGAGTTGAGATCGCGCGTGGCAAGCGCCGGCCCGTATCCGCGACCGACAGATGCGCCGATGGTGAGCGGGACGTAGTCATTGGCAATGAACGGATAGGCAGCCGAGGAGATCGCGGCAATATCGAGTTCATTGTTGCGACAGCCCAGGTTGGCTTCCTGCAAATGCAACGGAGCGAGTTCAAAATCGAAACCGGGGACGATGATTTTGCCTGTGGCAATTGCCCACCACGCAAAGGCGTCGTCGGGATCGGGTGTGTGAGAAATACGTAACGTGGTCATTTGATGGGTCATGTTTCCAAGTTCCTCCAACAGGTGCTGCCGTTTGTTGGGGCAAGGTTCAGGCCGATTAAAACGGGGAGAAATTTGGGGTCCTTGGTGAGGTGTCGTGAAGTTTCTGCTGCAAGGGAATGAAATTTCTACGTGATCGGGTCTTATTTGAACGGGGATTCCCCGGTATTCGTGGGCATGGAGATTGCCCATTGGTTTTGTCCGGGGATCACTCACCCGACAAGACATCAGGCAAGTTGGATTCGGACATGAAGAAGCGGGTTTTGCTGACAGGCGCGACTGGGTTTATCGGACGCGCGTTACTCGTGGCGATGGTCGAGCAGAGTTTCGACGTTACGGCTTTGGTTCGTGCACGCGATACACTGTCGGCTCGCCGGCGTTTGGGTTTGTTGGGACTGCATCCACGTGTTGGCGTGGTGGTGGGTGATTTGGAAAAACCGAGATTTGGAATCCGATCCGAAGATTGGCATTCGACGGGGGTTGTGGTGCATGCGGCGGCGATGCCCAAATTGGCAGGAGGACGCGAAGCCGCTATGCGGCGATTACATGTGGATGCCATTCGAGAATTGTCGGAGGCGGTTCAAGAATTTGGTGTCGCGCGTGTGTTTCATTTGTCCACCGCATTTGTTCGACCGGGTGGAAACGGCGTTTTGGCCGAAGGCCCGGCGGGAAATGGAAATGGAGCCAATCTCTACGAAACGACCAAGACGATCGGTGAACATCTGCTGGCCGAAAAATTAGGCGACCGGTTGGAAATCCTGCGCCCAGGTATTGTGGTGCCGGGAATGGGCGATGGCGTCGAAGAAATCGCGGCCTCGCCGTTGGGAACGTTTTTTCGCGCGATTCAATTACTTGGTGGGCGACGATTGCTTCTGCCCGGAGAAGCGCGAATTTCGCCGGGATTCGTTACCTTGCACGATGTGGTTGCTTTTACAATGGCGCGGTTGAACGCGTCGAAAAAAAAAGCGCATACATGGAATTTGGTGCATCAAACCGCGCCAACAATGGGCGAGATGGTCGAGGCGTGGAATGCCTGTGATGATTTGCCGCGGGTGCGATTAGTTGGCAATCGCGGGGGGGCGGGATTTCGGGCCTGGGCGCCGTATTTGTGCACGCAACGTTTATGGGACGTTTCGAAAACGCGAGCCGAAGCCGAACGCGCCGGAATTTCCTGGCGAGAGGTTTCGCCGGTTTTGTTCGGGCGGTTATTTGAACGGTGGCGGCAACACGAACGCCAGGAAGGAGCGGCGTGAATGGAGCCAACGGCGCTGGAAATTTGCGATCGATACATTCGTGCCTGGTTGCCCGCGCGTATGTCGGACAGCGAGCATCGTTTGTTGCGCCAGGTAGGCGTGCCCGTGGCGATTTGTTTGCGTTCGGGGACGGAGGAACGAACATGGGTGTTGTGCGAAACGGACGAAGGGTTGGAGGTGCTGGGGACGGAGATACAAGCAACGTGCGGGTTTCGATTAGAGGCGGAAACTTACGTTCAGTTAATCCGCGCAGAGATTTCACCGCAACGAGCTTTCTTTACAGGAAAATTGAAGATCGAAGGGAACAAATTCATCGCGTTGAAACTCGGGTCTTTGCTCGAATCGATTTTCAAACGCATTCCGTTTTACCCGGAGATCGAAATGAAAGAAGCGCCAGTGGCGTTCACCCGCTCTCCGTCCCTCGATGTGAATTTGACGGAGCGGCAGCGAAACGTTTTGGCACTTCATCTGGATGAAAACGACGGTTCTTCGTACTGGGTTCAGCGTGCAGCGGCGTTGGGTTTGCGTGCGGATGATTTGAAAACGCTCAATGATTTAGAAGCGTTTGGAACGATGAATCGCGATGACCTGGCGCGGCTTCCGTTTCGCGAACTTGTGCCCAGAAAGATTCTGCGAGAAGGCCGTTCGTTGATTTTGGGTGAAACGGGCGGGACGCTCGGCGCGCCGTGGACGGTGGCATGGACGCGCGCGGATTTCGAGACGGCGTTTGTCCGTCCCTTGGTGGAGGAACTCGCGCGTCGGGGTTTTCCGCGCCTCGAACAGTGGTTGTTTGCCGGGCCGACGGGACCGCACATCATCGGTAAAGCAGCCGATGCATTGGCGCAAGCGACAACGCATTGCGATGCGCTGAAAATCGATTTCGATCCGCGCTGGCATCGTCGGATGTTACCGAATAGCGCGGCGTCCATGCGGCATTTGGAGCATGTGGGGACGCAGACATTGGTATTGCTCGAACGCGAATATGTCGATGCGCTGTTTGTGACTCCGTCCCTCTTGCGAAATTTGCTCGAAACCAAACGAGGCGATTGGGTTGAGCGCTTGAAGTTAGTTCATCTGGGCGGGCAAAGTATCACACCTCAGGAAAGCGATTGGCTGAAACAACAATTGGGCGTGGGGACAGAGCTGATAAATGGGTATGGAAATTCGCTGTTCGGTTGCATGGTGGAATGCGATGCGAAAAAACCGTTGGTTTATCGATCCCATGGCGAACGTTTGGTTGTAATGTTGAAAGACCTTGAAAATAGCGGTCAAAGCGTAGGTGAAGGGCAATGGGGGCAAGTTGTGTTTCATCGTTTCGATGAGTCGGCGTTGCTTTTGAACGTCATGGAGCGCGATGAAGCGCAACAATTACCCGATGGGTTGTTTTGCCCTCGTCCGATGCGAAAGATCGAAGCCGCAGTGGCAGGAGGTATTTACTGATGGCAAGTTTATTGGAAAGAAAACGACGCGTGATGATGCCTTGCCTCTATCATTTTTATGGTGACGACCCCGTTGAGCTTGTGCGCGGCGTGGGGACGGAGGTGTGGGATCGCGCAGGCAGAAAATATCTGGATTTTTATGCAGGCGTGGCCGTCAATGGGCTGGGGCATTGTCATCCGGAAGTGGTGGCCGCCGCCACAGATCAATTGGGCGTATTGCAACATACGACGACGATCTATTTAACGGAGCCGATGATTGCATTGGCCGAACGGTTAATTGAAAAAGCTCCGTCCCCTCTGTCGCGCGTATTTTTTTGCGCCGATGGCAGTGGCGCGATCGAAGGTGCGTTAATCGCTGCGCGTCAAGCTACGGGTCGCCGGGATTTCCTCGCGTTTGAAAACGGTTTGCACGGCCGCACGTCTTTGTCGCTGGCGGTGACGGGTATCGATATGTGGCGCGTGGACCCGTATCCGCCGGCTGTGGTGCATCGTCTCTCCGTCCCTCAACAAGATGCGATTGATGCGGCGATTATCGAGTTGCGTCAAGTGATCGAACAAGCCGAGCCCGATTCAATCGCGGCCATGATTCTTGAACCTGTGCAGGGAAACGGCGGAATTCATGTGATGCCGTTTGAATATTTACGCGCGGCGCGTGCGCTTCTCGATGAATTTGGAATATTGCTAATCGTCGATGAAGTGCAAACGGGATTTGGTCGAACGGGTCGTTGGTTTGGTATCGAGCACGCGGAAGTATCGCCCGACCTAATGGCAGTGGCAAAAGCAATGACGAACGGTTTACCCGCGGCGGCATGGCTTGCATCGGAATCGGTAGCGCGGCATTGCACGCGACCGGCGGCATCGACGTTTGGGGGAAATTTGGTTCCAATGGCGACGGGGTTGAAAGTGATGGAAATTCTCGAGCGCGACGGACTTGTCGAGCAGTCACACACTCGGGGGACGGAGTTTTGCGCACTGTTGAATGCGATCGCCAAACGGCACAATTGTATTTCGGAAGTTCGTGGTTTGGGGCTGATGATTGGCGTGGAACTGATCGAAGGGGACGGAGAACCGGGGACGGAGTTGTGCGATAAAGTGTTGCGTGAAATGCGCGTGCGCGGTGTTCTGGCAGGCAAAACGGGGACGGAGAGGAACGTGCTTACGTTCGAACCACCGTTGATCGCCACAAGCGAGGAGATCGCGCGCGTGGCAGAGGTATTCGAGGGAGCTTTATGCCATTCGCTTGCGGAGGCTCCATGTTGTTAATCGACGAACGAGTTGAAATTCAAGCCGGTTCGCATACTCTGCGCGGTGTATTGTGTTATCCGAAATCCGAGCCTGTCTGGCTGCGGGTTCTGGTGCAATGTCCGCATCCTTTTTTGGGCGGTACGCCAGACAATCCCGTCGTTCGCGCGTTGATCGAAGGGATTGCCGCGGGTGGCGGTGTGGCGTTGGCTTGGGAATATCGTGCACAGGATGGCTCCGTCCCCGAAGAGGAAATCGCACAACGCCGTGCGGCTTTTTTCCGCGATCATCACATTGCCACCAGTACAGCGGACGATTTGCAGGATGCGAAAATATGCCTGGATTGGTTGCGCGCGCAAAATTTAGGTGACTGGATTATGGGCGAGGCCGTTGCGGGATATTCTTACGGCGGCGCGCTGGCGTTATTGCTCGCGGGGACGGAGACGTCAGCGTTTGCGATCAGTCCACCGCTTCGTGCATTGCCCGATGATTGGCGTATCAGAAATTTGCGTGCGGAGTTGCTCGTTGCCGAGGATGATTTCTCCGTTTCATCGTCGGAAATCGAGGAGTTGGAACAACGATCCCCCGTGTCGTTCGCACATCGAACGACACTGACGGGGACGGACCATTTTTTTCTCGATCGACTCGATGAAATTCGCGAATGCACAACGCGTTGGACGCGTGCGCAATTTGAGCAGTGCGTTTCACGAACTCAGGGCGATTCGCTCTCGATACCCCACGCTTCGAATTTATTGTAAAGTGTTTTGACCGATACGCCCAGGCGTTTGGCTGCCTGAGTTTTATTGCCTTGGCAATCTTCTAAAACGGCAATGATGTGCTGGCGTTCCATCTCTGCGAGCGTTCGATCGAGGAAGCTGGACGAAGAGGGTGTATGGAGGTTTTCCTGCTCACCACGGGGACGGAGCAGATGGCTGGGTAGATAGTCGGGTGTGATGGTCGAATCGGGGCAGAGAATAACGGCGCGGCGCACCACGTTACGCAACTCGCGCACATTGCCTGGCCAATCATAGGCGCGCATACGTTCGAGCGTTTCGGGTGCGAATTCGTGGCGGGTGGATGCTCCCGGTTCGATTTCTTTCAGGAAAAAATCCACGCTTTCATCCATGTCTTCGATGCGCACGCGCAAGGGAGGCGATTCCAGGATAATCGTGTTTACGCGATGCATCAGATCCTCGCGAAAACGGCCTTCGCGGACTTCGTCGATCAAGGATTTGTTGGTGGCGGCGATGATGCGCACATCCGCGTGCAACGTTTTATTTCCTCCGACGCGACGGAATTCACCGGATTGCAAAACGCGTAGTAATTTGGGCTGCATCGTCAAGGGCATGTCGCCGATTTCATCGAGGAACAGCGTTCCCTCGTGCGCGAGTTCAAAGAACCCGAGGCGCCGTTCATCGGCACCGCTGAAGGCGCCTTTTTCGTGGCCGAAGAGTTCGCTTTCGAGCAGTGTTTCCGTTACGGCAGCGCAGTTTACGGTCAGAAACGGTTTTTTAGCCCGGCGGGATTTTTCCTGAATTTCCCGGGCAATCAATTCCTTGCCCGTACCGCTTTCGCCGATAATCAACACGGGTTCATCGGTCATGGCGACACGGTCGATCATTTCGAAGAGGCGCTTCATTTTTCCGGACGAACCAATCATGCGCGCAGGGGCTTCCGCAACAGAGCGCGCGTATTTCATCAGGGTCCGGTTGGCTTCGCGCAGGTGCTGGGTTTCCGCGGCGCGGCGAATTGCCATCTCTAAATGCTCTACTGAGCAAGGTTTCGTGATCAGGTCGCTGGCGCCGTCTTTCATACATTGCACGGCGAGGTCCACGTTCGCGTGTCCGGTTAAAATGATGACCGGAACATTGGGCGAGAGCGTGGGTAACTCGCGCAGGAATACGTCGCCGCTCATGCCGGGCATGCGGACGTCGAGCACAATGACGTCAGGCGTGTGCGAGCCGAGCCATTGACGGGCTTGAGCGGCGCTTTCGGCGGTATCGACTTCCAATCCATTCGAGCGTAATTCGTTGCCGAGTATGCGGCGGATGGCGGCTTCGTCATCGACGAGTAGAACGTGCAGTGATTCAGACATGGGCGTTGTTTTCCTGGTAGGTTGCTTGGGGGGCAGGTTCAGCGGCTTTACGTCGGCGTGGCAATTGGACGGTGAAGGTGGCTCCTTTGCCAGCGCCTTCACTTTCCGCCGCCAGCGATCCGCCGAGCGCGTTCACAAGGCCTTGGCAGACAAACAGACCAAGGCCCGTGCCGCTTTGATCGCGGCGGTGGGTGAAAAACGGTTCGAACAAATGTTCGAGATGTTCGGGGGCGATACCGGTGCCGTCGTCTTCGATACGCACGGCTACGTCTTCCTCGGACCCTTCCAGACGCACGAGAATGCCTCCGCCTTCGTTGCAGGCTTCGATGCCGTTGAGAATCAGATTCAAAAGGATTTGCCGAATGGCTCGAGCGTTGGAATACAATTGGTCGTCGTCTATAGTGGAAGCAATTTCCACGCGGACGTTTTTCTTCGAAGCAAGCGGTTCGGTCAGATGAACCGTGTCGGATGCAATGTCGCCGAGATGAATAAGGGCCGGGGGTTCTTCGCGTTGGCGGGAAAAGTCGAGCAATTTTTCGGTGATCTGTTTACAGGTGAAAACTTCTTCGCGAATCGTTTCGAGATAGTCGGCGAACGTTTCACGTTCGAGACGTTCGTTGTTCAGGCGCTTGATCAACCCTTCGGCGCAGGCGGCAATTGCCGTCAGCGGATTATTGATTTCGTGCGCAATACCCGAGGATAATCGCCCGATGGCGGCCAGTTTTTGCGTCGTGGTCAGGGCGGCTTCGATTTCGTATTGGCGCGTCATGTCGCGCACGTATTCCAACACCACCACATTGTCTTGATTGTCTTCGCAAGGAGACAGCGTGTAACTTTGAACATCCAAGTAGCGAGTGCGCCCGTCATTTGTTTCCCAGCAGTAATAGCCCTGTGGGGTGGTGGGAGCCTCGAGAATTTCATCCAAACGCGATTGTTGGTTATTTCCCAACAACGTTTCGTAGGATTCGTTGCTCATCAAAATACGGCCGTCCGAACCGGCAAGACCCACGGCATCGGGCAATCGATCGAGCATTTGGCGCAACTGCTGGCGCGAGGCTTCGAGTTCGCGAGTACGGTCGGCAACGCGGGATTCCAGTTCCTGGGTAAAGGTACGGATTTCACGCGACATTTCGATGAACGACGTTGTCAACTCGCCAATTTCACCGCTGGTTTCTTTTGGGGGACGGACATCGAATTGACGCGCGCGGAGTTTCCGCACCATGTGGCGTAAACGACGAATCGGCACCATCAACCAGAATACGAATCCGCCCCATGCCAGAACGAGGAGGCCGATCATACCCAGTGTCCAATGGCGCGCCATATCCTCGATGCGGTCTTCGCTATCGCTCAGACTATTGAGTGCATTGTCCAGTTCCTTGAGAGAACCCGTCGAAAATCCAGAAATGGCGGCGCTGCTTTCGTGGTACAAAGAATTGGCGCGTGAAACGATTTTTTGATGATCCACTGCTGTCCCGGATTCGACGCTTTCGATGAAATCAGCCCAAAGGTCGAAATTCTTTTCCAACTCCGACAACGCTGCGAATTCGTATTCTTCGCCTTCGCTTCCACTCAAATCGTCTTCCGCATGATCGCGTAACTTCTTGAGGTCTTTTTTGAAGGCCGCCAGCCGAACGTTGCTTTTCTCGGCGGCAACAGCCGGTTCTTCCAGCTCAAAATGGTGGTGCAGTTCGCTCACGTGTTCCTGAAGATGAAACAGAAGCTGGATTTCCTGCCAATCGTCCTCGATATTACGGCGAACACGATGGACTTCGTCCGTTTGCGCGTCGATCGTCCAGACGAAAATACCCGTCAGGACGATAAAGATGATCGAAAAAATCGCGAAACGTTGTTTGAGACTCATCGATTTTGTGGCCGTGTCGAATTGGAACTGAACCATCCCTAGCGATAAATGGTGCCAGACGGAATGAAAATGTTCGTTTTTATCCGGTTGAGTGTAAAAGCTACTGCGGTATGACGATTCGTCAACTTTCGGTCATTTGGTTTTGCGGAAGGTGGCGATTCGCGAATCGACACAAGGAATTATTTCATGTAACTCGCGGTAATATTTTCACGCTTCGGGGAGCAAATGACGTAAAATGAGTTACCTGTGGTGGAGAATTGGCTTGGCATGCGAATGGCCATCATCGTTTCGCGGGCTTTTTGTCCTTTACGAAACGAGCGCCCCGCTGGATTGTGTCATGAGACGTTTCCTTCTCCAAATAGTTGCTTTTTCGATTCTCCTGGTATCGACTGCTTGTTCCGTTCATTCTCCCTCGTGGGTGAAAAGCGAGCCGCGTTTGTTGAATGCCAGCATGGAGCTGAATCGGTTGGCGGACGAAGCGCGCGCGCATTCTCTGACGTGGGATGTAACGAAACGACCGTTGGAAAATCGTCCCTGGCTGGGTGTTGATTCAGAATTGCGTCTGCGGCTGGAACAAACCAAGGCCTTGGTGGCGTTGCCCACTTTGTTTGACGAGCAATCGCGCGCGGTGTTGGACGGCATGTTGGAACTGGGGAGGCGGAATCTGCTGATGGGGTTGCAAGGATTGCAGGATGAATCGCCCGCCGCCGTCGAGGAATTGCTGAACGTGGTGGCTCAACGCGAACGGGCGGAACGGGATGTTCTGACGACGGAAAAAGACCGTCGCGCGTGGATCGATGCAATCGAGGATGCGTTACCCGATGCGGAACCGCACTCGGGTGGATTATTACGACAATTGGCGACGTTGCCTGCCGTACCGTTTGTGAAGGCTTGGATTTGGAATCACGCCCGGCACGAGTATCGTGGCCCAAACTGGCGTGATTACCAATTACGGCGTGTTTACAGCCCGGACAAGTCGCAAGACGATGCCACCCGCGCATATTTGCCGTTGGCAAATGAGGACGAATTATTGGCGTATTACGCGCCTGTCGTAGTTCAGGAAATCGCGCCAGACTACTCCCCGGATTTCCGCGACGATTATCTGGGTCGCGCCGAGTTGATTCCCGACCGCCATGGTCATCCCATCGCGTCCATCGATACGAATCATCCTACGGTTTATGGATATGTGTCGCGTGCCTATATGAAGGGCCAATGGCACAACCAGTTGAATTATTCGTTTTGGTACCCTGATCACCCCGAGCTGAAGCCCAACGATCCGGAAGCGGGTAACGTCGAGGGACAGCTTATCCGCATTACGTTGGATCAGCGTAATCGGCCGTTGTTGTCCGAAGCGGTGTATGCCTGTGGGTGTTACCATCGTATTTATCCGCTGGATCCATTGGAAAACGCCGCGCGCGCGGAATTTGGCGCTTCGCCAAAAGGAGAATTTGCCTTGGCGCGCGAGGTGGACGGTAAAATCGATCCGGCCATACCAGAAACCGCCGGTTATTATGGCGAGCGTAATAACCACCCGCTGGTTTATGTGCGTGCGGGATTCCATTTGATTGCGTATGTGACGTTCGACGAACCGGTACCCACTGCAACCGAGCGCCTGATGTATGAATTACGTCCGGAGTCGGAAATGGAAACATTGCCGTGGGGGACGGAGACGGCATCTTTCTTTGACAAAGACGGTCTGGTGCGTGGCGCCGACCGCCCAGAAGCTTGGATGCTGTATCCGTCGGGCATGTACCACGCTGGAACGCCGCGCATTCGCGGAACGCATAAAATCCATTTCGATCAATATGACTACGATGACCCGAAGTTGTTGGAAGAAATGCTCAAACTCCCTCAAGAAGGTGGTGTCCTGAATGATGTGGCGTCTTCTCCTTATTCTCAGCCTCATGATCACAAGCGCATGCTCGGCGGGTTACAACATTAATGTGTGGCAGGCAACAAGCGCTGTGGCGCGTCCGGAAAATGAACGCAGCAGTTCGTTGAACGCTGATTTAGAGCGAGTCGATCAATTGCGCGAGCAAATGAAGCTGAGTGAATCGCGCGAGTTGGCACTGAAACTGGCGGCGGAAAATCCGGGCTCGTCGGAAGTGCTCTGGCGCGCGTCGCGCGCGGAATCGGATGCCGTGTTTCTTCACCACGAACACGAAACGGATCAACGTTCGATGGCGGCGTTGAGCGCTCTGGATTATGCACGGCGCGCAAATGAAAACGCGGAAGCATCGTTGGCAGCGCGCGCGCAGTATGCCTGGGCTATGGGAACCAGCACGCATTTACAGCCCATGATGAAGCGTTCGAAACATGCGCAACAAACCAAAGCCATCATCCAGGGCGTATTAGCTGAAGACCCCACGAATGCGACGGCGTTGGCAACGGACGCTCTGTTGAATTATCGTCTTTGCACGTTGCCATGGATTGCAAAAGCCATGGCCCGAAGCGCTCCGAAGGCGGATTTGGGCACAGCGGAAAAACAAGCGCGTGCCGCCTACGACTCCGTCCCCAGTATTGAAAATGCCATCATTTTGGCCAAGATTTTGTACGAACGGGACAAAGATTCGGCGGCGAACAAGTTGCTCGAAGAGATGTTGGATCTGCCGGACCGTTTTCCGCGCGATCGCGAAATGCGCGATTCGGCACGCGGTTTCTTGACCAAAAGCGAGTAAATTTCCGTGATAACAATCCAGCGATTTACCGCGCTGATTCTCCTGCCAATCGTGTTTGGAGTCGCGGTGGTCGCTGGATTTTCGCGTTTACGAATCGATAATAGTCCCTCGGTGTGGCTCGATGCTCGCGATCCGGCGGTGCAATATTGGCGTTCGGCCCAGGAAACGTTTGGCCGCGATGAATTTATTTTATTTGCCGGGTTGGATCGGGCTCCGTTCGACGAAGACTCGTGGAATGCACAACGCAAGTTAACGGCAGAGCTCGAGAACGACGACCGAGTTGAAAGCGTGATTTCGCTCCCAGTGCTTCTTGAAAGACTGGGACGAAACGCCGCACAACCTCCCAATCAAACCGATCGGCAAGTATTAATGAATTCACCCATCGTTCGTGGCCGTTTGATTGCCCCCGATGGCAAGTCGAGCGTTGTGATAGCGCGGGTGAGGGATGGTGATAGCGCGTGGCGAAGTACGTTGGCGAACGACATGCGAGCATTGGCCGAAAGCCATGGCGGTTGGATGGTTGCCGGTCCCACGATTTTCAATGCGGAATTGGATGATCTAACCACGCGCGATTTGATGCGCTTGGTTGGATGGATGGTTTTGGTTTTGCTGGTGGCGGGAGGGGTGATCTTGCGATCGGCCAAGGGAATAGCGGCCATCATGATCGGTTCCTCCGTCCCTATTGTGGCATGGCTGGCGTTATTGGGACTGCGCGGTGAATCGTTCAGCGCGGTGGAATCCACCGCCTTGCCGTTACTTGCTGTGATCGGAATGGAAAACACCGTTCATTTGTGGTTTGGCGCGCGAGACGGAATGGAAGAACTCTGTCCCTTTACTCGAGCAGCGCGTCGATTATCGCGCGCATTATTTTTGGCAAACGCCACCACGGCCTTATCTCTTATTGGTTTGGCGGCTTCGCATCTTACAATGCTGCAAACCATGGGATGGACTTTGCCGTTTGGCGTCTTAACATCGTGGGGAATGACGCGCGTTGTATTGCCCGGCTGGCTAGACGCCTTTGCGTTCCGCCCTTCGAATGCTTCCGGCGACTTGCGACTGACCCGCTGTGTTGAATGCTTATATCGAACGGGGACGGAGCATCGATTTGCCGTGATCGGTGCCGCATTTATCGTGATGCTCGTCGGAGGGTGGTGCACGTTTCATTTGCAGCCGGAAGCGAACATCGCTCAACAACTTGACCCAAGCACTCGCCTTGCGCAAGAGACCGCAACGCTCGACAAACGATTGGGCGGCAGCCTGCCACTGCTTGTGGATATCACGCCAGTCGAGCCTGCGGCAAGTGCCCTGATAACATTAGGGGACGGAGAACGTTTGGCGCAAGAAATTCGCGATAAATGGAATTTTCAAGCAGCCGGTCCGGCGGAATTATTATCACTGGTTCAAACGCTAGGCGCTGTTCGATCCGAATGGAACGAAGCATTAGAACGCGCGGGCGCGCACGACGATTTATTTCGTACTTTTCGTTGGGAAGCAATGCGCGACGCGCAGTGCAGAGTTTTTTGGTGGAACGCATGGGATAATGCGCGTATCGAACGTGAAAAATATCGCGTTGAAATTCCAGGTTTTTTGGTGGAACGCACGGCACGGGTCGAGGTGCTCGCGCCGCAGATGTCATCTGTGGACGTGGCGAGTTTTGCAAAGGCTGTTCAAAGCCCAGATCATTCTAACGATACTTACGCGCGTACCAATCGGACCGTTACCGGGATGGTGGCACTGATGTTGCGCGCTCAAGAACGCATACTTGGCGATCAAATCGCTGGAATCGCGGTTTCGATTGTTTTGGTGCTGGTGTGTATGAAGTTATTTTTTCCAAAACAAGCGACGATTTGGTTGTTGTTGCCCGCAAACATATTGCCATTGGCCATGGTGGCGTTTTCTACACGAATAATAAATTGGCCTGTCGATTTAGCCAACATGCAGTTGGCGTCGATGCTTTTTGGTTTTGTGGTGAATTCGACCATATTTTTACTGGCGCAGGTTTTGGAAAACAAGAGACCTTCTTTAGAATCGAAGCGTGCGATTTTTCGTCATACGGGTTCGGCGATATTATCGGCTGGAATCATCACGGCAGCCGTGTTCTTCTGTGCCGTGGGAAGTCAGTTTATTTCACTGCGGCATGTCGGAGTTCTCAGTGTTTTTGCAATAGCGGGTGCTTTGCTGGGTGACTTAGTCGTGCTCCCTGCAATGTTGAACATAAATACTGAGAGTCCGTCCGGAAAATCTTAATCGCACGGAGCGGGCTTTTATCAAAAAAGATCGAAAGCCTGCTTCATCAGCCTCCCACCGGCCTTTACACGTCCTATACCCGTATCTTAACCGAACCCTAAGGCTCCTTTCTCAAAAAAAGGAGCAATTTCAACTTCTGTAAAATCAATCCTTCACGAAATTCTCATTCTCCCGGCTTTGAGGCATGCCGCTCAACCTTCTCCGTAATCCGCGCAAAAGTTCGTTCTTTTTGTCCAATATCAACATCCTTTCGGCGAAATCATTCAAAAGCCGTTCAACACTCGAAAAAATTGGTATCGAAACTTTCCGGATGGGCTCTGATAAGCAGAATCCAGTTATTGATAAGTAGAATATATTATTTTTTAAACGATGGCGATAATAGTTCGACGAGCTTCCCGGCATGTAAATCGCGATCGAAGATTTTCTCGGCGCTTTTTTTTGCATTGCAGGCAAAACGTTTCCTCAAGTTTTCGTTTGTCAGAAGCCGTTCAATAGCTTTTGCAAGTGCGATGGGGTTATTGGCTGGGCAAAGAAATGCATTATGCTTGTTTGTTAAGAATTCGGGAATCGAGCCGATCGGAGTTGCAACAATTGGCGTTTCGCAAAGGGCTGCTTCCACAAGCACATTTGGCAGATTGTCACCGTTGGGTAAATCGCGCGATGCAAGTGCAAAAATGGTCGCGCGAGACATTTCGTTCAGCACGGTTTCCTGATCAAGCGCGCCAAAAAACGTTACCGAATTTGCAAGTCCATTTGCCTGGCAAAACGCTTCTAAATTTTGGCGTTCGGGGCCTTCACCGATAATATTTAAATGAAAAGGAACGTGGCGTTTGGCCAACAAAGAAATGGATTTTAATAAAATATCAAAGCCCTTGTAAGATTGCAAAGATCCCACCGACAAAATAATCGGTGGATTTGAAGAATCGATTGATTTGCTAACCGGACTAAGTGTTAAAAAATGGCGTACAAGCTGAATTTTTTTACTACTATTTTTTGAAACTAATCTTCTTAATACTGCGACATTGCGTTGAGTGCATGTTGCAACAAACGTTGCAGAAGCAATCTTATGTTTAAGAGTCTTTTTTGAAGACACAATATCGTGCGCGTGTGCCGTGAAGCTATACGGTATGCCAGTCATGGAATTTAATATCATTCCACATGTCGTGGGAACATTCGCCCAATGACAATGAATGTGGGACGGGGCAAGTTTTTGAAGAATTGGAATGAAGGCGATGACTTTTGGCCATACGGCGAAGATCTTTGCCATCTCGATAAAGGAATATTTGTGTAGTATAATAACACGCAAAAAAACGGAGAGGTACAAGATCGGATTATTAAGAAATATAACGATGTTGCGAAATAGAACAGTGAGGCCAATCCAGGGCACATAGTGAGTATGATTAAGCAAACGTTTTGCGTCAGTATGTTGAATAGGTTCATGAGAGGATTTTAAACTAAATATTGCAATGTTGATATGATGCCGTTCGAGTTCGACGATTTCGCGCAAAATAAAGGATTCGGTAATTTTAGGGAACTGTGAAACTATATAAAGCACATTTGCTTTTTGGGCCTTGATTAGTCGGTCGTAATTGGAGAGAGTTCTTGCGATCATATTTTCCATACTGAAGTGCTGATGGACAAAAGCTTGGCCTGAATTCCCAATGCGATTACGATCTGCTTCATTTGAAGCCAGTCGATGTATCGCACGGCAAAAATTGTTGTAATTATTAATTAATATACCTGTTTCGTTTTGTTTGATAACTTCTGGAATTCCTCCTGCCTGCGTTGCGATGCAGGGCAAACCAGCGGACATCGCTTCTAATAATGCGTTTGGGAGACCCTCGCTCTTGGATGGAAGAAGGAAACCGTCGAAGCCCGGTAGGTATGCTTCCGGATCAGGGCGCTCACCCAGAAAAAAAAGATATTTTCTGACATTTAAACGTATTGCACATTCTAAGAGTTCCTGGCGTAACGGTCCATTGCCAATAAGATAGACACGTGGGGGCTGGTGCCCCGTGCGTTGTAATTTTGATAAAGCATGAATGATCCATTTATGCCGTTTGATTTCGACCAATCGGCCAACACTTACAAAGGCTATTTCATTATCCAATATCCCCAAGGATTTTCTTATGGTATTACGATTAGAAATATTAGCATTATTAGCAACCCCATTTGGGATATTCCAAATGACAGGTGGATTGGGAACAATCTTACGATAAATATCTTCGCCTGCATTTGAATTGACAAAAATGGCCTTCGCGCGTTTGGAAGTAATATACCGTTCGATAAGAATCGCCAGCCGATTGGAAAGCGAATGGGTATTTAGCCAGGAACTTACAAAAGGAAGACGGTTCGATGCGATCAAGGATCCCCAAAAACCTGTTTGCGGCGACATGGCATGGATCAGGTCGTAGTCTTCGGATTTTATGATATTGCGGAAGGACCAGAGGAAATTCAAATCGAAGGAACGTGTCTTATTCATTAGAATAAGACGTACACCAGCCTCGGAAAATGAGCGTCGCATCGCTGTATTATTATTCCGAAATACAATAACAGTGCAGGAATCTCCACGGGCAATTATTGCACGGCATACTTCTAGTAGTTGACGTTGAATTCCGCCAATTTCGAGTTGATCGAGTAGAAATAAAAAGCGTTTGGGAGTCATTTCGGTTTCCCATTCAAGATCAAATATTCAATCATCGCATGCGTCATGCCTTTAACCTCAAGCCATTGAGCGGAAATATTATTAGATCCGATCAGGGCCGTAAAACTTAGTAGTAATTGTCCAATCATCGCCCAGTAAAAAAGAATCCTCGAAATATATCGATGTCCAAAATGACGTTGGAATATATATGTATGATTTCGAACTTTCATGAAGCCAAGGCGTTCGGAAGGCAAACGTGAATTGGGACTTTTATTGTGGAGCGCGCGTGCCGAGGGGTGGCAAATGACACGATATTGTCTGGAAACGCGAAGTGCTAATTCTTTATCCGTCCCGTAGGCATAACCTTCGAACCACGTATCATATTGATTTTGTTTTAATACTTTCGTCTGCCACCAAGCTAAACCGCTTGGAATATGTTCGATTGAATACGGGTGTCGCGGGCGCCAACCTCGTCCAAAATCGGTGCAAAAACTCGAAGGCAAAAAACGTCCTTCGATTCGACCTGTAATTAAAAATAGACGTTCCAGAAGCAGGCGACATTTTGTTCTGATATTGGGTTTGGGTAATTTTTGCAACGGAATACCCACGATGGCTCCCAGTGTTTGATGAGCGTGATCATTCATCAGATAATTAATAATGTGTTCGACATAATTTTTTGCAAGGATGATATCGTCATCCAAAACGAGAAGCCAGGGCGTTCGGCATTCTTTGGCTGCAAGGTTCAGCGAGCCGACGAGTCCTGGTTTTTCTTTCCGAATTAGTCGTATTCTTGAGAACTCTCTCCCCATAGCGTCTTGTATTTGATTTTCCCCCAAATTACCATCGTCGATGATTATGATTTCAACCGGCATGGGTTTTTGCGCGAGCACTCGTTTAAGGCATCGCTTCAATTCGGCCGGACGATTCATGGTGGGAATCGCAACGCTGTATAGAATATCGACGGTCATTTTGCGTTCGCTTGTTTTGTTTGCTGACTTACCGTGTCGATCCAACTGCGGATTAATTCTCTATCATGCGTAGTCAAAATCCATTCTTTTTTCCACGAAATGATCATGAGCGCAATCGTTGTTACGATAAGCAGATAAATAGGACTCAACACGATTGCAGGAGCCAGCAATACAAGGCTCATCCGGCCAGGCATCGCTTGGCGGTTGACCAATATGTAAATAACGTGCCCCGATGTGGTAATGATTAAACCTATTAATGTTGCCCATGCGGCACCGATCATCCCGAAACGCGGGACCCAAAGAAGATTCAGAATAATATTAGCAATTGCTCCGAATGTTAAGGATATCAGGTGCACCCAGGTTGCTTCCCGAAATCCGGCGATTGAGCCGATAATATAATAAATGTTAAATAGCGTAAAGTATGTTAAAAACAATGGCATGACGATCTTTGCTTCGGCGTATTCTTTGCCTGCTGCCCACCAAATCGTGGGTTCAAGCAACCGGATGGCGCATGCGTAAACAAGCGAGCCGATCAAGGCTATTGCGGACGCGCCCCAAACAAGGCGACGCGCGCCGGCATCGTCTCCATTGGCGCGCAGGGCGGCTCCGTTGCGGAACGCGATCGTCGAAAGGGGCGAACCGATAACGATCATTCCTCCTGCGATAAGAGGCACCACGGAATACGCGCCTGTGGTGCTCATGTTGACATAATGGGCGAGCGCCCATCGGTCGATGAAGTCGAAAATATACTGGAACAGAGGAATCACGGCGTACCACATCGAGTAGCGCATTGCCCGGCTGACGTAGGGAGAGAGTTCTCCGTCCCCGGCAGGTGATTTAGGGAGTGAAATGATTCGAGGCCATAGCCAAAAAAGAGCGAATACGCTTCCTGCCAGCAACGTGGCAAAGGCAACTTCGCTTGTGCGCATTCCAATGAAAAATAACATTAAAGCGAAGGTTAAATGAACGGTGTTCTGAATGACTTCACCCGTGGCGGAACGGCGAAAATCTCCCAAACCTTGTACGGATCCAACGCCGCATCGAAACAGTATCAGGATGGGAAGGCTGGCGGCGATCAGCAATGTCATGGTTTTATATTTGGCTTCGGAAAATATCCATTCGGTTGCTTGATCGCACAAAAGGATCATCCCGCCTGCTGCCAGCAATGTGCAGGAAACGGAGAGGGCCGTTATTCTAAGGGTGAATTTCCGGGCCAGGACGAGCGATTTGATTTCGGGCAAAAACCGCAGAAACGAGGTGTAGAGCCCTAGCCCCGCAAGCGCGGAAATAATCGAGGAAGCGACCGCGGCCAGTCGAAACGCGCCGAACGCTTCGGGACCGAGCAACGGTGCAAACAACAGCAGTTTTCCCAAACCAAGCGCGCGATTGAATACTTGGCCCGTCAATAGCGATCCCAATCCCGAAAGCCGGGAATCCGGAGCGGCGTTGGTTTCGTCTGAAGCGGCGGGTGATTGGGCCATAGGTGGGATCAGCGGTGCAGCGGACACTCGCGTTGGGAATGGGCGTCGATCCACAAGCGCACGGCGTCGGCGCGAAGCGCTTCGTAGTGCTGGGCATCGTTCCATGGTCGCGCTAATCGATCCGTAGGGGGAGCGGAAAGTCGCACACGATCGAGAAAATCTGCGATGGCTTCGCGATTGGCGGGTTGAGTGTCCAATTCGGCATCCAACGCGCAGAGCAGCCGTAAATCCATGAGGCCGTCCTCGAGCGCGGCCCATTGGAACGACGCTTGACCGCTGCGCAGAAGTTGGAAGTCCTCCTGTTTACCGTCCAAATCCGAATCCGGCGATCCGGTGATCGTCTCGAAATGCCAGTAAGCTTGCGAAGCCAGCCCCGATGCCCAGGCATGAACGCCCGCCAGCCAGCGGTAACGCAAGGGTGGCATTCGGCGATCCACACCGCTGTAAAAACCAGCGATTCCACGCTCACGTGCAGAATCAAACGATGGATAATCGCCTGCGCCAACCCACCGGTTTGCGTCGTTGCCAAGCAAACCGCTCGTTTTCCAATTACACGTAATCATCATCGGCACGCCAAGATTTGCTTTCCATTCGGGCAGCAGTATCTTGGTGGCCGCGTAGCGATCGAATTCGTTTGGTTCGTCCACGGGCCCCGTCCATAATCCGGTGTGTTGGGTTTGTTCTGCGGCGGCTTGCAAATGCCACCCCAGTTGCTTCAGGTAAGCCGCGTACAACTCTTTATCTGCCATGTTCCATGATACGCGACCGCGGTCGAGCCCGGTGAAAAGCACGTAAACCAGTGGCGACCGGAAACCGGCGTTCACGTATTGCGGAGCAACCATCCTCAGGTAAGTGGCTTCGATGGTTTCCTTCTCGCGGAACTGGCCATAATCGAGACCATAATCGTCCATCAGCACCAGGCCCGTGAATCCGGCATCCTGGATGCGGTTCCAATCGGCTTCGTCGCGCAGCCAATCGTCGTTCGATTTCCCGTAGCGATAATCGCCATAGTAATAAAGGTAAGCGTGACGATCGGCGGGAAGTGGCGGCAGCGCGGGGATCGTTGTCGCGTTGTCGGCACGTTGAACATGGGCTGCGTGAGCTTTGGCGGGGTCATCCACGGGTGTCAGCCATTGTGGGGCCTGCATTGCTACCCCGTATTCCCATTGAAGAGCAATTTCCGCTTCGTCGGTCCGGTATAGCGTACCGGTTGTTGTGCTATCGTTCGCCAAGGCAGTGTACCAGCGTCGTTCGCCCGGCAGCAGGGGGGCCTCGGCGCAAGTGGGGAACGGCGCCCAAGACGATTGCGGAGGTGTCGTTGCTCTCAATGCGGCATCGAGCGGGTAAACGGAGCGCTTGACGGTTGAAATCAACCCAACGGGATCGTTTTCGTCTGTGCGACGCAACGAAACCGAGTCCACGGCAAGGGTGCCTTGGCCGTCTGTGAAGACGTAGATGATCAGTTCGGGCTGGTGGAGCCAATCGCGGGCCTGAACCAGCAGATAGGTCGTTTCCGTGCGGCTGAAATCGCCTGCTGGACCATTGATTTCCGCCCGCCTCAGAACACCGCCATCGCTGTCGAGTAAATACGCAAAGACACCTGATCGATGAATCTGTTCCCCGGACCAATCGATATCCAGCCGGTAAGCGGTGCTGGACGAATTGGGCGGGGGGGCAAGCGGGAGCGCTTCGCAGCGGAGTCCCACACGCGATTGCGGCTCGCATTCATTGCCTACGATGCAGGCTTTTTCGTCGGAAAATTCCAGGTTCCAACGGGGTTCTCGCTCGGCATTCAGGGTGTTCGAATACGCTTTCCAATGTGTATTGCTTTGAGAAAAGTCTCCATTTGGGACAATTTGGGGTCTCGATGAGAGAGGATTTTTTTCATTTTGCGCCGGACAAGACGCGATCAAAGAGATGAAAATCGGAAGGGCGATGGGCCTGAATAGGTGATATTTCAAAATCGGATAAATATTATCCTTCATATTTGCCATTGATAAATCTATATATATCAGTCCTTTGGGCAAGTTGCCGTCCTTTGGGATTTTCAGATAAATTTTTCCTTGCATGTTCGGCATCTTTCCGGCAAGTGTACGATGAGTTGCTGTCATATTCTCTTAGAGAGAGAACCGAAATGTTCTTTTGTAGCAAAAGCGACCAGTTCGGACATTGCCGCCTGATGAGAGCGGGTAGCATGTGGCATGCAATAGATCGAGAGAAGAGTAATATAAAGAGGTTTGATGATGAAAACGATACCAGCATTGCAAGGACGGAGTGTCAAAGGAACTGATAACGGCGGGGGTCTTCCAGGAACCCTGGAAGTGGTAAAATACGGATTACGGGCGAGTACGAGACGGACCATGCTGGGTATCGGAATGATGCTGGCATGCTCTTCTGTTTTAATGGCGGCTCCCGCGCTGACATTGGAACCTATCACATGGAACGTAGTCGGTCTCGATAGCAACAATGTCAATGATGGCCCGAACCAATTTTTAGCGGGAGTGCGCATTTCCAACGACGCTGGGGCTGCTGATGCTGGGACGAATGTTCAGGCGACTCTGGTTTGGGAAACGGCCAATTCCTACATCAATATCACACCATTAACGCCGACTACCTTGCAGGTTGATTCGATCGCTCCAGGCGAGCATTACGACTTTTACTTTAATATCGAAGTAACCCGCGATTCCGCTGCATACGATACCACGCGGCGTTTTCATATCGATGTAACCTCTGATAATCATGCTACTTTGACCTCTCCGGCGAATCGCGAGCTTTACGTTGAACATCTAATCTCTCAAAATCGTAATGCAACGAACAGCATCACCGGTCCGACAACGGTTTACGTTGGCAATACATACACCTACGTTGTCGATTCCGATACAGCTACCAATGGTTACGAGCAGCTTTCTTCTTTCGTTAATTTTCCCAACGTTATTTTTCAGATCTTATCCACCCAGGTAAGCTATTCGGCCCCGACCGGTGGAACGAACGACAAAGTTTATGGCGACGCATGTGGATGGGATAACGATTACACACACATTGGACCACCGAAAGCGAACGATACCTATCGTTCTTGTATTGGGCCGCAACAATACACGGGTGGTAAAGTCGGCGGCGACTTGCTGACGACGTACCAAGTCAAGATTTTGTCATCTGGTACGACGACCGTTCAAAATATTATCTACGATTTCTCCGGCAGCAGCTATCACTACAATACCGACTTTGGTTCTGCGATTAGTTCTTACACGATCACGGCTGTAAATCCGCCGGTTATCGCCGGGTTGATTTTCAATGACCTCGATGGCGATGGCGTCCAGGACGCGGGCGAACCGGGATTGTCCGGTGTCGATGTCGAAATCACCGACTCCGATGGCGGGGTGACGACAGTTACCACGGCGACCAATGGCAGTTACAGCACGCCTGTTTATTTCGAAGGCGCCACGGTCGTCGATGTGGTCGAGGCTACGTTGCCCACGGGCGCTGTGCTGACGACAGCGAACGAACCGGCATATGTGACGGCGACGAACGATACAACCACCACTGTTGGCGATATGGGTTACCAGCAACAAGGCACTATCACGGGCCACGTGTTCCAGGATTTGAATGGGAATGGCACACAGGACGGCGGCGAGCCGGACATCAGTGGCGCGACCGTTGTGATTACCGATCAGTTTGGCAATTCGTTGAATGTAACCACCAATGCGAGCGGTGATTACACCGCGCCTGTTGCTGCGGGAAATGTAACGGCGAACGTCAGCGAAACAGGCGGCTTGACCAGCGCGACACTGACCACGGCAAACGATCCCCAAACTGTTGCCGTACCGGCGGGCGGCAGCACCGCCACCACACCGGTTGGTTATCAGTTTACAATTCCGACAGGGACGATTTCGGGGCATCTGTTTGTCGATCTTAACGGAAATGGCACGCAGGACGGCGGCGAAGCGGACCTGGCTGGCGTGGACGTGGTGATCACCGATTCGCTCACAGGAACGCAGACAGTCACGACCGATCCGAGTGGCAATTATATTTCCTCCGTACCGACGGGTTCGACCACGGCGAACGTGGACGAGACCACGTTGCCTGCCGGGATGGTGGAAACCACGGCAAACAGTACACAGACAGTAACCGTAAATGTGGGAGCCAACACCGCCACTGCACCCGTGGGCTATCAACCATTAGGCTCGGTTTCAGGCCATCTGTTCGTGGATGCGAACGGCAACGGCACGCAGGACGCGGGCGAAGCGGACCTGGCGGGCGTGGACGTGGTGATCACGGATTCGCTGGGCAACGCTCAGACGGTGACGTCGGACGCGAACGGCGATTATTCATTGGCGAATTTACCTGTTGGATCGACCGAAGTAAATGTGGACGAATCGACTCTTCCAGCCGGGTATGTACAAACAGCAGGTTCAGATCCGACGACAATAAATATTACGAGCGGTGGCAATGCTAACGCCGGTATCGATGGCTATCAACCGCGAGGCACTATTACGGGTCATGTGTTTGAAGACCTGGATGGCAATGGAACCCAGGACGCGGGCGAGCCTGATATCGTGGGAGCCAGCGTATTGGTGACCGATGAATTCGGTGTTTTCCAAACGGTAACAACAGACAGCAACGGCAATTATTCCGCGACCGTGGCTGCTGGCAATGTAACCGCCGACGTGCGTGAAGTCGGGGCGCTGGCGGGTGCGATTCTGACCACGGCAAACGATCCTCAGACAGTGGCAGTTACCTCGGGTGGCAGCACAGCCACCACCCCAGTTGGGTATCAATTCCAAGGTTCGATTTCGGGCCATCTCTTTGTCGATTTGAATGGCGACGGAGTCCAAAATGGCAGCGAGCCAGATTTGGTCGGCGTCGATGTTTTGATCACAGATTCCTCGGCGGGCACCCAGACGGTAACCACCGATGCGAGCGGAAATTATTCCGCCAACGTGCCGGTTGGTTCCACTACGGCGAATGTTGATGAGACCACGTTGCCCGCAGGCCATGTGGAAACCACTGCAAACAGCACACAGACCGTAACAGTGAATAACGGAGCCGATACGGCAACCGCGGATGTCGGTTACCAGCCTCAGGGTTCGGTTTCGGGTCATCTGTTCGTGGACGGCAACGGCAACGGAACGCAGGACGTGGGCGAAGCGGACCTGGCGGGCGTGGACGTGGTGATCACGGATTCGCTGGGCAACGCGCAGACGGTGACGTCGGACGCAAGCGGCAATTACAGCCTTTCGGGTCTTCCGGAAGGTTCGACAACGGTGAACGTGGATGAAGCGACGCTTCCGGCTGGCGTGGTCCAGACGGCGGGCAGCGACCCGACGACGGTGACGGTCGCGGCGGGTTCGGATGCGGACGCAGGCGTGGACGGTTACCAGCCTCAGGGTTCGGTTTCGGGTCATCTGTTCGTGGACGGCAACGGC
>CAZOKZ010000005.1:0-6121 GCA_964580585.1 uncultured Candidatus Sumerlaeota bacterium | reverse complement strand
CTGGCGTGGTCCAGACGGCGGGCAGCGACCCGACGACGGTGACGGTCGCGGCGGGCTCGGATGCGGACGCAGGCGTGGACGGCTATCAACCTCAGGGCACCATTTCTGGACATGTCTTTGCCGATTTGGATGGAAATGGAACCCAGGATGTAGGTGAGCCCAATTTGATTAATATCGATGTGGTGATTACCGACTCCTTAGGTAACAGCCAAACCGTATCAACGGATCTGCTTGGTAATTATACCGCGACAGTTCCCGTTGGCTCGACGACGGCGAATGTTGATGAGTCCGATCCTGATATGTTGCCGGGCGCGACGTTGACGACGGCGAACGATCCTCAAACGGTGACGGTTTTGGCGGGTGCGAATACGCCGACGACATCGGTCGGGTATCGATCAGTCGGTTCGATTTCAGGTCATGTGTTCCTGGACGATAATGGTAATGGAATACAGGATATTGGCGAAATCGATTTGGCAAATATCGATGTGATAATCACCGATTCTTTGGGTGGAACGCAGACGGTATCGACCGATGTGCAGGGTAATTATCTGGCAGTGGTACCAGCGGGTTCAACGACGGCGAACGTAGATGAATCCGATCCCGACATGCCGGTGGGCGCAGCATTAACCACAGCAAACGATCCGCAAACGGTGAGCGTGGCTCCGAATGTTACGACGCCGACGGCTCCGGTGGGTTACGATCTGTGGACGGCGCAATTGTCCGGAACGATCTTCCAAGACGACGATCTGAACGGCGTGTTCGCTGCCGGAACGGAGACGGTTTACGAAAATGTGACCGTTACGTTGTTGTGGGCGGGCTTGAATGGCGCGTTCGGCGATGGCGACGATCAAGTGATCGGTGCCCAGCCGACCGACGCTGCCGGGTTGTTCAACTTCCCGAACCTGCCTTCGGGCAACTTCCAAGTCAGCATTGACGAAACGCTGATTCCAAGCAACCGCGTGCTGATCAACACCACCAATCCGTTCCAGGTGACGTTGGCTGACGGCGAAAATTCGACGGGCAACGATGCGGGTTACGGCGCGGTTGGTTTTGCAAAGAGCGACGCGATTCTGTGGTCTGACGTGGATAACAGTAGCACGGTCAGTGTGGGCGATGTGCTCGCATTCGAGATCGACATTGTAAACCCGTCGCAAATCAACCCGATGACAATCGACGTCGAGGATTCGCTACCCTCTGGATTAAGTGGCTTGAACATTTTGGCCGATGCAGGCGGAGACGTTTCCGCTTCGACACCGTTGTTCCTGTCCGTGGCGGACATCAACTTGGCGGCGTTGTCCGCAAAGACGATTACGTTCACTGTTTCCATCAATAGCGATGTGGTGAACGGCACGAATATCACGAACACGGCAACCGGCGACATCGATGGCGACGGTTCGGACGACGTGACCGACGACGGCGTGACGGGGCCGATTGACAATATCTTGCCTCCGACCCCGGTAGAAGATATCTGTTCGGAAACCTACATTGTGCAAACGGAAGTCGGCGATGGTCTGGGTGGCTATCAAGGCGACGGTGGCGCGGCAACCGCTGCCGAGGTTTATTTCCCAACCCAGGTTTGCGTCGATGCCGACAATAACCTTTTCATCGCGGATTACTCGAACCACATCGTGCGCCGAGTCGATGCTATCACTGGTGTGATCACTACGGTGGCTGGGATTCCGCAATCAGCCGGTTACACGGGTGATGGTGGATTAGCCGCCAGCGCGCAACTCAGACTGCCGTCCGACGTTTTCGTGCGGGGCACGGACCTGTACATTGCGGAACTGGGTAATAGCGTGATTCGCAAGGTTGACATGCTGACCGGCATTATCTCGACGGTCGCGGGCACAGGCGTTGCCGGGTTCTCTGGTGACGGTGGCCCGGCACTTTCGGCTCAGCTCAATCAACCGCGGACCGTGTTTGTCGATGTGGCAGGTAATATCTATATTGGCGATACGTTCAACTTTGCGTTGCGCAAAGTCGATGCGGCCACGGGCATCATCGATACGATTCTCGGCCAGCCGCCGACACCGGGTCACGGTATCGATGGCGATTTGGCGGTCGATTCGTATCTGGAATGGATTCACGACATTCAGATGGATTCAAACGGTGTGCTTCACTTCACCGAACAAAATGGTTATAACCTGATTCGCCGAATTACGGAAAGCGGCGTTCTGGAAACTGTCGCGGGTAAGCAAGGCACCGGCGATTGGGGCGATTGCGGGCCTGCGTTGTACGCCGACTTGCGCAAACCCTATGCGATTGCCTTCGATTCGCTTGATAACTTGTACGTAACCGACGAATTCAACCATCGTCTGCGCAAGATCGATCATGCGACGGGTTACATCAACTCGATCGTGGGAACGGGTGTCGCTGGATTCAATGGCGACGGCTTGCCGGGCGTATTGACGGACCTGAACCACCCGACAGGCGTTGTTTGGGCGACGGACGGTCGTTTGCACTTTGTCGATCGTTATAATCAACGTGTGCGTGAAATCGATACCACCAACCCGGTCGATTTGGGCTTGCCGCAATTCCCGAATTCGCCGCTGGGGACGTTGTCCCAGGCAGCAGGCACAGGCGTTGCCGGTTTCAATGGCGATGGGTTCGATGCGCGCGAGCAAATGCTGAGTTACCCGGGTCGGATTGCGTTCGATGGCGCGAATAACCTGATCATTGCCGACCGCTCGAACCACCGCGTGCGTCGTGTGTTCCGCAACTGGAGCATGACAACGTTGGCTGGTACGTGGACGCGTGGCTATTCAGGCGATGGTGGCCAGTCGCGCAGCGCGGAAATGAACTTCCCGTCGGATGTCGCTGTCGGTGCGGACGGTTCGATTTACGTTGCCGATGAAGCAAACAACGTTATTCGCCGAATTGCTCCGGATGGAATAATCAGCACGGTGATGACGGGGCTGAATGCGCCGAACGGTTTGGCCTTTGCGGGCGATTATCTGTACGTCTCCGACACAGGCAATGGCATGGTGTTGGCTCTGCAAATCAGCAACGGCCAGATTACGACCCAGGCAGTTGGCATGCTTTCGCCGCGTGGTTTGGATATCGATCCGCTCGACGGTTCGATCGTTGTGGCCGAGCAAGGCCGTCACCAGATCGTTCGCATTCGCAGTGGATTGAAAGAAGTCATCGCGGGTAACGGCGTCGCGACCTTTGTAGGCGATGGCGGCGCGGCAATCGACGCGAGCTTGAACCAGCCGATGGACGTTGCGGTGGCGGATGACGGAACGATTTATGTGGCCGACTATCGCAACCATCGCGTTCGCGTGATTGTGGGCGGTATCATCAACACCCTGGTTGGAACAGGTACGCCGGGGACGGATGCGGGCAATGTTCCCGTATCGAGCGCTCAATTGAATTACCCGGTTGGCGTTGCACTCGACGGCGCGGGCTATCTGTACATCTCCGACCGAATGAACAGTACAATCAAAGCCATGGTTCCGTGAGGAACGACGGTGACCCAGTCCTTTTCGAGACGTTTGTTTCGGAAGGGACTGGGAAAACCGCGATGTTGTGCCTTGGAACATTGAATAGTTATTCGGCAATCAGCCTTCTGGGAAAGAAGAGAATGATAAATGATCATCGAAAATGATTCGATCAGGGAAACCAAAACGACTTCGTTACGCGACTTGGGCAGCGCGATGGGAAACCGCTGTCTGGCGTTGGTAATGATCGTTTTTTTGGCCCCTTTGATGATTTGCGTGGCGAGTTGTATTTGGTTGGCGGACCGGAAATCCGTTTTCTATCGCGGCGAGCGATTAGGGAAGGATGGAAAGTCGTTCACGATGTTGAAGTTCAGAACGCTGTCGGAAGACGCGGAGGAACGCGTTGGAGCGCGGTTGTTGACAAAGTCCGATGATCTTGTGACACCAGTCGGAAAGATTTTGCGCCGGTACAAAATTGACGAGCTTCCGCAGTTATTCAATGTGTTGCGCGGCGAAATGAATTTCGTTGGGCCACGTCCGGTGCGTCCAGTTCTGGCCGATCTTTATTCCGCGACCGTTCCGAATTATGCGGCAAGATTCGAGGTAGAGCCGGGGTTGACGGGTCTGGCTCAACTGCGCGGTGGGTATTATTGTGATCCGCGAAACAAAACTCGATATGATTTGCTGTATGTACGGCATCGTTCACTGAAACTGGATGCAATTCTGATTTTTCAAACGATGTGGTATATTGTCAACCGGCCCGATAGTCTGGCGCGAGGATTCTGCCCGTTCGCCAAGCCGGTTCGGACACATCGCGCCATGGTGGAGACCGTTTCGGCGGCGGGATAATTTTCCTTTGCGCCAATGGTTTTCCATTACGAGAATTTGCTGTGGTAAAGTTTATGGAGAGTGGAGTCCAGAGGGGTCGGCTGGGGAGCTGATCGGAAGAAACTTTGTGTCAACGTTGAGGACATTTTTTGAACCGCCTTAACGTTCTATTTTCACTCGGGGACACTGTTCGCAAAAAGCGATGAGACTTACCTTTAAAAAACAAATCCATGGTTTATTGTTGATTGCGATGGCCGGGGTGATGATTTCCTGTGCCAGTGATCAAACCAACCGCCACGCGCGCCATCATTCAACGGGTGACGATACCAAGGCGGAAGACTTAATTGCTCAGGACTTTGGTTCTCGCATCGAACGGCTTGCCGCAGAAAGCCAGCAGGCGTCTGGGGATGAATCGGCCTCGACGATGGAAGGTTATCAACTGGGTGCGGGCGATGTGTTGGAAGTTATTTATCAACTGCGTAACGAACGTCGCCCCGAAGCATATCGTCTCGAAGTGATGGACGAAATCGACATCAAGTTTCAATATACGCCGAATTACGATCGGCATTTGACCGTTCGGACCGATGGCAAAATCAGCCTGGCGCTCGTGGGCGATATCACCGTCATGGGCAAGACGACGTCTGAAGTTGAAAGTGAACTGAAACAGGCCTATGCAACCTTTCTAAAGGACCCGGTAATCGGGGTGACGGTGGTGGATTCCAATCGTGCGATCGAAGAATTGAAACGTGCGATTACCACGGCGCCTCGCGGGCAGAGCCGTCTTGAGCCTGTGCGTCCCGACGGGTCGATTTCGCTGCCGTTGATTGGCGATGTGAAGGCGTCCGGTCGCACGGTGCCCGATTTGAGCAACGATATTGTGGAACGTTACCGCGATCAAGGTGTGAAGGATATCGATGTCACGGTTGTGTTGCTCGAAGTCAAATCGCCCGTGGCGTTTGTGATGGGCGAGGTCACGAATCCCGGTTCTCTCGTCATGGACAAGCCGTTGAATGTTTGGCAGACCGTTGGCCAGATGGGTGGTTTCACACCCGATGCGGATTTGACGCATGTAGTAGTTGCGAAGCATGATTCCGAAAATGCGACGGAGCGTTATGTATGCAATTTCGAGGAGTGGGCGCTTGGTAACGATGCGCGCGATCTTCGCATTACGCGTGGCGATGTTATCTACGTGCCGCGAAAAGCCGATCGCTCGGTTTATGTTTTGGGCGAAGTGGAAAAGCCAGGTTCGGTTAAATTGGAATCCACGACACGGTTGACCGCGACGCAGGCGCTTTCGATGGCGGGTCGCATCACCGCGCGCTCGGACCAGACGCAGGTACTAATTTTACGTCGTTCTGCTACCAACGATCCGGTTGTGATCGAAGTGGATATGAAGGATGTATTCGATCCAGGCAACTACGAACCGGGCAAGGAAGCGGATGAGTATCCGTACGATCCCGTGTTATTGCCCGGCGATATTGTTTACGTGCCGCGCAGCGCCATCGGCGATGTCGATCATTTTGCCGAAGCGTGGTTCCGCGACGGAATTTGGACGATTGTGCCGTTCCACCTGAATGCCGTGTATTCCCTGAATTGACGAGACGCACATGACCAGCAAAACTACGCCTGAGGCACAAAACAACGTTGATATGGAAGTATTCTTCTCGCTCGTCTTTGCCGAGAAAAAACTGATCCTTCTTAGCTTGCTCGTCACCGTTGCGGCCGCTTTGGTTTATTCGGTCGTCGCGCCGCGCACTTATGAATCGACGGTGAAAATTCTGGCCGAACCGCAAAAGGAAGACAATCCGTACAAGATCGAACTGAGATCCAAACAGGATTGGGAATATTTCCTC
>CAZOKZ010000004.1:0-121405 GCA_964580585.1 uncultured Candidatus Sumerlaeota bacterium | reverse complement strand
AAGAGGGTGCAGGTGGACAATTGACACTGTTCGACTTATAACCGGACACTACTGAGACCAGATGATATTGAAAAAACAGCAACTGCTATAGCACAAGGATTAGTAGACCTTCGTTGTCACCTACTTATAACCCCTTTAATTGCGCTTGAGAATATTGAACAACGTGAATTGTCTTGCGAGTACATTATTGCAGAAAAATATTTCACGATTTTGAACGCTGCTAATCCCAATAAACTCGAAATAAGATGGATACGGTTTAAAAATTCGCTTCCTGTCGACAAAATTGATGAAAGCTCTCCTTGGAAAAAGATATTAGGATGGTCGGGCTGCAAGTCGTTTGACGATTCTCGAAACGAATTTCACACGGGCTCTATTTATCATGCTATTAAATCAGCTAGATTCATTCTGTGTATGGCCGGTGGAAACCCTACTTTAAATAACTTAACTCTTGCTGTTGGTTCATTCAAACCAATACTTTCTATTCCCAAATATGGTGGTGCGTCGGAAAGATTTTTCAACGACAATTTGCAAACTTATCATTATAAAATCGACTTGGATTCGAAAAGCCTTGATCTGATAAATAGTGGATTTGTCGATTCTGCGGCAGACGAAGATGTAAAGAAAACGTTGGAAAAGTTTGAAATTTTGCCATATTTAATTTATGTCCCACAAGCATATCGATTAGCTCCCACGGTATCAGAATTTCATGCGAAACGCAAGAAATACGTCACATTCCATGCAGAACAACTTCTCTATTATTTATTCATTTCATCATTGCTAATGGTTTTGGGGAAAATAATTCTTGAGACCTATTTGACAAAAACGCCTTCGGATTCGAATGTAATGAGCCTGAACATTTATAGTTTTTGTCCTTTTTACAATTCAGATGTAGGTCGTTCATTCTTGACCATTTTGGTTTGGTTTGCATTCTCGTTTACTGCGTCTGCTATCGCAGCCATCACAATGATAGCCAAATCGATAGGGACTGTCGAACAAAAAGTTTGTCTAAACTTTTCGCGCGCAGATTATTATTTAAAACTAATGTCAATCATCACCCCAGCCTTTCTCTACGCGCAACTTTGGGTGATCTCACAATATTTGGTTTCCTCAGCAGGGAAAAATGCATTTCAGAACACACAGTTTTCAGGCATAATGGTTGTCATAATTTGCATTGGTATTTTCGCAGCACTTAAGCCTTCAAGAACATTAGAAAAAATAGAATCTATTGCAGGCTCAAAAATTGATAATGGATAATTGAAGAGTATTAAGTTTACTTATACTTAATCTTCATCGCGAGCACCACGCCGCTCAATGCCAACGTCACCGCGTTAGCCGCGATGATGGGCACGTCGCGCAGCAGGATTCCGTAGGCGAGCCACATGGCAATGCCGGTGACGAACAACGCGTACATGCCAAGCGAAATGGCTCGGGTGTCGCGCGTTTTGAGCGTTTGGATGACTTGCGGTATAAACGCGCCCGTGGTGCAAAACGCCGCAATGTATCCTACTAATTGAGTCAGCGATATTTCCATGTGCGTCGCGCCTTAGACGTGTTCGTCAACGGTGGTTAATGTTCCCAGCGTGGCGACCATTTCGTCGTGAATCCGGCCGTTGGAGGCGAGCATCTGGTTGGAATAAATGTCGTACGGTTCGCCGTTGAACGTGGACATGCGACCGCCAGCTTCTTCGACCAGTAACGCGCCCGCCGCCGTGTCCCACGGGTGCAGGTTGCGTTCGTAAAATCCATCGAGGTTGCCCGCCGCGACAAACGCGAGGTCGAGCGCTGCCGCTCCGAGTCGCAGGAGGCCTTGCGAACGTGACAAGAACTCGCCCACCATGCCGGTTAACCAATCGAGCATGGCGTGCCGGTCGTAGGGAAAGCCCGTCACGACAAGCGCATCGTTGAGCACATCGACTTTCGACACACCGAGGCGTTCGCCGTTGCGGAATGCTCCCGCGCCGCGCCCGGCCAGGAACATTTCGCCCAACGCCGGGGCGATCACCCCGCCCGCGACTGTTTCGCCACGATGCTGGACGGCGACGCTCGATGCAAAGAGTGGCATGCCGTGGGCAAAATTCGTGGTACCATCGAGCGGATCGATCACCCAAAGGTATTCGGAGTCGCTGGCGCCGCCAATCGAGCCACCTTCTTCGGCCAAAATGCGATGTTCCGGAAACCGCGCCTGAATCATTTCAACAATCGCGGCTTCGGATTGTTTGTCCGCGATGGTGAGCAGATCGATGGCGCCTTTTTTTTCGTACCCGGCAAGGCGACGGAAATGGCTCATCTGGATTTCGCCTGCGCGACGGCACATGGCCTCGACGGCGTTCATCAAATCGCGAATTTCAACGGGTGACAACATCATGACTGGCTTCCCCCACGGCAAAACGTAGTGTTCCTCGCGCGCAAGGGAAGCGAAAGGGACCGCAAAACGCAAGGGGTTAGGCGAGAAGGAAATATTTCAAACGGAATGGAAATCGTTACTTCGCGCAGCTCTCGCCCGGCATCGCTATAACGCCTGCCGCAAAAACAATCGCGCCCATTAATCCAGCAGGCGTCGAGCCGACACCGGTGAACTCTAAAAACATGTAGGAAATTCCAATCGCAATAGAACCAAACGACCAGACCTTTTTACACATGATTATTTCTCCTTTTTGTGTCGGCGCAGGACATTCACATCCATCGAACTTCGGCTCATTTTTTTCTGCCGATCCATGCCAGCGTTCCCAACCAGATAAACACGAATACCGGAAGCACCCACTTCACGGTGGGGTAAAATTTCGACATCACGGTAATGAAAATGAACGAGATCGTTACAGCGAGCATCGTGGCACAAATATACCATTGGGTACTGGCCTGAATCACGCTCCAACCCAATGCCTGAGTCGCCAACACACCAAACGCCAACCCGATAAGCGCTCCGATGAGGATCGATAAGTTATAGTCGATATTCAACGGACCGAACATCAATACCCCCCAAAGGATTCCCGGCATTGCTCCTGTCAGGGGACCGACAACTACCGAACGCATCGCCCAGCGAATCAAATCGGGGCGACTGATTTCGCGATGGCGCAACAAAAGCTCAATCATCGATTTGCCTGTCCCTGTTTCCTCAGTCACGACTTTGTCTGCTGCGATTTGACATCTTATTTTCAACACATTGTTATGCGGCAAGCAGATTCAAGACCTCCGGGGTTGACACGGAGGCGCGGGTGTGGCTTAGGATGCGCCCCTTTCGCTGGTGAGGAGAAGTTTCCCGCGCAAGGCGGTGTTGGACGATTTGCTTCAAGGATGGTATAAATGAAAAACCAAGATGATATTCTGCCCGAGTCGGATGGGAAGTACCTGATGATCAATGTGCTTTCGCGCCGGGCCAAGGAAATCAGCCGTTCGGGCAAGTCGTTGATCCCGTACGCCGAAGGACATTTCGACCCCGTCGAAGTGGCGCGCGAGGAACTCGAGACTGGAAAATTGAACATTCGTCGCCGCAATGAAGTGTCCGGCGAACTGGAAAAATTCGTAGCTTCAGTCGATTAATCGACGCGTACATCTGTAAACATTGGGTTTAGACTGTTTCTCCCTGCTTTTGCCGAGCGGGGAGAAATTTTTGAATATCGAAAAATTCCTCTTTATTTTGTTCGGGCCTGGTGCTCAAAATTTCATTACAAACGTTGAATCTATCATTATCAATCTGGGAAGGAACGATATCATGAGTCGCCTGCTTGAGGGGGCAGGGATGGAGATTCGTAGCCGTAGTTGTTCGGAACTTTCCTATATCGGCGCCGGGTTGCTCGGCCTGGAGTGGACGGGTGTGGTTCCGTTCACCCGTTTGATCGCTGCCGACATGCGGTTTATCGATCCGGTAACCGTCGGCTGGGTGTTTTATCTGATTTGTATTCTGCTGATTATCACGGGCTGGACGTACCGGGTGATTCTGATCGATTCGCTGAAGGAGCGGATTGTCTGGCGCACCCAGGCGTTCGGACTGTTTGGCATCGTCACGGAATCGTGCTCGTTCCGGGATATTCGATTTATCGATTTGCATTTTGCGGGCATGGTTCAACATCGCCACCAAGCAAAGGAATGCGAATTGTACGAGTTGCGCCTGGTGCGCCGCGATCACGAGACGATGATGGTGTATCGAGGCATGCGTTGGGAAACGGTGGCAAACCTGGGGACCCAGATCGCCCGGTTGACTCAATCGCAAGTGGGATAACGAATTCGGAATTTGGGTTTTGGGACCTTCAAAATGCCCGACCCAAATTCCGACTTTCCAAATCCGATTTCAACTCGTTCCAAAAACGCCGTTTTTTTTCCTCTATATGCATCTTTCATCGATGTTTTCCGGGGTTGTTTGTAAAAAACCAGAGTCCAGGCTTGCCCCCTCGTCGTTCCCGGTGCAACAGGAGCGAATCCTGTTGCCTTGAGGGCGTACGGGGGAGCCTCGCCAAATGGGGAGCCGTTCTAATTTTTCCGTGGAAGAACCACCATGACCTACAAAGTATTAGTCAGCGATAAACTCAGTGAAGACGGGCTCGAAGTATTCCGTAAGGCGGGCTTCGATGTCGATCATCTGCCAGAGATCACCCAGGAAGAAATCCTGAACACCATCCATGAGTACGACGCATGGGTGGTGCGCAGCCGCAGTCGCGCAACCGCGCCGATCCTGGAGAAGGCCGATAAGCTGCGCGTGATTGGTCGCGCGGGTGTTGGAATCGATAACGTGGACGTGGACGCCGCCAGCAAGCGTGGCATCATTGTCATGAATACGCCGGGCGGTAATACGATCAGCACGGCGGAACATGCGATTTCGATGATGATGGCCATTGCGCGTAAAATTCCCGCCGCCGACGCCAGCATGAAGGCAGGCAAGTGGGACAAGAAGGCCTTTATGGGCGTGGAATTGCGGGGCAAGACGCTCGGCGTGCTTGGCCTTGGGCGCATCGGACAGGAAGTCTGCAAACGCATGAAAGCGTTCAGCATGGATATCCTGGCTTACGACCCGTTTGTATCGCCGGAAGTGATGAAGCAACTTGGCGTGGAACCCGGCACCGTCGATGAAATCTGCAAGAGCGCCGATTTCATTACAATCCACACGCCACTCAGCCCGGAAACCAAAAAACTGATCAACGCCGAGCGTTTGGCAACGATGAAGAAAACCTGCCGTATCGTGAACTGCGCGCGCGGTGGCATTGTGGACGAAGAAGCACTGGCCGAGGCCCTGACCGCCGGAACCATCGCGGGAGCGGCGCTCGATGTGTTCGAAAACGAACCGATTGCGACAGATCACCCGCTGCGGGACGTTGCCAACGTCATCCTGACACCGCACATTGCGGCTTCGACGGTGGAAGCTCAGGAAAACGTCGCGATCCAGGTTGCCAATCAGATCGTCGATGTGTTGCTGAACAACAACATCACGAACGCCCTGAACGCGCCGTCGATCGACCCGAAGGTCCTGGTGTCACTGAAGCCGTACCTGACGTTGTGCGAGAAACTGGGCGCTTTTGCGGCGCAATTCCACAACGGACGCGTCAAGAGCCTGACGACACGTTACAGCGGCGCAGTACTGGAATATCCGCAAACGCCGTTGACGACAGCTTTCGCCAAAGGCTTCGTCGAACCGGCCACCGATTCGCCGGTCAATTATGTGAACGCTCGTCATATCATCAACGAGCGCGGCATCGAAATCTTTGAAACAACCCGCAGCCACCAATATCGCTTCAGCAATCTGGTAACGCTGATTGTCGAATATCAGGACGGCACGATCAACCAGTTCTCCGGCACGGTTTTCGAGCCGGATCATGGCCGTATCGTGATCGTCAACGACAAGACGTTCGTGGCCGTTCCGAGCGGCAATTTGTTCGTGATCGAAAACAACGACGTCCCCGGCATCATCGGCAGCGTCGGCACGTTCTTCGGCAAGAAGGGCTTGAACATCGCCGAAATGACGTGGGGCCGCCGCGAAGAAGACAAACACGCGATGACGATCATCAACATCGACGGCGAAGTGGACGACAGCCTTCTGGCTGAAGTACGCAAACTGCCGGACATTCTCAGCGCGCGTTTGATTCGTCTGTAATCCGACTCGCCATGGTAAAAAAAACAACCCGCCGGGAGCCTGAGCGTTTTCGGCGGGTTTTATTATTTTCAAAGCGAACTGTTTTTACTTCGCGACAGGTTTAAGGATGTGCCGACGACGTTGTGCTGCTTGGGGTCGATGAAGCGATATCGATTGAATGGGCAGCATGAGCAATGACTTCCAGGTGCGGATGTTGTACGGACGTTCAAACAATGCACCAAAATAATGTCTGGCGGCTTCCAGGAAAATACCGGAGCGTTTGCAGGACCAGGCGGCGCGAAGCCGGGTGGCTTCGACTTGTCGGCGACCATGAACCCGTCGAACGTCTCGCGCGTATCGTCGCATCCAATGATTGATGCCTCGAACGCGACTGCTTTGCTGAATGCCATCATGCATGTGACGGATGGTGAGCGCTTCACTCACCACGCCAAAAGTATATTTTCGTGCTACGCGCAAGGCAAAGTCGTGATCTTCCCAGCAATCGAGCATTTCGTCAAAGCCGCCCACTGCGTCGAAGACGTCGCGGCGGACGAGAATGGTCGAGGGAATGCAGTGAAAATCGGCCAGCAAATGATTGTACACATCGCCCTCATACTTCCCTCGACGCACTTCGCTTCGCCCATCCGGAAATTGATCGCGATGCGCACAGTAAATGAACCCGGGTTCGGGCAATCCTCGCTCGACATGATCGCGCGCCACGTTCATTTGCTGCTGTAATTTTTCGGGATGCCATTCGTCGTCCGAATCCAGAAATGCAACCCAGCGTGCTCGGGTGGCCTGGGTTCCGGTGTTACGCGCGCCGCTTGGACCTTTGTTCACCGCATGGCGTATCAAGCGAATTCGAGGGTCTTTGTTTGCCAACTCCAGGACACGTTCGCGTGTGTTATCCGTAGAAACGTCATCGACCACGAGAATTTCGTATTGGGTAAACGTTTGTGCCTGAATGCTACGGATTGCGCGAACGATCAAGCTCTCTCGGTTATGCACCGGGATAACGATCCCGATCTGAGGAATGGGCAAAGGTGTCTTCATGTGCGGGAATTTAGTCAACCCATCTGCCCTTGGCGAGGGGAAAGTCGAACGAACCTGGGGATTTTTCAGGTTGATCCTCACGATGGCGCTCAAAGATCGTTCAAAATGGGTGGATGTTCTCCATTCGCCAATTGGATGGAAAATCCCACATGATGCTGGACACCAAGGCAGTCGATGCTGATTGATACGGGTTTGAATCGTACCGGATCGCTTCCCAAGTCAGCCTAAATGCCACCGACCTTGCCTTCTTCTACCCCGCCCACCACCGACTGGATCCGCCCCGTGGCATGGGGGTTGTTCCTCGCCGCTTTCATGTCGATGTTTTGCGTCCTGCAGCCGTATTCGGGATGGAATGTAAACAGTCGTCTGTCTTTGATATTCGCCGTGGTGGACCAACAAACTGTGTCCATCGACGATTACCATGATCGAGAACCGACGGAAACGGGCGACAAGGCGTTTTACGCTGGGCATTTTTACAGCGATAAAATTTTCGGTGTCAGTCTTCTCGGCGTGCCCATTTATGCGATATTGCGGCTGGTTTGCCTGCCTTTTGGCGAGCCATCGTATAATCTGGCAAGTCACGTTATCCGTGTCGGAGCCGTTTCGTTGCCCGCCGCCGCCTCGCTCGTTCTCCTTTGGCTGATGATGATCCGTTCGGGAGCCGCTCCCCGACGCGCGTTGCTGGCGGTTGGATTCGCCTTCTGGGGATCGCTCTGGTTTGGCTATTCCAACGTCTTCTATCCCTACGCCACGGGGGGCGCAGCGCTGCTCGCGGCGCTTTGGCTGATCATGAACCCGCGCGCCCACCGCCTGACCCCTCGCAACAGCTTCGTCATCGGCTTGCTGTGCGGCTATTCTGTGTTATGCGACATGATTTTCGGCCTGATGGCGGCAGGCGTAGGTGTGGTTTATTTGCTGCGCGCCATCGACCAGGCGGGCTTCGCCGGTTTTCGCGCTTTTGCCGACATGAAAGGCGAACGTTCGACCGGCCGCGAGGCGCTTGGTCTGTCCGCGCTGGCTGTCATAGGTGGGCTGTTGCCACTGTTGCTGTTCGCAGCCTATTGCTACTCAATTTTCGGCGAGTTTTCCATCCCGTACAAATACGAAGCCGACGATTTGTTCCGCCTTGGCATGAGCCAAGGTTTTATGGGTGTCACCACGCCCGACCCGAACAAGCTCTGGTTTCTGACGCTGCACCCGTACCGAGGATTGTTTTTTTGGTCGCCTGTTTTTCTGATCGCCATCGCCGGATTGGTGCGCGGCATTCGATCGACCGGCAAGCGACGCCTTTACGGCTGGCTCGGCATGTGGGGGCTCGTTTCCTACTTCCTGTTCAATGCAAGTTATTACATGTGGTGGGGCGGCGAAGGCATGGGGTCGCGGTTGCTGCTGCCGATGGTGCCGTTTTTAGCGATGGGGCTTGGCGAACTTTGCCGACGCGACGCGCATCGCTTGTGGTGGATTGTGCTCGTCGTGCTCGGGAGCATTTCCGTGCTCGCCAGTTTTCCCATTTCGTTGATCGATCCGCAGGTTCCACCCAGTAACCAAACTGCCGACTTGATTCATGCGCATTTCGGCGACAACTTGCATGTGCCACAGTTTATCTATTGGAAAGCGTTCTTTACCTCGAACGGATATATGCATCCGAAATTTGGTTTTCAAACGTGGCGCGCCGCTTCCGTCATCGGAGCGTTATTTTTTCTCGTCTTTTTCATGACACGAGCCATTCGCCGTTGCCCGGAAAAACATTATCCCTACGAACGACTCGAAGTTCCGTTTGTTAATTTCGACGGTAATAAGGCGCCCCTGCCCGAACCGCGCGGGCGGTGAAGGGCACGTCATTTCGATTGCGCTTATCGACTCGATTTGTAATGCAATCGGTGGATTGCATCGAATAATTCTTGAATCGTAAATTCAACTTATACATTTCGCGGTTTGGACGAAGTCGGAGCACGATTAACTTGGGAAAGAGGGGCGGCTCATGAACGCAACGATTCGTTTGACGTTTTTTATTCTGCTGTTTGGCAACATTGCAAACGCGCAACTGGATTGGGAAATCCTGGTTCCGCAAAATCCACCCGCCGACGACAATATTAGTTGCGTTGCTTATGACGGTTATCTGTGGATTTTAGATGGAAGTAAAGGCGATGGCCTTGGAAGTTGGCGTTCTCGAAATGGGAGCCACTGGGAGTACCGTAAACTGCCTCATCCTTTCCCACCAGGGGATAATCCAGATGAGAGAAACCACACCAGTGTAGTCTTTGACGATCAAATTCTGATTCTCAACTACAGAGGGGTGTTCTCAACTACAGATGGAATAAATTGGGGTGGAATCACTGGTTCCTCCTACAATGGAACAGATTACCAAACGAGTTTGATCTTTGAAAACAAAATTTGGTTATTGGGAGGCGACTATACGAACGATATTCGTTGTTCAACTAACGGAGTAGATTGGACTCATATCTCTGACGGACCAAGTATATCGCATCATAGCAGCGTAGTATTTGACAATAAAATGTGGATGCTGGGTGGAACAAGAGGCTTATCCGGTTTTAATGTTTATAATTCCACCAATGGGGTTAATTGGAATGAATTGTCACCGGGTATCTCGCCTGGATACCGCGAAGACCACGCCAGCTTTGTTTACGATAACAAAATGTGGGTAATCGGAGGGCACAGTTACGACTATTATAATTATTATAGTGATGTATGGTATTCAGAAGATGGATTGACATGGACTATAACCAACGCTTCCGCTCCCTTTGGTTGCCGGGCTTTTTCTGGTAGCACTGTGTATGATGGTAAGATGTGGATTATTTGCGGCTCTGGCTATCCATGTGGCCACGATACTTATAGCGATGCTTGGTTTTCCACCGACGGTGTGAATTGGTATAACGCCTCGCCCAAAAAAGTTTTACCCGCTGGAACCTATGTCCCATTCCAGAATAATATATGGTCTATCGGTCCATCGGATATTCAATACACCTCCAACGGAATTGATTGGTTTCTTGCGGAAGACGATCTGGAACTGTACGGCAGATTCGGATATTCTTGCGCAAGCATCGCAAACAAACTCTATCTTGTTGGAGGCAAGCAGTCCCCCTCAACCTATCATAATGATATCTGGCGTTCGCTCGATGGAATTCATTGGACACGTGAAGTCGAAAACGCTCCATTTTCAAAACGCTTTGGACACGCCTTGGTTGAATTTCAAAATAAACTTTGGGTGATCGGTGGAACCGATGGAACGAATAGTTTAAACGATGTCTGGTGCAGCGAGGATGGGTACGAATGGACTCAAGTACTTGAACACGCGCCATTCAGCCCGAGAAACTATTTTCAATACACGGTGTACAAGGACAAATTATGGATTATTGGTCACATCGGCACTACCTCGCAAGATAAACGAAACGATGTCTGGTACACTTCCGATGGAATCAATTGGACAGAAGCCCCCGCGCCACCGTTTTCGTATCGCTACAATATGGGCGTGGCGTCGAAAAATGGATTGCTTTGGGTTATCTCTGGCCAATTGAGCAACTATTATGATCTGAACGAATTTTGGTTTACGGAGGATGGATATACGTGGCACCAGGCAGAAACGCCCGATGGATTTTCGTATCGACACAACCCGAAAATCGTGAATTTCCAAAACGACATTTGGATTTTTGGTGGTATTGCTAATAATTCATTTCAAGGCACCAAACTAAACGATGTTTGGCGGTCGATTGGACCGAATGCCTCCACATCCAGTTGGAACGCCTACGAATAATTTGACCGCTTCCTAACACGCCCCCGGAAAACACCCCTTGAGCCACCCGGCGGGCTTCCTGTCTGGTTGAGGCGCACGCAAACAAGCCACCGCCGTCCTTCAGGAGCCACAACGCCATGACCCCCACCAACGTTCGCAAAGGCATCATTCTCGCCGGAGGCGCCGGCACGCGCCTGCATCCGCTGACGCTCGTCGCCAGCAAGCAACTCATGCCCGTTTACGACAAGCCGATGATTTATTATCCGCTCTCGACATTGATGCTCGGAGGGTTGCGCGAGTTTCTGCTTATTTCGACGCCTCATGATTTGCCGCGCTTTCGTGAATTGCTCGGCGACGGGTCCAGCCTCGGCATTTCCATCGAGTACGCCGAGCAACCGCGCCCCGAAGGCATCGCGCAGGCGTTTATCATTGGCGCGGATTTCATCGGCAACGATCCGGTCGCGCTCATTTTGGGCGATAATATTTTCTACGGTAAAATGAATTTCATTCACGACGCGATGAGGCTCGAACGCGGCGGTGTGGTGTTTGGTTATTGGGTGCGCGACCCCGAACGTTACGGCGTGGTGGATTTCGATGACGCGGGCCGGGCGCTTTCCATCGAAGAAAAACCCGCGCGTCCGAAATCCAATTACGCGGTGCCCGGTTTGTATGTTTACGACAATCGCATTGTGGAAATTGCGCGAAACCTGAAACCATCGGAACGCGGCGAGTTGGAAATCACCGACGTGAACCGAACGTATTTGGAAGAAGGTACACTCCAAGTTCAAAAAATTGGCCGCGGTGTCGCGTGGCTCGACACGGGCACGCACGAATCGCTGCTCGAAGCGGCGAATTTCATCGCGACCATCGAACACCGGCAGGGGCTGAAGATCGGTTGCCTGGAAGAAGTCGCCTGGCGCATGGGTTGCCTCGACGACGAGCAGTTCGAAGCGCTGGTTGATAGCCTGCCCGCGAATAGTTATTCGGCGTACCTGAGGGCGCTGCTCGAACGGGAAGGGTGATTTTTCATTGGGAGGGCGAAATGTATAAATTACCACGATGGTTGAATCTAAAAAAACACTCGCTTTTAATATTGGATATATTCATTGCAGTTTGGGCTTGGACTTTTACCTTTTCAACTCTATGGAAATTTTTTAACCATGAAACGGTCGCAACTTACCCCATTATATCAGTGGTCAATATTATCGGATTTTCTGTCGCTACTTCAGTTTGGGTTCAAGTGCGTACACTTCCTAAAGTTTTCAGGCTTTCAAAATATCAATTCCGACAAGAATTTGCCGTAACTCCCATGAGAGTTGAGGAATTATTCAAAACACAACTTTTCTGGCCTACCATCGCAGGGTTTCAACTTGGTGTTTTTGCGATCCCACATATTATTTTATTCATTCATGAACTTGAAGAAACTTGGGTTCCATTAATACACATTTTATTTTTATTGTCTTTCTGGTGGCTTGTCCCCTTTTTTGTAATAACAGAATCTGTCATCGCATTGTGTCGTCGAATCGATTCCAATCTCTCAGCATATTTTTCGGTTGTTGTTTTTAATACCCTTTTCAAATTCGGGGTCCCATTCGTAACAATAATACTCGCTTGGATAATGGTTCTCATAACGCATAAACCACTACTTCGTCTTGGACTTATTCGTTTGGGTGCAAGTGAGCCAAGTTTTTTGGTGATAGTTTTCTTTGTTGCGTTCTATATCAGTGCTTTATATTTTGTAGCAACGACACTTCGGCATGAGTATAGAAAAGCTATCGATGAATACTACAACTTCGAATCATCATTTAATTCGTGCGAATAATTTATATCCACCCCATCCCCAAACCGCTTTTTCATCACGTCAATCGCTGCTTTATTAACATCAATCAACACCGCGTCGCGTCCCAGTTCTTCCGCTGCGGCACCAGTCGAGCCCGAGCCTGCAAAAAAATCCAGCACGCGGTCGCCGGGATTTGTGTGTACGCGCAAAATGCGACGCATGATCGCCAACGGTTTTTGCGTCGGGTAGCCAGTGCGTTCTTTGCCCCCGGGGCTGACAATTGTGTTCCACCAAACGTCGGTGGGTGTTTTGCCACGCGCGGCTTTTTCCGGCCCGACCAGCCCCGGCGCCATGTAGGGCACGCGGTCGATTTCATCATAGTTGTATGTGTAGTTTTCCGGGTCTTTCGCGTACCAAAGGATATTATCGTGCTTGGCGGACCAACGCGTTCGCGACCGCGCGCCATAATCATACGCCCAAATAATTTCGTTCATGAACGAGGCGCGTCCGAAAATCGAGTCGATCATCACTTTGCAATAATGGACTTCGCGATAATCGATGTGGAAGAAAAAACTGCCCGTCGGTTTCAGCAACCGGTGGGCCTGGCGAATGCGCGGTTCCAGAAAGGCGATAAAGTCGTCGAACGCGTCGTCGTAGGCCGCCGACCCGAGCACGGTGGTGCGGTATCGCTTGCCCATAAACCCGACGCGATCGCCGTTTTCGTCGCGCTGGGTGCGCATGCGCGTGCGCGATTGTTTGCGACCCGTGTTGAACGGCGGATCGATGTAAATCAGGTCGAACGACTCGTCGGGCAGACGTTCGAGAATGGGCAGGTTATCGCCGTGGTGGATTTCGATCATGGGCTTGGCGGGGGGCAGTCCTTGTGCGCACGGTGAACAATCGCGGGTCACGGTGCCAAACCCGGTCGGGGGACGCAATGGTGGGTTGAACAAAATACAAGACAAGCTCAAAGTCCCGATGTTTATCGCTCTTTTCCCGCATCCTGCTTGACGTTGGCGGGGCGCGGGCGCACAAATCGAGGTGAATGTGAATCGATTTTTTTGAAGCGACCATGACGGCGAAATCAACTCTTGGCAAACGAACGACCCGGACAGCGGCGCGGTGGGTGGTGCGTGAGCACGATTCGGCGCATGCAAACGCGCTGGCCGAGCGGCTTGGATTGCACCCGGCGGTGGGGCGAATGCTCGCCGCGCGCGGTTGGGAAAATTCCGACGATCTGGCGGATTTTCTGACCCCTCGATTGGCAATGTTACGCGATCCGTTCGAGCTTCACGACATGGATCGCGCGGTGGAACGCACGCTTTTGGCCTTGGAGCGCGGCGAAAAAATCACCGTCTATGGCGATTACGACGTCGATGGCGTATGTTCCACCGCCTTGATGATTTTGACGTTACGTCATCTGGGAGCCAATCCCGGGTTTTTCATCCCGCATCGCATCCACGATGGCTATGGCATGCACATCGAAAACGTCGAGGCGTTGGCAAACGACGGCGTGAAGCTTCTGATCACGGTGGATACCGGGGTGACGGCGGCGCGCGAAATTCGCCGCGCAACGGAACTCGGCATGGATGTGGTTGTCACCGATCACCACTTGTCCGATGGAGAAATGCCCACCGAAGCCGCCGCGGTGGTGAATCCGAATAAGCCCGATGCGCTCTATGATAATGGACGGCTTTGCGGAGTGGGTGTGGCGTTCAAATTCGCGCATGCGCTGCTGAAAGGCGCAGGACGCGATGCCGCCGACTCGCGCACGTTCCTGCGTGGGTTGATGGATCTCGTCGCGCTCGGGACCATCGCCGACGTGGTGCCGCTCCTGAGCGAAAACCGTGTGTTGGCGCACTTTGGTCTTCAACATCTGAGCGACAGTCAACGCCCGGGCATCCGCGCGTTGTTGCGCGTGACCGGTGTGAAGGAAAAGCAACTGACGCCTTACCACGTCGGTTTCGTCATGGGGCCTCGATTGAACGCCGCAGGACGAACAGCACACGCGCAAACGGCACTCGAGCTATTGCTGACCGATTGCGAAGAACGCGCGGTCGAGCTGGCCAATTATCTCGAAATGCTGAACCGGCGACGTCGCACCGAGGAAGCCGACATCCTGACCCGGTCGCTCGAACAGGCGGAAACCCAGCTTGAAAGCAGCGAAGATTCGCTGCTTGTCGTTTCCCACCCGGAATTTCACCTTGGCATTGTGGGTATCGTCGCCTCGCGACTGGCCGAACGGTTCTACCGGCCCGCGATTGTACTGCGCCGCGACCAGGAACTGGCGCAAGGCAGCGCGCGCTCGATCCCCGGCTTCGACATTCACGAGGCCCTCGGCGCCTGCCAATCGCATCTCGTGACGTTTGGCGGACACGCTGCGGCGGCTGGACTCAAATTACGGCCCGATGCGATCAAGCCGTTTCGTTCGGCGATCAACGAATTCGCCAGCGATGTTTTCCGTACGCGCGATTTGACCCCGGAGGTCACCATCGACGCCCGCGTCGAACATGACGAAATCGGCTGGCCGTTCTTTCACGACGTGCAACGCCTTCAACCCTTTGGCCAGGACAATCCCGCGCCGCTTTTCCTGCTCGAAGGCGTCACCTCGCGCCAGCCACCCCGCATCGTTGGCACCAATCACCTGAAGCTCTCGCTCAACGTCGGCACGCAAAAGTTCTCCGCGATTGGATTCAACCTCGGGCACTTGCTGAGCGTGTGCGAATCCATGACCTCGCCGTTCGACATTATCTTTCGCCCCACGCAAAACACCTGGCGCGGTTCCACGACGCTCGAACTTCAACTGCACGACGCACGACCGCGGGGGTGAGGGGAAGTGGCAAGTTATTAAAAGCAAACCACGGAGGCACAGAGACACGGAGGGCCACTGAGAGAGATATATAATTACCAAATCAATTTTTCGAGTTCGCCCGGGAAGTTTCGCAACTCAACTTTTCCAAGTATTGCACGGCTTTTGAATGATTTCACCAGAAGAGCGTCGATAATGGACAAAGAGAACGGACTTTTGCACGGAATACGGAGAAAGCTGAACGGCGTGCCTCGAAGCTGGGAAAATGAAAATTTCGCGAATGATTGATTTTACAGCAGTTGAGATTGCTCCCTTTTTTGAGCAAGGCGCCTTAAGGTTCGGTTAAGATACGGGTAAAGGACGTGTAACGGCCGGTGGGAGGCTGTTGAGAACAGGCTTTTGAACTTTTTCGACAAAAGCTCGCTCCATGCTATTATTCCGCTATCACGCTGAAAGTGTCCCGAAAAGTTTGAATCCCGAAAAACGCCAAAGGCGCGGCGCATACCAGCCTGGGGCGGGCGCGGAGCGCACAACCCCAGGTTGTCGATTAGACAATTAAGCGAGTGCTGAGAGTGCGAAATATCGCGACAAATCCGCCGAATTTAGTGCCGCTCCTTCAGAGCTTGGTGGGGAAATCATCCAATTTCCTTGGGCTGCGCCCAAGACTGATATGGGTCGCTCCGTTGGAGCTTCTGGACGAAATCGAATCCGACGATTTTGGACTGGCAGGGGAATAGATAATTTTCTTCTCCGTGACCCCTCCGTGTCTTCGTGCCTCTGTGGTTTATTTTCTTTAACGTTGTTCCTCTCCAAATCTCCCGTTGCCCCTTTGGCGTGTTTCTGCTCTGCATAAGATAAGGCGTTGAAGCGATTTTTTCCTCTGCGACGGGCGGCGCACGATCATGACGGACCCATTGGCAAACAGCGGCTTTTCTCTTTCCCGGCCTCCCTGGCGCCGCGCCACGGCCCGGTTCGTTTCGCGTGTTCAGGCTCACGTGGCGGGCAAACCGGCTCTGCGGCGCGGAGCCGGACGCGTGCTCAAAAGCCTTGGCGCGGCGGTCGGTTACGCCGCGCTGGTCGAGCCTCATTGGATCGCCATGACTCACATCGAAATCGATGTGCCCGGCTTACCGCTTTGCCTGGACGGCTATCGCATCGTGCATTTGACCGATGTGCATCATAACGTGGTGGCGGGACGGCGGTTTCTGGAGCGCGTGGTGGAAAAATCCAACGCGCTCGACGCCGACGTGATCGCGTTGACGGGCGATTTCGTCACGCACAACGCCGACCGGATGGAGGAATGCCTCGGTATTCTGTCACACCTTTGCGCGCCGGACGGTTTGTACGCCACGCGCGGCAATCACGATTTCGGGCTGTCGCTGGACCGTATGCGATCAATGTGTTGGCGCGAAGGCATTGTGCTGCTGGAAAACGAACACGCCGTCATCGAACCCCGGCGCCACCGAGTGGCTCGCGCGAACGGCGTGGCGCGTCCCAAAGCGCAAATCGTCCTGGGTGGCGTAAGCGATTTGTGGAAAGGCCACCCCGATCCGCAACGAGCGTTCGCGGGCGCCCCGTTAGATGCGCCGCGCATTTTACTCTCGCACAATCCGCAAGTTGGCGAACTGGTCACGGCAGGCCAACGTGTGGCGCTGCAACTTTCGGGGCACACGCACGGCGGCCAGGTGCGTCCGTTCCAGCGTCCCCTTTCCATGTTTGCCGATGGCAGCATGAAATACGCCTCTGGATTGGTTGCCGCGCCGCACACGACGGTTTTCGTCAGCCGAGGCGTCGGCACCAGCGCCTTTCGCGTGCGATGGAACTGCCGACCGGAAATTGCATTAGTAACTTTAAGGTGTGTGGATTACTGATCGAGTGCTGGACAAGATAACGGGATGTTATGCGACGTATCGATATGTCATCTTCGACGGTGAGCGAGTCTAATTTGCGGCCGACACGGATTCTCGACTTCGAGAACGAGCGGGTGCAGGCCGTGGTCCGGCAGTTGGAGATACCAGGTGCCGCTCCGCGTGATTTCCTATACGCCGGTTACCAACTGCTTCGCCAGGAAGTGCGTCCAATCTATACGGTCGATGAATTGCAACCGACGTCGCACACACTCGCCAAGGGCCAAGGATCGTGCAGCCAACGATTCGCATGTCTCGAGTCGGTCGCGCGGGCGGCAGGCATACCTACTCAAGTTCGCGGTCTTTGGATCGCAGGCAGGTTTTGGAATCCGCGGTTTGAACTCACCAAGTCATTCATCCCGTCACGGATTCTGTTGGTTTTGCCGCAGTTCTACTTGGACGAGGCGTGGGTGAGCGTGGAAGAATTGTTCGATTCGACCACGCGTCTCGCAGAGCGGAACCCACACGGTTTCGCCAACGACGGCGAATCCCTCTTTGACGCAATCGATCATGTGGCACTCGATTTTGATGGGAAGACCGCCGCGTGTGCTGCAGGAGCCTGTGATCTTTCAAGATTCGTGGTTGGTGACGCTGGACTTTTCGCCTCCCGCGACGACTTGTTCGCCGTCGCACCATCGCTTCAGTACACGTTGCGCGGTCGCGCTTTTGAACTGATCTACGGAGGTCGCAAGAGCAACTGAATCATCCCATGGCTTGCACTGCAACGGACCGTGGAACGGTCCGTTCAATTCCGATGCGACTCGGCACCCGGTCGGCTGAAGAATGGCTATCCGTTACAATATCCTGATCGGTTTGTTATCCAATCAAAAATACAATTCACTCACCGCGCCGCTTGTTTTTGCAGCATTTGTCGATGGTGCATGGCACGCGCCAAATCTTCGTCGAAGACAAACCCGAGCAACCGCCGTCCCTCGAACACCGGCACCGAATGGCGCCGCACACGCGCCAGACGTTCCATGATGGTCATGGCTTCGTCGTTGGGCGCGATAATGAGCGATGTTTCGTACGGACGGCACAATTCCTCCGCTCGAATCCACGGAGCCTGATGCGGTTGCAACATTCGGATATCTTCGGCGCGAACGTAACCGAGCAACCGGCTGCCCTGAACGACGGGCAACGAATCGCCTCCGACCACTCCGAAATAATGCGAGAGCACCTCGTCCGCCGGTGTGGCCGCTGGCACCACCGCTCGCACGGGTCGCATGACGTCGCGCGCGGTCAGGCCCTGGAACAAGGCGATGAACTCGGCCTGGCGCGAAGAGGCACGCGCCAGCGAAATCAGGAACATCCCGAGCAGCAAATTCAACAACCCACCTCCAGGATCGCCGCCGAAAATGTTGCTGGCTCCCCACACACAAATCAACGCCCCCACTCCAACGCCGCCCCAGGACGCCACGCGCGTCGCCAGAAGATAATCTCCCGTCGCCGCCCACAAGATGGAACGAACCACTCGCCCGCCATCCATCGGAAACCCCGGCAGGCAGTTGAAAATTCCCAAAATCAGGTTAATCATCCCAACGTAGAGCAACAGCTTAACAATCGCGAAAGGCCATTGCATCCAACTTCCAAGTCCCCACGCGCCCAAAAAACAGCCCGCCAACAAAAACGACACCGCCGGACCCGCCACCGTGATCCAAAACTCATCGCGCGGACGACGCGGCTCGCTGTCGAGCATCGCCACCCCACCGAAAATATGCAGAATAATCGTTCGCACATTGATACCGAACGCCTTGGCGGTCAACGCATGGCCAAACTCGTGCGCCAGAATGCTCAGGTAAATCAACAACCCCGTCATCACCGCAAACGGCAGCGCCTGGGCCGCGGGCAACTCTCCCGTGCTCGTCATATTGCTGGAAATACTATAGACAAGAAAGATAAAGACCAGAAACCAACTCTTGTTGAGTCCGACCTCGATACCGAACAACTTACCTAATTTTACGACAGGTTTACCAATCATGATGTGCCAATTAATCCTCTGATATCCAACGTAGCCTGAATCGTCCAGCCAGGCAATCCCATTCAGTTCACGCTGCCTTCCAACACAAATCGTCCAGAGCGGAAATCATTCCAATCCGAACAAAAAAAGTCCACGCCACGGGTCAAAAAAAACCAAATTCCGGGCTTGCGTTGCGACGGGTCGTCTGTGTACACAGTTTTTCCTCGTCGGCGCAACGATAGTCGGCGAATGGAAACAGAATTGTGGGTCATTAGCTCAATTGGTAGAGCAGCGGACTCTTAATCCGTTGGTTCTAGGTTCGAGTCCTAGATGGCCTACCACTCAATTTTCTGGGATTTCGTACCTGATCAGCCTGAAATTGGCGATCGATAACATCTGGAATTTTCTATCAGAAACCCGGTTGAACGGTCTGCGTTCTCACCGGGGTTTTTGTTTTCAGGAACTTGTAACGGCCCACAAAAACCAGACGGGCAGAATCGTCAGGGGGATTGAACGGGGACGCTTTGTTTCAAAAGTATGTCCGATTCCATCATGAGGCGTTCTTTTGCCTTTTTCCATTCCAGGCTTGCCCGGTCCCAGTCTTGACGATCATAGGCTTTTCGCGCTGCGAGCATCATTTTACGCGCGTTGCGAACGCCGTAGGTTTCATCGCTTCCATTGCTGAGTTGCAGCCATCGCTCTAGCTCTTTTTGAGCTTTCTCTCTCTCTTCTTCCGCCATTTCTTTCTGGGTTTCGAGGATTTCATTTCTCCGCACCTTGATGGCGGACCTGAATGTTTGGGCGGCCTGATTCCATGCCTCGCACGCGCCGTCCCAGTCCTGACGATAGAACGCTTTTTGTGCCTGGTTGAGTTGCTCTCGAGCAGCGAGGAGTTCGGGGGGCTCGGTTGCGCCTTTGTTCAACTTCTCCCATTGCACGAGAGCGACCAAGGCATGGTCTTTTTCTCTTTCCGCAGTCCATCTGAAGTTTTTCTGAGGCGCTACGGCGATGGTGTCGGAAGTGCCCGTTTGATCGTCGCGGACGGTGTTGTATTTTTCCCGGGCTCCACCGTCCCAATCGAGCACATTGAGCAGCCGGGCTTCATCGATTTCCACCTTCAATTCCTGGCACGCCGTTACGAAAGTTTGTTGGGCTTTCTCCCAATTCTGTTGTTCGTATGCTTTTTCCGCTTCGGTATAGGTTTGCATTGCCTGGGTGGTTTGATGGAGAGGGTTACTTTTTTTGGAAACCCTTCGCCACTCCGACAACAGCGCTTGGGCTTTGTCGCGCTCTTGATCCGCCAACGATTTTTTTTCCAGCTCGGCAATTGTCGCCGGATCGTTGTCCAGGCGGTGATCCCACCACCATTTTCCCCCTCCAGCGGCGAGGAGGAGAAGGAGAAGAGCGAGAGTCAGTACCCAGATTTTCTTTTTGACACTTTTTGCCGCGACGGTCGGTTGAGACTCAGGCGTGTCGTGCGGTGTCGGAATTCGCAAGGACGATGTCGTTGGGTCCAATGTCAAAACGGGCAAGTCGAACCTGGGAATTGTCGGGGGAACGGAATCGACGGCGCCAGGGACGATGCGTTTGCTTTCGGGCGTGCCCAGGGGCAACGTTGCATCCGGGTCCGGTCCGGCAGGAGCCGGATACGCAACCGGTGGAATCGCTTGTTCCCCCATGGGTTTGGGCAGGGGCAGAGTCGCATCCGTTTCCAGCCTCAGTGGAATGTCTGGTTTGGCGGCGATGGTCGAAATGTCGGAAAGATCGGCGGGCGAATGCAGGAAAAAGTCGCCGTAAGTTTTCCCAAGATCCGAAACAAGCACCTTGCGTATTTCTTTGATCAGGTTTCCCGCCGAGAGCGGACGTTCTTCCGGTTTTTTAGCGAGACCACGTTCGAGAATATCCCAAACAGCAGGCGGCCAGGACGGATTACGATCCGTCAGCGGAAGCGGATCTCCCACGTCGTGCATGATAATAAACTGGCTGGACTGTTCGACATCGAAGAGGAACTTGTTTCCCGCCAGTGCGTAATAAACCGTGGCGGCAAAAGAATAAACATCGCTGGCCGATGTAACGTGGGCTCCTCGGCATTGCTCCGGCGAAGCGTATGCGGGAGTGAACCCGCTGGCGTTCAGATTGGTCAGCGTCGATGAAGCTCCCATTCGCGCCAGACCAAAATCCAGCAATCGGGGAATGCCATCCTTCCAACCCACCAGCACATTGTCGGGCTTGATGTCGCGGTGAATGATTTCGTGCTCGTGGGCGAGATCGATCGCCGAGGCAATTCCCTCGAAAATCTCTAAAACCTGGCCAAGGGTCAGTTGCTCGATGCGCTGGCGAAGATACGCCGCCAAGGTCGCCCCATCGATGTACTCCATGACGATATAAGCGGAGTTGAGCGAGCTGTTTTCCGCAGAACGTACATCGTGGATACGTACAATGTTGGGATGCTGGAGTTTGGCCAATGCCCGCGCTTCACGAACGAACCGTTCGGCCATGGCAGAATCGGTCATCACCCGATGATCGGGGATTTTGATGGCAACCAGACAATCCAAACGCAAGTGAGTGGCGGCGAAAACACTGCCCATACCGCCATGACCGATCAATCGCTCGATGCGATAGACATCATCGAGCACTTTGCCGAGTAGAAACGGTGTTGGGTCCATTTTCCTTCTCTCCATCCCACGCTTGCGAAAAGGGTGCTTGATGGACTATTTGCCCAATTCAACCCGCGTCAAGCAAGAACCCGGTTGGAGCGGCTTCGCAACAGGACGGCCTGGGCTTCGCGGTCGATATCGCCCCGTATTTTGAGGGAGTTGTCTTTACGCCGAGTCGCGCACGACAAGCTTGGGCTCGATCAGAATATGCTGAACCGTTGGGGCTTCGCGGCCTTTTTCGATCTTTTCCAGTAACAGTTCAACGGCTCGCGCGGCGACCTCGCCTTTTGGCTGATGTATCGTGGTCAGCGGAATGTCCAGGTAAGGACTGATTGCCAAATCGTCGAACCCCACGACGGCAATGTCGTCGGGCACACGCAATCCGGCACGGCGGATCGTCCGAATGCAGGCCATCGCCATCAAATCCGTCGTCGCGAAAATCGCGGTTGGGCGATTCGGCAACGCTAATAATTGCTGAACGCCGCAAAAGCCTTCCTGGGCTAAAAATTCCTGGTTCAAAATCAAGTATTCGTTTTGAAGAGAACAACCGTTCTTTTCCAACCCCGATCGGAACCCGTCGTAACGCAAACGATTGGTCTGGAAATTGACATTGCCGCACACAAACGCAATGCGCGTGTGGCCTTTTCCCGCCAGGTACTCCACGGCCATTTCCGCCCCGCGAAAATTATCCACGCGAACGCAACTGGCTTGCGCTCCTTCAATTTCGGTGTCGAGCAATACCAACGGGAAGCGACGTTTGGCCAGATCGAGATAATGGGAGATATTCGCCGATGTGGTCAGCGGCGCAACGATGGCGCCGTCCACGTGGGCATCGCCCAACGCGGCCAGGTATTCGGATTCCTGCTCCACCGTTTCGTCGCTGTCGCCCAAGACAACGCGGTAATTGTGGCGACGCGAGTGCCGACTGATTTCCTTGGCCATTTCAGCGAAATAGACATTCGCAATGTCCGACACGAGCAGCATGATCGTGTGTGTGCGTTTGGTCGCCAACCCCCGGGCAGCAGCGCTGGGGCGATAACCGTATTTTTCCGCTACGGCCAAAATCCGCGCCCGTGTTTTCGGTGCCACGCGATCCTTGCCGTTGATAACGCGTGAAACCGTGCCGATGGAGACCTCGGCTTCTTTGGCAATCTGATAAATGTTCGGTCGTTTGCGATCCACGAGTGCGTTGTCCGTTCGATTTACTCTTACAAATTCTAAGCGCTATGATTTTAGGCCTCTTCGCTTTGCCTTTTGTCAACGAGACTCTTGCATAAGAAAGCTGAGCGCTCGAAAAATCCGATCGCCAGTTGTATTCACAAAACACACCTGGGAAATCATAGCGCTTTTACATTGACAAGCCGCGAAGCGCTCGATAGGGATGTCCGTGAATGTGGAGGAGACATTCGTTCCCCAAAGCGAAGGAGGGAGACTTGTTTTGGAGAGAAAAATCGGAGTCGCCTCGTCCCATAAAAATTACCGAATGCCTGCACGCTATCGTCTGGAGAAAACACCTCATGCCCACTAAATCCCATCAGCCCAAACTTCATACATTTTCATCGCGATTCGCCGCCTGCCTCGTCGCTTTGACCGTGATGGGCACAGCCGCTCAAGCGCAGACGGCGGCCATCACGTTGCTGTACGATAACACCGAATCAAATGCGCCGTACGATGAAATTTACCTGGCGGGAAATTGGAACAAGACGACGGGCGCTTACGACGCCGGTTGGGAAGGTTTCGCCCGCGTTCCAATGTATGACGATGGCGCACACGGCGACGGCGCGGCAGGCGATGGTGTTTGGGGCTACATCGCGAACATTCAACCGGACGTGGCGACGTTTCAGTGGGCAGCGGATGTCGATCCCTGCGGTGGCAACGGCTGGCTGGGAAACGGTGAGGACTTCACCGTTCCCGACACAACTTCGCAAACCATCCAATTCTTCGGCGTCAATCCGCCGGGGCCCTATCCGTATTCCCCACCCTGCGCAGGCGTTGGCCACCCGAGCGGCGTAACCATCGACCACATTTACCTGTGGCAGGTGAAATCCTCGACCGCCGAAACCGGCACGATCAGCGTCCGGCTGGGCAATTTCGGCAGTCTGCAAGCGGGCGATGAATTACGTGCCCGGTTGATCGATCTGGACGGCACGGTGCTCGACGAGCAAACCGTCACACCTGTCGGCGAATACACGAATTTCAATTACTCGGCGGGTTACGAAGAAGGTGGTTATCGACTGGTGGTGGATCTGATCAACGGCGAGGACCGTTACGACCGCGCCGAACGCGTTTATTCCGTGGTCGATGATGTTGCCAATGATGTGCGATACGGGTTCTACTCACTGTTCGGCGGTTATGGCGGCGATTACACCAAAAAAGCCGACATGCTGGTGGATTGTTATCTGAACGCGATCGAGTATTACGACTGGTTTCCCGGACACGGCGACTACACGCCTCCCAATACGACGACGTACACGCAGCAACCTTTCGGCGGAACAGTCTATTTGCAAGACCTCCAGGAGAAAATGTCTGAAGCCCGCAACAAACGCATTCAGAACATCGCCTATATCGCGGCGTATGCGGGCCTTCCGAGCATCGTCAGCGGCGTCACAAACGGCCAGTTGCTGAATTCGTCAGGCGACCCGGTCGTATTCTTCAACGGCATGGTGGGGACGGAGGCAGACCTGGGCGGCGCGTGGTTTTACCTGACGGCGTTTGCCGACGGCACCGATTGGCGCACGTTTCTTTGGGGCGAGCTGACCGACATGCTCGACGCCGACGACACGGTGGCGTTCGACGGCGTGGAACTCGATACGTACGGTTGGACAGACCCATACTATGACGCATACACGACGAACGACGGTACGCCAATCATGACGATGCTTTCCAGCCTGACGAGCGACGTGCAGGGGCTTGTCAAGTCGATCAACCCCGAGGGTTTGACAACTCTGAACAACGTGGCTGAGGACGGCGTGGATCAGTTTTACGATTCGGAAGATTTCCTCTTCGTGGAAAACTGGGCGTTTCACAAACCGCAATACGCCGAGGTAGTCGATATGGTGTTTGGGCGCATTGCGGCGTCGGGTAAACGCTTTGTCAGCAAATGTTATCCTGCCGACATGACGGGCAGCTTCACCGCGTGGCCAGCGGAGAATTTGCGGTTGCTGATGGGCGCGCACCTGACCGGTGGCGGCAGTTTTATGGTGGCGGGCGATCCGCGCGAATCCACCGATGAAATCGGAGGATTCAATTCGCTGTACTATCCCGACAACGAAGCGCAAACGGCGACAAATTTCGACATTATCAAAAAATATAACGCCGTCGATGCGGCTCTCTACACACGCAACCATGGCCCCGGTGTGCAACCACGCGCGACCGACCTGACCGTGGGTACTGCGACCACGAGACTTTTTCGCGGCGCAGACAACGCGGCCACGTGGAGCCTGCTGAACCTGGACACAAACACACACTGGAACGTGGCAAACACCTCGCCGACCACACTGACCGACCAGGCGGTAACGGTGACGCTACCGAACGGTCTCGTCCCTGCACGCGTGCTGTACACCACACCAGACGACACGGACCTCGTCTATCCGAAGGCACTCGAATACACGGTTTCAAACAACCAGGTTTCCACTACCCTGCCAAATCTGCAAACCTTCGGCGCGCTGATCGTCGAGCCCATTGCGTTGACCATGGACTTGACGGATTCGGCGGACGACGCAGCATACGACACGGGCTGGGACGCAGCGACTTCGGGTGGAACGGGTTGGACGGATAACTGGACGTTCACAGGTCGTTCCGGCACCGCGAATATCTTTATCGGCGATTCGACCAGCAATGGCGCGGGGTCGAACAACGATGCAGACATCAACACGGGTCGCAAGGCATGGGCTTTGTATTCGGGGACGACGGAGTTAATCGACGCGACGCGCAATTTTCCTTCGTTGACGCCGGGCGATTCACTGCGCCTGCACATGGACAACGGCTGGGTGAGCTCCGGGGGCTCCGTCGGGTTTAACCTGCGCAATAGCTCGGGCGAAAGCCTGCTCGAATTCTACTTCGCAGGTGGCGATTCTTTCTACTCGCTGGTAGATGGGTCAGGTGTAAATTCAACCAGCATAGGCTTCACCGATCAGGGACTCGACATCGAATTCACCCTGACGGGAACGGAAGATTACAGCATCCGCATCGTGCCGATCGGTGCCGAATCCACCGCGCAGACGATCACCGGCACGTTGCCGTCTCCATCGGGCGGCCAGGACATCGCGCGGTTGCGCCTGTACAGTTTCGCGGCGGGAACGGGCGCCAACTACGACGTGTTTTTTAACGATATCAGTGTTTACGCACGCCCCGACACCATACTGACCGGTTCGGGGGTCGAGGAGTGGTTGACACTGGATTACTAGATCCAGCCAAATCAAATAAGAACTTTTAATGGAAATTCCCCCGCACCGAACAAGGCGGGGGAATTTTATTTACTCTAATCTATAAATGATTGTCTATCGAAGTTGGTCTTTCAATAAACCACCCAATTACTACTCGTTGGGGGAATTGGAATTACTGGGTCTGCCGGAACGTTGACATAATACAGTCCATGATGGCCAGATGACGATTCTATCATAATAAAGAGTTTATCATTCGCTCGCGCAAGCGCTCCCTGGTCAGCAGCCCTAATACCCGTCGTTGGGCCCTCGTTTATCATCGTTCCCGAAACGAGGCTGAAACTACGCAAAGCAGGATCAAGGGGGCTGGCATTTCCTCCATAAACGATTCCATTGGCAAAATCGACTTGGACACTCGCCGGGTAAGCTTCGATATCGTATTTCCCATCGACGGTATATGGATTTACAGTTAAATCAATTTCCAAAATCTTATAACCGGGAGCCCCACCACACGCCATGTATGCTTTTGTTCCATCGGGAGAAATCACAAATTGCCCCATGTTTCCACCCAGACTGCCGTGAGAATCCTCGCTCACTTTGGTAAGTGTATGGTCACCGTCAAATTCGAATCGATAAAGTGAAGCGGGAGAGGCATCCCGTTCTCCGAAAAAGAAACTGTTACTGGCTTCATGCGGCGATATTAAAGCCGTTGAATTCCAGCGGGCGGTAAAATTCGTATAAACAATCGACGTAACGCTATCTGCATTCCCGCGATCGATAATCTTCATCTCGTAATAAAATCCACCATCGGGTTTTATGCCGACGACTAATTTTTGACTCCCCCACATCGCTATCGGCCCCGGTGTGCCCGCTGTGCTAATTCTCTCCACCACATTGCCCGAGGAGGTGTTTACGACAACGATCTCTTTATCCGTTTCTGATGTGACATACAACGTCTGCCCATTGGGCGAAAAGACAAGGTCAACGGGCTTCGATCCAGCCAGGTCTATGGACTGCATGGAAAGGCTTTGCGCATTCACAAGGTGAACTTTGAATCCTGGCGGATTCGTCAAGGCAATGTGCTGATTCGTCGGACTAGTTTTCATCAGAAATTTCCCGTAGTATTTCGCATCGGGATATATATCTGTTGTGATTGTATTGTATTGAAAAGCTGCCTGCGACATTCCATGAACAAGCATGACACTAAAAATCACCCAATAAAACGCACCTGCTAATCCTTTAAAATTCATGACACCCCCCAAAAACAATGGAAATGAAAGCCAATTTGAAATCAAATTTATTGGTATTTAAATGCGAGTGCAAGGTTTTGTTGCTCATGAATAACATAATTATATGTAATTTGCCAAAAAGCGCTATAACACACCTTCGATATCTCGAATTAGCCCCGCCAAAAACGCTTGATAGATTTGCGCTCGAGCTAAACCAAATAGGATTTGGCCACAAAATTGCTAAGTTGACGTTTTATTGAGCAGCCTTTCCAAATGGAGTCACGCAGTGTCAAAATACACACTTCTTTTCGCCGGAATGACCACCGTTACCGTTTTGTGCGTAGGTCTTCTCGCCGCCTGTTCTTCCATGCGCACTCCAAAAGGCGACACCGCCGAACACGATCCATCCCAAATGCGCGAAGTCGGCGAAAAGGCTCCCGATTTTACGGCTGTTGATAGCGAGGGCGTAAGCCATTCGCTCAAGGACTACATCGGCAAGAAAAACGTCGTACTGGTTTTTTACCCAGGCGATGACACACCGGGGTGTACCGTTACATAATAATCGCTACTGACCCCTCTTTACAGAGACCTGATGACAAAATTCCCCAAGCTCTATATGAATTTATTCTAAGAAGTGCCTATCAATAATGGAGCCTCAAAATGACAAAAAGCACATTGGTTATCGCAGGAATGGCAACGCTTGCCCTCATGGGCATCTGTTTTCTGGCAGCTTGCTCGTCCATGCGCACTCCGAAAGGCACCGCCTCCGAACACGATCCTTCCCAAATGCTTGAAGTCGGCGAAAAAGCTCCCGAATTTACTGCGGTCGATAGTGACGGCGTCACGCACTCACTTTCAGATTACACCGGTAAGAAAAATCTCGTTTTGGTATTTTATCCTGGCGACAATACGCCCGGCTGTACGCGTCAGCTTTGCTCGATTCGCGACGATTGGGCCGGTTTTGAAAGCGCCGACGTGGCTGTGCTCGGCGTGAATCCACAAGACGCCGATTCCCATACTAAATTCATTCAAAAGTATAACTTTCCGTTTCCTCTGTTGGTTGACTTGGATGGAACCATTATTCGCGAATATGGCGCACGTGGAACGGCGGGCTTTACCCAACGCACCGTTTACGGCATCGACAAAAGCGGAACAATCGTCTTCGCCCAACGCGGCATGCAAAATAACAATGAATTGTTAGCATCGATTGGTCAGTAACTTGTTGCAACCGGGAAATGAATATTCGCCCTTCAGTCCTTTCATAGGCAATATTGATCAAACTGAGCAACAACCAGGAACTCCTGATACAGGTACAAATGTCGCCATTGATGTTGTAGATAATCTTGGCGATTATTGGATGGTTAGGTAGGTGTATAAATTGAAAGCTTCAACTCACCATGTCCCAGTGCCTCACTACTTGTATCCTTGTGGCGAAAAAATATGGCTCGATCCCAATGGTTTTTTGCTCGAATCCTCAATAAACCTGAAGTCGCAAAGGATCATGGATTTGGAGCATGTTGCCCAGCTTCCAGGTGGGATACTGTTGGCTGAAGGGGGGATGGGTAAAACAACCTTTATGAAGCAACTCAGGGATTCGATACATAACCAATCGGTTGAAATGTTCGAACTTGGGGAATACGTAGATGATCCCGGAACACTACAGTCCGATTTATCGAATGCTAATAATCGGACCGTCATTTTTGATGGTCTCGATGAAGCTCCTAAATTGGCTGGTACGATACTTCGATCGCTACGAAATAAATCCTCAACTATTTGGATAGCATCTCGCGATATTGAAGCGTCCCAGGTCAGTAGCGTGCACAGAGCTACCGACCTGGGACTTCGCGGCAGCATGGCAACTGGGGGACGCGCCGCGATTCTTGGTGTTCACCCACTTCAATAGAGCTTCTCGATCATTATGATTTCTGCTTTAAGTACTACCTTCGTTTGTGCTGGAAACGCAGCACGTTGCGGATGTCTATAGCTAATCCATGGACGCTTTTCAAATCCTTCGATACGATTGTTTCATGCAATTCTTCCATGTGTTTCGACACTTCATCGAAGATCCCGCCTTTCACTCCAAAAACGATATTCGGTCACATGCCAGAAGGTCTACCTGCGCAGCTTATACTTTACATTAAAAATAGAACCTTCCTGACTGATCTGGATGGAGCACGGGGGCAGGTTGCTCCATCCGAGGGGGGAGCTTGGTGGGTCAAAAACTGTTTATTCATGATTATGTTGCGTGGGTATTGTGGCCGGAGCATTTGACGTGCCTCCGGTTTCCATCGCTTGCGGGGTCACCACGCTGGTGCAAAGCGCGAGCGTTTGGTCGATGGCTTGTTGAGCTTCTTTCAGCCGGTCAATGAGATGACCGAGATTTGGGTCTTTGCTCAACGACGTAGAGGATTGTTCAATCGCCCGAAGCGCCGTGCGAAAATCCGTGGCACTTGCATGAATTGACTTCACATTCTCCGCCATGGTTTTCATGTGATTGGCGGGCGGGGCTTGATCTTTCGAGGCCAGTAGTTCAACCTTGGCGCAATCGAGTTGGCAGGTTTCAATAGCAACTTGCACCGACGCCAGCGTCGTCCGGGCATTTTTGAGCTCATCGAGCAATGCCGCATATTCATTCTTTTCCGCTTCGATTTCAGTGGAGGAATTCATCATCAACACAGCCGTCAGATTGGCCAGATGATTTCGTGTGATGATGACGACCGAATCGAGCGCACGCAGGTCGCTCAGAAACCGCATGGGTTCGGAATCGATTGAAACATCAGAAACGATCTTGTGCATTTGTTGGGAATGCGTTTCCGGAACGGGCGGTTTCGGCATTTTGGTGGGGCTTTGCGCCCAAACGCTGCTTGCCGTCAGAACCGCCAAGACCATGACAGGAACGCCCAACAATTTGAAAGAGGGTCGCGATTTCATTGTTTTTTCTCCTGTGTGAAATAATCGCCCATTGGACATGCATTTCATGTGCAACAGTTGGACCAGCAAATTGACTTTTCTACATGTCTGATAGCAAAGAACTTATATCCACCCACGCGACAATGGGCATTCTGATTGTCCGATTTGAAGCGAAGTTGACACTTGAATTCGTGCAATGCTGTTCCGCGCGATAGCAAGGTGGTTTCTCCTTGCGCCACGGCCCTTATACCCATAGGGGGTATGGTTATCTTTTGGAGGATGCTATGTCTCATACGATTCGCGATAAAGAAAAACTCCTGGCGCGTGTGCGTCGCCTGAAAGGCCAGGTGGAATCGGTCGAACGCGCGTTGGAAAAATCGGAAGACTGTTCGGTGGTACTGCACCGCATCGCCGCGTGTCGCGGCGCATTGGGGGGATTGATGCTCGAAGTCCTCGAAGGCCATGTGCGCGAACATGTGATCGAAGACCATCACAATGCCACACCCGAGCAGCTCGAAGCCGCCGACGATCTAGTGAAAATCCTGCGCTCATACCTCAAATAAATTGGAGTTGTTTCTGTGAATATTCCCGACTCGCTTTCGATGATGTATTTTCCGCTCGCCGTTGCCTTGGGCGCGCTGCACGCGCTGGAACCTGGCCACGCAAAAACGCTGACCGCCGCATACCTGATTGGAATCAAAGGCACCAAACGAGACGCCGTGGTACTCGGGCTTTCGGTAGCGGCAACACACAGCCTTGTTGTCGTTGCCATCGCCATGACCGCTTTATTTCTCGGACGCGAAGCGTTTACCGATCAGGCGACGCATTGGCTGCAAATCGCCAGTGGCGTAATCGTGATATTGCTCGGATCATGGTTACTGGCCAAACGTTGGCGCGTCATGCGGCGCGTCGAGGCGCTTCGACGCGAACATGCCCACCACGAACACGAACATCATCACGAACACGGCCATTGCGATCACCATGATCATGATCACGACTTGATGACCGATGAAGAACACGCGCGCGCTCATGCCGCCGACCTGCCTGATTACATCGGCACGGGCGAGCATCCTTCGACGCGCCAAATCGTGGCTTTCGGTGCAGCGGGCGGCCTCATTCCGTGTCCGGCTTCGGTAACGGTCATGCTGCTGGCACTGTCTGTAGGTGAATTCGCCCGAGGTGCGTTTTTACTCGCGGGATTTAGCCTGGGTCTTGCTGTGGCGCTCGTCGGTGTGGGGCTACTTGTAGTAATCGGTTTGACCAAGATCGCAAGCGGAGGACGTTTTTCTTCGCTGACCGCCAAAGCTCCCATTATCAGTGCTGCCCTTGTGATGCTTTCCGGCATCGCCGCGCTTGCGTTCGTGCATTGAAAATTCAGAGTTCCACGGATCGCAGTCGCAAGGCGTTGCCAATGACGGAAACGGAGCTGAATGTCATGGCGGCGGCGGCGATGATGGGGCTGAGCAAAATTCCAAACACGGGATAGAGCACGCCCGCCGCGATGGGAACGCCGAGCGCGTTGTAAACAAAGGCAAAAAATAAATTCTGGCGAATGTTGCGCATGGTGAAGCGGCTCAGGCGGCGCGCTTTCAAAATGCCGCGCAGGTCGCCTTTGACCAACGTCACGCCCGCGCTTTCCATTGCCACGTCGGTCCCCGTTCCCATGGCGATTCCCACGTGCGCTTGTGCCAGCGCCGGAGCGTCGTTGACTCCGTCCCCCGCCATGGCAACGATCCTGCCTTGTTGCTGCAACTCTTTAACGATCTGATGTTTTTGCTCGGGCAGAACTTCCGCTTCGATGCGGTCGATGCCCAGACGCTTGGCAACGGCTTGCGCGGTTCCCCGGCTATCGCCGGTCAGCATAATGACTTCGATGCCTTCGTCATGTAGCGCGCGAATAGCGTCGGGTGTCGTGTCCTTGATCGGATCGGAAACGCCAAGCAATCCAATCAACGCGCCATCGAGCGCGAGGAACATCACAGTCTGGCCTTCGGCGCGTAACGCCTCAGCTTGTTTCAGGCTTTCACCCAACGCAATGACCGCATCCTCCATCAATCGCGCGTTGCCGAAGAGCGCGGGTTTTCCTTGGTAAACGCCTTGTACGCCTTTGCCAGTGATGGATTGAAATTCATTCACATTTTCAATTGAAAGGTTGCGCGTTTCCGCCGCTGAAATAATTGCCGCAGCCAGAGGATGTTCGCTTCCCCGTTCGAGCGCGGCGGCAATTGCAACGATTTCGTCCTCGGGCACATCGCCAAGCGAAATGATGGACGTCAGCGAAGGTTTGCCGACGGTCAGCGTCCCCGTTTTATCGACGACAAGCGTGGTGACTTTTTCCATGACTTCGAGAACTTCGGCGTTTTTCACCAACACGCCAATTTGAGCGCCACGTCCTGTGCCGACCATGATCGACATGGGCGTCGCCAATCCCAACGCGCACGGGCACGCGATGATCAAAACCGCGACGGCGTTGATCAACGCATAAGCAAGCGCTGGCGCCGGTCCCCAAATTGCCCAAACAACAAACGTGGCAACGGACGCGAAAATAACAGCGGGCACAAAATAGCCCGCCACCACGTCGGCGAGTTTTTGAATCGGCGCGCGGCTGCGTTGCGCTTCGCTGACCATTTGCACAATTTGCGCGAGCAACGTATCGCGCCCCACGCGCGTGGCTTCGATGACCAGCCCGCCCGTGCCGTTCACCGTACCGCCGGTGACAACGTCGTCCGCGCGTTTTGCAATGGGAATGGGTTCGCCACTGATCATGGATTCGTCGACAGAACTTTCGCCTTCGAGAACTTTGCCATCGACCGGTACTTTTTCGCCGGGACGCACGCGAAGGCGATCGCCCACCAGAACGTCGGTGAGATCCACGTCGCGCTCGACTCCGTCCCCCTCGATCCGGCGCGCTGTTTTTGGCGCCAATCCAAGCAGAGATTTAATCGCGCTGCTGGTCTGGCTGCGCGCGCGCAATTCGAGCACCTGCCCCAGCAAAACGAGCGTCATGATTACGGCGGCGGCTTCGAAATACACGCCAACGGTTCCATCTTCTCCCTTGAACGAAGCGGGGAACAAGTCGGGCGCCAGCGTGGCGACGATACTGAACCCATACGCGACCGTGGTTCCGAGCCCCACCAGCGTGAACATGTTCAGGTTCCACGTTTTGAGCGATTGCCAGGCTAGACGCAAAATCGGCAACCCACACCAAAGCATCACTGGGGTTGTGAGTGCAAATTCGATCCAGATTTGAACCGTGCGGGGAAAGATCGCGCCAAGATGAACGCCCGGAATGTGTTCGCTCATGGCGAGTATCAGCACTGGCAATGCAAAGACAACGCCCACTCCAAGCCGACGCGTCATGTCGCGCAGTTCGCTGGTATCCTCTTCCGCTGTTGCGATCTTTGGCTCCAAAGCCATGCCGCACTTCGGACAATTCCCGGGGCCGATTTGCTCGACTTCGGGATGCATCGGACAGGTGTAAACCAAATCTTTCTCTCCCCGCGTTTCTTCGTGCTTTTCAGGAGGATTTAGATATTTGCCAGGATCGGCTTTGAACTTGGTCAAACACCCTTCACTGCAAAAATAATAATCCACGCCCTCGTGAGTGTGATGGTGTTTAGCTTTCGCAGGGTCCACTTTCATCCCACAAACGGGATCGGTGACTTTTTCATCCAAAGGCGCCGCCGCATCGTGTTTGTCATGATGACAACACGCGTGTTCTTTCTCAGGTGAAGGCGAATCCGAATGATTGTGTGCGTGAGCCATGTGGCAAGTATCCTCTGCTTTGAGGTTATAGTGTAAAATGGTCGGGGCCATAAATCAAGGTGGCACCCAAATGTCCGGCTATTGCGATGAGGACAGCCGCAAGAACCAATACCGCCAAATAGATTCGATAATATTTGCCGCACTTTTTTCGTGCCGCAATTTCACTCATTACCGCGCTGGCGATCAACAACAGACTCTCGCTTGTTCCAATCCAACGATGCCATTCCAGGATGTTTTCAAGCTCGGGATAATGAGAATATGCAGTCGTTGCCACCCAAGTGGTACCGCAACAAGCGCGCCAAGAGCCGCGGTCACGATACTGAATCGGGCCGCCGCGCGAAATAATTCTGCCTTGGTAAACAGCGCGAGGATTTCGGCCAGCAACGCGGCAAGGCCGAGTGCGATTGGAAAGTGAACAACCACGGGATGGAATTTTCCCGCAAAGTTTACCAATTTGCCAAGACCACTCGCATCACTCTCCCCGTGATCGGTTGCGTGATCGTGCATCTCTTGAGTTTCGCCATCATGATGATGCTCGGGAGAAGGCGAGGTGTTCGATTCGTGGCGTTCTTCTTCGTTCATCTGGTGATGATCGTCGCTGGTAATTTCGTGCGAAGTTTGAACTTCAGATGCAAACTGAGGCAGATTATCAATGTAGGCTTCGGGGTTTTCCAGAAAATCTCTTCTGCACATGTTACAGCAAAGAAAAACGCGTTTCCCTTTATATTCCACGGAAATGGACGGATCGACTTTTTCGTCGGGAATCACGGGGCAATATTCGTTTGTGACTTTCGCTTGAACAATTTCGGTTTCGTGCGTTGCATGATCGTGTTCATCGTTCGCCATGGCAGGAAACCATATAAACAACGCACTCAGGATAAAAAAAATCGCGATCAATGGAGTTGATTTAATAAGTGGGGGCATTACGATCTCCTAAAATGAAAGGAATATGCTTCCAATCCTGGAAGGCAGAGACAAAAAAACGTTTCTTATTTACAGACGAATAACGTGCCTCCTTGCTTTTTATCGTCCATTCTTGCGAAAATAGAACCGGTGCATAATACCGTATACGATCAATCGATCATCGAAGTTTCGTATCCCTAAATTTTTCGACCAAATTGCATGTTCACCATTTCCACGACATCGTTTTTTTCAAGACCTGCCTTGAGTTGATTTTCAATAAAACGACGCTCGGCGATACCACCGTTTGGACTTTCGCAAACACAGGTAGAGAGCACCATATCGCCGCATTCGCCACAGCCACAGTAAAAGAGCGAAGCGACTTCCTGAGCATCGGCGAAAAACGCGCTGGATTCCAAGCTGGTTTGATTAATGGTACTCGATGTGGTCGTTGGCGTCAAAACCGTCATCAATTTGTTTTCGGTCGCATTTTTTCGAATGATATTTGTCGCAATACGTCCGACGGCGATCAACGCCCCGCCAATAATAATGGCGCGCGCGACGCCCGATCGATTTCCGGTCGCTTTTTTGTCATGTTGTTTTTCGTCGGGCATATCTTGACCTCAAAGGGCGAATTGTTATCAGTGTGCGGAATTGCCAAGCGCTTCTCCGGTTCGGATCCGCAAAACAACGTCCAGCGATTCAACGTAAACCAATCCGTCATCCGCTTCTCCCGTTCGAGCAGATTCCAGTATCGCATTTACAATAATGGGTACGCGGATTTCATCCTCGATAATTTCAATCCGAACGTGGGGAGCCATCCAGTCCGAGCGACAAAAATTCGCATGTTGGCCATAGCCTTTCACCCGACTGACTGTAATGCTGGGAACTCCCACGGCCTTGAGCGCATCCTCGACGGCTTCAAGGCGCAAATCCCGAATAATCGCTGTGATTTTGTTGATTGCCATTGGACGATACCGTTTCTTTGAATTAAGCGTCCACTCGTAATCAGGCAAGCAATGGTCCACTTATCGGCATTGAAAAGGAAAATGTAAATTATTGAAATATTGATACTTAGACAACGACTTGATTTTCGCATAACAAAGCGCGCGCCCGAACATTATTGTTTTGCAGCAACCGCCTCGCTTCCTTTCAAGAAATTCGCGGCTCACCAACAATGCCCGAAAGCGGCCTTTTAAGGGGCAATTCAAAACGAAAAAGGCGTTTTGTCCGTACAGGATGTTCTTGTATCTTCCTCCTGAAGGGTTTTTGTTTCGAGGTTAGCGATGGATGTCGGGCATTGGAACGATACATACGAATATGTCGGTGACCGCAACGAACCCTATCTGGAGCAAAATTACACAAAAGACTCGCTTGAAAATTTGAGAGTCGATTTTGTTTTGGCTCTCGATCTTTCGGGAGAGGTCCTTTTTCAATTCGCACCCGATTCCAATGGAGTAGAACTTTCGCATCTTTCTCCCGATGCGGTCCAGTACCTTTCGCAGACGGAAATGGCAAAACTGTATTTATTAAATTCCGAAGGCGGCCACGGAATCGTCAAATCGCCGGAGGGATGGGCCGTAGTGGGGAGCAGTCCGATTCTGACAAGCCAAAGCCTGGGGTCCTCGCGCGGAACACTGATGTTTGGCCGGTATCTTGACCCAGGGTTGCTTCGCGAAATTGAAAGCCAGCTTCCATTGGATTTGAAAATTCATGATCTCGCTTCAAAAAGTAGTAGAGTAAAAAGCGCGCAACGGTGGCAACCGGATGCTGCAAATGGAATAGAAGTATTCGCCGTGAATTCCACCGCGATTGAAGCATGGATATTGGTGCAGGATGTGACGCAGCAACCTGCATTCTGGCTTGAAACCGACCAACCGTTGGAAAGTTATCCACAAGCCTTGAAGAGCGTTCGTTGGTTTACCATCTATCTGATTCTCGCGGGTCTTTTGGCCACGGCGTTCATTCTGGCGGCGCTTCGGCGTTTGATCGTCGTTCGTCTTGAAAACTTGAGTGAAGCGGCGGACCGGGTTCGCGCGGGGAGCGATAAGACCGTTCATTTTCCGGTGCAGGGAAAGGATGAAATCGCGGGCCTTGCCGGAATACTTAATCATATGTTGGATTCGTTGCGAGCCTATGCGAAAAACCTTCAAGAAAGCGAAGAACGACATCAGCAGGGACAAAAAATGGAGGCCATCGGTCGTTTGGCGGGTGGTGTTTCGCACGATTTGAATAATTTACTGTGTCCGATTCAAGGGTATAGCGAATTGTTGCTGGAAGCGTTTGAGCCCGACGATCCGCGACATGAATATGTAGAGGAAATTCAAGGCGCAAGCCGCCGGGCGTCCGCTCTTGTGCGTCAATTACTGGCATTCAGCCGCAAGCAAACGCTGCAAATCAGAATCATCGGCATCAACGAGGTAATTAATAATTTCCAAAAGTTGCTACGACGCACGATCCGCGAAAATATCAAAATCGAATTTGAGCTTTCCGAGAGGTTGCCCGCGATTCGCGCCGATGCGAACCAGATCGAACAGGTTTTGATGAACTTGGCGGTCAACGCCCAGGATGCCATGCCGAAGGGAGGTACTCTTCGCATTACCACTTGCGTGACCTCCGCCGACGAAGCACTGGTGGATACTAACGAGGAACCACTTTCCGATCAATACGTTCGATTGTCGGTCATTGACGACGGCGAAGGGATGGATGCGGAAACCCGGCGAAAGATATTCGAGCCGTTTTTCACCACCAAGGAACATGGCAAAGGCACGGGGCTTGGCTTGGCCTCGATCTATGGCATCGTCAAACAACATAATGGAACGATTCGTGTGACGAGCAAGCTGCGTCGTGGATCAACGTTCCACGTTTATTTCCCTGTGTCCGACAAGCAGCAAACCGATCCGATTCCATGCGCAACAATACCCGAAAATTTGTGCGGAACGGAAACGATTCTTATCGCAGAGGATGACGTTCTGGTGCGCGACTTGGCGGTAAGAGTGCTGGAGTCGTATGGTTATCGAATCATCGCCGTGGGCGACAGCAAGGAAGCCATCCTGTGGCTGAAAAGCCAAGACGCACCTCTGGACTTGATCCTGACCGACATGGTTATGCCCGGCTTGAACGGTAATGAGCTCTCGCGGTTAATCCGGTGCCGCTATCCAGACATTCGCATACTCTTTATGTCGGGATATTCCCACGATATTTTGGATATGTACGGGATTGGCGAAGAGGATTTTCAATTTCTCCCGAAGCCATTTACTTCCAAGGAACTGGCGGGCAAAGTGCGTAACGTGCTCGATCATTCCGAAACCGGCTCTCTGGAAAAACCGTAAACGAAAAATCCAAATCGACTTCCGTCCCCGGTGGTAAATCAGAGTTCGATCAGTGGCCGGGTTACCAGCAATCCGAAGTGGTACGGGCAGCACGCGGAAATATCGATTTTATTCTGCCGCGTAAACCCGGCGGCCTGTGCCCACGCCATACACTGCTCTGGGCTGGGCCGGATTTCCATGGATGGCCCCCGAGGCGTGACAATATCGCAACGCCAATGGATGACCGACGCTGTGGCACCCGGTTTCAAAATCCGAAACGCCTCTTTCAATAAAACAACGGGATGCTCGATGTGCAAAATGTTGAAGATCATCACATGCTCAATACTTGAATCGGGAAGTCCCGTGCCATGATCGACAAAATCCCGCGTTTCCAACCGAACGTTCTCAAGACCCAGCCGCTCGCATTTTTTCGCGACGAGTGCAATCAGATCGTTTTCGATGTCAAAGCCGTAAATTATTCCCAAGATTTTCTTCGCAACCGAAATGGTGAAGGTTCCATAACCCGAGCCGAATTCGACGACATCGCCCTGCCTGGCATGCGGAGAAACCAGGATTTCAACAAGACGATCGGCATCGAAAAAACTGTCCCAGTATGCTTCGTCCGGCATGCCACTTTCACGGCCTTTCATTTTGTTGCCTCTTTGTGTGTCATCATAGCCGATCAGCGTTTGACGAAATGCGAGAAAGAAATTTACCGTCGTGCGTTTTCAAAAATCTCTCGAACCCCATGGGAGGACAACGCTTTTCAGCGCAACTCTGGCGTGTTCAGTTCCATGATCACCACGCGGTAGAGTTCCTTCGCTTCCGGGTGGCGGTCGAGTTTGTCCACATCCAGGCCCCGGTCGTAATTGTAGACCACCTCGATGGTTCCGCGCCCCGAGAGCAGCCGTTCGAGCGACGATTCGTACCGGCGGATCATCAGTTTGGACACTGAGCCGCCGTCGATGCCGTACTTCGAGCCCTTCAGATAGAAGTTTGCTGCCGCGACATACCCCGACCAGCCTGCCGCGCTGTTGGGTGGGCGGAACACGTCAATCCAGTTGCTCGCGTCCGGTCGCCAGCCCACCGACCAGCCTTGCAGCACCAGCGAGACCGCTTTCGAGCGCTTGTATTCCACCCAATAGTCGTACTCGTCGCGCGTCCCCTCCCAAAACATCCCGTCGATAGAAAACCCCTGCTGTTCCTCGTCTGCCATGAGGAAGGAGAAGAAGCACTGATTAATATGCAATCACCCGATTTGGTGGAAGTCGTGAAGCAATTCAGCACGGATTCTCATTGCTATTGGCGATCCAATTAAATCGCATACGCTAAATTCAATGAGGTTACGTGCTCCTATACTCAAAAACCACCATATCAAATTGCTGGCTATATTCCGATTCCTCTGCAAGTGGTTGGTGGTTTTCCTTTTGAATCAGGAAGACTTTGAAGCAAGAGGCTTCTTCCGAATCGAAAAACTGAAGCGAAGGCATGCCTCCATTCTGGGGAACCAAGGCAAAAATCGTCGCAATTTTTTCGACGCGTAAATGAAGGTGCAACGATTCAGTCGCAACGTTCAGAAATGGGCCCGAACGCGAAAACCCACCGAAAATGCCAAAGGTTTCGGAAACGCAGGATGCGTTTTTCACCACAACATACACGACGTCGAGTTTTTCGAGCGCGCGGATAATTTCCTCCGCGCGCCGGGCGTCGAGTTCACACACTTCGTCATTGGGCCATGCGCGCAACACTTCCACTTCGCTGCATCCAAGCGACGTTGCCAGATGCGCGATTTTGATTTTAGGATTCACCGCGATTTTTTGCGCGATGGTTTCTCGCATATTATCTTGAACGGCTTTCATCAGTTCAGCTCCGGTTGGGCGTGCGATTCGTTGCCCACGGCGTTCAGGTAGCCAAACGTTTCACGACCAATGCTTATCATTGTTTGCAGTTCTTCGGTGGAAAAATCGCAGGCATTGAAAGTTTCCCCAAACGCTTTCCATCGGTCGCGCTGTTTTTCACCATACGGATCGAGATGCCACGTTCCGTCGGTACCTTCGAGGGCATAGGCGTTGCGCACGGCTTTGGCGATGTGACGCGCGCCGTTGTTACTGCCTTCAATAACGTACTGAATCGCCAGCAAGAAATCGGGATTGGTGGCGGCGATGCGGTCGAAAAAACCAATCATCGAAAGTGTCGAGGAAAGCGATTTGACTGATTCTGGATCAATACCGAAAAAGCGCAAATCGGCGGCGGCTTTGAAGGCATGGAACTGATCTTCGCGTACCACGCGCGCGATTCGTTCGTTCGTGCGGCGGTAGCGGCCAAGGTGTTGTTCCAACGCGCGCTGGAGCAAATAACGCTGCCCCAATTGTGCGACGTATTTATATTTTGGCAGCGTTCCTTTCATAATGCTCTCTTCATTTTGCGCGGGTTTTTCTTCGCGCTTGGTGATGCCTTGATGAATATCCCAAATGCCTGCTTTCATCATTTCGATGGCAGTAGCCTTGTCTGCTTGAACGGTGGTGCTCATATTGATAAACCTTTCAAAAGTGTCAAAATGTTGAAATGAGTTCTTCCAATAATTGAAGGATTTCCGATTCCGTTGCAAATTCCATTGTATAGATTTGCAATGTATTTTCGATACAACGAAAGCGCAATACTTGGCCGCGTGAAAACGCCGAGAGCACATCTCCTTGCCTTGTCCAATGGTGCAGCGCTTCCGGTTCCTGCCCCTCGGACCACCAGGCTTCCCGTAACGGCGAGGATAAAAATTCTCGCGTTGCGATCTCCTCTTCTTCCTCCTCAACCACAGCAATGGTCGAGGGTCTTCCCGTCAGACATCCGCGAAATGCACGGCGACAAAGACAATACGGATTATGTTCCGAATCGACGCAAAACCGAATCGGCATGATGAGCATTTCGTCCGGTTCGGCGCGATTCTCATCCTCGGGATTTCGCAATTCGCCGAATACGTGTGAGGGCAGGGGACGGAGAACTTTCATGCAGCATTCCTTTCCCGTTGGCCATAGGCATATCGTTTCAGAACGCAAAGCCAGGCATCCCGGCATTTAACATGGTATTTCGGATCGACTTGGGCTTCGAGAATCTTTTGATGCTTTTCATCGGCGAATTCCACGTTCCATCGACATTCGGAATTCGTAATTTCTTCGCGCGCGTCAATGAAGGAAATGTTGATATAGGAAATCGAGCGAACAACTCCCCCTGAACCGATAATGTTCAGGACTTTTCTTCTTGGCGATACACCCGCTACACGGCAATGTTCAATCGCTCCGTTTGCCGTGCACAGTTCAACATGGCGGAATTCGCACAATGCACGCAAAATAGATTCGCATGCACAGCGACGAATACGCAGCGGCTGGCTGGCGAGGTTCATGGGTTTCCTCCGAGCGTGCCGGAACTCAACCGAATGACATCGCCGGAGCTGATGGTTCCATTCGTGGGATCGTATGATCCGCGAATGTACGCTTTGCCCTGGATCGAAACGGGATGCGCCATGCAATAACCGCCAAAGAAAATATCGCCGTCAGGTCCGCGACCAGAGATGGAATAAATGGAACCGAAATATTCCGGCTGTTCGTATGTCGTCGACGGGCCGAAATAAATATTACCCGAACAATAAACATAATTGGATTCAAAACCTTCAATGCCCGAGTTCGTTTGTCTGAAAAATGGATCTTTCGGCTGAGAGCTTATGTAAGAAATCGGTGTGGTCAATGGACGCATTCTTTCACTCAAACCCGTATACAGGTAAGCAGTGGGATAACGGTTGTTATCGACACGATAGGTCTCCAAAGCGGTGGCCAGGGAACGCATGTCGCTTTTTTCGCGCGAAACTTTGCTGCGCGTTTGCGCTTCAAGAAAGTTCGGTACGGCGATGGCTGCAAGAATTGCGATAATCGCTACGACAATCATTAATTCAATCAACGTAAATGCATGACGAAAGATGGGTACATGAATCGGGGGCTTCATCATATCCTCCAGAAGGTAATAGTCGAGTGTTCCGCCCGAAAACGGGCGCGCTTTTTTTTCTATTAATGTTTATTTCCGTTTAGTGGTTTCGTCTATGGTTGCTGAGCGGTTTTTCCCATCCTGAGAAAGGGTGAGAGTTGTTGCAGTCCGTGGTGAATCACCAGCGGACACGCCGCGACCGGATGCGGACAAACGGTCGCGCGAATACCGTAAACAGATTCTATTAATTCCGGGGTTAAAACTTCGCTGGCGGTTCCATCGGCGGCCACGCGACCATCCTTCAAAATCATCAGCCGGTCGGCATAATGCGCCGACAAATTCAAGTCGTGCAGCACGGCAAGCACGCCGAATCCCGCTCGCGCCAATCGACGCATCAATTCCAGCATTTCATGCTGCCAGGACACATCGAGCGCCGAAACCGGCTCGTCGAGCATCAGATAACGGTCTCCGTCCCCATTCGTTTTCCAGACCTGGGCAATGGCGCGCGCCCATTGAACGCGCTGGCGTTCTCCGCCCGACAGAGTCAGGACCGACCGCTCGGCAAACGACGACACACCGGTTAATTCCATCGCCGCGTGGGCGATTTCACGTGCATGCGATTTGGACTCTTGGCGTGCAAAAGGCGAGCGCCCCAACAATACCAGTTCCTCCGCTGTGAAATCGAACGCGAGCGACAATTGCTGCGTTACCACCGCGCGCTGTCGCGCCAGATGAGCGTCCGAATAATTCGCCAGCGGTTTGCCTTCCAGGCATACTTCACCCGACCGAGGTTTCCATTCGCCTGCCATGACTTTCAACAAGGTGGATTTGCCCGCGCCGTTCGGTCCCAACAGCGCGACGGATTCGCCCGGCTTGATGATGCAGGACACATCGTCGAGAATGCGCCTGTTCGCTCGGCTGAGGACAAGATGGCGTGCATCGAACGTCATTGCAGTTCCTCTTTCTGCGCGCGCGAGAGCAACCACAGGAAAAACGGCGCGCCGATCAATGCCGTGATGACGCCGATGGGCAATTCGGCGGGCACCGCCAACATGCGCGCGCCTACGTCGGCCATGACCAGTAACGCCCCACCCAACAGCGCCGACGCGGGAAGCAAGCGGTCGTGATTTGGCCCGATGACCAGACGCACCAAATGCGGCACCACTAACCCTACGAATCCGATGACGCCTGTCAGGCTGACCGCAGTACCCACCCCGAGCGCGATCAACGCCAGCAGAGCATGGCGCGTGGCATTGACCCGAAGGCCCAAGTGAGCGGCTTCGGCATCGCCCAATTGCAAGACATTGAGCGCGCGCGACAGCATCCACAGGCCCGCGCCGCTGATCGCGATGATGGGAGCCGCGAAGGCAAGCGACTTCCACGAAGCCGCGCCCAAGCTGCCAAGCGACCAGAACGTTGCGCTACGCAACTGGGCATCGTCGGCGTAGAAAAAAAGCAATCCCGTGAACGCGCCGGCGAACGCATTGGCTGCCACGCCCGCTAAGATCAGCGACGAACTGGACGTGCCGCCACGCGTCAACGCAAACACCTGAACCGCCATTGTTGTCAGCGCCGCTCCCGCAAACGCCGCCAATGGCAACACAATGGAAGAAGGAATCACACTCTTCAGCATCGTGGGCACACCTAGCACCGTCACCAAGACAACCGCCAACGCCGCTCCGCTTGAAATACCGATCAGCCCGGGTTCCGCTAATGAGTTTCGAAACAACCCCTGGGAAGCGGCTCCTGCCATTCCGAGAATCCCGCCCGCCAATACGCCCAGCAACACGCGTGGCAACCTTAGTTGCAGGATAATCGGAGCATGCAGGCTCGACTCCGCCGTTCCCGTCAAAACCGCAACGACCTCACTCATATGAATGCGTGTTGCACCAATAAAAACGCCACACAGCATCGAACCCACCAACGTCGCGATTAATGCTACCATGGCAATCCGGGCGCGAAATTCGCGCCGCGAACGACCGCGCACGGCAACCCGTGCTGAATCCAACGGCGAATCACCTAAACGCTCGAAACTCTCGGCAATCACTGAGCTTCACCCTTCCACAACTCGGGGTGAAGCGCCTTGGCCAGGGCCTCGACGCCTTCGCCCAGACGCGGCCCGAACGACAACGCCAAGTTATCGTCCAGGTGCACGATGCGCCGCTGCTTGCCCGCGTTCGTCAACGCTACGCCCGGCAATGCTAACACACCTTCCTCGCCACCGATGGATTTGTAACCTTCATCGAGCAAAAAAAGGACGTCCGGATTTGCCGTCACCACGCCTTCGGCGGTCAACGGCTTATACCCCTCGAAGTCCGAAATCGCATTCACTCCACCGGCCAAACCGATCAACGTATCCGCGCCTGTGTGACTGCCCGCCACGTTCAGCACTCCACCACCGCGCGCATAAATAAAGAGTACACGCGGATGCGAATCGGCGCTTTCCAAATGCGTCTGGATATCCGCTAGCTTGGCATCGAGGCGTTCAATCAACGCCTCGCCTTCGTCGGCCCGGCCAAGTGCCCCGGCGAGCGTCCTGATCAAGCCACGCGTCGAATCCGCGTCGTGCTCGAACGGCACCACCTCGACCGCCACGCCTGCTTGACGCAATTGATCGAGTGCATAATCCGGTCCCGCGTCCGTCGTTGCCAGAACCGTCGTCGGGCGAAGCGAAACAATGCCCTCGGCTGAAATCTGGCGATGATATCCTACCGTCGGCAACTGCGCGACCGCATCCGGCGGGTACGTTGAGGACAAATCCACAGCAACCAATTCGTCTCCCGCCCCGAGGGCAAACACCGTTTCGGTCACCGCGCTGCCCAGAGAAACGATCCGCAAGTGTGGCTCGGAAGCAGGTTCGACGGGTGACGATTGCTCGGCCCCAATGGCCTGAGTTGTACATAAGCCGATAAAAATCAGTACGATACTCGCAAAACGCATGATTATTCCACCTGAAAAAAATCGAGTTCGCTCGAAAACAGGTGTGGCTATAAGCAACCGCAGTTTTGTTAATCAATAGAAATTTTGGCATGCCAAATATATAATTGGCTTCACTATTAATTGAGTGCAGCATCCACTTGAGAACCAGATGCATGGATAAATCCAACACGGATTCTCATTGCTATCGGCGAACAATTGAAGTCGGGTAGAACCATCGATGAGCAATCGCGGCGGTTGGCAATCCCCCCCCCTGGTTTCACCAGCCGCTTCGTTGCTCGTAGCGAATCGCCCTCTGGATTTCCACACATGGCCGCCAGAGGGCGGTTGCATTTAATGAATTCAAGAACAATCGCCCACGACGGTGACAAGCTTGAGCCTGCGTCCGTCGGCATCGACTACTTCGCGCGAGACAGCGATCTGCCCATCGCAGCCAATGTTCGCGGGGATAACCCTCTCGTAAGTTTCGAACAAGATTCCAATGCGGTCAAGTAATGTTGATTTTGATTACAATTTCGCACATGTTATTTGCTGTTCTCAAAGCAAAGTGGATCGCAATAAATTTACCAGTATTGTTTTTCATGCAATCTGTCGAAATCTGAATAATCCTAACACTTTCTTGATATTCTCTCCCATCATTCGGACGAAGCGCTGATTTGATTTCTTGCGGGTTTGGCGCGAGGATGCTCCTCGGGATTCGATCCCGAAAGGAGCTTTTCGTGTACGATCTGGTTTCGATATTTCTAACGGCGGTGTTTTTCACGCTGTGCGTCGGGCTGGTGCGGCTGATGGACCGGCTGCGGGAGGACCGCTCATGATGACGCTGACCGGTGTGTGCGCGGGGTTGCTTGTCGTGTACCTGTTCGCTGCGCTGCTGCGCCCGGAGTGGTTCTGACATGACGACTTTCGGCGTGGTGCAAATGGCTTTGTACGTGGCGGTGTTGTTGGCGTGTGCGAAACCGCTCGGGTGCTTCATAGCGGCGGTGTTCGAGGGCCGCCGCACGTTTCTGACGCCTATTTTTGGGCGGCTCGAATCGTTTTTCTATCGCGTGGCGGGCATCGATCCAAAGCACGGCATGTCGTGGAAAGAGTACGCGTTTGCGGCACTCGCGTTCAACGCGTGCGGGCTAGCGGTTGTTTACATCATGCAGCGTTTGCAAGGCGCGTTACCGCTGAATCCGGCGGGCAATGGCGCCGTCGGGGCGTTCAGCGCGCTGAACGTCGCGATCAGTTTCGCCACGAATACGAACTGGCAGAATTACGGCGGCGAGGTGGCGATGAGATATCTGACGCAGATGATTGTGCTCGGCGTGCAAAACTTTCTTTCCGCCGCGACCGGCATGGCCGTGCTGGCGGCGGTGGCGCGGGGATTTGCGCGCAAGGAATCGCACACGATCGGCAATTTCTGGGCGGATATGACGCGCTCGACGTTGTACGTGCTGTTGCCGCTCTCGTTCGTGCTGGCGCTAGTGCTTGTTTCGCAAGGCGTTGTGCAAACGTTCACGCCGTATCACGAAGTCACAACGCTCGCGGGCGGATCGCAAACCATCGCGGTGGGTCCGGCGGCGTCGCAAATCGCGATCAAACAACTCGGCACCAATGGCGGCGGATTTTTCAACGTCAACTCGGCGCACCCGTTCGAAAATCCCACATCGCTTTCGAACTTTCTGGAGATGCTGGCGATCCTGCTGATCCCGGCGGCGTGCTGCATCGCGTTCGGGCGCATGGTGGGCGACGAACGCCAAGGTTGGCTGCTGTTGGCGGTGATGACGGCGTTTTTCGTGGTGTGTCTCGCGGCGGTGGTGTGGTCCGAGCAACGCGGCAATCCGGCGTTCGATGCGAGCGGCGTCGTGCAACTTGCGCACGAATCCGGCGACGGCGGCGCGATGGCGGGCGGCAACATGGAGGGCAAGGAAGTGCGCTTCGGCATCGCGAACAGCACCGCGTGGGCGGTGGCGACAACGGCGGCGTCGAACGGGTCGGTCAATTCGATGCACGACAGTTACACACCGCTCGGCGGCATGATGCTGATGGGGCTGATCCAACTGGGCGAGATCATCTTTGGCGGCGTCGGGTCGGGGCTTTACGGGATGTTGATGATCGCCATCGTGGCAGTTTTTGTCGCGGGGCTGATGGTGGGACGCACGCCAGAATACCTGACGAAAAAAATCGGTCCGTACGAAATGAAGATGGCGTCGCTGGCGATTTTGTTTCCGCCGATTTGCGTGCTGGTATGCACAGCCATCGCGGCGTCGACGAGTCAGGGCCTTGCGGGCGTGACGAATCCCGGACCGCACGGGCTGAGCCAGATTCTGTACTGGGCGTCGAGCACCGGCAACAACAACGGCAGCGCGTTCGCCGGTTACGGATGCGATTCGCCGCTGATCAACATACTCGGCGGAATCGCGATGCTGATCGGACGCTACTGGGTGATGCTGCCCGCGCTGGCGGTGGCAGGTTCGCTCGCGGCGAAAAAACACACGCCGGTCAGCCCCGGCACGCTGCCGACGCACACGCCGCTGTTCGGCGCGCTGCTCGGCGTCGTGATCCTCACCATCGGAGCGCTGACGTTCCTGCCGGTGCTGGCACTCGGGCCGATTGTGGAACACCTGATGATGGTTGGAGGTATTCAGCCGTGATACTTCGCGATCAATTTTTCCATTGGAGTCAGTTGCAGTTGGAAAATCACCCGTGTTCACTCCGCGCACGGACCAATCGGGCGGCTGATTGGAAGTGCACAAGTTCCCGTTCGCTTTCGAATAGCTCCCATTCTTCCAAGGTATTTGGAAGGAGCGCCACACCGAGTTCGAGAAGCTGGTCAAACTGTTCCGCCAACGTTTCTGGCGTGGCGGACCGCAACTCTTCGAACCGCTCAAGCTCCAGTCGCTCGTTTCCGAGCCGATATGCCGCTGCCACTTCCCGCACGGCGGTGGCTTCGCGCTCGTGTCCCTTCAGCTTTTGCCAATCATTCGTCATTGCCGCCACCTTCGTAGGACTTGAATATGAATAAACGATCAGCACTCTTCGACGCAAGCCTACTCAGGCCTGCGATTGTCGCCAGCTTTGCCAAGCTCGCCCCCCGCCACCAGCTTCGCAACCCGGTGATGTTCACGGTATTCGTGGGCAGTGTGCTCGCCACGGTGCTATTCGCGATGGCGCTTGGCGGTTCGGGCGACATGCCCGCGTGGTTCATCGGCGCGGTGGCGGCGATGCTGTGGCTGACACTGCTCTTCGCCAACTTCGCCGAAGCCATCGCCGAGGGGCGCGGCAAAGCGCAGGCCGATAGCCTGCGCGCGACACGCAAAAACCTGCTCGCGCACCGCGTGGTGCCCATGGAAGGCCCCATCGAAACGCAGGACGTGCTATCCTCGGATCTCAAGAAGGGCGATGTCGTGCGCGTGCTCGCCGATGAAGTCATCCCCGCCGACGGCGAAGTGATCGAAGGCGCGGCCTACGTGGACGAAAGTGCTGTGACGGGTGAATCGGCGCCCGTGATTCGCGAGAGCGGCGGCGACCGCAGTTCGGTGACGGGCGGCACGCGGGTGCTTTCGGACTGGCTGGTGATCCGTATCACGGCGAATCCGGGCGAGAACTTTCTCGACCGCATGATCGGTCTGGTGGAAGGCGCGCAGCGCAAGAAAACGCCAAACGAAATCGCACTGTCGATTCTGCTCGCGGCGTTGACGATCGTGTTTCTCGTCGTATGCGCCACGCTGCTACCGTTTTCGACATTCAGCGTCCGCCAGGCGGGCGGCGGCAGCGCCGTTCCGCTCGTGGTGCTGATCGCGCTGTTCGTGTGTCTGGCGCCGACGACGATTGGCGGGCTTTTGTCGGCCATCGGCATCGCGGGGATGGACCGTTTGCTGAAAGCCAACGTCGTCGCGACCTCGGGGCGGGCGGTGGAAGCGGCAGGCGACGTCGACGTGCTGTTGATGGACAAAACGGGGACAATCACGCTCGGCAACCGGCAGGCCACCGAGTTCCTTCCCGCGCCGGGCATCGAAGCAAAAGACCTCGCCAAGGCCGCGCAGCTTTCATCCCTCGCTGACGAAACGCCCGAGGGGCGTAGCGTCGTGGTACTGGCCAAAAGCGAGTACGGAATTCGCGCCGCCAACATCGAGGAAATGCACGCGCACTTCGTAGCCTTCACCGCCGAAACGCGCATGAGCGGCGTGGACCTCGACGGCAAAAAAATTCGCAAAGGCGCGGCGGAAGCGGTCGAAAAATGGGTGCGGAACCAGCGCGGCGATTTCCCAGCCGTAGTGCGCCAGGCCGTCGAGCGCATTGCCCGCGAAGGCGGCACGCCGCTCGTCGTCGCCCAAGACGCAAAGGTGCTCGGCACGATCCGTCTCAAGGACGTTCTCAAGCAAGGCATCAAGGAACGCTTTGCCGAACTGCGCCGCATGGGCATCAAAACGGTGATGATCACGGGCGACAATCCGATGACCGCCGCCGCCATCGCCGCCGAAGCGGGCGTGGACGACTTTCTCGCCGAGGCAACGCCGGAAAAGAAACTCGCACTGATCCGCGAGTACCAGTCGGGCGGGCGTCTCGTCGCGATGACGGGCGATGGGACGAACGATGCCCCCGCGCTGGCCCAGGCCGATGTTGCCGTTGCGATGAACAGCGGCACGCAGGCCGCCAAGGAAGCGGGCAACATGGTCGACCTCGACAGCAACCCGACCAAGCTGATCGAGATCGTCCGCATCGGCAAGCAACTGCTGATGACGCGCGGCGCGCTCACGACGTTTTCGATCACAAACGACGTGGCGAAGTATTTCGCCATCATTCCGGCGGCGTTCGCGGCGACGTATCCGCAACTCGACGCGCTCAACGTGATGCGGCTGGCCTCGCCGCAAAGCGCGATTCTTTCCGCCACGATTTTCAACGCGTTCATTATCGTCGCGCTGATTCCGTTGGCACTACGCGGCGTCGGGTATCGCGCCGTCGAAGCAGGCGTGCTCCTGCGCGACAACATTTTGATCTATGGCCTGGGCGGGCTTCTTACGCCGTTCGTCTGCATCAAGCTCATCGACCTTGTCCTCGCGGCGCTCGGCCTTGCCTGAAAAGGAAACTGTCCATGAATGGCAAAGAATCGCTTCTCCGTCCCTCGCTCGTGCTACTCGGGTTGTTCACGCTTCTGATGGGCATCGTGTATCCGCTCGCTGTTTGGGGAATCGCGCAAATCGCATTCCCGAACAAAGCCAACGGCAGCTTGATCGAAGCCGATGGCAGAATCGTCGGCAGCGAACTGATCGCGCAGGAATTCACCGGGTCCGAGTGGTTCTGGCCGCGTCCGTCGGCGGTCGGTTACAACGCCGCCGCGTCGGGCGGCAGCAATCTGGCACCAACAAACCTGGCTCTCGTGCAAAACGTCGAGGCGCGCATCGCCGCACTTCGCGCCGCCGATCCCGAAAATAACGACTCCGTCCCCGTGGATCTCGTCACCGCCTCCGCCAGCGGTCTCGACCCTGATATTTCGCCCGCGTCGGCGTACTATCAGGCGGCCCGAGTTGCACGCGCGCGCGGGCTGAACCTGACGGTCGTCGAACGCCTGATTGATCGCAACACCGAGGGACGCAAGTTCGGAATCCTGGGCGAACCACGCGTGAACGTCTTGCAGTTGAACCGGGCATTGGTGGCGGAGAAAGAGGGAGCCCCATGAACTGGCGGGAAATAACCTCGATCCTGGGACGGCTGGTGCTTTTTTTCTGCATCGCATTCGTGCCAACGATGGCGCTGGCGCTCGTCTATGCGGAGTGGGGCGCGCTCGCCGCGCTGGGGAAATCGCTGCTGATTGGCCTGTTGGTTTCGGGTGTGATGATTCGTGCGGGCAAGGGGGCATCGTACGATCTTTTCAGGCGCGAGATTTTGCTCGTGGTTGCCATGGCGTGGTTGATTGTTGCGGCAATTGGCGCACTGCCATTTGTTTTCTCCGGTATGACGGGCACGTTCACCGATGCGTACTTTGAAAGCATGTCCGGCCTGACGACGACGGGCTCCACAATCCTGACCGACATCGAGAGCAACCCGCTGTCGCTACTCTTTTGGCGGGCGATGCTGCATTTCGTGGGCGGGTTGGGCATCGTCGTGCTGTTCGTCGCCGTGTTCAGCCAACTCTCGGGCAAATCATCGAAGGCGCTCTTTCGCGCAGAGGTGCCCGGCCCGTTCGAGGAAAGCTCGACGCCACGCATTCGGGATACGGCGCTGAGCGTCACGAAAATCTACCTGCTCTTCAACATCGCAGAGGCCCTGCTGCTTTGGATGGCGGGAATGCCGCTCTTCGAAGCCGTCTGTCACGCGATGGCAACCATCGCTACGGGCGGATTTTCGCCGAAAAACGCCAGTATCTACGCTTACCACAGTCCCGCCATCGAGTGGATTATCATCGTTTTCATGTTTCTGGCGGGCACCAACTTTTCCCTGCACCTGGCAATGTTGAAACGGAAGTTTCTTTACTTCCGCGACCCCGAATTCATGGGCTATCTGGTGGTGACGGTGGGTGGGGCCATCGTCGCGGCGGCGGCAATCTGGCTGGCGGGTGTGAAAAATCCCGAGCAAAATGGTGTCATTCCGTACGTCACCCAGCCGGGCGGTTTCAACGTCCGCGACACGCTGTTCATGGTGTTTTCAATTGGAACGTCCACGGGATTCGGCACCGTGGATTACGACGGCTGGCCAGCGGGCATCCGGCTCTTCCTGCTCTTGCTGATGATCTCGGGCGCGTGCGCCGGGTCCACCAGCGGCGGCTTGAAAATGGTGCGCTGGATCGTGATCGTGCGGTTTTTGCCGTTCCTCGTTCAAAGCAAAGCCAGCCCGCGCGAAGTCCGCCGGTTGAAGCTCGCCGGAAAGCCCGTCAGCCACGAGCAAATCCACGAGATATTCGCCTTCTCCGCACTCTGGATTGGCGTGCTCGTCGCACTCAGTTTGATGGTCTGCCTGCTCTCGCCCAATCAGCCGGTTATCGATTCCATTAGCGCCGTTGCGGCTACCATGAGTAATATCGGCCCCGGGCTGGGAGTCGTTGGGCCGACAGACAATTTCGCCGCCCAGGGCGATCTCGTCAAATGGCTGCTCAGCCTTGGCATGGTGATGGGCCGCCTGGAAATTTATCCGCTGTTGATCCTGGTGTCGCCTCGATTCTGGCTGCGTTGAGGCCGCACATGGAGACTATTTCGTGCCCGACGACCGTCCCAACCCCGACGCCCTGCTTTCGCGCCTCGCCAGCGAGGAGCACTCACACGATCGCGGGCGCCTGAAGGTTTTTTTTGGCGCCAACGCGGGCGTGGGAAAGACGTATGCGATGCTGGAAGCCGCCCAGGCGCGGCGCCGCGAAGGCGGGAAGGCGCTCGTTGGACTGGTGGAAACGCACGGACGCGGCGAGACGGAAGCGTTGCTCGACGGCCTGGAAATTCTGCCGCGACGGTCGATCGAGCATCGCGGCATGACGCTGCACGAGTTCGATCTCGACGCCGCGCTTGCCTGTAAACCCGCGCTGATTCTGGTGGACGAGTTGGCGCACACGAACGCGCCGGGAACGCGTTACGAAAAACGTTGGCAGGACGTGGCCGAATTGCTCGACGCGGGCATCGACGTGTACACGGCGCTCAACGTCCAGCATCTCGAAAGTCTCAACGATGTCGTCGAGCAAATCACCGGCGTCAAAGTGCGCGAAACCGTGCCCGACCAGGTAGTCGAACGCGCCGATGAAATCGTGCTCGTCGATTTGCCGCCCCAGGAACTGCTCCAACGCCTGCGCGAAGGCAAAGTCTACATGGGCGCCCAGGCGGCGCGCGCGGCGGAGAACTTTTTTCAGACGGGAAACCTGCTGGCATTACGCGAACTGGCGCTACGGTTCGTCGCCAAGCGCGTCAACGTCGACGTGCAGATTTACCGCGACGCGGAATCGGTTCGCCGCACATGGCCGACGCAGGAACGCCTGCTGGTCGCCGTTGGGCCAAGCCCCAGTTCCGCCAAGCTGATCCGCGCCACGCGGCGGCTGGCGTCCAATCTTGGCGCCGAATGGATCGCGCTGTCGGTTCAAACCGCGCGCGCCGTTTCCGGCCCACCCGAAGCACGCGAGCGCGTGGCCGAGCACCTGCGGCTGGCGCAAAGCCTCGGCGCGGAAATCGTCACCGTTGGCGGCGACGACGTTTCCGGCGAAATTCTGCGCATGGCGCGCGACCGCAACGTCACCAAAATCGTCGCGGGCAAGCCGGTATTGCCGCGTTGGCGCGAATGGTTTTCTCCGTCCCCCATCGACCGGTTGATTCGCGAAAGCGGCGACATCGACGTGTACGTGATTCGTGGCGAAGGCGAAACACATGGCCTTGGCGTGCATCCCGTCCGGCGGCGGATTCGCGCGCGCCGCCCTTACCTCGCCGCGCTGGGATGCGTCGCCGCCAGCAGCGCGATTGCCTGGGCAATGTTTCCGTTTTTCGCGCTTTCCGACCTGATCATGGTGTATCTGGCCGGGATTGCCGCCACGGCGATGTTCGCCTCGCGCGGTGCGACGCTGCTGGCCTCTGCACTCAGCGTGCTTGCCTTCAATATTCTCTTCGTTCCGCCGCGTTTTACGATCGACGTAGAATCGCCGCATTATCTCCTGACGTTCAGCGTGATGTTCGTCGTCGCGACACTGATCAGTTCGCTGGCGCTTCGCCTGCGCGAACAAGCCGACGCCGCGCGCGAGAGCGAACGCCGCACGGTGATCCTCCACCGGCTCAGCCGCCGCCTTGCCGCCGCGCGCGGAGTCGATAACATCATGGCCGCCGCGCTCGAAGAGATCGCCGTCGCCTTCAACACCGAAGCGCTCGCCTTCATCCGCGACGGCGAAGGCCACGCCACGTTTCTCTCAGGGCATCCTGTTGCGGTTGCGCCTTCGGAGAAGGAACGCGCCGTGGCGCAATGGACGCTCGACAACGCGAAACCCGCCGGGGCGGGCACGGGAACGCTCGGTTCGGCGCTGCTCACCCACGTTCCCATCCGCGTGGCCGACCAGCCGCCCATTGCGGCGATGGCCGTCGTGCCGCCCAGCAGCCAGGGACGTTTTTTCCCCGATCAGATGCAGCTTCTCGAAGCCCTTTGCGGCCAAGCGGCGCTCGCCCTCGAAGTCGACCGCCTGGAGGAACAACACCGGTTGGCCGAAGTGCAGGCCGAAACCGAACGCCTGCGCAGTTCCGTCCTCAGTTCCGTTTCCCACGACCTGCGCACGCCGCTCGCTTCGATTGTCGGATGCGCGGGCAGCCTGCTCGACGACACCGGCCAGCTTGCACCGGCGACGCACCGCGAACTGCTCCGCACGATCAACGACGAGGCCGACCGCATGGGCGGCTTGATTACGAACCTGCTCGAAATGACGCGCCTCGAAGCCGACGGGCTGGAACTCCACCGTGTGGCGATGCCCATCGACGAACTGATCGGGTCCGCACTCGCCGCCCTGGAACGACGACTGGCCAGCCGTCCCGTCGAAGTCGATCTGCCCGCCGATCTGCCGTTCGTTTCCGCTGATGAAATCCTGATGCAGCACGTGCTGCTGAACCTGCTGGAAAACGCGATCAAGTACGCACCGCCCGGCAGCCCGATCACGATTGTCGCCCGGCAACAACACGACGACGTGGTGCTCGAAATCGCCGATCGCGGTCCAGGGCTTGCGCCGGGCGAGGAAACGTTGATCTTCGAAAAGTTCAAACGGGGCCGCGCGGGCTTGACCGTTGGCGGTGTCGGCTTAGGCCTCGCCATCTGCAAAGGCATCGTTGCCGCGCATGGCGGACGTATCTGGGCCACGAATCGCGAGGACGGCGGCGCCAGCTTTTTCGTCGCGATCCCCGCCGCGCGCGACCTTGATCTTGCGTTGGAGGAATCGCCGGAATGACCCGGAACTCCTAAAGTTCCCAATCTCGGTGTTGCGCATCGGTCTCGGGCTCCCGCAACGTAGCGCCGCTACGCCTTGGCCGCCCTCGCCTCGCGCGCCTGGAGCTTGGAATCTTTAGAAGTTCCTGCAAGTTTAGGAGTTCCTGAAGGAATGACCGCAATCATCCGCCTGCTCGTCATCGAAGACGAAGCCCCGATCCGCCGGTTCCTGCGCGCCAGCCTGGAAGCGCAACAGTACCATCTGGACGAAGCGACAACCGGCGCGGAAGGGCTCGCCCTCGCCGCCACCGGCGCCCCGGAACTCATTCTGCTCGATCTTGGACTGCCCGACATGGACGGGCTCGACGTGCTGCGCCGCCTGCGCGCGTTCACCTCCGTCCCCATCGTCATCCTGTCGGCGCGCGGCAAAGAACGCGACAAAATCGACGGCCTTGACGCGGGCGCCGACGACTACCTGACGAAACCTTTCGGCGTCGGCGAACTATCCGCGCGCATCCGCGTGGCCCTGCGGCACGCCGCCCGGCCCGATGACGCGCCCGCACCCCGCGTCGAAATCGGCAGCCTGACCATCGACCTCGAAACGCGCCGCGTCACGCTCGACGGCCAGGAAATCCGCCTCACACCGAACGAGTTCAAATGCCTCGCCGTCCTCGCTCGCCACGCGGGTAAAGTCGTCACGCAAAACCAACTCATGACCGAAGTATGGGGCAGTGTCAAACCCGGCCAGGTACATCACGTCCGCGTGTACATGCACCAACTGCGGCGCAAACTCGAAACCGAACCCGCCCGCCCCCGCTACCTCGTCACCGAACCCTGGGTCGGCTATCGGTTGAAAACCGAGGAATGAGCAAACACGCTATTTCCCTTCCATCGCAACGCCGAGTCCAAGCGCGATGCGGTTGATGGCGCAAACGTGCGCGGCGAGGAGAACGATCTCTAAAATGGCGCGGTCAGTAAAGCCTTGAACCTTGGTTTGTTCGATGTCGTCTTCGCTGATGGCGTGCGGCGTATGTGCCAGTTTGGTTGCCAAATGCAACATCGCCATTTGCCGCGTGTCGAGATTCCATTCGACGTGGTCGAGGTCCTCGGGCACAGGTTTGCCTTCACGTTTCAAGTGGTCATTATACGCTGAGCGGTGATGATGGGCGCAATAATCGCAGCAGTTTTCCATCGAAATGACGGTGGCGATCAGTTCGATGTTCGTACGCGTTAATTCTCGGCATCCGTCGAACAAGGCGTGCGCGAGTTGCATCTGCGCGTCGAGGGCTTCGGGGAACAAACTGTGGATGGCTTGGATGTTCGCAACGCTGCCGCCAGGGTTTTGCATTTCACGATACACGTCGGCGAGCTTGCCCGTGGCGCGCTCGGGAGTAATGACTTCGATCCACGGCGCCGGGCGTGTTTCGCCCGGCGAGTCAGTGGTCGTTCGGTTATCGATACAGCCCATTTCAGGGCGCAGAGTCCACGCAAACATGATGCACCGTCAGGAGGAAGTCTTTGAATACGCGGCTTGCGGCGCCGCGCTCGAATCGCCGGGCGGAGGTTTCGACACCGGGTGCAATCAACCGGGTTTGCCCGCAGCGACGCAGGCGTCGGGTGAAGTCGAGGTCTTCGAACAGGGGTTCTTCGGGAAAGCCCCCAAGGTCGTTGAACACGCGGCGCCGTACAAAGATGGCTTGATCGCCAAAAAACCACCCGAGTCGTCGGGCGCGCAGGTTTCCGAGCGCCGAGGTTGCTGCCAATAATCGCGACGACGAGCAGTACCGTCGTTCAAACCCGCCGCCAACAACACTTTGGTCTCGTAATGCCGCTCGCAATGCGTCAATCGAGCCGGATAACAACACCGTGTCGGCGTGCAAAAACACGAGCACTTCGCCGGTAGCCATCCGGGCGCCTGTATTCATCTGGCGCGCGCGTTGAGCGGGCGGAATTTGAACAAACGCAGCTCGATGAGTTTCCGCGATGGCGCGTGTATTGTCCGAGCTTCCACCGTCGGTGACGACGATTTCGTCCGCCCCTTGCGCCCACGCAACGACCAGGGTCTCGTGCAAGACCGCCGCTTCGTTCAATGTCGGAATGATGAGGGAAACTTTCATGGCGCGAAAATCCAATGGTGGAAACTTGACGCGATGTTACGGGCGGACGGTGGCGAACGTTGTGAAAGATTTACCTTAAGTTCGCACCGGCAGATCGAAATATATTAACGCAAGGACGCCATGGCGCAAAGCCGCAAGGGTACAGAATGTGAGCATCTGCGTGTATTCCGCGATTTCTGCGGTAAAAACTTTCCTCTTACGAACGTGAAGCCATTTGCTTCAACCCGTCTACATCGAGAAGGTAAATCCACCCTTTTTCGGTTTCGACAAGTTTTGCCGCGCGAAATTTGCGAAACAACATGGTGACCATTTCGCGCGACGAACCGATCAGTTTGGCCAAGTCCGAATGAGTCAGCCCAAGCCCAAGCTTGCGCCGTCCGTCGGCTTCGGTGCGACCCACTTGTTGGTCGAGATCGAGCAGCGTTAGCGCCAGTCGCGCGTCCGCTTGGCGCATCATCATTTCGGCGACGCGCACCTGGAGCCGGTTGATACGAAGCAGGGAAAATTTTGTCAGGCGAAACGCGAGGTTCGGATATTTTTGCAACATGTGCTCGAACTTCGGACGGCTGATGCGGCATAAACACGCGTCGCTGACGGTGCGGCAATACTCGCCGAATCCGCCTCCTTCGTCGTCCAAGCTTCCAAACATATCGCCAGGACCAAGCATCATCACGACCGCTTCATTGCCGCTGTCGTCCACGTAGGTAAGTTGCACGTGGCCTTTTTTCACAACGAACAGCGACGGCTCGCCTTCGGGCGGCGGGGGGACCAGTTTGTTTTTCGGGTACTCGTTCATTTGCGCGGCTGCTTCGATGGCGTGCATCTCGTCGGGAGAAAGAGCGGAAAACAGAGGACAGTTCTTTATGTGCCAGAGCTTTGTATTTGGCGGCTGGGTTGTCATAGCATCCCTCGTTTTCTGGTAAATTCTTCACATCAAAGCTGCAATGGCTTGTGTAAGGTCAATTTCAGATAACGACGCGTACAGGCGTCGGTGCAATGTCATCTTAACCGAGGAAATTAGAAAAATGTCACCTAAATACGAATACGATTTGGCGGTTATCGGAGCAGGGTCTGGTGGGCTGGTCGCCGCAGTAGGCGCAACCAAGCTTGGCCTTTCCACCGCTCTCATTAACGGCGGCGCGATTGGCGGCGATTGTCTGAACCATGGTTGCGTGCCGAGCAAGGCGTTGCTCCAGGCAGCGCGCGCGATTCGCAACGCGCGCCGGGCCGAACGATTTGGGGTGAAAGTTGGCGATATCGCTGTTGATTATGAAGCCGTCAAAGCTCGTGTACGCGCCGTGCAGGACGGCATCCGCGAACATGAGGACGCGCCGTGGTTTCAACGCATGGGCATGGATGTTATCGAAGAATACGCTGAGTTTGTCGATCCACACACTCTTATGGCGGGGAGCCGGAAGGTGACGGCAAAACTGATTCTCGTCGCGACTGGCTCCCGCGCCGCCATTCCGCCGATTCCAGGACTGGCCGAAGCGGGCTTTGTCACCAACGAGCAGATTTTCAACCTGCCGCAACTGCCGCGCCATTTGGCAATTATCGGTGGCGGACCTATCGGGATCGAGATGGCCTGGGCGCATCGGCAACTGGGGTGCGAAGTGACAGTGATTGAATTCTTCCCCGAAATCATGGCGAAAGACGACCCCGACATGACCGCCGTGGTGCGCAAATCGATGGAGAGGGACGGAGTCAATTTTTTGACTTCGAGCAAAGTGGTGCGCGTGGAAAAAACCGTCGACGATAACAAACGCATCGTTGTCGAAAGGGACGGAGTCGAGCGCACCGTGCTTGCCGACGAACTTCTTGTTGCGGCGGGGCGCGCGCCGAACGTCGACCGACTGAAGCTGGAAAACGCAGGCGTTGTTTATGACAAACGCGGTATCAAAGTGAACGCGTCGCAGCGCACGAACGTGCCGCATATTTACGCCGTGGGCGATATAACCGGCGGGTTGATGTTCACGCATTCGGCGTCGCTTCAAGCGGGCACGTTCATCCGCAATGCGATCTTTCATTTACCCGCGAAGACATCGTTCGATGCGTTTCCTTGGGTGACATACACGGACCCGGAACTGGCGAGCGTTGGCCTGAACGAGACCGAAGCAAAAAAACGTGGCATGGCGTATGAACTTGCCACGACCGAGTTCGCCGATAACGATCGCGCACGTGCCGAAGGCGAAACAGAAGGCCGCATCAAAGTGCTCGTCGAGCCATCGCGGTTGTCTGGTCTGCGAGGTGGGCGCATTTTGGGGGCGCAAATTGTCGGACCCCACGCGGGCGAACTGATCCCCGAATACGTTGCGCTCATGCAAAACGGCGTGAAAGCCACGAAAATTTCAAGTGTGGTACATGCGTATCCAACGCTTGCCGAAGCGAACAAACGCGCCGTATCGTCGATGCTGGGCGAGAAACTGTTCCAGCCCAAAACGCGGTTGTGGCTTGGGCGATTGTTTGGATTTGCGGGTCGGTTGAATCCAGGCGAGGGAGCTTCCCATGTCTGATTCACCGTCTACAAAATCCTCCTCTGGGAAAGGAAAACTCATCGTCGCGGCGCTGGTCGTCGTTGTGCTACTCGTTGCCAGCCGTGTGTTTCCCGTCGGCGAATACCTGAAATCGTTTCTCGACGCGATTCGCGACCTGGGACCAGTCGGATACGCGTTATTTGTCGTCGCCTATATTGCCGCGACCGTGTTTTTTTTGCCTGGTTCGATTTTGACGCTCGGCGCAGGCGCCGTTTTCGGATTGGCAGGTGGGTTCGTTGCGGTTTCTGTCGGAAGTACCCTTGGCGCTGCCGCGTCGTTCTTAGTCGGACGTTTCGTGGCGCGCGATACGGTTACCAAAAAAGTCGCTGGCAACGAACGCTTTGCCGCCATTGATCGTGCCGTCGGTCGCGAAGGCTTCAAGATTGTTTTCCTGACGCGCCTTAGCCCCGTGTTTCCGTTCAATCTGCTCAATTACGCTTATGGCCTGACCAGCGTTTCGTTCGGACGTTACGTGCTGGCATCGTGGCTTGGCATGATGCCGGGGACACTGCTTTACGTCTATCTGGGAACCGCAGCGGGCGACTTAGCGGGAGCCAGTGCGGATTCGAATGGCGGTTGGGGACTGGCGATAAAACTTATCGGCCTTGTGGCGACCATTGCCGTCACCGTCGTCATCACCCGCGTCGCGCGTAAAGCTCTACGCGAAGCGACGGAAGGTAAGATGGCAGCAGAAATGTAAGCCCAAACACAATACGTCGTGTTTTTTCCACCAAGTAAATCCTTCACATCTTTTCAATTACCAACCGATCAAATTCAACACACGCGGCATCCGCCGCATTCCTCTTTTCATGTATCGAAAGGTTTATGATGACCGTCGCGATATTTTTGCTCACCGTAACATTGTTGGTTTCCTATGCCAACGGCGCGAACGATAATTTCAAAGGCGTCGCAACGCTATATGGCAGCGGCACGACGTCGTTTCGCACAGCGCTACTGTGGGCCAACGTCACGACAACGGCGGGTGCGTTGTTCGCCGTTGTTTTGGGCGTTGGTCTGGCTAAAGCATTTGGAGGCAAGGGCCTTGTGCCCGACGACATTGTCGCATCCAGTTCGTTTTTGCTTTCTGTCGGAATCGCGGCGGGCGGGACAGTGTTACTGGCTTCGCGGTTGGGTCTGCCGATCTCAACCACCCACGCATTGCTGGGGGCATTGACGGGCACTGGTCTTGTTGCTGCACCGCACGCGTTTCAGTTCGCCGTGCTCGGACCCAAATTTTTACTGCCACTGATTGTCAGTCCCCTCGCCGCGTTTGGCATTACATGGATGTTGTATCCCGTGTTGTCGTACGCGCGAAAAACGTTTGGTATCGAAAAAACGACGTGTGCTTGTGCAGGCGTCGAAAGCGAAACCGCCGTGTGCGCCGATGGCAGCCTCGCTTTCACCTCCGATGCACACCCATCGTTGAAAATCGGCAAGGTCAACGATTGCGCGGAAAAATATGAAGGCCGCGTATTTGGCGTTTCCGCACAACGCGTACTCGATGTGTTGCACTTCGGTTCGGCGGGCGCAGTGGGATTCGCGCGTGGACTGAACGACGCGCCGAAAATTGCCGCCATCGCGTTTGCCTCGGCGGCACTACCGTTTCAGTGGGTGATTTTGCTGACAGGAATCGGAATGTTGGCGGGCGGCGCGCTTGGCGCGCGGCGCGTAGCTGAAACGATGAGCAATCGCATCACGACGATGAACGACGGACAGGGATTCACGGCAAATCTCGTCACCGCATCGCTTGTGTTTTTTGGCAGTGCCGCGTCGCTGCCCATGTCCACCACACACGTTTCGTGTGGTGCGTTATTTGGATTAGGGGCGGTTACAAAAGGTGCCAAACGCGGCATGATTCTGCGCATTCTCGGCTCTTGGATCGCGACGCTGCCAATCGCCGCATTGCTTGGTGCGGGCGCGTATCTGATTTTGAATCATTAATAATTTCCTAACACCCGATCGTTGTTTAATAGGAATCCATCCATGATTACTCAACCGGTTTCAAATAATATTTCATGCGAAACGAATCGATTCGCACGCCAACTCAACCAACGAGGCGAACGTCTCGTGCGAGGTAAACTCGAAGTATTGCAAGCCAACGTCGGGCGACTTTGCAACCAAACATGTCGTCATTGTCATGTGAACGCCGGTCCGACGCGCACCGAACTGATGTCGCACGAAATTGCAAGTGCCTGCATTGCGGTGCTCGATACCGCACCCACGATTCACACGCTCGACATCACGGGCGGCGCACCGGAAATGGCGCCCGTGTTTCGGTATCTCGCGCGCGAGGCCCACCGGCGCGGCAAACGCGTGATCGACCGATGCAATCTAACGATATTAACTGAGCCGGGTTACGAGGATTTAGCGGATTTCCTGGCTGAACACGAGGTCGATATTATCGCCTCGCTGCCGTGCTACACGGCGGGTAATGTGGACAAACAACGTGGTAATGGCGTGTTCGAGCGCTCGATTGCAGGGCTTCGAATGTTGAACGCGCGCGGGCATGGCGCAAACGAGGGCCAAAATCCCGACGCCACCAAACGCCTCAATCTCGTCTACAACCCCATCGGGGCGTGTTTGCCCCCGCCCCAGGAAAAACTCGAAGCCGACTACCGCCTGCGCTTGAAGGAAGACTTCGGCATCGTGTTCGACAATCTGATCGCGATTGCCAATATGCCCATCGGGCGGTTTCGAAGCGACCTGAAACGCGCGGACGAATTGGACGCCTACCTCGATCGACTCGAAGATCACTTCAATCCTGCCACGTTGCCGCGCGTTATGTGTCGCAGCACCTTATCGGTCGATCACGAAGGCTGGCTGTACGATTGCGATTTCAACCAGATGCTTGGACTCGCGCTTGGTGGTACGAAACGCCATGTGCGAGATCTAAACGCCGACACACTCGCGGGACAATCCATCGCAACCGGAACGCACTGCCTGGGTTGTACTGCCGGTTGCGGATCGTCGTGCAGGGGGAAGCTGACATAATTTTTGACGCTGTGTTTTTTACTGCCCGGGAACTTAGCCCGGGCATTTTTCGTTATGAAAGGTAAAGAAAGGCACTATAGCTCATTCACCATGCCCCGCCAAGCTGAACAAATCATCCTGTCTTCGCTCGATTTCCTTTGGGGAATGGCGCGACGGTTGGGCAATGGGCACGAAGAAGCCGAAGACCTGGTGCAGGAAACCTGCCTACGAGCCATTCGCCATCCTGAAACATTAGCCCGGCATCCCAATCCGAAAGCCTACTTGCTGCGAACGTTAAAAAACCTGTTTACCGACCATTGCCGGGCAAAAGGCAAAGCGCCAAGGATCGTTTCCATCGAAGAGCTGAGGAACGAATCCGCCGAACCGATGGTACCCGACCGTTCCATTCGTTGGATTCCGACGGCGATCAAAGAGTCCCTGAGCGAAAACGTCCAACAAGCCCTCGATTCGCTGCCCGAAGAAATGCGGGAGGTGCTTTGGTTGCGAGAAGTCGAGGAATTTACCTACCGGGATATTGCGGAAGCGTTGGGGATTCCGATCGGAACCGTGCGCTCGCGGCTTGCGCGCGCCCGCGAGCATTTGGCGGCCAGTTTATCCCCACGACAGGCTGCGACAAAAACCGACACCCTGCCTGCCAAGGAGGTACGCCCATGAAACCCTTGGAAAACGAGTGCGATCTTTACCACGAAGAATTATCCGTCTATCTGGACGGCGAATCCGAACGCCCTGGTGACGTCGAGGCGCACTTGGCCTCGTGCCCGCAGTGCCGCGAACGTCTGGAGGCAATGCGTGCGTTGGGCGAGAAAATAAAATCGTTGCCCGAACCTGTGGCTCCCAGCGCCTTGCGGGCGGATGTCAAGATTCTTTGCCGGACACGCTCGTTCAATCGAGCCAAACGACGGTGGGTTGCCGTGGGCGGCGTGGCGGCCACTATGGTGGTCATCCTCGCGGTCTTGCTACGGGATAACGCTCGAAAACCGGACGTCATTCCTATTTATCTGGACGATCACGTTTCCATCGTTCAGGCCCAGACAGAAACCGGCTTGGTTTCCTCCGACCCCGCAGAACTGGAAAGTTGGCTGGCGGCGCGGTTGGATTTTGCCACACCGATCCCGCGCTGGCCATGGGCCGATTATGCCGCCGCACGCGTGTGCTCGCTTCGTGGAACCCGAATTTCGCTGGTTCGTCTTCATGCCGACGACCGCGAATTATCCCTCTTTGTTCATCCACCCTTGGACCCATCGGTTTCGTCCGGCGGGACGCCCGAAAATCCAAAAGTGATCGAAAGCAAAGGGTACGAGACAGCGTGCTGGACAGAAGGCGGACTGGAGTACGTTCTCGTCGCCTCGGCTCCCGCGGGCGATCTGATTGCCCGGATCGGGGAGCGATAAACTTTCCTCAGGTAGTTACGCCGGACCGAACGGACGGCTTATTTTTTAGCATGGATGGATGATCAATATGATGAAAAGCAACATGACTCCACGCGGTTTTCTGATTCTCGCCAGTGTCTGCCTGGCACTGGCACTTGCCATTTTCGTCGCGCCTCCTCTCGAAGCGCAAACGAGCGCCCCCGCCTCGCAAGTAACGGTTCGCGCGCCAAAAGTCCTCGCCGTCAAGTTTCACGCCGATTGGTGCGGCTACTGCAAAGCCATGGGACCGGTGATAGACGACTTGGAAAACAAATTCGACGGCAAACCGGTTCTCTTCGTTACGCTGGACGTCACCAACCAGACGGCAAAGAACCAGGCGGAAATGCACGCCGCCGCGCTTGGGCTGTCGGACTTGTGGACGGCGAACGGCGGCGGTACGGGGAAAATCTATCTGGTGGACGCGCGCACGCGCCAACCGCTCGCCACGCTGACAAGCGAGCAATCGCTCAAGGAAATGGGCGCAAAACTGCAAGAAACGCTGAAATAATCGAAGATCATTCAACCCGACAAACGAGGCGATTCCATGAAATCACGCTGGACCCGTAACCCCCGATTTTTCGCAGGCTTTGCTCTTCTGGCGCTCCTGATCGCCTTGAGCGTTTACCAGATGAGCGCGCAACCGTTTGCCTCGAATGCGAGCACCCGTCCCGCGCACGAACGTCCGCCAATCCCCGCGCCGGAGGAACTCGCGAAACTGCCGCCCGACGGGGGTGAAAAATGGAACCGCCTCGTTTTCGAACAAAGCCCCTACCTGCTTCAACACGCCGCCAACCCGGTGAATTGGTTTCCCTGGGGAGAGGCGGCGTTCGAAGAAGCCCGGCGGCGCGACGTACCGATTTTCCTCAGCATCGGTTACGCGACATGCCATTGGTGCCATGTCATGGAACGCGAATCGTTCGAAGACCCCGAGGTCGCCGCAATGATGAACGCGGCGTTCGTCTGCATTAAGGTAGACCGCGAGGAGCGCCCGGACATCGACACCGATTATATGGCCGTCACGCAGGCAATGACGGGTTCGGGCGGCTGGCCGATGACGGTTGTCATGACACCTGATAAAAAACCGTTTTTCGCGGGAACGTATTTCCCCAAAAACGGCAACTATGGGCGACCCGGCATGATGGACCTGATCCCTGCCATTGAAAAGGCATGGAAGGAACAACGCCAGGCCGTGACAGACTCCGCCGATCAAATCGTTGCCACCATGCGCCAGAGAAGCACCGCAACCGACTCAACAAGTGCAACCCTGAACGAAAAAACGCTCGAAGCCGGGTATAGACAACTCACCTCGCGCTACGACGCCGAGTTGGGCGGCTTTGGCAACGCGCCCAAATTCCCCACGCCGCAAAATATCCGCTTTCTTCTTCGGTACTACCGGCGAGCGCAGGACGAAAAAGCACTCCAAATGGCCGAAAAAAACCTGTCCGCCATGCGCGCGGGCGGAATTTACGATCACGTCGGGTTTGGATTCCATCGCTACTCGACCGACCGCCAATGGCTCGTCCCGCATTTCGAAAAGATGCTCTACGATCAGGCACTTCTTGCCATAGCCTACACCGAAGCTTATCAAGCCACCGGCAAAAAAGAATACCGTCAGACCGCCGAGGAAATTCTCGAATACGTGCGGCGCGACATGACCTCGCCCGAGGGCGCGTTCTTCAGCGCCGAGGACGCGGACAGCGAAGGCGAAGAGGGATTATTTTATCTGTGGACAACTTCGCAAATCGAAGAAGTCCTCGGCAATAGCGATGCAAAAATATGGTCGAACGCGTATAACGTGAAACCCGGCGGGAACTTCCGCGACGTGGTGTCGGACTCGTCGAGTCCACGAAACATTCTGTACCAAAAAGAAACTTCCGCCCCGGCAACCAGTCAACCGGCGACTCCCGAAAGCAAACTCAGCCCACAATTGGACGGCCTGCGCCAAAAACTGCTCGATGCGCGTTCGAAACGCGTTCGGCCTCTGCTCGACGACAAGGTGCTCACCGACTGGAACGGATTGATGATCTCAGCCTATGCGCGCGCGGCCCAAGCATTCAGCAAGCCGGAATACGCCGCCACGGCCCGCCGCGCCGCCGATTTCGTTTTGAACGATTTACGAAGCGACGATGGCCGTTTGCTTAAGCGTTGGCGCAAGGGGCAGGCGGATCATTACGCCACGTTGGAAGATTATGCTTTTTTCACCGCCGGATTGCTCGACCTTTACGAAGCGACGTTCGATCCAAGCCTGTTGCAAAAGGCGATCGAGCTGACCCGACAGATGGACGAGCATTTTGCCGCTCCGCAAGGCGGTTACTTTCTTTCGCCCGACGACGGCGAGGAGCTTTTTCAACGCCCGCGCGAAATCTACGACGGCGCGATTCCCTCGGGTAATTCAATCGCCGCGATGAATCTTCTGCGGCTGGGGCGAATGACGGGTGAATCGGCGTACGAGGACAAAGCCAACGCGCTGCTGAACTCGTTTTCGGGCGACATCGCGGGCGCTCCTTCCGCGCACGCCCAAGCCCTTCTGGCGCTCGATTTCGCCATCGGCCCCAGCCTGGAAATCGTCCTCGTGGGAGAAAAAGAAGCCGAGGACACGCAAACCATGGTCGATGCACTTCACGAACAGTTCATTCCGAACAAAGTCGTGCTTCTGCGCCCGCCGGGCGACGAGAGTGAAATTATTAAGCTCGCACCGTTCACCGAAGCCCAGGTTGCTATCGGCGGAAAGCCGACCGCTTACGTGTGCCGCAACTTTTCGTGCAGCCTGCCCACAGCCGATGCAAAAAAAATGGTGGAACTGATGCGTAAATAGTTCACCGAAGAACCAACGACGGTTTGGCAATTCTTTCGCATAATATGCCGAGGGACGAATCGACCAACGGTCCCCCTCTCAAGCGAAAGGATGTATTAGAATGAAAAATCATGCCCCCAAATTACTACTGATCGTGGCCGCCTTGCTGACCGCCATCGTCTTCGGGTGGTTGCCCTCCTTGCTTGAAAACCGTGCCGAGGCCGCCGAAACGACCGGTGATGGTATCGCGTGGCGGACGGACTACAAAGCGGCGCTCGCCGAGGCGAAAAAGGACGGCAAGCTCGTCGTCGCGGATTTTTTCGCCACATGGTGCGGACCGTGCAAGGTCATGGACCGAACGACATTCGCCGACGCGCGCGTTCAAAAACGAATGCGAGATTTCATTCCGCTTAAGATCGACGTGGATCGGCAACATGACGTCGCTCAATTGTACGGGATTCAAGGGATGCCGACCACAGCGGTTCTGCTCGCTTCGGGCGAACCGATTACAGGCGCCGCCGGGTATCTCGACGCGGCTACGTACCTCGATTTGCTCGATGCCGCAACCGATCCCGAAGCGATTGCGCGCGCGCGAAGGCTTCCGCGCTCGGCATCGAAGGCCAGCTCGCGCCTTCGCTCGGCGTGGATACTTGGTTTAACCTGCCCGCCGGTCAAAAAACAGTCAATGTTTCCGAATATCGCGGCAAAGTGGTTTATTTGTTCGCCTTTCAATCCTGGTGTCCGGGATGCCATTCGCATGGTTTTCCCACCCTGGTCGATGTCATGAAGCATTACGAAGGCGACGACCGCGTGGCATTCATTGCCGTGCAGACCGCTTTCGAAGGCTTTGCCTCCAATGGTCCCGATCAAGCGCGCCAAACCGCCGAACGGTATGGCTTGACCATTCCCGTCGGGCACAGCGGTTCGGCAAACGAACGTTCGACGGTGATGGAGCGTTATCGCACTGCTGGCACACCATGGACGGCGATTATCGACCCGGAGGGAATCGTGCAATTCAACGGGTTTCAAATCACTTCCGACGACGCGGAAAAACTAATCGACAGGATGCTGAACTCAAAGTCGAATTCCAAGTAACCGATACGCGCCCAAAAAGGAGTTCGCGCAGATGCACCTCATGCCGTTGGAAACACGGAAGAGAGCCAACGGTTTGGCGCGGTACTCAATCAGCCACTCGACCGATCTTCCGCCGATCAAGGGAATTCCAAATAGTTTCGGGCGGCGTCCGAAGCTTTGAACGCCGCCCGAGTCAATACCACATCAATTCGTTGCGATTTTTACGCTGTTTTCGACCACGCGGCGGGAGCGAACGCCTCGTCCTGCGGCGTTCCGGTCAGGTGAGTTGTGTAATTGGAAAGCGTTTTGAACCCCACTCCCACGACGACTTCCAATATTTGTTTTTTCCCGTAACCCGAAGCCAGGAACGCATTGACTTCCGCTTCGGTTGGCCAACCGCGCGAGGCAACGACCGCCGTGGTAAACCGGCGAAGGGCTTCCAACTTCGCGTCGGCAATCGGAGCGTTCGCGCGAATGGCTTCCACCACATCGCACGAAACTTTTTGCATCCCGGCAATCATCGTGTGCGCGGCAATGCAATAATCGCAGCCGTTTTCGTAACTCGCGGCAAGCAACACCACTTGGCGCTCCGTGGCATTGAACGACGATTCGTCAAAAATGCGTGCAATAGTGGTGTAGGCTTTCAGCAACGCGGGCGCTTCCGCCATCGTGCCCAGAAGATTCGGCACAAAACCAAAACCTTTCTTTGCACCGGTAAGAATTTCCTTCGACGCTTCGGGAGCGGACTCAGGGGTGTGGATCGTAAAACTCATTTCGTTCTCCTTGAACCTTTTCATAATTTGCCTGGAACGAATAGGAGAGATGTTGACTTTACCAAGCATTGCCTTGCGCGTTCCAAACAACATGATCATGTCAAAGAGTTGGCGTGAATCTCGTGAAGTATTTACGAGCGCGTCGAAACCATGCGATTTGATGCCTGGATTACAATCCTTGAACAATTCCGGTTTCATCCTTCTGGCGCTGCTCAACCGCATTCCACGCAGGAATCCCAACGGGCTTCCTTCTCACAGCTTGGAATTGCGAGGAAAGAGCATCCATGATTGGGTGATTATTTTGACACTGCAAGCCGATAGTCGATTGACACAAAAAGAGCCTGTCTTCTACCTTCAATCACATTTTGGTGATTGACCAACAAAACACGGAGAGCACAAGGATGAACGACGATGAAATTAAGCAAGAACTCGGCGACATGGGCATGAAAGTATTTGTTCGCTACTATCCTCACTTCAAAGCTGTCTGTATGAGGGAACTCTCCCACAGATATCTTTGCCTAATAATGCTAAATCACGACGAATACACACCAGATTCCTGCAATACTCGGATAAGTGCGGCTCTCAGAATTCTCCGGGCGAATGCAGTAGAACAGGCTTGTGTAATAATCGAAAACGCTGGTGTGGAGGAATGGGTGCAGAACGCAGCCCGGGAAATACGCGAATCACTTTAATAACCCTTTTGGTGCCCGGGCAGTAGCGCGTTCAATCGCTCCCTCGATCATCTTGCGCAGTAGAATTCCTTCCATTCCATCGAGTGTGGCATACCGTCGGCACGACATGGCGAAATCGGTGCGCGAGCGTGTAACGACCTCGATATCAGCCGATCGATCTAATTGTCCGGTGAACTTGTCATTCGATCTGCCGCCAATGAGAAAAAAAATTGATTACTCGTCAGACGAAAAATTTTTAATCCCTATGTAAAACAGGCCGAAACACCTCTGCGTCGGGATGCGTGGCCTGGAATTCGAACCCGAAAGAAAACGCCGTGGGGACGGGTGTATCGGACGCATCGGACACGCGGAAATGATTCATTTCCACGTCCATAGGAACAAACTTCAAATCGTTCCCTGCAAATTGATCGCTTACCACACCGTCCGACGTTGAATTCGCTGCTACTCGCAACATCGATATCGGATAACCTTTTGTTTTGCCACCCATTCGCACTAAAATGACGGGTTCCTTTGACTCTAACGTGACATCTAATTGGGCTTGGGCGATGGGCTTCACTGGAAACATTAAACGCGAATCGGTGAAGTAGTTTTCATACGGATTATCGGCATAGTTTCGATTGTAGCCAGTCTGAAAAGAAAGAACCGTCGTGTCGGGATGAAGGTTTGTCCACGCTTCCCATGTCATCAGTTGCGCGGGCAGCAGCGATAGTTCCAACCCTTCTTTTGCCGCCGGACCAACGACCGCTTTCATCATCATCTGGCTCCAAAGCGATTCCTTCGATTCGTCACCGCCTTGCCGATCATACATCAACACGTTGGAATTGTAAAGCAATCCGCTGACGCCAAATTCGCGCACCTGGCCCCCGATATTGCGATCGAACACCACCACCGAATCGCAAAGGGGGCAGTACGTTACTGCAATGGATTGCCCGCCAAGGTTATCGTTGACAATTTCGTGCCAATTCAAAATCCGCAATGGATATGCGCGCATTTCGTTGCCAATCGCGAGGCCAACAACACGGTTTTCCGCGTGCATGTCGGATGCTTTCGATGCCGCAACGACTGCAGGATTCGTTAGCGCGGGAATCCCATCTTTCGCAGGCCCGCCGCTGTAAATTTCTTCCCGGGGAATCAGAGAAAATGCATCGTTGGAAACAATGAAGGCCGAGCGGCGGGGGGAAAAAACCTCGCTATTCAAATCGGGAACCGGCGTCGACGGTTTGTTCACCAGCGATACCACCGCGATACCGGTTCCCACCATCGTAGCGCAAAAAAATATCCCCAGAATTGTCTGCTTGGAATTAAGAGGTTTTTGCCACCATGCAAGTGGAGCCGGGGCCGGAGAAACTTCCAGATCGTGATGCGATGCGTTCATGGCAATATCCTCCATTATCATTTGACCATAAAGATACAATGACGAGGATTGCCGGTAACATTGGTGAAGTATTTACTTTCCGGGTGATACCGGACGACTTCGCCGCGCGTCGTTCAAACTCCAATCGTAATCCAGATAACGGATCTTCGCATTTGGTTGAGCACGGGCTTTCAAATCTTCCGGCAGATAGCGGTCGAGAAACCCGCGCAGGCTTCCCGCATCTCGTTCGAAATCTTCGGTGAACAGCTTGAAAATATACGAAACCCGTAACGTCTTACCGCCATCTTCAACGCTCGCGCCCACTTTGGGATTCGCCAACCACGTCCGCATCTGATCGTCCAATTGTTCATCGAGGCGGTCGGCGCGGTACGCCTCGCGTCGCAACGGCGGGCAACTGACCGACGCACAAACAATCGCCGAATGAACGCGTGCATCGCCCAGCTTTCGCAATAGATCGTGTTCGATTCCGCCCAGCGAACGTACCTTGCCCGCCACTATCCCCGCATCGATATTCCACACGCGCGAAAACACGCCACCAACGTCTTTAATGCTTTCGACGGGGTATTCACTCAAAACGACTTTAATGGCCATTATATTATAGGCGTTCGCCCAGAATGCGATTTTACCCTTTGAGTCACTGGGTTCCATTGCATTCGCCAGTTCGTCCAACAACACAGTCCAACGAACATCTTCTTTAATCGCTGTGTAATCCACCACATTCAACCGCACGTCACCGGTCATTCCAGGACGAACATGATCGTGGAGAATCGCATCCCAGCGATCCTCTAGAGCGACAGGTAGCGGAGCATCATCCGGTTCGATTCCCATAACCGGAGTGAATAGGATCAAAGAAAAACCGAAAAGCAGAAAAATGATTTGCAATAATCTCATTTGAATCGAGTTCCTTTGAAAGATGATCGCTGATGACCTCACGACGGACAGCACCCAATCGTTCAGATTATTCTCTCGTTGCTTTGCCAGGCGTTGTGAAAGATTTACGTCAACCAAATCAATACCTCCGAAATTCAAAACTGTTCAAAAGAATGTGACGGCGTGTGTTTATTTCAAAGGTTTATCAAGATGTACTGAATCGGTACCCTTAGCATAATAAATTGGATGAAAACCATATGGTTTGAACATTCCGGATAACAATTCCATTGCAACGAAGGGAGGAACCAGACGATACAGCAGCATGCTACATAAGTCATTTATTATCATAGATCAATAAATATTTATCAGGCAATTTCAATCCATAGCGACTCTTTTGTCTCCTTTGTATTATCATCAGGCGAATTGCCTGCGTTCCGTTGCGCCTGGTTGCGTTCGGTGGCGTCTGGCTGCGTGGAAAATGGGCTCCTGGGTGGTTTTTATCATCTGCCGAGGAGCCACTTTTTGTTGTTTTTGGGCTATGTGGATGGAGGAAAGAGGGTGCCGAGTTCAAGCATCGAGGGGCAGTTTTTACGAAGGACGTCGGCGGCTCTTTGGGAGGCGATTCGGCTGTAAGTGTGGACGTAGTAACGTAATGTTGTTTCCAACACAGCGTGCCCGAGAAGGGCTTGTATTTCTAGAGCACGGTCGGGGTGACGGAGCAGGTAGGCACTTGAAATTAGATATCGGAAGAGGTGTGGATTTGTTTCCAAACCCATGATACGTCTGCCAGCCTTCGTCATGATTTTCCAGAAGTCACTTCGACCGATGCCCCTACCCGACTTGGTTAAGAATAATTCCTTTCCACAACCTTGGACGAAGAATGGGCGTACTCCGTTCAAGTAGTATTCAAGGTGTGAAACGAGCACCTTTGGAAAAGCGCAGTTGTATTCTTTCGATTTCATTTCCTCATCGGAGAAACGCAACCGCCATTCGTCGCCGCTCTTGTAAAGGTTGGTGCCCAGCTTCATTTCGCGCATGTTGCGGCTTCGCATGGGACGACAAACCAAAAACGCGAACAACAGGGCGTCGCGACATGCGATGGCTGCTGAAACTGCTGCTTGGGTGCGACGATTTTTTTGAGCGTGTGCTTTCCAATCCAGCTCAGCCTTCTCAAGCGCTTGTTGCGCCGCCGTGGAAAACTCTTCGTATGTGATCGGACGTTCGGGAAAGGGATCCCGTGCTCGCACCGGCTTTAGCGATTTTGCGATGAGGCGGTACTCTGCGGCGACATCCTGGTCTCCCTCAAACCATTCTAAAAGGCGGGCGAACCAGTCCAGGGTTTCTACGTGGTGCTTGCGTTCGGTGCCTTCACAACGTTTGGCGATATGCCAGGAGATATAGCCAATAACCGTTTCGCGGTCGCCGATCAACTGTACAAGGTTCGAGTTTTCGATCTCCATTCCGTGGATGTTCACCAAGTAGCCAAGAAGGCGACAGAGTTCGCGTTCGATATCGTATATGGATTCGCTACGCAAAAGCCGTCGTCGTTTATCGCCAGGTCGCGCCCGTCCGGTGGCCGCTTGACAGAACCTCTCAAAGTCGGCAGCGACACGTGCGGGCCACGAGGAGCGCGGTAGGCCATATTCTTCCCGCGATTCATCTTTCCAGCGCGGTAGGTCGAGTTTGTGGACGACTCCCTGGCTAGCAAGTTCACGCCAACTCTTCACGGCGCAATTGTACCGGTCTTCAGCTAAAGTATTGCCCTTGGCCTTTATTTCGTCGCGGTACACGCGAAATGTTTGGTCGCTTACTGCCCTAACAGAAATGTTGTTCAGGTACAGCCAATCATCAAACGACCGCAGAGCGTTATATCGGCGTCGGTCCGGTCCTTCATGCTTCGGGCGAGGGGGAAGAGGAATACCTTCGTGCTTCGGTAGCAGGCCTTGTTCTGTGGCCAATTCGATGAGGAAACTTAGCCGATAGACTTTGTTTCGAATGGTCGCTGGCTTTGCATCCGTAGTTTTTAGGAATTCGCGAAACCGTTCCTTCAGCAGGGGTATTTCATGTAGCGATATTTTCGGATTGTCTTCACCGAACATTTCCGAGAGTTCCTCAAGCATGTTCACCACACGATTATGCGAAAATGGAGCCTCCGTAATATTGATCGCGGAAAATAATTCGCGCAAGCTAATGATCATGTCGAATCTCCTTCAGATATCGTCCATGCATCTTGTGTCGCCTCGTCGAAATCATTGATTTGTTCTTCACGAATGATCTTGGCATAGTGCCGCTGCAACGTGAGAGGTGAATTGTCGAGGATGGAAGATGCTGTCATGTAGTCGCCTTTTGTCCAGCGGGCAAAATCAGTGGCCCAAGCTTTTCGGACTTGGTGCGGGTTATGAACTTCACCGAGCACCTCAACCGATCTCGTAGCAAACATGGCGTAGATAGCAGCGGAACCGATGGGGAATCCATCGTGTGAAGAAACAAACAGCACGCCGTGGTCACGTTTTCCTTTGAGGAGTATTTTCCGGGCATTGTTTAGATAATAATTGAATAGCGGGATTAGTTCGGTTGGTACTTCGTGAACAAGGTCACGTTGTCCGGGTTTTGTTAATTCTTTGCGAATACAGATAACTATATTGCCGTCTTTGCTTTGACGAATGTGCTCTTTCAGCTTAAGGTTGGTAAGAACACCTATCCGGTAGCCAAACATTCCAAAAAGTGCAAACGCGAGGGCATCACGAATTAACGTGGCGCGGCGGATTTTTCCAAGGCTGGATGATTCTTCACCAAGAGCTCGCTTGCCAAGTTCGACGCTAACGTGGAAGTAGTCATCTAACTTGCCATGGTTCTTATCCTTTTCCCTCCTGATCCTAACTTGCTGCGAGTGGTACTTTATCTCTTCCAAATAGTTTTGATAAAGTTCCTCATCTTGGATACAGGGTCAGGAATTCGTCCATTGACTTCAGGCATGGTGTTCCCCCTTGAAAGCAGGTACTTACTGCCATATTTCAATTTGTTATGTAAAGTGAAATTTATTTACACCGGGGTGTACTAAGCAGCTTTGTTCGATTCGCGACGATTGGGCCGGTTTTGAAAACGCCGATGTGGCGGTGTTTGGCGTCAACCCCCAGGACGCCAATTCCCACACAAAGTTCAGCCAGAAATTCGGTTTCCCGTTTCCGCTTCTCGTCGATTCCGACGGAACCATCATCCGTAATTACGGCGCGCGCGGAGCGATTGGCTTTACCGAACGCACGGTTTATGGGATCGACAAAACCGGCACGATTGTTTATGCAAAACGCGGTTTTCAGGATAACGCCGTGTTGCTGGAAACGCTCGCGCCGTAATATTATAATCGTTGTCTCTTTCCTTTCGGTGTGAAGGGTCTTGCAATCTGCAACGTATCGGTGATTGCAAAGATAACACACTTCGTGCATTCTCCATCGATTGTGCGCGAGTTAGTTTTGCCATAAGACATTCGGGAACCGATCTTTTATGCTGTACTCATAAACGGCTTTGCATTTGAAGTAGCTATTGGGGAAAAAGTGAACCTCCTTGCCCAACAAGCCTCCCGCGATCGCCATGTGCAATCGATTGGTATGAATCGTCTGATAATGGTTAAGGAAATAAAGCAAATGACTGGATACATAATTCACTAATGCTTCGTTTTTCGTTTCAGGTCCAAATACCTGCTGGTACAAAAAGGGGATATCCAGATTGTTTTCCGGAATATGCACATCTGTTTTTTCCAGATCTTGCCGAAAACAGTTCAAAATCGAGGACGGATTCGACTGCTTCAACTCTTTGAACAATTGACAGGATTTAATATACCAACGCGGAGAAATGGCTCTCTGAATGTTTCGCTTTGTTAATTTGGCGAAGGATTTTTTAATCAGTATCTTGCAAAATCCGATTCTGTTTTTGTTCAATTCCTGAATGTCCAGATGAAAAGCCAAATCGTTCGAGAGGAAAACCCTGGCGCCACTACTGGTTTTCTCCTTTGTATAATTATACGAAGGATGTTCTCGACAGATCAAATCGACATTTTCACCAAGCTCCGAAAGCAAGTCGTCCTCATCATGAATCGTATGAGGAAGAACGACCACTTTCTTTGCCTTTTGATGGACGTTTTTCAAAAGGTCATGAGCATTTTTGTAGTAGCCCGTTAAATTTCCTCCACCGCTGTAAAAAATTGTTTTTCCTTCAAAGTCAAAAGTGTTCCAGTCCGGTATTTGATATTCGATGCGATGTTTTTTAAGGAGTTGAAACGTTGCCGATGCGATGAGAAAATCTCCGGCATTGCCAGGATTGGGATACAGATACACTGGCTCACTCCGATATGTTTCCAAGTATGAATGAATATCGATCATTGTCATTTTCAAACGGTCTCCATGGGTAAAAAATTCATCCTCTATTTTCCTGCCGATCAACAGGCGACGTTCTTGATGCGAGTCCAATCCCATGACGCTCGCAAAGCCCTAATGAGGCATTTTAGAGACAGCTTTTCCTGCCTAAAAACAAGCGAAAATCGGCGTCCCTTTCCACGCTCCCTTGATACTGGGATCCGCCTGACAACAGGTCAGCGTTCTGCGAGCTGGTCTTCGCGCGCTCGAAAATGACTCCGGATCGAATTCACGCCAATGCGCTGAACGGGGAGCTGGATAAAGCGGCGGATTTCGGCCTCGAACCGCCCAGAAATCGTCCGGCATTGTCCTTTTCACGAGAGAACCGGTTTCTGCTTTCGGAAAATGGGGTTGCCAGGAAGGCCGCGTTGCGACGAAACTTGCTAAATCATCGGACACAACGCCCGATGGCTGATTTGACGCGTTTTTACCCAGTATCCGCGCGAACCGAAGGAGACCCGCATGCCCCCCGTCGCACTGATTTCGCTTTACGATGAATTTTGTATTGGCATGCGCTATGTAGCATCCACGCTGACGGAGAAAGGCTATCCTTCTACTGTCATCAATTTCAAACAATACGCCAAACAGGAACGCGCTACCGCGCCGCGCGACCTGAACGAGGGCTACCTGATCGAAATTTGCCCGCGCGGCGACGTGTATCTGGACTACTCGACGCCCATCACGGACGAAGAATTCGACCACCTTTTCCAACTGCTCGAAGCAGAAAAATTCCTCTTCGTCGGCCTCAGCGTCCCATCCTATCACAAAGGGGTGGCGAAACAGATCACCGACAAAATCCACGAACGATTCGGTCTGCCCGTCGTTTGGGGTGGCGTCCACCCCACCATTGCTCCCGACGAAAGCATCGAATGGACGGACATGATCTGTCTGGGCGAAGGCGAAGAAGCCGTGTTGGAACTGGCAAATTTGCTGGCCGAGGGCAAATCCTGGCGCGATGCGGAAATCGAAGGGATGTGGATTCGTCAGGAAGACGGCTCGGTAAAGAAAAACCCGAATCGCCTGCCCCCCGACGATCTCAACGGTCTCCCCCACCCCCAGCATGATCGCACGCGGGAATACCTGATCGAGAACAACCGCGTTTATCACCAGGAACCGCTGACCTTCAGCCAGATTCACTGGAATTATAAAGCCATCACGGGCCGGGGTTGCCCGTACATTTGTTCGTTTTGCGTCTGGTCAACGCTCAAACGCGATTACGACGGCATGAAAAAACTGCGCCGCCGTTCGCCGCAAAACGCCCTCGAAGAATTGAAACGTGCACTCGATCACAATCCCTCCATCGAGATGATCGAGTTTGAAGACGACATTTTCACCGTGCAAAAAGGGTGGCTCGAAGAGTTCGTGCCGCTCTACAAGAAGCACATCAACAAACCGTTCTGGTGCTACACCTATCCGGCGTTCGTGAACGATGAAAACCTGTCGCTGCTCAAAGAAATGGGCATCGCCTACATCACCATGGGCGTGCAATCGGGCAGCGACCGCATCAATTACGAGGTGTATAAGCGTCGTACCGAGCGCAAACGCGTGCTCGAGGCGATGAACCTGATTGCCAAGTACGATATTCTGGCCAATTACGACATCATTTCGAACAACCCGTATGAAACCGATGAAGATCGGATGGAAACGCTGACGCTGATCACGCAAATTCCAGGGCGCTTCAACTTGCACTTGGGCAAGCTGGCCTTTTTCCCCGGCACAACGATCACCGTCCGAGCGCTCGAAGAGGGCAAAATCAAGGACATCGACGAAAAGACATACCGGTTCTGGAACGCGCTTTACCTGATGGCGAAACTGCGGCTTGCCAGCGAAGAGCAACTCGTCGATTTGACCAAAGACGAACACCTTCGCAACAACCCGAGCATACTTTGGTCGATGCTCGAACGCTTCGAGGATCATCGCGAGTTGCAACACCGCCACGTGATGCTGAATCGCCGTGCGGATGAGTTGCAGTCAAAGCTCGATCACATGCAGGGCGAATACGATCGTTTGGCCGGACGACGCGTTGTCAAGGTCGGCACCAAGCTGGCCGATTCGATCAAACACCTCGTGCCCGCCAGTTGATTTTTATCCTACACGAAACCTGCGAATAAAAGACCGGGGGACGGAGTTGATACGCTCCGTCCCCCGGTCTTCATTTTCGTGTAAAGTGTGGTAGTTTTTTGCTTTCACTGCCACGCGTAGATGAACACGAACACAAACACCCACACAACGTCCACCAAGTGCCAATACCATGACGCGGCCATGAGAGAGAAATGACGTTTCGGAGTGTAGTGCCCGATCTCCAGCCGACCGTAAACCAGGATCAACATGATCAGACCCGTCATGACGTGGAAACCGTGGAAGCCCGTCAGCGTGTAAAACACCGTGCCGAACGTGTTCGAGGACACCGTGAAACCGCGCTGGATGAACTCGCCCCATTCAAAACCCTGAAGGGCAAGGAAGATCAGCCCCAGGACAATCGTGATGATCATCCAGTTTTTCGACACGCCACGTTTGCCGGCGATCATGGCTTTGTGCCCGAATTCACATGTTACCGAACTGGTCAGCAGCAGCAGCAAACCGACAGCGGGCAGCATCACGTTCCAATGTTCGGGGTCGGGAGAACCCTCGAGGGGCCACAAATTCTGCGATGAGAAGTGATGCCGAATGACGAAGTAGTAGGCGAAGATCGAACCAAAGATGGCGATTTCAGAAATGAAAAACAGCAACGTTCCCAACACAAGGTCGCGGCCTTGCGCAACGGGACCGAAGTGGCTCATCCATTTGTCCACGATCACGCTGTGGCACCAGCCAAGGGCAGGAACGACCGAAAGAACGAAACCCAGTGCCGCAACAATCCAGCCCGCAAGGCTCAATCCTTCCGCTTCGGTACGACCGCCAACCAGAATCATCACTGTGCCAATCGGCAACAGCCCGAGAGCCAGCGACAACAAAAGCGGCCAGTAACTCGGTGGCGGATTCAGTGCTTCGAGAAATTCGACTTCCTCGTGGTGAGCATCGTGCTCGGCGTGTTCGTCGTGTTTTGCCGCATCGTCGGCGGCTACGGTCTCATACATGGCGCTCATCCGTCGTGGGGGTTCCTTTGAGTCTTGGTCAGTGCGAAATCGTTTCGTTTGAAAGTGCCGGGTCCCAATAATTGTTAAACAAGGGGTAGGACAATGCCGCTAAAAACACCGCGACAACAATCAATACAATCAACAGGTTGCGATTTTTTCGGCGCAGGGCGGCTTCATTCTGACTATAATCGTGACTTTCTTCTGCTGCGGTCATGAGCCCGCCTCCTTCCGAGCCGTCGAGGCCTCGTAGTCTTCCTTGGTAATTTCAAACAGCGAATAATTCAAGGTGATGGCCGAGACTTCCGAATCCAGACCGGTTCCAATCTTGTACACCACCGGCAAAGTAACTTCCTGGTGCGGATGCATCATCTGGTCATCGAAGCAAAAACACTTGCTCAGGTGGAACTGATCCTGGGCCGCGCTGGTTGGACGAACGCTGTGCACCGGGCGAAAATAAATCGGACGGCTGGACATATTGACGAAATGATAATCGTTCAATGCCTGTTCGCCCAACTTCACCCGTTGAATTCGAGTCACCGGATTAAACGCGATGGGCAATTGGCCGATAACGTTCCCCATGAACATGACTTCCACCTCGCGGTCGGACACTTCGTCGGAAGCAGCTACAGCGGCGGTGTTCGGATTCTGGCCGAAACCCAACTGGCGACACAGCATGTTGAAAAGCGGCACGTTGGCAAACGCGAACCCAAACATGCCAAATCCAATCAACCCGAGGATAATCAACGTCCGGCGATTGCGGTGCGCAGTCGTGCGTTGGCCGTCGGCTTCTGCCGCGTCCCATTCCGCTTCGCGCACTTCCGCGAGATGTTTTTCGCCAGACGCCATTACCTTACACCTTCCACGGCTCAATACGCCAAACGGCGTCGATCATCAAGCCTACAAACAAGACCAGCAAATAGACAATCGAATATCCGAACAATTTCCATGAGACACTTGCCTCGGGTTGCACGCGCAGGCGCTGAACCAGCCAAAGAAACACACCGCCCAACGCCGCCGAACATACCACCGCAATCAACCCCACGCTGACAAAGGGCAACGCGAGTGAAACCGCGACGGTGATCAACGTGTAAGCCAGAATCTGGCGCAGGGTTTCTTTGTCTTCCTTCACCACGGGAAGCATCGGGTACTGCACGGTTTTGTAATCTTCCTTCAAACAGAAGGCCAGCGCCCAAAAATGCGGAGGCGTCCAGAAAAAGATGATCAAAAATAACAACCACGGCGTCAGCGTCAGGCCATTCGTTGCCGCTGCCCAGGCAATCAATGGCCCCATGGCACCAGCAGCTCCACCAATCACAATGTTCAGGTGCGTCCGCGGTTTGAGCCAAAGCGTGTAGAAAAAACTGTAAAAAATAATCGTTCCAAATGCGAGCGCGGCGCTGAGCCAGTTGAACGCAAATACGAAAATTGCCAATCCGATGACACCGATTGCGATGGCAAAGGTTAGTCCTGCGCGCGGAGAAATCGAGCCGTTCGCCAACGGGCGTTTCTTCATCGTGCGGCTCATTTGCGCATCGATGTCACGTTCGAAGTACTGATTGAGCGCCGCCGCACTGCCCGCCGTCAGATAAAGCCCCGCCAGCACCAGAAAAAACGCCACGGGCTGGGACACAAACGTGCCCTCCATCACGAGCGCCGTCGCCCCCGTGATGACCACCAGTAACGCAATGGTCGGCTTGGTCAGTTTAAGATAATCGCGCAGGTTGAGCCTCAATTTCTTGCTCCATGGGTTCAGTAACCAATCGGGCTTCGGCTTCCTTCTCCCAATCCAGCAACGCCGTGTTATGACGTACTTCAAATGCCAACATAATCAACAGTTCAAACAGCGCCAATCCCGTCGCCAGGTGTAAAATCCCAAGCTGATACGGAACGGCTGTCAACAAAGTAGCGATGCCAACGAGCACTTGCAACACCACGACAAACGCTATCCCCCGCACAATCAGTCGTCCTACCCGCGTCAACGGGCGGAAGAAGGACTTCAGAATCACCAACCCCACGATCGCCAAGACACCAAACGCCAACCAGCGATGGATGAACTGGACCAGGATGATGTTCTCGATCAAATTGTTGACCGGTGGTGTAATGTGCGACTGCCAGAGCGCGCTGGAAGGCGGCACTAGCTGTTCACCCATTTTCGGCCACGTATTGTACGATTTGCCCGCGCCGGTTTTTGCCACAATTCCACCCGAAAAAATCTGGATGAACGTCACCGCCGTCGCCAACCACACCCAACGCGTGAACACCGGGGCTTTCTCCGGTTTTTCGGCATCGAGCGGACGACTCAAGCGCATCGCCATCCACTGAATCATCGCAATGAAGATAAACGCCGTGCCCAGGTGAACCGAGACATAGAGCGGATGCGTGTGATTAATCACCACATGACCGCCCAGCACAATTTGCGTCGCGAGCAAAATCACCGACGCGATCAGCATCTTGCCAATACGCTCGCGGACGACTTTGCGACGGAACGTTTGAACAATGACCGCCAGAAAAACGATCGAAAACGACGCTGCAATAAAGCGATGCGTGTATTCGGTCCAGAACTCCCGCTTCACCTGCGACATTGGCAGGTATTCGCTTTCGTCGGCGGGTTTGATTTCGATTTCGTGGTACGTGTTATAGGCAACCTGCCACTGTTCCTCGCTCATGGGAGGAAACACGCTCGGGTTGGTTTTCTTACCCGTGGCTTCGTCAAAACCGTAATAGATAATCGGCCATTCGGGAATCGACATGCCCGATCCCGTCAGGCGTACGGTTCCGCCCGCTATCACGAGCAGGAACAAAATCACCAGCAGCACTCGCATCCAGGCTGCCATGCGAATCAGGTCCAGGGACTCGGGAGAAGGCGGGGCTTGTTCAACAGCCGCCCCTTCCGCCTCGGGGGTCGCCGGACCCGATGAGGAAACATCGTTTAGTTTGTCGGTCATCGCTTTACTTACTTGATCTGGGGAATCTTGTCGAAGTTATAGGCGGGTGGCGGGCTGGAAATATCCCAGACCAGCGATTGCTGAACGCCGTTGATGTTCCAGGGATCGTTTCCACAGTGGCGCGGTTGGCGCATGGCTTTGTAGATCGAGTAAAGGAACAGAATGCCAGAGGCGAGCATGAACAAATACCCGATACTGATCAATCCGTTCACGGGGGCAAATTCTTCACGATATTGCCAGATGCGGCGAGCCATGCCTTGCAGGCCCACAAGGTGCATCGGCAGGAACGTTGTGTTCAGACCGACAAAGAACAGCCAGAACACCGCGTTTCCAATTTTTTCATCCAGGAGCCGACCTGTCATTTTCGGGAAGTAGAAATACGACCCGGCCAGGATAGCCTGGATTGCGCCGCCCACCAACACGTAGTGGAAGTGCGCGACCACGAAGTAGCTGTCGTGGACTTGAACGTCAAACGGCACGTTGGCCAGATAAACGCCAGAAATACCACCAATCACGAACAAGCTGATGAACCCGAGAGCAAACTTCATCGGGGTGGTGAATTGAATCGTTCCTCCCCAGATCGTCGCCAGCCAGGACCAGATCTTTACCCCGGTTGGCACCGCGATCACCATCGTCATGAACGAGAAATACAACCGGATTTCGGGCGAAATACCAGCGGTGAACATATGGTGGCCCCAAACCAGAAAACCCAGGATGCCGATAGCCGCCACCGCCCAGACCATGCCGGTGTAACCGAAAATGTGCTTGTGTGAGAAGGATGCCAGCACATGGGAAATCATCCCGAAGCCCGGCAAAATCATGATGTAAACTGCCGGATGCGAGTAGAACCAGAAGAGGTGCTGGTAAAGTACCGGGTCGCCGCCCAAAGCAGGCTTGAAGAAGTTTGTTCCAAAACCGCGGTCGAGAAGCACCATCGTCACCGCGCCCGAAAGCACTGGGGTGCCGATCAGAATCAGCCATGCGTTGACCAGCCAAGTCCAAACGAACAGCGGCATCTTCATCAACGTCATACCCGGAGCGCGCATGTTCAAAATCGTCACGATAAAGTTGATTGCACCCGTGATCGACGACAATCCGACCAGGTGAACGCCTAAAATCCACATGTCGGTGCCGGGGCCGCCGGAAAACTCGCGAAGCGACAACGGCGGATAAGCCGTCCAACCGGCTTGTTGCGTGCCGCCCTGGACCGCGAAACTGCCGAACATCAGCACCGCGGCTGGAATCAGAATCCAGAAGCTGAACGCGTTCATGCGCGGAAACGCCATGTCGCGCGCGCCGATCATAATCGGCACCAGGTAGTTACCAAAACCAGCCAGCGCCGTAATGATCACCATGAAGATCATCACCGTGGCGTGCATCGTGATCATCGAGTTGTAGAACTCGGGTGAAAGCACTTCCAGGTTGTGCGAAGACAACTGGGCACGAATAGCGCCCGCCATCCCGCCACCAACAAACGCGCTGAATAGCGACAGCCCCAGGTACAACATACCCAGGACCTTGTGGTCGGTTGAACCGAGCACGCCGAGAATTCCCGGAGGCGACTTTACCGGCTTCTGAGGACTTTCGGGAAAGCGCGGCAACGGCTTTTGGATTTCTTTTTTGCCTGAATCGATGACTACACTCATGGGGTTCTACCTTTAACCTGTATCAATCAAAAAGGGCAGGGGGTCAATGTTCGGCGGATGTTTCGGGAGCGGCAGTGCCGCCTTGTTTTTCGGCGATCCAAGCGTCGAATTCTTCCTGAGGAACGGCTTTAACATCAATCAACATCTTGGAATGGAGAGAGCCGCACAGTTCGGCGCATTGGCCTTTGAACCAACCCTCTTGATCAATGTTGAACCAAAGCTGGGTCACGCGACCGGGCACGGCATCAATTTTGACTGCGAACGAGGGCACCCACCATGCGTGAATCACGTCCACACTGGTCACATCGGCAACGATGTTCTTGTTAATCGGAACCACCAGGGGTTCGTCCGAGATACGAACGTCGCCATGTTCGGGATAACGGTACTCCCAGAAAAACTGGTGACCGATGATTTCAATGCGCATATCGGGAGTTGGCGGATTTTCGATTTTCTTGATCAACGAATACGATGGAATTGCGATGACCACTAGCGCCAGCACCGGTACGATTGTCCAAATAACTTCCAGCACCAGGTTATCGTGAAACGTAGCCGGTTTTCGTTTGCCCGTATCGCGGAACTTGAAAATTGCCATCAGCAACAACGCCTGGGGCAAAATCATAAACGGTGCGATTACCAACGTCAGGAATGTGACGTAACTTTTTACCTCGTGCGCCAGCGGCGTCACCGGTTTGTCCATCCAACTCGTAATCGGGGTCGCTTCGGATTGTGCACCTGCTGCGAGGGCAAGCGCGAGCACTCCGGCCAGAATTGGGATCCAAAGGGTTTTCTTCTTCATCAGTGAGGCCTTCCCTGCGATGCCAGTTTAGCAACATATTCGTGCAGGTCGTTGAGTTGCTGATTGGTCAGGGTTGCAAAACCATGAGTTTGTGCACCGGGTTCCGATCGAACAAGCAGGTCCGCGAAAGCGTCTTCATCCTGAAGCCAGGCACCCTTGGCGGCCGTCAGCGAACGCGTGGAGATGCGAACGTAAGGTGCCGACCCCATGACGCGGTAGGTCTCGACACCGCCACCGGCTTCACCGTGGCATGAAGCGCAATTCGCCCCATAAAGCACTGCACCGGGCAAATCGGCCCATTCGGCAGGCGGGTGATATTCCACCGGCTCGGGAAACGGACGTATCCGGCTGTTGAGCGCTGCCATAATTTTGTCTTTATCGGGACCATTGCCTGTCGGACCCGCACTGCCGTCAGCGGCGACTTCTTCCGAGCCGCCCGGCAACACGGCAATATCGTCTGCGGTCACTTCCGGCGGGTTTGGAACCCATGTTTCGCGAATGTAGTGAATGATAGCGATTCGTTCGTCTTCGGGCATCAACTGGTACGATGACATCGAACTGCCCGGGACGCCTTCTTCCAACGTCTTCCACATATGGCCGACTTCCGGGCCGTTTTTCCAGGCTGCTTCGGAGTGAAAGTTACGCGGTTTGGGGTTCAGCGAGGTTCCTTTGTCGCCGTCGCCGTAGCCCTCGGCGCCATGGCAGGAGACACAATTGATCCCGTAAAGTGCTTTGCCTTTGTTCACCAACTCTGGCGTCGCTTCGGCTAATTCTTTGACGTTGACCTTCGGTTTGGCAGATTTGCGTACCACCGTCGCCGTCGGCTTGGCGCCTGCGATCTGGCCGCGCATGAAACCCGAGGCGAATACCCATGCCACTAATCCGGCACCGAGCAACGCAATCGGCACATACATGAGCGGGTTGGTTTTGTCTTTAGGTCCAGTGTAATGATGACCCATCAGATGTAACTCCCATTTACGCTCATCACCAGGTGAGGATCACCCATGGGAAGAACAGAATACTTGCCATAGACCCAGTCGAGCGCGAGGCCGAACGCTCCCAGTAACGCAAGGAACGCACCGATCTCTGCGGCTCCGGGCACCAAAGGCGATGCCGAAAAAACCGGATAAATCATCCAATATAAGTCCACCCACTGTCCAACCAACACGCAAAGCCCGACACCAACCAGGATCACGGGGTTGCTGCGGAATCCCTGGGGCATCAAAACCGCGAAAGGGATGATCCATTTCAGCAGCGGCAACAGCATCATGACAAACTGCCAACCGTTTTCCGTACGAGCGATCATGTAGAAGGTTTCTTCCGGCAGATTCGCGTACCAGATGAGCATGAACTGCGAAAATCCAATGTACATCATGAAGCACGAGAACGCCATGATCCATGTTCCAAGATCGTACAAGTGCCGTCGTTGAATCGCATCGCCCACAACACGGTTTCGACGCATGGCCACGGCGATCATCGCGATCACACACATCGAGGACAGGAAAAGTCCCGAAAAACAGTACACGCCAAACATCGTGGAGAACCATTTCGGTTCCAGCGCCATGAGCAAATCGATACAGTGGATCGTAAACGTATAGGCAAAAAGGAGCAGGAAGCCGATGGACAGCTTGATGTTAGTATCTTTGTGCGCGGGGTTCTTGGTTTTGTCGGCATCCAGTGAGTTCTTGCGAATCTTGAATGTGAACAGCCCCCAGATGATATAGAACAAAATGCCTTTTGCAATGACGGCACCCTGAGACAGGAAGAAGCTCTTTTTAATCAGATCATTCCCGCCATCGGAAAAATGCAGCCCGGCTTTGCCAAGTTCCTGGCGAATCGGGGAATTCAAATCGTACAACGTTCCCCATCCCGCTGTGACGAGGATCAGAAACAGCACCAGGCAAACGGGCATGAACACCGCCATGCCTTCGGCCAGACGCCGCACGGCAATGGACCAGCGCGCGTTTGCACAATACTGAACGCAGGTAAACACCATGCCGCCCAGTGTCAGCATCAGGAAGAACTGGTAACTGAGCAGCAATGCCTGCCACGCGCGAAGCGAATTGCTCATCCCGCCAAAAATGAACAGGATCGCGCCCAGGATCATCACCACAACGGCGACGCCGCGAAGCCAGGATGGGAATCGAACCCCACCCGGGTCTTCAACTTTTGTAATCAGATTTCCGTGTCCGTGCATGTTCTCTCACAGGTTCAGCGAAATAAGGTCATTCCTGCTTGCGGGAAAGTTACTTTGCAGCATTTTCCGCGGCGGCTTTTTGAATCGAGCGAACGTAGTGAATGATCGCCCAGCGTTTTTCCGGCTCCAGACGCGAATACGACGGCATGTTACCCTGACCGCGCGTAATTACGTGAAAAATCCGTCCGTCCGTCCATTGGTCGGACACCTTCTCCGAGAACAATGAAGGCGGCATGGGCATGCCAGCGTTCGCTTTAACCACGGTGCTCATACCATCGCCTTTGGGACCGTGGCAAACCGCGCAAAAGATCGTGAAATATTTCTCGCCCGCCAGTAAAACTTCCTCGGTCGGCGGCAGCGGATTTTCCAACTTCGAGGCCAACTCGTCCGCTTCGGCATCGGTAATTGTGTACGGTTGGTAATCAATCGCCACCGTGCCATCGACGGGCTGCATCATCGTCCCCGTCGGTGAAAACGGGTTTGGTTCCTGCGCCTTATACGACGCCTGGAAGTGCATGTCGGGCATGTTCAGGACTTCGCGCGTTTCACGCCGTCCGTCGCACCCGGCGGCCAGCATTGCTGCCAGCGCCAAGCCTAAAAACCCGAACCGCACCGAGAAGCGGTTAGTTGTCAAGCGTGCGAATTTCATCAGCGCCCATTCTCTGAAGGAGGTTTGCGGCTTCTTCCTGCTGTCCCGGCTTCTTTGTCGGAATCACCAAGGCAAAGCGGTCGTTCGTTATATTGATGTCGAGAGGCTTGGTACACGGATTCGGGAACAGACGGCACGCGACGAAGATAGCCAGGAAATTCGTCAAGGCCGACAAAAGAACCCCGCTTTCAAACACAATGACGATATACGCCGGCCAAGCGTTCAACGGCTTGCCACCGATATTGATCGGGAAATCGAGCACATGCGTCCAATACTGAAGCAAAAATCCCAGCGCCGCGCCGGTGCAGAGCATGAACAGCGCCGCTGCCGGAATCCACGAACGGCGGATTCGCAGCACTTCCTCGATGCCGTGGATTGGATACGGAGAATACGCATCCATGTTACGGTAGCCTTCGGCATCCGCCTCGGCTGCCGCATGCAGCAGGTCGTCGGGATCGTTGAAGAAACCGATCAGTCCCTTGCGTGGCAACTTAGCCATGCGTGGCGACCTCCATCTCGTGAGATTCTTTCTCGACGGGCCATTTGACCACTTCGAAATCGCGCTCCACGCCTCCTGCATTCGGGCGATGAAGCACCGACTTCACTTCGGCGATCGCCATGGTCGGCATCACGCGGGTGAAGAGCAGGAATAAGGTGAAGAACAACCCAAAGGAGCCGACCGTCACACCAACGTCGAACGGTGTCGGAACAAAGTACGACCAGTTGCTCGGCAAGAAATCGTGCTCGAGCGACAACACGAAGATGTTGAAGCGTTCAAACCACATGCCGATATTGACAAAGAATGCGATGATGAACATCGCCATCAAATTACGACGGATTTTCTTCGACCAGAAGAGTTGGGGAATAAACACGTTGCAGGTAAACATCGTCCAGAACGCCCACGCGTGTTCACCGCTCAAACGGTACATGAACTGAGCCCGTTCGTATTGGGCTTCCGAGTACCATGCAATGATGAATTCCATCAAGTACGCGTAGCCAACGAGCATCGATGTAAAGAGGATGATCTTGTTACAAAGCTCCAAGTGGTTCATGGTAATGAAATGTTCAAGACGCAGAAACCGCCGCATTGGAACGACAAGCGTCAGCACCATGCCGAAACCGGAGAAAATGGCGCCCGCAACGAAGTACGGCGGGAAGATCGTCGTGTGCCAGCCGGGAATCAGCGAAACGGCGAAGTCGAACGACACGACCGAGTGCACCGAAAGCACGAGCGGCGTGGCCAGCCAGGCAAACTGGGCATAGGCTTTTTCGTAATGCGCCCAGTCGCGAATCGAACCGGACCAGTTCATCGCAAGGGTGCTGTAAATTGCCTTTTGAATTTTGTTTTTGGCTTTGTCGCGCGCGGTCGCAAAGTCCGGTATCAATCCCGTGTACCAGAAAATCGCCGACACCGTCACATACGTCGTCACCGCGAACACGTCCCAAAGCAGCGGCGAGCGGAAGTTCACCCACAACAGGCGATCGTTCGGATACGGAATCAGCCAGTATGCTTTCCAGGTGCGCCCAACGTGCAACAGCGGGAAAAGCCCAGCGCATTGAACGGCGAAAATCGTCATCGCTTCTGCCGAACGGTTAATGGCTGTGCGCCATTTTTGACGGAAGAGGAAAAGGATGGCCGAAATCAGCGTTCCTGCGTGGCCGATACCGACCCAGAAGACGAAGTTCGTGATGTAAACACCCCAGCCAACCGGGTTATTGATGCCGAGAATACCAAGACCGCGATACATCTGGACCGCAACGAGCACCGCGCCCAGTACCAGGCAGAGTTGGGCGAAACCAAACGCCGCGTGCCAGATCAGCGGCGGGAATTTAAACATCGGCGCCAGAACGTCGTCGGTGACGTCACGCATCGAATATTTGGGATCCACAAGGGGGTACTTGCCGTCGGGGGTCATCCCGCCATGGCCGAGTCCTTCCTCGTGGTCGTGAGAGACTGCCGCTGAACTCAACTCTTCACTCCTGTTACAGGCTCGGAAGCCCGGGAATGCTGCTCGCCTTCGCCGTGAGAATGCTCTTCATGCGAAGCGGGGGCTTCTTCATGGCCGTGTTCTTCATGGCCACCATGCTCATCGGCACCATGTTCATCGCCGTGACCGGCGCCATGGTGTTTTTGATGATACTTGACGTCGAATTCTTGTGTTTCGCGGTTTAATACCTGAGCCAGGTACATGATGTTCGGCTTCACATTCAGTTCCGCCAAAACATCGTAACCGCGTTTGTCTTTATTTTCTTCGCGAATCGCATTCACCGCGTGCGTGGGATTCAGTGCGTCGCCAAAGTGGATCGCTTGGGCCGGACAAGTTTGCTGGCAAGCCGTCTTGACCTGTCCTTCGGCGATGTTCTGACCGGCGGCCTTGGCTTCATCCTTGGCCGTGCGCAGACGCTGGCTGCAGAAGGTGCATTTTTCCATAATGCCCTTCGTGCGAACCGTAATGTCCGGATTCAGGGCCAGCGCCAACGGCGTATCGGTTACCCGATCATCGCTGTGCGGGCCTTTGCGGAATTTCGTGTAGGTGTAGAAATTGAAGCGGCGAACTTTATAAGGACAGTTGTTCGCGCAATACCGAGTGCCCACGCAGCGGTTATACACCTGCTGGTTGAGACCTTCGTCGCTATGCACGGTGGCAAGAACCGGGCAAACCGTCTCGCACGGCGCATTGTCACACTGCTGGCAAAGCATCGGCTGCTTGGCAAATTCCGGATTGTCCGGATTGCCCTTGTAGTAGCGGTCGATGCGAATCCAATGCATTTCGCGGCCAACCAGGACCTCGCGCTTACCTACGACCGGAATGTTGTTCTCGGCCTGGCAAGCCACCATGCACGCGTTACAGCCAATACACGCGTTCAGATCGATGGCCATCACCCATTTATGCTGTGTGTAATGGAAATCCTTCGTCCGCCACTGGTCGGGCATCTCTTGGCCCACTTCCCAATAGGGAATGTGATACGTGGGCTGAGGCGCCTGCGGATTTTCGTTCATCATTTCCAGGCTGGTGGCCTGGACGATCTGACGCTCGGGCTCGTGTTCGTCGGTCGGATCGAGCTTCATGTAATTGTGACCCTGAACATCGGCAAGACGGGTCTTTTTGCCCGTCGGCACCCATTCCACTTTACCACCGGAATAGGCAACCTTGCCATCGGTCACTGCGCCGAGCACGTAGGCATTGAAGCCTTCACCCGTGCCAACCGCACCCGCTTCTGTACGGCCCCAGCCACCGCCGAGAGCCAATACACTTTCGTGCATACCTGGGTGAATACGCACCGGGCCCTCGACCGTCACTCCATTCGCCGTCACGGCAATGATCTGGCCGTCTTTCAATTTGTTTTCGCGCGCGAATTTTGGCGCCACCGCCACAAAGTTATCCCAACAAACGCGGGTCACCGGGTCGGGAAGTTCGAGCAACCATGGATTATTCGCGTCGCGACCGTCATAAGTGTTCGGCAAGGTGTACAGGGAAAGAGACAAGCCGGAAGACTTGACGGAAGTAGCGGCCTTCAAGCGTTGAAGAACACCAGGAACGTTCAGTTTCCGTGCGCCCTTGGCACCCGTCACGCGGAACGTGGCGTCCAACACACCCTGGCGTAACGTTGCAAACCAAAAGTCCTGGAAGCTGCCACGATAGCCGCCCTTGGCGAAAACCTCGGTTTCCCAGGTTTTCATCAGGAATTCGTGCCACGTCATCATACGCGGAGGAATCGGGTCGGGTGCTGGCTTACCCTCGATGGGTTCGGGTTGAGGCAACTCGACGTCGAATTCCTTCGATCCGGCAAGGCGTGCAATGGCGATGATCGATTGCTCGAACGCGCGATTGTTCCACAACGCGCCGCCTGCGACGGATTGATTGCCTTTGATCTTGCCAATGGTCGGTTGCTGAATGGAAAGAAAGCCCGCAATCGGTTCGGCATCGCCCCAAGCTTCCAGATAATGCAAGCCCGGCAAAATCAGATCGCAATGCGCAGAAGTCTCCGATTTGACGCGGTCGAAAGAAACTTTCAGAGAAACGCTTTTCAACGCCGAGGCAAATCTGGCGCTTTCCGGCAATGAGTACACGGGATTGACGCCATCGATCAGCAAAACATCGACGTTTCCAGCATCCATATCGTCGATCAGCGCCAGAATATCAGCGGTCGATCCCTGGGATTGATTGCTCGGACGCGAGGCATCGACAGTAACGCCTTCGTTGCCAAGCATTGAGTTGATGAGGTTTACAGCTACATGCAGGTCGGCGATGTTCGCCGTGCGCGAAAGCAACCCCCCCGTATAAACGAGGCTCTTGCCACGCGCCGCCCATAAATCGTCGGCGACTTTCTTGATCGTGCCTTTAGCCAGACCAATTTCGGATTCAACTTTGCCCGGATCGACGCTCAGGTTAATTCCCGAAACTTCCGAATGACCATCGGAAGCCAACTGAGAGGCGATCGCGAGGGCCAAATTCAGCAAGTCGTCGGACTTGACGGCAAATCGGTAATCCGCATTCATGCCGCTCATGGTAGCAAGCGGTTCGAACGCATAGAGGCTACCCATTGTGAAGTGGTCGTGGTCGTCTTTTTGAAGCTTACGCTTCTCGGCGATACCCGCCATGAATTCGACGGGCGAGGCGCCGTCTGCCATGGGATCGGAACCGAGAAGAACGGTAACTTCTGATTTGTCAAAGTGATAACGCGGCAGAACGCGTTCACCGTAGGCCAATTCGCGTGCATCGACGCGCTCGGCTTCGGCCAATGTATCGTACACCACGTGGCGCAGGCCCGGGAACGTTGTTTTGAAGCGATCAATGATCGCCGTACGGGCTGGGCCATGAATCGTGTTGGTCAAAAGAACGGCGCGTTTGCCCGCCGACTTGAGTGCTTTAACGATTTGTTGATCCGCCAGATCCCACGTCGTCTTCTTCAGCGTTCCATCGGACTTCACCTCGACAGGATCGCCGATTCGATCGGGATCGTAAAGGCTGAGGATGGAAGCCTGGCCACGCGCGCACAGGCGGCCTTTATTAATAAGGTGGTTCGGATTGCCTTCGATTTTGATGGGGCGTGCTTCGCGGGTTTTGACAATCACCCCGCACGCTGCCTCGCATCCGCCGCAAGTTGAAGCGTAGTGCGTTGCGACACCGGGGACGATTTCCTCGGGAGCGTTGACGTACGGCAGGATTTTTTCTGCGGGTTTTTCACAACCGCTGACAGCAGCGAGCACGGCAGCAAAACCGCTCATTTTCAGGAACGTGCGGCGTCGGAGGGTCAGTTCCGACAACCCAAGTGCCTCAAGGTGCTCGGAAAAACCTTTCGGCTTGGTGTTCCAATCGCCACCGCCCTGGCGGGCCAGGACGTCGGGATCACCCTCGTACTCTTCGAGAGTGGACCAATAAAGTGGCCGATGAGAATTGTCGCCCATCAAATGGCTCCTAACAGATTCAGGCTTACTGGTGGCAAGTGTTACAGTTCAACGGGGCGTTCTGGAACGCCTTGATATGGTCGATAGCGCCGGGCCCCGTCTGGCGAGCGAGGCTATCGTAGCCGAGGGCCTTGACGATCAATTCGTGCTGCTTGACCGGATCGGCTTCCTTCGTGGCTTTTTCCAAATCGGCTTCGTTCCAGATTTCGGGGCGGATGCTCTTGAAAGCCGCCGAGTCTGCCTTCAACGAGGAGAACTTGGCCTGCTTTTCCGGCGTCCGAATATATTCGTCGTTGCGGTGGCAGGACATGCACCACCCCATGCTGAAATCGACGTATTGATAGACTTTTTCCATGGTTTCGATGGGGCCGTGGCACGTTTGGCAGGCCACTCCGGCGCCTACGTGGGCCTCGTGGTTGAAGAAAACGTGGTCGGGCAGGCTCCAGACGCGGTTCCACGGAACGGATTCGTCACGATCGTAGTAGCCGGCGAGCTTTTGAATCTCGGGGCGATCGGTGCGAACGGTTTGATGGCACCCCATACACGTCGAAACAGGCGGTACGGTGGCGTGGCGCGAACGCTCGGCGTTGGTATGGCAATACAGACAATCCATGCCCAGGGTTCCCGCGTGCAGAGCATGGCTGTAGGCGATGGGCTGGTCGGGCATGTAGCCTTTGTTATTGGTCAGGGTCCAGGCTTTGAACCCCACAACGAGCAGCACAATGCCAACCAAGGCAAAAAGCCGCCAACGTGCCAGCACCGTTTGGGCTGTGATTTTCATGCAGCAAACTCTCCGACAGGCGGAACCCGACACTTCGTCAGGCCAATCCTGCGTTTTGTGGCTGGCTGGCAGAGAGAGGCAGATACAGGGAAGCTGGCGGGCAAACTGGACGGGTCAGATCCAGTTATTGTTGCCAGATCGTGAAAATTATCACAAATTTATCCCACACTAGTTCTCTCTACCTAGCATAAGTGGCCGGGAGTTTTCTGAATAGAGGGGGCCAAGGCAAGGACTTTTAAGCCGTGGTCCAGGGAAAATATTGGCTTGGGATATCCCCGTATAATCGGACACCAAAAGTCTGATTTTGCCGTATTTGAGAGAAAAACGACCTCTTTTCAACTCCCAGATACTGGGCTGAAAAACAATCGGCTCACGAGGTTTTAATGGAATGTTGGGTTGACCAATGGATCACGTCGAACTATGCAATTTGTACCATCAAAAAAAAGCTATAATTACAAGGAGGATGTGGGAGTGCTTCTACAAAAATCGTTATGGGGTGGCTCGAAATCGGCCATGGTCAACAGGGTTGGGGGAATGTTGTTGGGTGTTGCGGCATTGTTCGGAGGACCTTGCCTGACATCAACATCGGCGTGGGCTTATTCTGCTAAACCGACAAATGCGGACTATATCGATGAGGAGGAGAATATCTTCCTGACCGACGAGGTGACGGTTTGCGAAATTACGATGGATCCGAACGATTTCAATGCGATTTTGGCGGATCCAGCGGCGCGAATTCCTTATCCCTGCGATGTTCGTTGGGTGAATTCGAAAATCGACGAGACCATCACCAATGTGGGTATCCACGCTCGCGGCAATACGTCGATTAACAACACGCGGAAAAACTTCAAGCTGGACATCAATCATTTCGTTCCTGGCCAGAATTTTCATGGTCTGGAAAAAATGAATCTGAACGGCGACCAAAACGATCCAACGATGTTGCGGCGGATGTTGGCGCACGAGTTTTTGCTTCGGATGGGTCTGGCATCGAGCCGCACTCACTATGTGGCAGTGTATGTGAACGGTGTGTTTCGCAGCATCAAAATTCACACGGAACAAATCGACGAGGAATTTACCGATTCGTGGTTCGGCACCAAGGACGGCAATCTGTACAAATGTTTGTACAAGGGCGGTCCGGCGGATTTAAACATTGTGGGGTCGGGACAGGCTTCGGATTACGAAAATTACGGCGGCCCATCCTATGAAGAAGGCAACAACGATCCGAATTCCGATTATTCGGATTTGGCCGAATTTATTCAATTTATTAATTCCGGAGCCAACACGACTACGCTTCAGGAAAACATGGATCATTATGTAAATGTCGATTCATTTCTCCGCTATCTGGCATCGAATGTGGCGACGGGCAGTTGGGACGATTACTGGTATGGTAGTAATAATTACTATCTTTATCAAAACACGAATCATGGCAAATTCGAATGGATCCCATTCGATTACGACAATACGTTCGGGACCGATTTTTTTGGGACGGATTGGTCGCAACGGGATATTACAACCTGGGGGGACGGAGGCTTCGGTTCCTCGCCCGCCCCATTGCACATCTCTCTGATAACTGTTACCAATTTCCGCAAGCAGTTCGTCCGTCATTGTCAACTGGCAAAGGATATTTTGTCCGATCCCACGTATCAGGCCAAGATTGATTTTTACCACAACCTGATAGCTCCGTGGTTCGACGGCACGATCGAAAACGGTGGGGTGACAGGCACCGCGAGCGGTCAACATTTTACCTATTTCAACGATTACAATAATCCGACAACATGGGCAGGCGGCAGTTATCATACGATGGGGATTTTGCCGTTCATGAACGCACGAGCGGCTTCTCTTCAAACACAAATCGATTTCTGGGACCAGAACATCGATTCCATCGATCCGCTGCCCAATATTTTTGTCAACGAAGTCGTTGCTTCGAACACATCGCTTGAAACAGATAACTTCGGCGAGTACGAAGATTGGGTGGAAATTTACAACGATGAGGAAACCGCCTACGATTTGTCGGGCTGGCATCTGAGCGACGACCCGTCCTCCCCCACCATGTATCAAATTCCTGCAGGGACGGTGATTCCCGGTAAAGGTTTCCTTCGTGTCTGGGCAGATGGAACTCCGGCCCAAACAACACCGACGGATATTCATACGAATTTCAAACTGGGTTCGAGTGGCGAAACGGTGTGTTTGTTCCGGGGCGCGAACACCGGCTATACGTTGATCAATACGCTGACTTACCCGACATTCTCGACGGATCGTTCTTTCGGTCGCTTCCCGGATGGTGCGGACACCACGCAGGAATTCTGCGCCGTGACTCCAGGAACGGCGAACGACGACGATATGAGCAATTGCAATAATCCGAATCCGCGTACGCCGCCGAGCCTCTATATCAATGAATATATGGCCGACAACGAGTCGTTCATCACAGACAATGCGGGCGAATATGAGGATTGGATTGAAATCTACAATGATGAAACGACGAACTTCGATCTGGGTGGATTGCACCTGACCGACGATTTGCTTAATCGCACACAGTATGAGTTCGCCCCCGGCACAATAGTTCCCGCCAAGGGATTCCTGGTGGTTTGGGCCGACGACGATGGCGTTCAGGAAACGCCGACTCAGCCGCACGCTAACTTCAAACTAGGTAAAGGCGGCGAAGCGATTGGTCTTTATGACAACGACGCGAACAACAATCAGTTGATTCATTCGGTGGTGTTTGGCGCTCAGACAACAGACATGACGGAGGGCTTATTGCCCGACGGTGTGGGGTCGCCCCAAGCGTTAAGCGGTCCGACTCCGGGTGTTTCAAATACATTGGCTCCGAATGCAAATCCGACGGTGGCTATCACGTCGGTGATCCCCGATTCGGCTACTTCTTTCTATGACGACCCCTTCAGCGACTACATTCATTTGGAGGGAACAGCGAGCGATATGGATGGCACGGTCACCGAGGTTCAAATGCGGATCACAGCCTCGTCCGAACTTCCCTTCCGAAACAAATTTGAAACTACCGGTTGGATACCGGCCTATCAGATATTACCGGGTGACGATTGGAGCCAATGGTTTGGCGATGAATATATTGGTGTTGGCGTAGGCACGATGGAAATACGCGCCATCGACGACGAAGGCGCGATGAGTGACGTGGTTTCGCATACTTGGGCACGCATGCCAGAAGAAAACACCGTCCCTCGTTTGTTCATCAATGAATTCATGGCGGATAACACAACGACGATCACGGATAATTTTGGCGAGCCTGCAGATTGGATCGAAATCTACAATGACGAAGAAACAGATTTCGATTTGAGTGGTTTGTACCTGACAGACGATCTCTGGAATCCAACGAAATGGCAATTCCCGGCGGGCACCACAATCGCATCGAAAGGTTTCCTCCTGGTTTGGGCTGACAGCAACGAGTTACAATCAACGCCGGACGATCCCCACACGAATTTCAGCCTGAGTAAGAACGGTGAACATCTGGGGCTTTTTCACGATGACGCGCATAGTAACGATCCGATCTATATCTTTGTGTACCGTGACCAGCAGACCGATGTGTCGCAGGGATTGTACTATCCCGAAGGTCACTATCACGTGGAACTTAGCAACTTGCCTTACCCAACACCCGGATACGCGAATCTGGGTCCGGCAAACCACCCGCCGACGGTGAAGATCGTGAATGTGGATCCGGGTACCTGGCTCTCGAACAGCACGACGTCGGTGAATCTCTCTGGAACAGCGAAAGACACGAATGGAACTCTGAGTGTTGTGTTCTATCGCGTCACGACGGAGACATCGTTCGACAAGAGCGAAACGACGTTGTGGCAACCGGCGAATAACGATTCGGGCGACTGGACACAATGGAGCTGCGACGCCCCGCTCGGCGTAGGCGACAACCTGATTGAAGTACGCGCCGTGGACGATGAAGTTCTGTACGGTCCGATTGATTCCGTTGTGGTGGAACGCCGCAAATTACTGCGCCCGGTTCCGGCTGTGTTTATCAACGAATTCAAGGGGCCGGACGTTACCCTGCCCGTTTCGGGCGAGAAAACCGACAAATCAACACTTCCCGGCCCGTGGGTGGAAATCTACAACGCCGAAGAATCCACGTTCGATCTGAGCGGTATGTATCTGACGAACGATTTAGCCAACCCGACCATGTGGCAATTCCCCGAGGGTACCACGGTCGAACCGGATGACTTCTTGTTGGTTCTTGCATTTGGCGACGACAGCGGTTCGACACCGACCCTGCCGCAAACCAACTTTGTAATCGACCCTAATGGAGGCGAACTGGGGTTGTTCGACAACGACAACAACGACAACCAGGTCATTCACGATGTATCGTACGGAACGATCGGAACTTCGATGTCCATTGGCCTCTTTCCCGATGGCTTCGAGCCATTCCAAATCCTGTTCAATCCAACCCCCGGCACCAATAACTCGGCGGGCGATCCTCCTCAAGTATCTGTGACCAACTTTATTCCAAGCAACCACCTGCTTTATCCAGAAGACTCGGTGCACATCGAGGGAACAGCCAGCGATGGGGATGAAAACTTACTTCAGGTGAGCTATCGACTGGTCACGATTGAACCGTCCACCTGGTCAGTCGCGAATAACAACTCGGGCGACTGGTCCAATTGGAGTATCGATGTTCCGGTGATCGTGGGAACGAACTTGATCCAGATTCAAGCAATCGACACCACGCTGCTCGTCAGCACGAACCTCAGTGTCGTCGTTACTCGCAACGCAGCGGGTGAATTGTGCGATCTGATGGTGCTGACGCAGTTCGGCGAGGCGTGGGGTTCGCTGAACGTGGCGGGTACTTTCCAGGATGCCGTGAAATACGGTCAGCTCGGATTCTTCCAAGACCCGGCGAGTGGTTGGAAAACCATGACTGCCGATTTCAACGCAGACAATCTGAGCGACATGGCTGTGGTAACCGAATACGGCGAAGCCTGGACGGTCACCAACCTAGGCAATGAAACGTTCGGTCCTCCGACCAAGCAAAGCGCGGGTTATTTGATCGACGACACGTCGGGTTGGACAACGTTGACAGGCGATTTTAACGGCGATGGCGCTGCGGATCTTGCTCAATTCACCGAATATCACGATCTATGGGTCGGTTACAATGATGGTGCGGGCAATGTACCGGGCCCATCGCTGGCAGTTCCGTCGGCGTTTACTCACGACGAAGCGAATGGCTATTGGCTGGCCACTGGCGACGTCACAGGCGACGGACGCGACGACATCGTACAGCTTGAACCGGGTGGATTGGTCTCGGTAGCAATCGCCACACCTGCAATGTCGATCGAAGCGCCCACGTTCTTTGGCTTCACCGGATTCACGTACAGCCCGGCGACGCATTACGGTACGCATTTAGGCGACTTCAATGATGACGGGAAAGTGGACCTTTGCCAAATCACCGAATATGGCGACGCATGGGTTTCGCTCTCGACGGGCACGGCGTTCAGCTCGCCCACGCGGTGGGGTTGGCTGGGTTACCGCGATGCGCCAGACTTGGGTGAAGGCTGGTGGGTGTTTGCCGGCGACGCCAACGGCGACGGTATCGACGACTTGATCCAGTTGAACGAATATGGCGAAGCCTGGGTAGCCGAATCCACCGGTCGTGGCGCGTTCCTCGAACCGGTGAAAAACGCCCAGCTTGGTTTCCATCATAAACCGAACGGTCCGTGGCAGATGTACGTGACACGAAACGTGCCCTGACGCGAATACCTGAAGCACACGACAACGCGGCGCCTCCGAACATGGAGGCGCCGCGTTTCATTATAACCGTAGTATCGGGTTTATCGAAAACCGAGTCGATACGCTGCCCGATATTCTTCTGCGGCTTTTTCCCATTCACGGTCATGTTCGTAAACGGTGCCCATGAAGTAGTGGGCTTCGCCAAGATCGGGTTTTTGGTTCAATACACTCTCGGCCAAACGACGCGCTTCCGACCAATTGCCCTGGAGCGCGATCGCACGCCCGCGCAACAGATCGCGTTCCCATGCGGAAACACCATCGTGCGGAAGTTTCTCTATCGCTTCCATCGCTTCATTAGCTTGTTTCAATTCCACAAGCGCTCGAATCATTTCTACCTGGAGATCGATCGATTCCGGCTCGGAATTTAATCCATCGGCAAGCGTTTTGCGCGCTTCATCGGCTTTGCCTTCGCCAAGCAGTTTGCGTCCCATTTGTAAATACCAGGCGGCACGTTTCTGCGGTCCGTCGCCGATCAATCCAGCCTGCACAAGCCGTTGTTTGAGTGTTCCCGAATCGATTTGATTCGTGGCAAGGTCGAGATAGGCTGCCACTTCCAAAGTCCGCGACGGTGCTGCGCCTCCCATGTGAGCCAACACTCTGCCGTCAGCCTGGATGACAAGCGTTGTCGGCCAGACTTCAACTCCCAACGATCCGGATAAATCATATTCGGTATCCGCGACGACGGGCCAGCTTGTAATCGCTGTCGTTGCAAACGATTCAGCCTGTTCGCGAGCGTTTTCGCCGCAAAACACAACGACGACTTGAGCAAGATCGACTTGGGGAGTCGCTTCGGAGACCAGTTTGATCGCTTGCCGGGATTGGGGCTGATCGGCACGCAGGAACAGCAGCACGCTGGGACGATCGGCGACGGGGATTGTCACGTTCGTCCAATGGATATCCTGCCCGGACCATTTCGCCAGGACAGGCTGCCGCTTATCGGCTATTGGAACGCGCGGTGAAGATGATGCCATTGCCTCGACGGGATACGTGCCAACTTGATTGACGCGATCGTAAGCAAGTTGTGGATGGCATCCGGTGTTGCACGTGCCGCCCGTCAGGGTTTGCTCGAATTGCGTGGTCATCATCCAATTACCAAACGGCACACGGTCACGCACGAGTGCCGGGAATTTCGAGGTATGCACCCCATGGCAAACGCGGCAATTGTGGCCGATGTTGCCTTCGATCACATGGGCATAGTGCAGGTTACGGTTGCCATCGCGGAAGTCGGTCACGCCTTCGGCTTTTTGTTGATCAACCAAACGTTCGTCGTGACAACTAAAACAGAGTTCGTATTTAGCGTCTTCAAATGGTTGGTTGAATTGCGTCGAGTATGGCTCGCACAGCAGCAGGGGAATGTTGCCTCCGTGAATTGTGTGGCAACCGCCGCATTGGCCTTCTCGAACCGGGGTGTGCTGGAACCGTGAAGAATCGTTCATCCGAACCATCGCAGTGATCAGCTCAATCCCTTTTTTATCCAGTTTCTTTTCATCGTGGCAAGTCATGCAAACCCGGATGGGAACATCGACCATCAAAGAAGCCAGATTCCCTCCGTGCGGCGTATGGCAGGTCAAACAGGCAGTATCGTCCAGAACCGGCGGATGTTGATACTCGGCCTGAGTGCTTTGTCGGATGGAATCGTGGCAGTCCAGGCAAAGCGATGAAACCGGCTGCTTGATCTCCATGGGATGATCGGAACCGTGAACGTCATGGCATGCGAGGCAACCTTCTTTTAAGGCTTCGTGGGTAAAGAGGGCATTCAACATCTGCTCTTGGAATTCATCGTGACAGGAAAAACAGAGCTCCGTCCCCACCGCATCCAGCAGGTTGGGATATTTCGACGCATGGGGCCGATGGCAGTTGAGGCATTCGCCCGTTTTAACCGGGTCGTGCAAAAATTCTTTTCCGTACACCACGCTTTCGTGACACCGGCCACAGGTTCGTTCCACCGAGGCTTCCCGAATGAATTTCCGATCTGTGCCTCCATGAGGATTATGGCATCCAAGGCATTCACCCGCAATCACCGGTTGGTGAATGACGGGCAGCATTCCAGTCTCGAATTCGTGGCAGAAGGTACAGAGTTCCTCACCCTGGCGTGCGAAATCGAACGTGTGGTGTTCGGCGTTTGACAGCCAGTGACAGGCGTTACATGAATTATCTCCCACGGGACCATGGAGGGTCGTATAGGTTTTTACCTCTGTGTGGCATTCCGATGTGACACAGTTGGCCGGTTCGATGACTTGCATCGGCCGCCCGGCAGCGTCGGTTAATATCGCCGCATGTGCTGATTGAAATCCCGAACTCGCAGCAAGTAACACCCCGAAGAACAGCCCGGCTAATCGTTTCGCAGTCCACTCGATCATGGCTGTCCCTCCCCTGCCGTCTCGTCCATTACTGGCGATTCCACCGGTACAACCAGACCCGGCAGTTGGTCCGGATATTCTATACGGCTATCCGGATGGCATTCCGTGCTTCCGCAAGTCGGTGTGGGCTCGAATTGCAAGTCTTCGTGACACAAGGCACAGGCAAGCGAGAGGTGCTCTTCGTCGAGTTCCTGACCGGTTCGCCGGTGATCGAAGGCACTCGGTGGCGGCTGCCCATCTTTGTAATGGCAATGACGACAGCGGTCCTTCTGATGGCACGCCATGCACGGTTCGTGGGACGCTTCCCACGTCATGCCCGGGCGCAAAGGCTTCTGTGCGCTGGTGTCTTCCGATCCACCGTGGCAATGCGAGCAGTTGTCCTTGCGATGACAGTTAACGCATTTGATTCCGAAATCGACGGTGTGTTCCCGATGGCGGAAAAGAACATTGCCTCCGTCCGCCGGAGTGAAACGCGTATCGTAGTGTTTGTCATCGGGTTCGGGAATGGGCGGGTGCATGCGACCCATGATGTCGCCGGGCGAAGGAGCACCCTGAACGGTATGTCCGTTGTCTTTCGGCTCGTGACAAATTACGCAGGCATTCTCGTGCATCCATTCCTGATGGCAGTTGAGGCATTGGCGGTGATAGGCGCCTTTGAGACTGGGCATGCGGATGTCTCCCTCGTCCGCCAAAACCGCGTGACAGGATTTACACGCCGGAATTTCCCCCGCATCTTCCTGAGTTTTCGCCAACAAAAGCGTTAACGTCGTGGATTCGTCCGATTGCTCGACGACTTGTGGCGTTCGATGGTGACAGGTCACGCATCCGTTCCACATTTCAGCCATTTTGGCGTGGGAAAGGTGATCGAACGGCACGGGTTCGTATGCGTCTTCCAACTCATCGAGGATGACCGTTTCAGGCGCGGTTTCCAACGGGAGGTTTTCAGCGCGAACACTTCGTATAAACCAGCCAGCGCTTGCTGAAATAGCCGCTGTCAACAGGACCAGCGATGTCAGCCAATTATAGTTCGCCTTGTTCATACGGCCACCTTCGCCTTCGGCTGGCTGATGACACTGAAGTACGTGACAATTGCGCGGTAACAAATCATCAGTGTTGCAATCAGGCCGATCGTTACGGCGAATTCATCGATGGTGGGGAAATACGATCGCGTCGCATAAGGTGGCTGATAACCAACCAGGAAAACGTTCACCCGGTTGAACACGACACCGAGCACGACGAGGCTGGCAGCGACCAGCAGCAACCGCGGTGAGCGCCTCACGCGAGGGCTCGAAAACATGATCAGCGGAATCACAACGCCCGCAGCGACCTCGAGTATCCAACAGGCGCTTTGAAGGGATCCTTCACCCAGATACGTGTACGACCCACGCCACCACATGTCGCCGATTTTCGCCGCCAGGTAAATTCCCAACGTCAGCGGCACAAATCGTCCAAGCGGCCCGAGAACTTCCATCTCGGGTCTTAGCTTCAATGCCCGTCCAGCGAATAACGATTCGGCGATGGCCATGGGGAAACCCACGGCGAAAGCAGACAGCAGAAATTGCAACGGCAGCAATGACGACCACCACAGGGGGTGGAGTTTGCTGGGAGCGATGACCATCAAAGTCCCGAGTGAGGACTGATGCAGGCACGAAAGCACGCACCCGGCGATAATCAGGAGGGACATGATTTTATTCAGCTTGAAATGGGCAATTTTCGCCAATCGCGCCACGCGTGGAAAGCGGTCGAGCGTCATCAGTCGCTCGCAGACGATCGGGGCGAACTCCAGGTAGAGCACCGTCAGGTAACACATGACGCACATGCCCACCTCGAACAGTACCGAGTTTCCCTGCCACATGAAAAGCGGATGCCAGACGTTGTAATAACGCCCAAGGTCCACCTGTAATCCGATTACGACAAAAGTATAACCCAGCATCGCCGTCAGAAGCGCGGGCCTGGTGATCGCATGATATCTTTCCCGATGCAAAACGTGGGCAAGGAACGCCGTGGTGAATCCTCCGGCAGCCAGAGCCACGCCGCTGGCAACATCGACACCAATCCACAAACCCCAGGGATATTGCTGGTCCAGATTGGTTGCCGCTTCGAGGCCGAATATGAATCGTTTGAGCCCGAAGATCAGACCTGTGAGCGCGATGCCGAATAAAACCATCACACCGGGCGTGAGAAACTTGCGCTGAACCGGCATTGGTTCTTCGTGATGGTGCACCTCGTCATTTTCGATTACCGAAACGGGGGGGGGCTGCGGTTCGTCTTCTGGTTCCGGTTGCAGGCAACTGATAACAGGAATCTCGTCCGCGTCATCGGGCTCCGTCACCACAACGGCTTCGTCCGTCTCGCGCGGTTGAGTCAGATACATCAACCCACCCAGCATTCCGTAGAGCAGCAACGGCGGAAGTCCAAATTTGAAAACACCGTGTTGGATGGATTCGGTAAGTTGTGGCGGCGCTTCGTTGGGAAGCGACAAAAACCCAATTTGATCGAACGGGACACTGGAGAGATAAAGCCAACTCGTTCCGCCGACCTCGTGTTCGCCATAAATATGGTTCACGTAAACGTCGGGACGAGTTTTGATTTTTTCACGCGCCAGTTCGAGCAACTCGGCGCGTCGCCCAAAAATCATCGTTTCGCGCGGACAAGCCGAAATGCAGGCCGGACGCTCTCCCGCTTCGAGATGGTCCATGCAAAGCCCGCATTTACGTACTTGAGGCGTCAGCGGGTCGTCGTAGTCATACGCGGGAATCTGAAAGGGACACGCTACCATGCAATAACGGCATCCAATGCATTTCCACGCATCGTAAACAACTGGCCCGTCTTCTGTTTTACGCAAGGCACCAACGATGCACGCCGATACGCATGCAGGTTGATTGCAATGCAAACAGTTGCTCTTAACATAAACGGGTTTGCTGGGATCTTTCGGGTTCGTGTAAGCATTGATTACGGTATAGGAATCGGGTGCCGGGCGCCTTGGTTCCACAAACACCGATTGATCGTCATAAGATTCAACCGGACCGGGCTCGAAACCATTCGATTTTTTGCAGGCATGCTCGCACAATCGACAACCGATGCAAAGCGACAGGTCAACCAACACCCCCCGTGCGTCTTCGGAAACTTCGGCCTCATGGTCCCCCGAAACCAAAGCTGGCTGCACGCCCAGCAACCCTGTGCCGGTAACCCAGCCCATATATTTCAAAAATTCGCGTCGATTAGGCTGCATCATCATCATTTCCTGAACTTGCTATCTGTGGAGATTCCGAAAAACGTGTGGCAGTACTGTCACAAAACTCCAAAAGGCTGCATTGCGCCGACATCTTCCAATAAATCTGTCCCATCTTATTTTTCATTCGTTCAAACTGGTTTTTTTAATGAAACAATCTTTTTTGCTCCACCGATTTTTTCTTCCAAAAAACCTCATCCCAGCAAATCATTCACTGTGAATGGAACGAAAAACATTGGGATTATAACCAAACCGTCTTTCTGCATCTTCGGCTTTTATAGAACGAAAGTTGAACAGCACCATTCCCATGGAAGTCGGGCTGGCTACTCGTTTTGTTTGATCTTTTTTTCCAGTCTCCTCCGAGGGCAAAAGTCGCTTTGTGACACCATCGCAACAATACCCATTAAAACACAAAACAAGCACAAAACGCTCCTAAATATATTTGGACAATGAAGCAAAACCATACTTGTTTTTGATATAAATATTTATTGCCAATAGAGGTTATTGGCAGTTTGACAATCCAATTGCCATCAAAACAACAATATTGAATTCTTCGCTGTAAATTTTCCACAAAACGCCTGACATATTTTACATCTTCAACTGGAGGATATATTAAATACCTTTGTCCCCTGGCGTTATATTGCCAGGGGACAAAGTGTGTCCTAACGTCGATTGCGGTGATGGTTATTTCATGGCGATCCGTATCGGAAGACGTAAGCGCTACCCACGTTTACCGAACCCGGAACGCCGAGCGTTTGATCGTTACCGAACGGTGAACCGATTACTGCGGTTTCACCAAAGACGGTAACGGCGGTGCCCATGTTGTCGCTGCGGCCTTGGTCGCCAGAAAGCGGAAGCACTTTATCTACTTCCAGGAAGGTACCTGCACCACCACTAAACAAGTACGCGCTGCCTGCGTCGAGTTGTTCGGTGTCGTCTTTGTACGCGCCAACGACAATGTTGCCGCCAAGCAGACCGCTCGACGACACGCCGACCGATTGACCGAACGCATCGTAGTTGGTTGCGTCGCTGGCAACGAGTTCGTCGGTTTGATTCCACGTCAAGCCTGAGCGTTCAAACACGTACGCGGCACCGGAATTAAGTGCGCCCGGGTTGTCGCGTCCAGGCGCGCCGATGATCGTTAATGTGCTGTCTTCACTCATCGAAACCGTTTGTCCGAAGTAGTCAAAGCGACCCGGAAGCGTGTGATTCAACTTCGCGGTTTCTGTCCAAACACCCGCCAGGCGCGTGAAGACATACACGCTGCCGGTAGAGTTGCCGTTATCGTCGTCAAGCGGCGCTCCCACGATAAGGCGATTGCCTGCCAGCGCGATTGCGTTGCCGAAGTTGTCGTTCGATGTCGCGTCGCTCGCTTGCAGAATTTGCGTTTCATTCCAGGTATCGGCGCAACTGTCGTATTCGAACATCGTAACGATACCGCTACGATACACGCCGCCGCCTGGGATCGTCAAATCGCGGCCCAACGGTGAACTGACCGCAATGGTACGTCCGCTGATTGCCACCGAATGACCGAAACGATAATACGTTCCATTGCTCGAAGGCGTCAGGATCGAATGCTGAGTCCACGACCCGGCAAGGTCGCGTTGGAAGACATAAACTGTACCGCTGTCGGAACCCGGATTATCGTTGTACGGCGCGCCAATCGCAGCCCAGTTGCCGCTGACCGCAAGCGATTCGCCAAAGCGATCATCGTTTGCCGCATCCGACGCCGTCAGTTTTTGCACTTCTGTAAACGACGAAGTGCTGTCGCGTTCGAGCACAAACACGACGCCGCCGTTCGGCGCCGCATCGTCGTCGCTCGGCGCGCCAACGAACAATATTTCACCGTTGAGAGCCAAGGCGACTCCATAACGATCGTTGAGCACATTGTCGCTACCCGCGATTCGATTGCCGTCCTGCGGCGCGCTGATATCGACAAACTCCACGTCAGCCGTCGAACCGCTCGCATCCGCAAACGCGTTGCCGGCCACGTCGAAAATCGAACCCGGTGTCGCGTAACTGAGCGTCCCCGTGCCCGTGCCCGATGCCGTTACCTCTGCCGTCACCGATATGTCGGGCGGCGTAAGCGGCGACGCATCCGTCACCGTCCCCGGTCCCGAGAAACCAAACACCGAGGTCGTTACGTTATACACCGGCTCGGTAAACAGAGCGGCAAACGTTGCCGTCGGAAGCGACGTCACCGCCGGACCGACCAGCTCCAGTTCGCCCCCGCACGCTTCCGCAGGCGGCGTTGTGTCGATCAGCACCGGCAGCAGTGCTGGCGTGCCCGTGTTGCCTGCCAAGTCCGTCGGCGTCGCCGACATCAGGTGCGGGCCTTCGGACAGCGTGCCCGTCGTTTGCGTCCACGTGCCTGCGGGCGAAGCCGGTGTGCCGAGTGGACCGTCGAGGCTCGAAGCCAGCGCCACGGTGCAATTGTTTTCCGACGTCGTACCGTCGAACTGAGGCGTGTCGTCGTTCGTAATATCGTCGATGTTCGAGAACCCGTTATCCGACGCCGCGTTCAAATCGATCGTCACCGACGGAGCCACCGTGTCGATCGTCACCGCAAGCGGTGTCGAGCCAGCCGAGTTACCCGCCAAATCCGTCGATGTCGCCGTCACATTATGCGTTCCATCGGCCAACGGCGTCGTTGTCAGATCGTACGATCCGCCAGTCGCCGTGCCCGACGCGATCGTCACGCCATTGCTCAGTACCACCGTCGAATCCGGTTCCGCCGAACCAGTAAATTCCGGCGTGTTGTCGGTTGTATAATTGTCCGTGTTCGACGGACCACTATCGCTCGCCGCCGCCAAATCGATCGTCGGCGTCGCGATCACCGTGTCGATCGTGACCGTCAACGCGCTTGAAGGCGCCGACGTGTTGCCGCCTGCGTCGCGCGAGACCGCCGTGATGTCGTGATCGCCATCGGGCAGCGTCACACCGCTCGTCACCGACCATGTGCCACCGGCCGTAATCGTTCCGGTGCCGATTGGACCGCTGACATCTGAGAAAATGTCCACAAACTCGTTGGGCGGACCCGTCCCATCAAACTGTGGCGTGTTATCGTTCGTCACGTTATCGGTGTTTGACGCACCGCTGTCGCTGGCAGCCGCCAAATCTGGCGTCGAAGGCGAAGTCGGCGGCGACTTGTCGATGGTGTAGGTCTGACCGGAATTGAACTGAGCGAGGTTCACGTTCCCCGCAAGATCCGTCACCCCACCAACAGCCGAAAGTGCAAGCCGCAGGTCGCCATCCCCCGTGCCAGTGTTCGCCGTCACGTCATACGTGCTGGTTGTTACCGGGGCCACTCCGGTCAGTGTTTCACCCGTCAACGTGTTGCCAACGTCAATCAGGGTGAAATCGCCAAGATCGACCGTGCCACCAATCACCGGCTCGTTGAACGTCGTACGCCAAGTAACCGCAGCGGCATTCGTTATAGGACCAGCCGGAGTTTGACGATTGATCGACGTAACAAATGGGCGCACCGTATCAATTGTCACGGCCAATGTTCCTGAGTTGCCAATGTTGCCCGCTAAGTCCGTCTGGCGCGCAAACAAGTTGTGCACACCGTCGCTCAACGGTCCGGCGCTAAGTGTCCATGTCGTTCCAACGGGCAGACCGCTTGCCAAAACCGCCGCGCCTTCCATAAGTTGGACTGTAACTCCCGCTTCCGCTGTGCCGGTGTACTGAGCGGTTGAGCTATCGGTCAGGTTATCCGTATTTGACACACCATGATCGAACGAGGCGATCAAATCCGGCACCGAAACCGTCGGCGCGATTGTGTCGATGGTAACAACCAAGCCGGGGCTGTTGGGGCTTTCGCTGCAACCCGGGTCCTGAGTCACGGTTAACGTGTGCGAACCGTTGCCCAGCGCGGCGGACGTCACGTTGTAAGTACCGCCACCATCGGCAATTGCTGTGCCGCGTAATGCGGCTCCTTCATACAGTCGCACCGTCGAACCGGCGGCAACCGTACCAGTGAACGTCGGCGTGGTATCGTTTGTGATATTATCTGTGTTTGACGCGCCACTGTCGCTTCCATCTACCAAATTCGGGGCGCCCGGCGCGGGCGGCGGTGGCTCCGGTATACATGCGTCGATCGTCAGCGTGTACGAAATATGCTGCAATACATCCGACCCCACGGTGTCCTCGATAAACAGACTCCACGTTCCGTTCGGGTTCTCGCCTGCGAACGAAGAAAACGAGCCGGAGGGATGGTAACTTCCGCCCGCAGGCATGGTGGAAGGCAAAGCCCCAAAAGCGTCGCTTAAATTGAAGGTTACCACGCCCCGATAAGGATCAGTTGCAAACGTTCCGGCACTGATAACCTCAACCTGCGTGCTGGATGGACTGGTCAGCCGGTAATGAATCTCGTTATTAAACGGGGTTCCCCCTGCGTGGCCCCCTCCACAAGAGGCGTCCTTCTTTTCAAACTGAACGGAAATCCGCACATCCGTTATCTGAGCGCCAACGGGAATATCCACCCCCGGAACGAACGTCACGCTTTGTGTGCCACTCGAAGCGTCCACACAAACTGGGGTACTATTGGTTTTCGAGGCGGTTACTGTTGCAGCATTCAGTGGAACCAAAAAGGAAAGAAAAAACGATACGCCCAGCAGGGTATGCATCGTCTTACAACTTCCATTTGGGTGAGTTGGGGCGCAAGCTCGAGTACCAGAGTCGATCCAGTTGCGTGCTGTACTTCCCGTCTTCCCCGCTTCCTTCCTTGAATTTCGTTTACGGGAAAAGGAAATCATCCAGAAATACTCCTTTCGTTTTATACTAATGGACTATCTACTCTTCTTTTCCATCATTCGAGTAAGGGATTGATTCGAACCCAATCGGCTAAGTTGCACGGATGGATTCCATCGGTTCGCACTTCTTTTTCCACAATCCAAGACATGATGGCTCCACACCGCCCATATCTTGGGTTTATAACCGGACATCCCAACGTTGAAATAACCGGATTTCCCTTCAATCGACATTGAACAGTAGCGCTATACGAAGTGCTTTCATTTACACTAAAATATTCCGCGATGTAAAGTATATTAACCTTCGCGTAAAAATATGCGGGATGTTTAGTTCCATTAACAATATTGCTTTTTTTGCGCATTCGATTTTGAAATAGTAGTTGTTCATTTCCAAAACATAATGAACTGGGCTTGGTCTGTCGATTACCAATCACATTTTCACATCGAACAACGCGTCGATCTTGCTCGACCGCCAACATCAGCGGCCTAACCGATTCGTCATTTCGCTTCTGCCCGATTGAAAAGCCTTCGGCGAATCTCATATTCGATATTTATTCGACAAACCAACTCGTCTCGCATTGGATCGTAAATCCGTATGTTTTCTGAGGAATTTCGTAATTGTATTCAGGCTTCTTCACATTGATTCTTCTTATGATGCAAACCAGCGTACGTAAAGAGTTTATCGGAAGATGCGGAAAACCTCAATTTTGGAATGTAACGATACGACCAGGCATAATGGTGTTATAATTCGTGCAATCGGGATTCGTTTCTGGCTTTTCATTTTATCGATAATACTGTTTGTGTTTGGATCTTCCGCTTGCACATCAAAAGTCAATCGCGACCACCGTGTGCTCATTCTGGGACACGGTCTCGATGTCGAACACCCTGTTCATCTGGCAATGATCGAGATGGCCAAGCGGGCAAAGGAATACAGCGGTGGCCGGTTGGAAATTCGCGTTTATCCGAGCGAACAACTCGGCCCCGAACGCGACATGCTCGAGCAGCTTCAACTCGGTCTGGTGGACATGACGAAGGTGTCCACCTCGCCTCTCGAGTCATTTGTTCCAAAGGAAGCGGTGTTCAGCCTTCCATACGTTTTTCGGAATCCAAACCATTACTGGACAGTTCTGGAAGGTCCCATCGGGGAGGAACTTCTAAATGCTGGAGAAGCGCGTGGACTGAAGGGGTTGAGTTACTACGATTCCGGCAGTCGTTCGTTTTACACGCAAAAGCCGATCATGACGCCCGCCGACCTCCAGGGTTTGAAAATCCGCGTGCAGCAAAGCCGCACCTCGATGGACATGGTAACGGCGCTGGGGGGATCGCCAACGCCGATTTCTTTTGGCGAACTCTACACTGCGCTTCAGCAAGGTGTCGTGGATGGCGCGGAAAACAACCTGCCAAGCTTCTACCTCTCTCGTCATTACGAAGTTTGTCGTCACTACTCAATGGACGAGCACACACGCACGCCGGACATGTTGTTGGTCAGCACGGAAACGTGGGAAAGTCTCGACGCGGAATTGCAGGAGGCGTTGATGCGTGCGGCACGCGAGTCTTCGGTTATTCAACGAAAACTCTGGAAGCAAAAAGAAGAGGAATCATTAGCAGCCATTTTAGAAGCGGGTGTGGAAGTTCACACGCCGGACCCAGGCACCTTTCGCGCTGCGGTGGACGAGATGCTAAAATCATACGAAGGCACCGAAGTCGGCGAGTTAGTCGAACGTATTGCCGCCGTGGAGGATAGCAAATGAGCGCCTTGATGACGCGCACTCGCCAGCGACTTCAGCAAATATTGGAACACACGCTCGGTGCGCTGACCATCGTACTGGTTTTGATCGTATTGTGGCAGGTCGCCAGCCGTTACTTGCTGAAAAGTCCCAGCACCTGGACCGATGAAAGCTCAACCATTCTGCTGGTCTGGATGACGTTGATCGGGATGGCGATCGGCTTTGCGCGACGCGCCCATCTCGGATTGGATTATCTGGCGGAAAAATTACCTGTGCGGCAACGCGAAGGACTACGAGCCTTGGTCTTTCTGGTTGTGGCTGCATTTGCGGGCATCGTGTTGATTTATGGTGGCATCGGCTTGACTGTTTCCGCCTTCCAAACAGGGCAAGTCATGCCAGCGCTTCAGATGCGACGCGGTTTTTTCTACCTGCCACTGCCCATCAGTGGATTGCTCATACTTCTTGTCGCTATCGAAGGGTTCCTTACTTCTGTAAAACAAGCGCGTGACGGAAAGGAACCCGATCAATGAGCGAACCCGTTTTGATCATGGGTATTGTCTTCGTCGTATTAATGGCAATGGATACACCCATTGCGGTTTCCATTGCATTGGCTACGCTGGCGGCCTTGGCGGGCGACACGGGCATGGAACGCGCCGCGCGCACGGTGGCACATCGCATGTCGAGCGGCATCGAAAGCTTCTCCTTGCTGGCGATTCCGTTTTTCATCTTGTCTGGATTATTGATGGGCCGTGGAGGCCTCGCGCGGCGATTGATGGATTTCGCTGGCGCTTTGGTAGGTTGGCTTCCGGGGGGGCTGGGGTATGTTACCGTCATGACCTGTATGATGTTCGGAGCGATTTCCGGTTCCGCAGTAGCGGCGGTGTCGTCGATTGGCGGTGTGATGGTTCCGGAAATGCGCCGTAAAGGATACGACCGCGATTATTGCGTCGCACTGGCAACCAGCGCCGGGACGATGGGTCTGATTATCCCGCCCAGCAACATCATGATCGTGTACGCGTTGGCCGCCGGAGGCGTTTCCATCGCGGCATTGTTCATGGCGGGTGTGGGACCGGGAATATTAATCGGGTTGGCACTGATGGCAGCGCACGCGTTGCGAATGCGACGTTCGACTCAAGAAACTCTCCCCCGCGCGTCTGCAAAAGAATTGCTCAAGTCCTTCTGGCAAGCCATACCGAGTCTGTTGCTCATCGTTGTCGTGCTCGGCGGCATCATGTTTGGAATTTTCACGGCCACGGAAGCCGCTGCTATTGCCGTCGCCTATGCCTTTTTGCTTACGGTGGTGATTTATCGTGAAATCGAAATGAAAGAGCTATGGAAGTTGATCATCGATTGCGCGGTCACCACATCCGTCGTGCTTTTCATGGTCGGTGCCTCGATGGCGATGTCGTGGTTGTTGGCACGCGACGGCGCGCCGCAACGCATCAGCGAAACCTTGCTGAATCTTTGCCACACAAAATTCGCCGTGTTACTGACGATCAATGTGATCTTGCTGCTTATCGGTATGTGCATGGATATTACTCCTGCAGTGCTTATCCTGACACCTGTTTTTCTCCCTGTGGTGAAAGAACTCGGAGTGGACCCGATCCATTTCGGAATTCTGATGATTGTAAACTTATGTATCGGGCTTTGCACGCCGCCCGTGGGAACATGTTTATATGTCGGTTGCGGAATTGGCAATACGCGCATTTCCAATGTCATTCGACCGCTGATTCCGTTCTTTGTCGCAATGATTGCCGCCTTGTTGATCATCACCTACGTTCCGGCAATTTCACTTTGGCTGCCAAAAGTATTGAACTTGATGAAATAGTCAAACCTCCAATGGTCCATAAAAAAACTGGAGGCCACATGCTGTGACCTCCAGTTCTGCTTTATTCTTAATTGGAATGCAAAACGATCGGGTAGTGATTTACTTCAACAACCGATAAATCAAAACGACACCATTCCGATTTGACAGATGCGCCACTCTTCTCCCGACTTGTTCAATTCCACGACAAGCATTTGACCTTTGCCGGGAATCTGAGCAGAAACGGCGTGTTGGCCGCTGGTTGGATTCATGTTTTGCCATTGCAGCACTGTCGAAGTATCAATCAGCGGTTTGAGTTCCTTTGAAACTCTGGCTACCTGATCGGCGGCACCCGGTTCGGAAAGCTTCTGGATCGTTGCCATATCTTCCGATAACGTTGCATTGACAAAAACCTTAACAGCGCCAATGGGCGTTGTTGGTTTGCTTTCCCCAGCACATGCAGAAAATACAAAAGCAGCCAAAAACACAATGAACAAACCCTTCCACATAATAACACCTCTCAAATCGATTTTTTTGCTGAAAACGAAAAAACCAAAACCCGATCGGATACGGGTATCAAGCGGAGATTGCGAAATGCACTAAGGCAAAATGCTGTTTTTCACGAAGCGACCATTTTGCCTGTAACTACATTAAGGTTTCCCGGTCGATTCTGAAACGGATTTATCGTATCGAAGGAGTGCAAACACTTCTTCAATGATTGCTTCAAGAGGTTTTTCATTTTCGACGACGATCGCATCCATGGGCGGTTCCAAATCGCGAAACTGGCCTTCGAGAATACGGTCGAAATCGCGAACGAGTTCGTGCTGTCCGGCTCGTGCACACAATCGCTCGGCAATGCGTTCGCGTGTGCCGGTTACATGCACGAAAACAACGGGAGAAGCACAAGTGCACAGCACGTCGCGGTAGGTTTGCTTCAACGCCGAACATGCCAACACAACGGTGGAATTTCGGGCCGATTCACATCTGAGCAAATCCGCCAGCAATCGCAACCACGGCCAGCGATCCTGATCCGTGAGAGGAATATTACGCGCCAGTTTGACTCGATTGGCAGGCGGATGATAATCGTCCGCGTCGATGAACATGCCATCGAGCCGTTGCGCCAATGCCTGACCAACGGATGACTTTCCGCAACCGGTAACACCCATCACGACAACAATCATAGCGATTCCTTGAATTGATGTTTGAGCGCCCATAAACCAAGGGCTGGGTTGCGAATAAAGAACACTTGTTCCTGTTCGTTCCATCCTTCTTTCAATCTTCCAGGATCGAATTCCCTCAACGCATCGCTTGCGTTCCGGTATTGATAACCAACCGATTCGACTTCTTCACGCGATAAACATCCCGGGCAGTATGTAATCGAAAATCGCCCTTCGCTGGAACCGTGAATCAGGTGCGCGGCAGCAGACAGGTTCGCACCAAGCCCCGTGGGATCAGCATCCACCGCGTCAAGCACCTGTTCTGTTTTCCGATACCCGTATTTACGAATGAAGGAATCGATGCCTCTGTCTTCTCCAAACGTTTGAACGCCTGGCGCCAAGATAATTAACTCGCCTTCGTCGGCAAGCGCCATACGGGTGCGATAGATGGCTTTGTTCCCCAACCAGGTCGAATGAAATTCAGAGGGATCGAGATACACCACGACCTTGCGAAGCGGTACGTCTAACAGATCGAGATTCACTTGCCTTGAAAGCGCTGCCCCTTTGTGAAAAGTAGCCTTCCCATCGCCACCGTAAAAACCTCGCGTGATTAAACGGCCTTCGGAATTTTTTGCGCGCACGGTCAGCAGATACGTAATCGGCAAGTGGGCGGCCAAGTGCTCGCTCATGAAGTCTAACACCGCACGCACGGGCGTTTCCGCACGCCCCATGATGGTTTCCATGTTACATACCGCACCGAGAAAATGCGATTTGTCGATCGTGTCTTTTCCACCGGTGCCGATAAAAATGTTTTTGTTCTGGTTGGCAATTCCGATGACTTCATGCGGCACCAATTGACCAATGGAAAAGATCCGGTCCCAGCCACCGGTTGCGAGCAGAGAATTCACCTCGCACCAGACCGAATACTCTACACGTCCGCTGGAAACTTTCGATACAAACGAACCCGGAACTTCGCCCAACATTGTCAGATCCGTACGCCAGCGATGCTCGACAAACGCTTCGTGCGGCACACCGGGAAACATACGATCTATCTGTGCCGTTGTCATCGGGACATGCGTACCCAAAGCAGGCAAAACACGCACGTTCTCCACGCCGCGATGTTTGAGTTTGTTCCAAAGCATGCTGGTAATTTCGCCCGCGCCCGAGTGAAAACGCGTGAAATCCGGCGGAACCAATAAGACACGCGACATCGATCCCATCGCATCGAGCATTCCATCCAGGCACTCTTCGATGCGCTCCATCGAGATGTCTTCGTCGGGGGAACCAACAGCAAAATATTCTTGAACAAGAGCGGTAGAGGACATCTTAGACCCCCGAGAAGGCGGTAAATCCGCCATCGACAGTGAGTGTCGTCCCCGTAACAAAGGAAGCGGCGGGGCTGCACAAATACACGCACGCGGCGACAAGTTCCTGGGCCGTGCCAAAACGCCCCATCGGCGTGTGCTCGAGAATCTGGCGACCGCGCTCGGTCAATAATCCTTCTTCGTCTGTAAGTAGAAACCTATTTTGCTCAGTGAGAAAAAAACCGGGCATCAATGCATTCACGCGAATCGGCACATTTAGCTCTCTCGCAAAATGCACCGCCAACCATTGAGTAAAATTCGCCACGGCGGCTTTCGACGCGGCGTATCCCATCACGCGTGTCAGTGGTTCAAGCGCCGCAACGCTGCTGATGTTTACAATTTTTCCGGAAACGTCCGCCTGCACCATGCGTTCCCCAAAAACCATCGAAGGGAGCACTGCGCCACCCATCAGATTCAAGTCCATGACGTTGCGAATGGCTTGGGGATCGAGTTGAAAAAAAGAACGTTCCGGGAGTACCGCCGTAGCCTCGGGTCGATTGCCTCCAGCCGCGTTCACCAGGATATCCACGGTCCCCAACTCGCGTTCTATTTCGTTGGCGGCTGCCTGCAACGAGGGCAAATCGCAAACGTCCAGCACGACACCGTGGGCGGCGATGTCCAACGCGCGCAACTCCTCTACCGTGGCTTCGACCGACGCGCGTGTGCGCGAAGCAACGGCAACGCGAGCCCCCGCCAATCCAAGACCCGTGGCGAGAGCTTTCCCCAATACCCCTGTGCCGCCTGTTACCAACGCTGTACAACCGTCTAAACGGAATAAACGCGCAACGTCGTCAGGTTGGGAAAATGAAGTATCGTTCGGTGTCATCGCGCAGGTACCTCGGAAGCGGATTTCATCTTAAAGTCAAAATACGACTGAGCGTTTTCATAACAGATGGCACGGACCATGTTCCCGACGAGTTCGATGTCTCTGGGGATCAGGCCTTGTTCGATCTCCGCACCTAAAATGTTACACAAAATGCGGCGGAAATAATCGTGGCGTGGATAAGAAAGAAACGATCGCGAATCGGTCAGCATCCCAACAAAACGAGCCAACACCCCCATGTTACCCAGCATTTCGATCTGGCGTTCGATTCCATCTTTTTGGTCCAGAAACCACCAGGCCGCACCGTATTGAAGTTTTCCCGGTGTTGGACCTTCTTGAAAATTCCCCGTCATGGTTGCAAACACCGCGTTATCGGCGGGATTCAGGTTATACAAAATCGTGCGTGGTAAACATTGCTTGATATCCAGCCGATCAAGCATCCGGGAAAGTCCCGACGCCACCGGCAAATCGCCAATGGAATCGTGACCCGTGTCGGCTCCCAACACGCACGCCATTCGTGTATTGTTTTTACGCATGGCGCCGATGTGGAGCTGGCTTGCCCAATCCAATCGATGATATAGCAACCCGAGTTCATACAAAAGCGCGGAGCGGAATCTGCGACACGCCAGCGCATGAGGCGCCTGGCCTCCGCGCGCCGTTTCGAACGCAGCGCATACCTCGGTGTACGTGTAGGCATCGGCATACGGTTCAGCGATTCCGCAATCCGCCAACCGGCACCCATGCCGGGCGAAAAAATCCGCGCGGGAGGCAAGGGTTTCCAGCAAATCATCCCAAGATCGGATGTCGCGCCCCGCGCAAGCCTCGAGTTGGTCCAGATACGCGTTCCACTTCAGCGGTTCCTCTATACCCAAGGCATTGTCGGGACGAAAAGTCGGTAAAACGGACACCGGAAAAGTCTCGTCCTCCGCCAATGCATGATGGTGCTCCAGCGAATCCGCCGGATCGTCCGTCGTACAAATCACTCGCACGTCAAAATGTTGAACCAAACCGCGCGGTGAAAATTCCGACGTCGTCAGCAATTCGTTGCATCGATCCCACACAGAGTCCGCTGTCTCGGGCGACAACAACCGGTCGCGAATGCCAAACGGATCGGCCAACTCCATGTGCGTCCAATGATACAGCGGGTTTTTCAGCAACCGGGGAACGGTGGCCGCGAACGCGTTGAATTTTTCGCGATCCGGCGCATCGCCGGTGATAAGGCGCTCGGCGACGCCGTCGCCACGAAGCGCACGCCATTTATAGTGATCGCCGCCCAACCAAGCTTCTGTCAAATTGCGAAAAGAACGGTTCGTCGCCAGCACCTCGGGCGCCAAATGACAGTGATAATCGATGATCGGCTGGTTTGCCGCATACCCATGGTAGAGTTCACGGGCTGCTGCCGATTGAAGGAGGAAATTTTCGTGGATAAAAGGAACGGATGCCATAACGTCCTGAATCGGCTAATATTCGACCGAAGTCGAGGCCAAAGAATTCAACAGAACCCCTGAAAAGCAGTGTAGAATCAAAATCGCGCCGATTCAATTACGGAATTTCGTAAATTTGTATCGTAATTGCGTACGATTCAAAAAAACAGTGAATGGGTTAATTCTTGTCACCTTCCAGACTTCTCGATCTCCAAGCTCGTCGAACATCGGAATCTTCTATTCACACTCTACAATGTGTTTGTCCACCTTCACATCGTTCCACAACGACCAATCACTCTGACTTTTATCTATCACCGTATAAGTATCGGACAAATCAAAACGACGCATAAATGCCTCGTCCAAATGGGGAGAACAATTAATACTAAGATAACTTAATTTGAAGGATTGATTGGAGAAAACAACTTCCTTTAAATTCTCACAATACTGCAAACCAAGGCTTTCCAAGCTCCCTATTTCTGAGGGTAACACTACGACTTCAAGATTCTTACACCATCCTAATCCAAGTCTTTGTAAATTTGACATGCCATTCGGTAATTCAAGCTTGGTTACCCCACCGCATCCGCTAATATTCAGTGTCTTAACAACTGGAATTTGCCTTGGCAACTCGTTTACTATCAATTCCCCACATCCCATCAAATCCAGGGTTTCAAGTGAATTCATTTCCCTCGGCAAATCAAGCTCTTTTAGGTTGCTACATCCAGTCACGTACAACCAAGTCATACGATTCAATCGCCTTGGCAATCGGAGGGATGTCAATCCTCCACAATCTTCCAATGTAAGAGATGCAAGACTCTCGCATGCCTCCGGTAATTCCAGCTTTTTTAAATTCTGACATCCCTTCAACCGCACATCAAGCAAGTTAACCATTTCATCGGGAAGTTTCAACAATGAAAGTTCACTGCAATCGGTTAAAAATAAATATCGAAATTCTTGCAGTCCCTCGGGAATTGTGACACTGGTTATTTGAATGCTGCAATTTAACCTAATTCCCTTAAGGTTTTTTATTCCTTCCGGAATTTCGAGCTTCTCCACGCCTCGCAATTCACCAAATCTAAGAACAAATGGCTCATCGTATTGTTTTAGTAGCTCCATCCCTCCTATTAATTTCATCTCGTTTTTACCCTGATACTCGAACTGGAGCTCATCATATGCACACTCGGTTAAAAGTTCAAAATGATACTCTTGCATCAATCTAGCGTGAAATCTTTCTTTCCATGTATGATGATTAATACTTATCGCAGTGAAAATAACTACTGCCACCGTAAATGTGAGATTAAGTCGTTTGCCAGATAGTGGTGAGTGTCCTAGTCCCCAATGAGATTTACGGCCGATGCGATGTTGTTTCACGGCAAACCACACAAAATCCCGAATTAAAAAACCACCACTCATACAAAGAAGTAGAACACACACCCAATGCAGCCATAGGCTAACGAACTTCATTCCTCGTAGTGTAGGCACCACAACAGCCATGGCGATCATACAAAGAGCGACAATTCGTAGTTCAAGCAACGTCTGAATGAACCGAATCCAGGAGGATCGGCCCCGATGTTCTTGCACACGGGGAGAAGAGTTGAATTCATCCATCGATTCACTCATTTTTACCTCTATCCATTCCGAAAGTGCTACAGTTATGGTGAAACCAACCTTACTATGAAAACGTAGCATAATCGCACAACGTTGACAACCAAGACGGTTTCACGATATAGAGAACTCCCTATTTAGTAAAAAGGTGGAAAGAAAGAGAAGCGAAATATTCTCGCCCCGGGGTCGATTAGGGATTGTACCATCTTTGGCGTTAGGTATGATCACGTATCTGTAGAAAGCCCCCAGATGCATTCATCCCGGGCCAGTTCCAGGGCTTGCCCACCAAGAGGAGTTTTATCCTATGGAAGTCAGCCCCATTGATTGGTTGCCAACGCCCGAAGTCATCATGGCCCGCTCGAAAGCCGCCGCCGTGGCGGATTTATTGCTCAGCCCCGACCCGGATTTGCGCCAATATCTGTGCAACGCCCATATCGCCGACGGCATCACGTTCGCCTACCGTCACGATGGCGCCGGGTCATACTATTACATTCTGCAATCGGGCGACGCGATGGCGATCAAAGCCATCGCCTTGCGCAAATCAATGGGCCCAGACCCGCTTTGCCGGTTTCAGCGCGCGCCAGAGGTAGCCACCTCTCCCCTGTCGCCGCTGGCGCTGCGATTGCTCACCGAGGAGGATTTCCGTTACCAGGAGTTGTCGTTCCTGGCATGGTGCGATGCGAACACGCCGTGGCAGGGACTGAGTTTCCGCGTCGATGGCGAAACGAGTTTCGACATGGGCCGCGCACTGCTGGAACTGGTGTGCGTCGGACCGAAAACGTATTACGTGTATGCCCAAGCTTACCATGAAGTGACGCTGGACCCGACGGCGCTCAAATCGCTCTTCAAGCTGGAGCCGATGGACGAAGCACTGGCGACCGCGCTGGTGCCCGAGGTGAATTTCGCCCAGGTGAGCAAAGACCTGAAACAGATTGGGTATCCGTTGGCGTAAACCGGTGGAGCAAGATGTCCCTGGCGCTCGAAGACAGCCTTCAAACCGCCGCGCCGAGTCACCCAAACCTCCCACTGCTACAGCCGTTTTGCTGAATTTTATCAAAAGCCCCCCTTCACCTACCCTTAACCCTACCCGCTCCCTACCCACTCCCTCCCTTAAGGTGACTTTCCCCGAAACGGGTCTTTTCTGTAACATGAACAATATCAATGCTTCAACGTTTTCCATGCCGGGACGAAGCCTCGGCACAATTTCACTGCTTTCCCCATAATCACGCACAAAGTTTGTCCATTGCGTGCATTCTCGCCAGACTTTTAGGCCGATTTGTTGGAAGTCCTTCCCGTCAAACACCCCGCGTCTGCAACGGCAACGGGTCACGACCAACCGAGTCAAACTTAGCACTGAAATCACATCTTTAAATGTGCAATGTGTACTGAATTGATCGGAGACTAAAAAATGAACGCGATTAAAGCTTTTTTTCTTTCTCTAACAATACTTTCTACATCTGTATGTTGTGGCGATTTGAATGAAACCGATAAAAAATCTGTTTCTGATATCGAAATTGCAGCAAGTGTATTTGCAGACACGATTTCTAACGTATTTTACAGTGAATATGAGATCGACTACACAAAGGACCTTCTTGAAGAGAATCAAAGGGATATAGTTTTGGATGATGAGGGGAAGAA